>CANQHA010000006.1 GCA_947623585.1 uncultured Clostridia bacterium | reverse complement strand
AAGATACATCTTCTGACTTACCTTGGGATAGGAAATTGTGAGAATTGATAATTTTGCACAAACAGGCAGCAGAAAAATCGTCACTTTAAAGTGATAAATTTACTTCCATATTCAAAGCGTTTGTGATATAATTTAGATAATGCGCAACCTAAAAAATGCGCTGAAATCTTAAAATGTATCAGGCGCGAGAGGATCTGCTGCCTTGAAAGGAGCATTGAATATGGTAGCAGGTCATTTAAGTGAAAAGAAAGGTTATTACTATGCAGTCTTGAATTGCCATGATGCTTTTGGCAAAAGAAAGACTAAGTGGATAGCTACAGGACTGCCTGTTAAGGGCAACAAGAAAAAGGCTGAACAGTTTCTGATTGAAGCTCGCAGAGATTTTGTTGAGGAAAAGCAACTGACCGACGAAAGCCTGCTGTTTTCGGAGTATCTTGAACAGTGGCTTGAAATTGTCAAAGGCTCGATTGCGGTAACTACATATTCTTCATACTGCAACGCTGTTAAAAGCATAATCTCTCCGTATTTCAGAAAGAAAAGGGTAACGCTCAAAAAGCTCACGGCGAGAGATATTCAAGAATTTTATCTCGATGAGTTAAAGAGAGTGAGCGCGTCGTCAATCAAACATTACCACGCAAATATCCATTCGGCATTAAAGTATGCCATCAAGCTTGATTTGATTGATTCCAATCCCTCTGAAAAAGTTACTCTGCCAAAGAAAGAACGGTTTGTCGGGCAGTATTACGATTCGGGCGAGATGAACAGGTTGTTTGAGGTTTCCAAAGGAACAAAGATTGAAATTCCGATTCTCTTAGGCGCGTTTTACGGACTTAGAAGAAGTGAAGCGTTAGGACTTAGGTGGGACGCGATTGACTTCGGCAAAAACACCATTACAATCTGCCACACAGTCACGGTCTGCAATGTGGACGGCAAGCTGACGCTTGTTGAATCAGATACTACCAAGACCAAATCAAGTCTTAGGACGCTGCCGCTTGTTCCGTTTATGCGGGAAAGGCTGCTTGAGCTGAAAGAGGAGCAGGAAGAAAATCGCCGACTTTGCGGGCGCAGCTATAATAAGGAATACTTAGGCTATATCTGCGTTACGGAGATAGGAGATTTAATCAAGCCGCACTATCTGACCGACAGCTTTCCAAAGCTGTTAGAGGAAAACGGTTTGAGACGGATAAGGTTCCACGACCTCCGGCACAGCTGCGCGTCACTTCTTTTGGCGAACGGCGTTCCGATGAAGCAGATCCAAGAATGGCTCGGACATAGCGATTACAGCACAACGGCTAACATCTATGCTCATCTGGACTATTCTTCTAAGCTTGATTCAGCGGGCGCGCTCATGAGCGGTTTGGGCATTAAATCGCTGTAAGAAGATATGCGGCTTGCGACAGGGGTCCCCGCAAACGCCTGCGTTTGTGGGGGTAAAGGCGTATGCAGAAGCATTATTTCTTGCCGCTCGACTGCCCTCGGCGACAACGATTGCCTCGGGTGTCTCACGGAGAAATAATCGCGTCTGCGCGCGGAATGAGTGAAGCGGCGATTTCAAATGCGAAGCATGAAGAAAGCGCCGCAAGCGATATGAAGCTTGCGACGCCGTGGCGGAGACGGTGGGATTCGAACCCACGGGCAGGCTCATCACCCGCCAAACGATTTCGAGTCGTTCCCGTTATGACCACTTCGATACGTCTCCAAATTTATTCAATTTTAGTCCCTCAAAATCAGGAGAGAACTGATAGAGAGAACAGAAAAATTGCCAAGCCTACAAAGTCCCGAAAATAAAGCACTTTCCGAGAAATTTTCCAAAAATATCCAATCAGTTTTCGAGTCGAGCCCGTTATGACCACTTCGATACTGCTCCGGGCTGCCGACTCAGGGTCGGCAATCGTTATTGTATCACACTTTTTCAAAGATTGCAAGGGGTTATGCAAAATTATTTCGGTTATTTGAAAGCATTTTCCGATAATCGCTTTACAATCGTTCGGCGATATGATAAACTTAAATTGTCGAAAAAGATTGGAACGGGTCGCAGGGCCCGAATGTGGTTTTTACGGAAAGGAAAAAGAAATGGCAGACAAGTTGGAATTCAGCGGAAGCGGGCAGCCCTCGGCGGCGCAGGTATACGACGAATTGAGGGAGCTTTCATTAAGAACCGAGCAGGCGCGCGCAAGGCGTGAGAAGTCGTCGGCTAAGGCATACATAATCTCGATAATCTCGCTTGCGGCGGCCGTTGTTTTTTTGAGCATCGCGCTTATCGTTGTCGGGGTCGGCTGGAGCATGGAGCAGGGAACCGTTGTGCCCGAGGTGGTCGAGGTTGAAAAAGAGGTCGTCGTCGAGGTGCCGACCTACACCATAATCGACCCGTCGGTGGAATATGAGCACACTCTCAGCGAGGAGGGCTTTATTCTCAACGATTCGCATTACGGGCCGATAAGAATGCCCATCGTTGCGGGCGTTGAGCGAAACACCTATGCCTCAGATCTGTTCGTGACCGACGAGGAGACCGGTTATATGACCTATTCGGGGCCCGAGAATTATATCGCAGGCGTCGATGTTTCGGTCTATCAGGGGGATATCGACTGGGAAGCCGTCAGAAACGCGGGCTTTGAGTTTGCGATGATACGCTGTGGCAACCGCGGATATGTCACCGGTCTGATAAACGAGGACACGAATTTCCGCCAAAATATCAGAGGCGCGCTCGACGCGGGGCTTCAGGTCGGAGTTTATTTCTTTTCTCAGGCGCTCACCCCCGAGGAAGCCTTTGAGGAAGCCGATTTTGTCATCGACTCGCTGAACGATTTTGACGGCATAACCTTCCCGATAGCATATGACTGGGAGGTCGTCAGCGATCCCGACGGAGACACTGCTCGAACCGCCTATATCGACCCCGAGCAGCTCACCGACAACTTTCTTGTTTTTGCTCAGCGGCTTGCGGTCGCCGGCTATGAGACCGTTTTGTATGCTAACAAAAAAACGACCGTATGGAAATACGACCTTGCGAGGCTGAGCGACTATGACATCTGGTATGCGGAATATAACGACACGCCCTCGCTGCCCTATAAGTGGGAGATCTGGCAGTACCGCTCGGACGGCAAGGTCCCCGGCGTGAAAGGAAACGTCGATTTGAACATTGCCTTTAAAGATTACGGAGCCGAGATCGACCGATGAGGTTTTTGCAGCTTCTTTTGGAGATTTTACTGAGGATCCAGTCGGCGCTGAGCCTGCCGCTTTCGGTTTTCGGCGCTTTCGGCACGGCTTATCCCATTTCCGAAAAAATGCCCTATATTTTCGGGCAGGCGCGGCTTTCGGGCAAAAGGCTTTATCTTGCGCCGGCCGAGCTTTGCGCCTGCGAGGTCGCGGCGGTATATAACGCGCTTATATTTCTCGGCCGCCCGAGAGGTTTTGACGAGGTCAAGCGGGCATATTTTCGCCTCGGCGCGCTGGCGCTTTGGCCGTTCGGCTTTTTCGGCGGCAACCCTTTTTCGATAAAAAGAGTTTTAAAGCGCTTCGGGGTCGGGGCGAAAAGCGTGAGCGAAAAAAGCCTCTCCGAGGACGGCTGCTATATCGTCTCGTTCTGGAACGGCGCGAAAAAGCTGTCTCTGCACACGGTGTTTGTAACGGCCTGCGGCGGCGAGAAAAGGGCGTATAACCTTTTCGGCCGCGACGCCGCTCCGCGCCGTTTTGATCCGGCCTCGCGCCATGGGGTTTATATTAGGTGCGTGCGGATTTTTGCGCGCTGAGAGTAAAAAGGTATCCATATTTTCCTCTGCCGGAAAATATGGATGCTATAGTTTAGTCACCCCACCCTCGGCGCACTTTCTACGAATAGAAGCAATTGAGCCGCCCCCTCCCCTCAAGGGGCGGGGGCTTTGCTTTGTTACCTCTTAGACAAACGTACTGCGGGGGGTGATAGACGATAGTATGAAATCTTGCCCTCGTGAGAGGGGAAGATTGAATACCTTAGCTCACTCCCTTTTCCCTCCGTCTTTGTCAAATTTCACTCTCAGCGCGACTTCGGTCGCAAGTATCAAGGCCAAAAGCAGAAGTATCTGAACGCCCGCGACCGCTAAAACCGCGGTTGTGACGCTGAATCGTTTTGAAAGCAAAACTATCGCCGCGACGGTCAGCGGAAGCAAGATCAGCCCGAATACAAAGCTCAGCCTGCCGTAAAATCTATGCGCAAACTCCCATGTGTCCCTGTTTTTCATGGACATCTCGGTGCGATAACCGTAAATTTGGTTGATTTCTTTCGGAGCGCCGTCATGAAGCTCGCGCCGGCTATTATCATCACAAGCGGAATGATTATCGGCGGGATAACGATTTCAAATATCAACGCAAAAATTTCCATAAGCCCTCCGAATGTGCGGTTTATTCAACCCGCTCCAAAGCTCGGCTCAGCCTCTTATATGACCTCGCGGCGAAAACCGACGCCGCCGCTGTCAGAACGGTCATTACGGCATAGACCGCCGCAAGCCCCAGAATTCCGCGCTGATACATCACCGCAGGCACGTCGCAAGCGGCATGAACAAGTATGCACACCGGATAGAGCCACGCCCTGCCTTTGACCCTTGCTCCCTCAAAAACGAGGACTGACAAGGCGACGTGCAGCGCCATCGTCATCGCCCTTTCAAAAAGCGACAGTATCATATTTGAAAGCCCGAAAGCCGCCAGCGATTCGATTTGAAGCCTTGCCGTTTCTTCGAGCTCGGGTCTGCCCGCCGAGGCGAGCTTTATCATCTCATCTATGCCCATTGAATTAACGATTATCGCGATTACTATGCCCGATATCATCGTCATGCCCAAGATGATCACCGCCTCGCAGCCGCCGTGACCGATTCCGTACATGACCGCGGTTTTCGGCGAATCATGATTTTTTAAAACCGTCTTGAACGCCAAAAATCTGGCAGTCTCCTCAAATATGCCCGCCGCAAGCGCGCCATAAATTATGTATGCGACATCGCTGCCCGAGACGAGCGGAAGCATTATAGCGTGGAGAAGCTGCTCAAGCACAAGCGCGAAGATGATAAACGCCGCTGCTCCGACAACAAGCGCCGAAACAGGCGCGGTTTTCACCCTTGCTTTGAATATTACCGCCAAAATCACCGGCATTGCGACGCAAAATATTGCCGTCGCCGCCATAAAAATTATTGTTGAAACTGAAAACATTTAATCCTCTTTCTTGCCGTGCCGCAGATAGTAGATGTAGGAATAAACCATCGGGGTGGCGCTTGCGAGAATCATGAGCGCAAAATATACCCAGAAAAGCACCGACGAACTCGTAACGATAAACGCCAAAATCACGGTTATAACCCCGACCGCCACAAATACCTTGCCTCCGAAACGGTGAGTGGCACGCCAGTTGTCCTCGTCGTTTAAGGCCCAAGGCGTTTTTATGCCGATGGAATAGTTTTGCCCGCACTTCGGCAGATAGTTGCCGAGGATTATAAACAGTATTCCGCAGCCGATCAGCACGCAGGTCGTTATGTTTATCTTTTTGCCGAGAGCATAGGCATATACCATGCCGTTTACGAGTATCGACATTGCCGGGCATATCCAGAGGACCATCAAAAACGGCTTGCCGTCGATGTTTTTGCGCTTAGGGTCCATGAGCGTTACCGCCGCGCAGACAATATGCACCAAAAGCATCGCCGCGGGCAGCGCAAAGACGACAAACGCCTTTGACGTAAAGCCGTCTGCCTCGCCCGCAGAATTGAAGTGCGAGGGCATCGGGTCGGGCAGCCTGCTCCACAAAAAGAGCCCAAAAGCTATCGGCAAAACGGTGAGCAGCGCGGTGATTATAAGCGTAGGCAGATATTTTTTAATCATTTTCATTACCTCCCAAATTTTTTATCCAGAGAATTATTTCTTCCAAAACCGAGGCGTTGAGCTCATAAAAAATGAACTTCCCCTCTCTGCGGTCGCGTATCAGGTCGGCGTCCTTCAGCACCGAAAGATGCCGCGATATCGCCGCGGCGCTGATTTGAAACCTCTCACTGATCTCTCCCGCCGAAAGCGCGCCGCCTTTTAAAAGGTCGAGGATCTCGCGGCGGGTCGGGTCGGCAAGCGCCCGCAAAGTGTTTTGCAAGCCCATTTCATCACTCCTTTTTGCGGCTTTTGGCCGCTAACGCTTAACATTTAACTTAAATGTTAATTGAAGTATAGCACAGCGCCGAGATTTTGTCAAGGGGTGGGGAGAAAATTTTTTGGGGGGAGGGGTCCCCGATCCTTGAGGGCAACATGAGCGGGTTTTGTTGCCATTGAACTTTTGACGCAAGTCGGAGCAACTGCTTTAAAGGTATTCAATCGCTCCCTCTTTCGAGGGAGTGATTTCATGCTATTTTAAATCACCCCACCCCGTCAAAGTTTTGTAGTGAAGCACTACATGGCAATGCCCCCGCCCCTCGAGGGGAGGGGGCCTCTTCATTTATCCCAGCCCGCAGGCACCATAGCGGGGGGTGGGGTGACTCCCGATAGCATCCATATTTTCCAGCAGAGGAAAATATGGATACCTTTTTAGCGGCTGTTCAAGCTCCGCAGAAAGCAAGTAATTGCTGTAAGCCCCTGATTTGCTCGGATTCCTCCGCAACAGCTCCCTTTTGTCCTCTTTCATTCTCTCTTCCGCAAAATATCCAGCGTATGGTGCGAAGCGCCGATGAGGTCCTGCCGCTCGCAGGTCGCGAGGTGATACTCTACCCACTTTGCAAAGGTCTCTTTGTCCATGGCGTCGATGTATTCCCGCTTATAGTTTGTCGCGCCGTCCGTGGCCACCAATTTGACCCGTCTCACGGGAACCTCCGCGTCAAGCTCGGCTATGTCCTCGGTGCGGACAAGCTCAAAAATCTCCCTCGGCTCGCTCACGCAGTGCCAGTCCGGCGTGAGCATTTTAAGCTCCATCACCTCGTGCAGCTTGTTCAGCCCGAAGACATATTGTATGACCGTCGGCTCGTTCATGCAGTAGGCAACGAGAATATACCCCCTCGGCTTCGTGACCCGAACCGCCTCCGACAGCGCGCATATTTTATCCTCTTTTGAATAGAGGTGATACATCGGTCCCAGAAGCAGCGTCATGTCAAACGAATTGTCCGAAAACGCGGACAGATCGAGCGCGTTTCCCTGCAAGACGGTGATTTTTTCGCTGCCGTCGAGCTTTTGGCGAAGAATTTCAAGGTTGTGAGAGACAAGCTCGACCGCAGTGACCTCAAAGCCCTCCTTTGCGAGCGCTACGCTGTATCTGCCGGTGCCCGCGCCGACTTCAAGCACCGAGCCCGAGCGAAGATACTCGTGTATGTACTTCTGGGTGGTGATATACTCGACCTGACCGTGCTGCGAAAGCAGTCTGCCGTCCTCGTCGTAGTTTTGATAGTAGTTTTCAAGAAAATCCATGGGAGCCTCCTAAGGCTTCACATCGCGTCTTTCATCGACTTAACATATTCCCCGACGTAAGGCGCGGCGTCTTTGCCGTGTTTTTCGATGATTTTGATTATTGCCGAGCCGACTATCGCGCCGTCCGAGAGGGCGGACATTTTTTTCGCCTGCTCGGGGGTAGATATTCCGAAACCGACCGCGCAGGGGACGTCGGTGTTTTCACGGATCACCTTAACTATTGCGCCGATATCGGTCGTGATTTCCTTTCGCTCGCCGGTCACGCCGAGGCTTGAAACAACGTAGATAAAGCCCTCGGCGGCCTTTGCAATCATCGCAATGCGATTTTCCGAGGTCGGAGCGATGAGCGGAATGAGCGCGACGCCGTATTTTTGGCAGACCGGCTCGAACTCCTCTCTTTCCTCATAGGGCAGGTCGGGGAGAATTATTCCGTCGATCCCGACCTCTTTGCAGGTCGAGATGAACCTCTCGGCGCCATAGCTGAAAACAACGTTGGCATAGGTCATGAACACCAGCGGGATTTTAACGTCGCCGCGAAGGTCTTTAACAAGGTCAAACACCTTGTCGGTAGTAACTCCTCCCGCCAAAGCGCGGATATTTGCGCCCTGAATGACCGGCCCCTCGGCGGTCGGGTCCGAAAAGGGTATGCCGAGCTCGATTAAGTCGGCACCGTTTTTTACCGCCTCGCGAACGACTTTCGCGGTGGTCTCAAGGTCGGGGTCGCCGCAGGTTATAAAGGGTATAAATGCCTTTCCGTGCGAAAAAGCGTCTTTTATCCTATTCATTTATATCTTCACCTCTGTATCTTGCAATTGCCGCGCAGTCCTTGTCGCCCCTGCCCGAGAGGGTCACGACGATGATTTTGTCCTTTTCCATTTTCGGAGCTGTCTTCATGGCGTATGCGACCGCGTGAGCCGATTCTATCGCGGGGATTATCCCCTCGGTCTTCGCAAGGTATTCAAACGCCTCGACGGCCTCGTCGTCGGTTATCGGAACATACTGCGCCCGGCCGATATCGTGAAGATGAGCGTGCTCGGGCCCGACGCCGGGATAGTCAAGCCCCGCCGAGATGGAGTAGACCGGCGCTATCTGCCCGAATTCGTCCTGGCAGAAATAAGACTTCATACCGTGGAAAATTCCGAGCTTTCCCGTCGCGATGGTAGCGGCGGTCTCAAAGGTGTCAACTCCGCGCCCCGCGGCCTCGCAGCCGATAAGCGCCACGCTTTCGTCGTTTATGAAGTTATAGAAGCTGCCTATCGCATTCGAGCCGCCGCCGACGCAGGCGATAACCGCGTCGGGCAGCTTTCCCTCTTTTTCAAGAAGCTGCTCCTTTATTTCTTTTGAGATTACCGCCTGAAAATCCCTGACTATCGTCGGGAAAGGGTGAGGTCCCATGACCGAGCCGAGGCAATAGTGAGTGTCCGAAATGCGCTTTGTCCACTCGCGCATGGCCTCGCTGACGGCGTCTTTAAGCGTTGCTGTGCCGGTTTTGACCGGAATTACCTCCGCCCCCAAAAGCCTCATGCGATAGACGTTAAGGGCCTGCCGCTTTGTGTCCTCTTCTCCCATGAAAACGACGCACTCCATTCCCAAAAGAGCCGCCGCGGTCGCGGTCGCAACGCCGTGCTGACCTGCGCCTGTTTCGGCGATAAGGCGGGTTTTGCCCATCTTCTTTGCCAAAAGCGCCTGCCCGAGAACATTGTTGATTTTATGCGCGCCGGTGTGGTTTAAATCCTCGCGCTTTAAATATATCTTCGCTCCGCCGAGGTCGCGGGTCATTTTTTCGGCGTAATAAAGCCGCGAGGGTCTGCCCGCGTATTCGTTGAGCAGAGCGTTCAGCTCGCCGACGAATTCGGGGTCGTCCTTATATTTGTTATAGGCCGCCTCAAGCTCGATAACGGCGTTCATAAGCGTTTCTGGTATATACTGTCCGCCGTGGATTCCGAAACGCCCTTTCGGATTTGACATAACGATCTCTCCTTTATATTTGTGTGCTGCGGACGGCTTCTGCGAAGCGCCGCATTTTATCGGGGTCTTTTGCGCCGTTTGTTTCGATGCCCGAGCTTACGTCGAGCGCGAACGGGCGGCAGGTTTTGACCGCTTCGGCGGCGTTTTCGGGGCAAAGCCCTCCCGCAAGAAAGAATTCTCGCCCGAAGCGTTTTGCAAACGACCAGTCGAAAAGCTCGCCGCTTCCGGTGCCCGAGTCCAAAAGAACATAGTCGGCGGGCGACAAAAGCGCCCTTTCGGCGTCGCTCAAAGAGGCTATTTTAAAGGCTTTGATGACTTTTCCCCCGGCTTTTTGAAGCCTTTCGATAAATCGCTCGTCCTCGCTTCCGTGAAGCTGCGCATAGTCTATTATCCCGCTTTTTAAAAGCTCCGCCGCCTCGTCAAAGGGGTTATCGACGAAAACTCCTACCCTCGGGATATCGCGGTCGATTTTTCGGCAAAGAAGCCCAAGCGTTTCGCGGTCTATGCAGCGCCAAAACTTAGGCGCAAGAACAAATCCGACGAAATCGGGTCTTATCTCGTTGATGATCTCGGCGGTCTCGGGGCTTCTTATGCCGCAGAATTTTATCTTTGTCATGTTCCCCTCAGCTCCCGCAGCTTTTCGACCCTGTTCTCCGCCCGCATAAGGGCTTCTCCGACCAAAACGGCGTCAGCGCCGATATCTTCGAGCCTCTTTATGTCCTCTCTTTTAAAGACCCCGCTTTCCGAGACGAACACCCTGTCTTTCGGCACGAGGCTTCTTAAACGCCCGCTGTTTTCCTGATTTACCGAGAAGTCGCCGAGGTTTCGGTTGTTTACTCCGACGACCCTCGCCCCGCATTTAAGGGCGGTCTCCACCTCGCGCTCGGTATGAGCCTCGACGAGCGCCGAAAGTCCGAGCGTATCGCAGACCGCGATATAGTCCTTTATCCTTTCCGGCTCGAGAATCGAGCATATCAAAAGCACCGCGCTTGCGCCCAAAATCCTCGCCTCAAAGATCATATAGTCGTCAACGGTGAAATCCTTGCGCAGGCAGGGGATCTGAACGCTTTTCGCTATTTCGCGGAGGTATTCGCCGCTGCCTAAAAATTTCGTCGGCTCGGTCAGAACGGATATCGCGTCGGCGCCCGCAAGCTGATAATCCCTTGCTATTTCAAGATAGGGAAAATCGGGCGAGATGAGCCCCTTTGACGGCGACGCTTTTTTGCATTCGCAGATAAAGGACATACCGTCCTTTTTGAGCGCCCGCTCAAACTCGAACTCGAGCCTCGGAAGCGCCAAAGCGGCCCTTTCGGCGTCTTTTTTTGAAAGCTGCCGCTCGCTTTCCTCAACGCGCAGCCTTGCGCTTTCGGCTAAAACTTCAAGAATATTCATATCAGGCTTTTGAAGCGGCGATGAACTCGTCGAGCTTTTTCGCGGCCGCTCCCGAATCGACAAGCTGAGCTGCGAGCTTTATTCCCTCGGCGACGCTTTCGGCCTTTTTGCCGATGTAAATAGCCGCGCCTGCGTTCATGAGCACCGCGTTTCTCTTTGCGCCGTGCTCCTCGCCCAAGAGAATAGCGCGGGTGATGGCGGCGTTTTCCTCTGGGGTGCCGCCGGCGAGGTCGGATTTTTTGCAGGTCTTAAAGCCGAATTCCTCGGGGCTTATGACATAGGTTTTATACATATCGTCCTTGAACTCGCAGACGGTGGTTTTTGAGCTTAAGGATATCTCGTCCAGCTTATCCTGACCGTAAACGACCATTCCGCGCTTGACGCCGAGGCTCATCAAAACCTTAGCGAGCGGCTCGCAGAGGGATTCGTCGTAAACTCCGAGAAGCTGGAGCTTCGGGTGAGCGGGGTTGGTCAGCGGGCCCAAGATGTTGAAAACTGTTCTGAAGCCGAGCTCGCGGCGGATAGCGCCGACGTATTTCATCGAGGGGTGATATTTTTGCGCGAAGAAGAAGCAAATGCCGATTTTTTCGAGCAGCTCTCTGCACTTTTCGGGCGCGAGGTCGATGTTGACCCCGAGGGCTTCAAGGCAGTCGGCGGCGCCGCATTTCGAGCTTGCAGCGCGGTTGCCGTGCTTTGCTACCTTAATTCCGGCCGAGGCGGTGATTATCGCCGCAGTGGTGGAAATATTTATCGATCCCGCGTTGTCTCCTCCGGTGCCGACTATCTCCAAAAGCTCCAAGCCGTCGGTATCGACCTTGAGCGCGTTGTCTCTCATCGCGGCGGCGCAGCCGGCTATCTCGTCGATAGTCTCGGCCTTGGTGCTTTTTGTTGAAAGCGCGGCCAAAAACGCCGCGTTCTGGGTCGGCGTAGTCTCGCCCTTCATGATTTCCATCATAACTCCGTACGCCTCGTCATAGCTGAGGTCCTGCTTCGTTACGATTTTTGCGATTGCTTCTTTGATCATGTTAATTCCTCCTGATATAATAATTATGTATTAAAACTCAATGCGATAGGTGATATTGTCGGTCTCGGGTTTAGGTATAAACCCCGCCGCGCTGAGAGCGGAAAGCTCCTCGCTTTCGCCCTCGGTCATCATGAAAACCGGCGACCCTGCCGCCGTCACCGCGGCCTTTAAAAGCGCTTCTTTAAGACCCTTGCTCCCGAAGCCCTCAAAGACGTTTAAATCATACGGCTCGCTCATATCTTTTCCGACGCGAACGTCGATATATCCCGCCAACTTTTCTTCGCAAAAGGCGGTGAAGACCTTGAAGTTTTCGGACTTTATGACCCTTTGCGCCGTCCAGTAGCAGTCGGTCGGGTGCCTCAAAATATACTCGGGCGCGGTTTTTTCGGAAAGAGGCTTTATTCTTTTATCCTCGGGGAATGTTTTCGGGCTTTCAAGGATATATCCGAAAAGCGGCGAGAAAGCCTCGGCGCCGCTTGCCGAAAGAGCCGAATTTGCGGCTTCGTGGCGGGGGTTTACCACCCAATCCGAGGTGAAGCCCTTAAAGCGGGCTTTGAGGCAGTCTAAGACCTCGGAAAACGCCTCGGGGCGGTCCGAAAGCGCCGCCATACATTCGATATAGCAGTCGTTCGGCATCACAGTGAAAGCAAAAAGCCCGTTTAGCTCATCGTCGAAAGAGGCGAGCAGAATATCTGATTTGAAAAGGCGGTTCAAAAAATCTCCGCCGCTTGAAAGGGTCGGGCTGAGGCGCTGCCGCTTTTTTGCAAAGTCGGCGATCGAAGCCTCTTTTTTATCTATTCGCTTTATCATAGGCTGAAGATAAAGTTTTCGAGCATCTTTTTGCCGTCGGGGGTCATGATGCTTTCGGGGTGAAACTGCACGCCGAAGATGGGAAAGTCTTTGTGCTGAGCCGCCATTATCTCGCCCTCGTCGGTGACGGCGGTGATTTTAAGGCAGTCGGGAACGGTCTTCGGGTCGGCGGCAAGAGAGTGATATCTTGCCACAAGCGCTTTTTCGGGAAGCCCCTTGAACAGCGGGCAGTCGGGGTCGAACCTGACCTCGGACTGTTTGCCGTGCATAAGCCTTGAAGCATAGGTGACCGTTGCGCCGTAAGCCTGACATATCGCCTGATGACCGAGGCAGACCCCGAGCGTCGGCACGGTTTTAGATACCGTTGCGGCGACCTCTTGGGTAACTCCCGCGTCCTCGGGTCTTCCGGGGCCGGGCGAGAGGATAATGCGCGAGGGCTTCAGCGCCGCTATCTGAGAAATGCTGAGCTCGTCGTTTCGTATAACGCGGATATCCGGCTCTATTGCTCCGATCATCTGATAAAGGTTATATGAAAAGCTGTCATAGTTGTCGATAAGAAGAATCATAGCTCCGCCTCCTCAGCCTGTTTAAGCGCGCTCAGAACGGCCGCCGCCTTGTTGAGGCACTCCTCGAATTCCTTTTCGGGTACAGAATCAGCGACTATCCCCGCACCCGAGCGCACGAACACCTTGCCGTTTTTCTTATAGGCTATCCGTATCGCTATGCAGGTGTCGAGGTTTCCGGTGAAGTCGATATATCCTATCGCCCCGCCATAGATGCCGCGCTTGTTGTTTTCAAGCTCGCCGATAAGCTGGCACGCCCTTATTTTCGGCGCGCCCGAAAGAGTGCCCGCCGGCAGCACCGCTCCGACGGCGTCGAGCGCGTCGAATTTTTCGCTGTCGATTTCTCCCCTGACGGTCGAGCCGATGTGCATAACGTGAGAATAGCGCTCGATAGAGTGATATTTTTCGACCTCGACGGTGCCGAAGCGGCTGATTTTTCCGAGGTCGTTTCTTCCGAGATCGACGAGCATATTGTGCTCGGCAAGCTCTTTTTCGTCTTTTAAAAGCTCGGCCTCAAGCGCGGCGTCCTCGGCCTCGGTCTTGCCCCGGGGTCTTGTGCCGGCAAGAGGGAATGTGTGCAGCACTCCGTTTTCGAGCTTTACGAGCGTTTCGGGCGATGCCCCCGCGACCTCAACGTCGGTGCCGCAGAGATAAAACATATAGGGCGAGGGGTTAATCGTCCGAAGAATTCGGTATGTGCCGAGAAGGCTGCCCTCGAATTTTGCGCTGAGGCGGTTTGAGAGGACTATCTGGAAAATGTCTCCCTCGCGGATATAGTGTTTTGCGCGCTCGACCATCGAGCAGTAAGCCTCTCTTTTGAAAAGCGGCACGACCTCGCTCAAAAGCCTGCCTCCGCGCTCCTCGGGAATGTTCCCGCGCTTAGTTTTCAAAAGCTCCGAAAGGGCTTCAAGCTGCCGCTCGGCGTTTTCATAGGCTTTTTCGGCGTCGTCAAGAGAGATGTTCGTTATAAGTATCAGCTTTTGACGGAAATTGTCAAAGGCGATGACCCTGTCGAAAAGCATGAGGTCGAGGTCTCTGAAATCCTCCTCGTCCGAAACATCGACGTGCGCCGCCGGCTCGACGTCTCCGAAATAGTCGTAAGCGAAATATCCGACGAGCCCGCCGGTGAAAGGCGGCAGCCCCTTGATCTTCGGGCTTTTATACTCTTTTAGAATGTCTCTTATCACCGAGGCGGGGTCTTTGGTCTCAAATTTTCTGCCGCCCGCCGAAAGCACTCCGCCCGAATAGGTTATCTCCATTTTCGGGTCATAGCCGAGAAAGGTATAACGCCCCCACTTTTCCTTTCCCTCGACCGATTCGAGCAGATAGCAGTGGTTCGAGAGGGTCTTTAAAATGCGGAGTATCTCTATCGGGGTAAAGCTGTCTGAAAGAAGCTCGCAGGAAACTGGGCAGACCTTATACTGCTTTTTTGCGGCGATCTCTTTTACTGTTTCAATGTCGGGTGTAAATTTCATCGAAGCCTCCTGAATATTTAGTTCGGGGATATAAAAAGAAACGCCCCGGACAGAAAGTCTGTCAAGGACGAATAGCCTGCTATCCGCGTTGCCACCTTGATTCGCCGAAAAAACGGCGCGCTCTGCGAGGCACTTCATGCCCCCGGCAACTAACGTATGCCAAACGTCGCAGAATACTCGGCCAAAGCCTTTGACTGCGCCCTCGGCGGTCCATTTGACGAAATGTTTTCGACCCGGTTCTCATCAGCCCGGGCTCTCTGTGCGGACTTTTTCGCCTTTACTTCCGCTTCAACGGTTTAAGATATCAAAATTATAACTCCGCTTTTGCGATTTGTCAATAGCTCGGAAAAAATTTTTTTGAAAAACAAATCGCCCCGAGATATGTCGGGGCGAAAAAGGGTCACTGGTTATCTTCCAGATATTTAACAACATCGGAAACGGTGCGGATATTCTCGACTGCGTCGTCGGGGATCTCAACTCCGAACTCGTCCTCAAACGACATTACAAGATCTACAACGTCCAAAGAGTCCGCCCCGAGATCGTCTGTGATCGACGACTCATAGCTTATGCTGTCTGCGTCGATATCGAGCTGCTCGGCTATAATTTTCTTAACCTTTTCGTAAATCATTTGTGAACAACCTCCTGTCAAATTTATTTCATGTTATAGTGTAGCGCCCTCGGGGCTGATTGTCAAGACTTTTTTTAAAAATGTTCCCTGTTTGGTGCTCATGATGTCAGGCTGATTATCTCTTCAAGGGTCATTCCGCGGTGCAAAGCAAGGTTTATCGCGGCCGAGATGATCTGAGCCGAGCTGCCGACCATTTTATCTACCGAGCGCGGGGTGACCATCAGCGTTTCGCCGTTTTGGCTGAGGTCGGCGATAGTCGGCACCCCGACTGCTATGCAGGGAACGCCCAAAAGCTCGCTTGAAAGCTCTTTTCGCGAATTCATCACGCCGCTTCCCGGGGAGATGCCGCTGTTTGAAAGCTGCACGGTTTTTCCGAGGTGCGAAAGCTCCGAGCAGGCGAGGGCGTCAACCGCGATGACTGCCGAGGGCTTTATCGCGTCGCAGACGGTTTTGACTATCTCCGAGGCTTCTATTCCCGTCTGCCCCATAACCCCGGGGGTTATCGCGCAGACCTCGCCCAAATCCGCGCTCATAAGCTGCGGGGCGTTTGATTTTATATGCCTTGTCGCAAAAATATGCGCGGCGGTCCTCGGGCCGAGGCTGTCGGGGGTGATATCCTCGTTTCCGAGCCCGACGACCAAAACGCTTTCAGGCGAATCTATCATCGCGCTTATCTCGTCGGCGAGGTCATAAACGCACTGCTCGAAATTTTCGGGTCTTCGCTCAATTCGCGCCTCGGTCTCAAGGGTGACATATCTGCCCCTCGGCTTTCCGATCCTTTTTGCGGCATCCTCCGAATCGACGGATATTTCGGTTATCTCAAACGCGGAGGTTTTTCGCACATTGACGCTTATCCCCTCGGGAAGACCGCCCTCGGACGAGACCGACTGCGCGCTTTCCGAGGCGAGATCGGTTCTTTTGCCGGCAAAATCCATAAAATCATGCTCCTTTAAAACAATTTTTAAAATTGTTGAGAAAAATTTGAAAAAAGGCTTGCTTTTTTTGAAACGAGGTGATATATTAGTTGTTGATACTTGTTGAATAAGCAAGGAGTCATTGCCCTTGTTGCATTTTCTCTCAGTCATGCAATTAGCTTATCCAAATAAGTGGATTTCATACCCTGACGGGTGATTAAGAGAAGGAGGTGTCTTAATTGGCAAACATTAAGTCCGCAAAGAAAAGAGTAAGAGTTATCGAAACCAAAACTCTCCGCAACAAGATGATAAAAAGTTCTCTCAAAACCTCGATAAAGAAGGCAGACGCCGCAGAACCGGCTGAAAAGGAAGCAGCGGTAAGAGCAGCTATCAAGAAGGTCGATCAGGCTTGCGCCAAGGGAATTTTGCACAAGAACACCGCGGCGAGAAAGAAGTCTCAGCTTGCGAAAAAGCTGAACGGCTGATTCAATAAAAAGTCTCCGTCGTGTCTCGGCGGAGTATTTTTTGCCGTGCGATAGTTGAAAGGAAAAAATATGAAAAGAGCAGTTTTATTAGCAGCGCTGCTGGCGGTTTTAACGGCCTTTTCGGCTTGCGGCCCGGCGGGCGGCGAACCCCTTGAATCGTCGGACCCCGCGGGCGAGAGCCTGCCCTCAATCGTGTCCGAGGACGTCTTGGGCGAAACGCTTCCGACAGCGGCCGAAACTCTGCCCCCCGCAACATTAAGCGAGCCGACACCGGCTTCTACCGAATCTTCCGCTTCGGAAGCCCCCGAAAGCACCTCTGCGCCCGAGGAGACGACCGAGCCGACCACCGTTTCGACCACCGCGCCGACCTCCTCAAGCACCGCGCCTTCCGAATCTTCCACCGAGAAGCCGTCTACCGAAGCGCCCGAGCCCGATTCAGAGGACGATGAGACCGAAGTGGTCGAGTGGGAGGAGATAGAAGACCTTGAAGCGTGGCTTGCCTCGCTCGGAATAGATACCGACGGCATGAACGCTCAGTAAAAAGGCGTCAAAAAAAGGCTTCCTCAGCCCCTCTTTAAAAAACAAACCCGCATAATCTGACAAAGCCGCCGACTTTTTTGTTGGCGGCTTTTTGCGACTATGCGGCATTATTTTCTTATTGAGAGGCTTTTAGGGAAGCCTATTTTATGCTTTTTATTCCGCCGGTATCAGGCTGGTGACAATTTCGAGCGCGCGCTTCAGGGCGGGGTCGTCGTTTTCGTTCAGAAGCGCAAGCTGCTCGTCGGTGTCGTCAAAAGCCGTCGCGGCTTCATAGTCGGGCTTTATCCCGACGCCGCTTATCTCGATATTGTCGGTGCGAAGCGTAGCCGTCGGAAGAACTATCGCGGTGCCGTCGTAAAGCGGATAGGATTCAAACAGATCGGCGTTGCCCGAGGTGCCTGCGCCGACCACCGACGCTCCGAGATAATCTTTAAGAGCTGCGGCAAAAAGCTCGGCGGGGCCTGAGGTGCGAGAATTCACTATAACGCAGATGGGTAAATTTATCGTCATCGAGCCGACCGCTTTTTCATAGACCGATTCTGCGCCGCTACGGTCGATTTTTATCGCGGTGTTTGAACCCGAGGGCAAAATCGCGCTGAGAATGTTTACTGCAGGGTCGAAAAGCTCGCTGTCGTTGTTTCGCAGGTCGATGATGAGCCCCTTTATCCCCTGAGAGCTGAACGACGAATAAGCCGCCGAGAACTGCTGGAACGTCTTCTCGCTGAAGCCGCTTATTTTCAGCCTGCCGACGTTTCCGTAAAGGGTGGATTCGACGGTGGCGATGTTCATCTGAGTTGTGGAGACGATGACGGTGCGGTCCTCGCCCGAGGACCTGACGGTCAGCTCGAGCTGAGTGCCCGAATTTGAGCGCAGAAGCGATTCGGCGGCGTCATATCCGAGGTCGAGGGCGCTTTGACCGTTTATCTCAACGATGCTTTCGCCGACCGAGATACCCGCGGCGGAGGCGGGGCTGTTTGAAAGCACCTGCCTGACTGCGGGATATCCGCCGTCCTCATATGTATAAACGCCGATTCCGATGTGCGTGCCGCTTTGAGCCTCGCGGTAAAGGGAATATTCCCGAGCCGTGAGATATCTTGCGTCGGCGTCCTCAAGTATCGAGATATAGCCGTTCGCAAGGGCTTCGATGAGCTTATCCTCGTCGATTGTGCCGTCATAATACTGGCGCACATACGCGTCGATCTGTTCGAGCTTCTGATACATTTCGGCTCGCTGCTGAACATCGGCGACAAGTTTATTGAAGATGCTCATTGAATAGCTTGTGGATATTATGAAGGTGATCGCGGCGGCGATGGCCATTAAAGCTATCGTCAGCCCAAGGGGTATTTTTCGGTTCATTTATCCCAGTCCTAATATTTAATGAGATTTACCTTAGAGCCCTGCGGATCGACCCTTTCGCCGTCGATCCTGACCTCAAAGTGAAGATGAGCGCCGGTCGAATCTCCGGTAGAGCCGACGGTTCCGATAACGTCTCCGGTCTTGACCATCTGTCCCTCTTTGACGGTGATCTTTGTCGCGTGGCCGTAAACGGTCTGATATCCGCCGCCGTGGTCGATTATGCAATAGTTGCCGAAGCCGCCTCCGCAGTGGCAGAATTTCGAGGATTTTTTGCCGTAGTTATGCGAGCAGCCGTTGTAAACGAATATTACCTCGCCCGAGTTTGCCGCGGTGATATCGGCGCCCATAACGTTTGAGCCCGAGATGTCTATTCCGCGGTGGGTGGTGCCCCAGCGGCTGCCGTAGCCCGAGGTTATGGTGTAATATCCCGGCAGCGGCCAAAGGAAGGTTCCCTCTTCAAGGTCGCCCATATAGTTTGCGCGCGCCTTTTGGCGTATCAGTTCCTTTATCTTCTCGTCGAGTTCCTTTTCCTGCTTTTCATAGAATTCGGCGTCTTCTTCATAGCCGTTCTGAAGCTCCTTCAGCTCGCTTATAGCCGCCGACGATTCGGAATAAAGCTCCTGAAGCTCGGCCAATTTTTCGTCCCAGTCGGCCTTGTGAGCCTCCTGCTCGGCCTTTTTCTCCTCGTTTATCTCAACGAGCTCCTCAAGCGAGGCGACCTGATTTTCAAGGTCGAGCTGCGCGGCTTCATATTCCGCCTTAATGTCAAGAAGCGTTTGGATAACGTCGTTGTTATATCCGCTGACGCGCTTTATCAGTTCGATTTTCATCAAAAGGTCGAAAAAATCCGTCGCTCCCAAAACTATCGAGGCGACAGAGTCGTTCCCCGAAAGATACATTGCCCGAAGCTGGCGCTCATAAATTTTTATGTTCTCGTCGATCTCCTCGCGCTTGTTCTGAATTTTAGCCTTTTGGATCTCGATGTCGCCCTCAAGTGCGCCGATCTCGTCTTCAAGGGCGTCGATCTCATCTTGAATTTCATGGATAAGCTCGACGAGCACGCGGATATATTCCTCGGTGGTCTCTATCTGCTCCGAGATAGCCTCCTGATTTTCCTTTTCCTTTGAAATATCCTTTTTTGTCTCTTTTATCTTCGCTTCGGTCTCTTCGCGCTTTTTGGCAAAGTCTTTGAGCTGTTTTTCAAGCTCTTCCTGCTCGTCGGCCTCAACGGTCACCGAAAGCGGGCCCGCGCAGGTCATCACCGAAAGGGCGATGGCGGAGGCTGTCATTATTGAGAAAAGCGGTTTTAGGAATTTTCTGAATTTCAAAGCTGACTCCTTTCCGAGTATCACGCTTTAAGGTGTTTGCGTGTTGAGATAACTGTGCCGACCGCGCTTAGAATGATCCCGACCAAAACATATGCGATCGCTATCCTCACCGCGATAGATTCAAACGGTATTATCGCGGTAAGTCCGAATATCGAGAGCATATTCATGTCGGTAGTGAACATACTGAAAATTTCCGAATAGGCAAACCATGTCAGCCCGAAGGCTATTGCGGCGGAAACCACGCCGATGACCAAGCCCTCGACGAAGAAGGGTATCTCGACGAAGGATTTTGACGCGCCGACATAGCGCATTATGCTTATTTCGCGGCGCCGCGCATAAACGCTCGCCCTTGTTGAGTTGGATATGATAACGAAGCAGACGATTATAAGCGACAGCGTTACCGCCGAGAATAGTATCGCGCTTACGTTTCTTATGCTTGTGAGAATGTTTGCAAAGTCGTTGGGCGACTGCACCTGCTCGACGAATTCAAGCTGCTGAATCTGATTTACGGTGTCCGACAGCTTGTCTATATCGCTCACTCTTATGCGATAGCAGTCGGGCAGCGGGTTTTCGCTCATAAACTGGAAAAGGCTTTTTTCGTCCTCGGTCATGCCCTCCTGCATTCCGGCCAAAGCCTCGTCGCGGGAGTAATAGTTGACCTCAAAGACGTTCGGGTTCGAGGAAAGCTGGCTTCCCAAAAGGGTGATATTGTTTTCGGGGGTGCCGTCCTTAATAACGACGATGACCTCGTTGCGGCTTTCGATAGCTCCGATCATTTTGGTGACGTTAAAGCTGACGAGCACCGAAATTCCGACCATTAAAAGAGATATCGTCATTACGCAAAGCGAGGCAAACGAATTGACCCTGTTGAACCACAGGCCCGAAAACCCCTGTTTTACAAGATATTTGAAGCTGTTAAGTCTCATTCGCCGCCCTCCGTTTCGTCGTCCAAAGCGGCCGAGCCTGCGATTATCTCGTCAAAAACAATGGCGCCGGTGTTGATGTTTATTATCCTGCCGCCGAAATATCTGACGAGCTCGTGCTGGTGCGTTACCATCATAACGGTGGTGCCGCACTCGTTTATGGCTTTCAGAAGATCGACGATCTCAAAGCTCCTTGCGGGGTCGACGTTTCCGGTCGGCTCGTCGGCGATGATGAGCTGCGGGTCGTTCACAAGCGCCCTCGCAAGGGCAACGCGCTGCTGTTCTCCTCCCGAAAGGTCGTTCGGATAGGATTTTGCCTTTGCGGTCAGCCCGACAAGGCTTATGACATAAGGCACCCGCGAGCGGATATATTTTGTCGGCGCGTCGATGACTCTGAGGGCGAAAGCCACGTTGTCATAAACGGTCATGTTCGGAATAAGTCTGAAATCCTGAAAAACCACGCCGATAGTGCGGCGCAGTTTCGGGATCTTTCTCTGTTTCATCTTTGAAAGGTTAAAGCCGTTGACGATAACTTCGCCCTCGGTGGCATTCAGCTCGCGGAGAATGAGCTTTATAAGCGTGGATTTTCCGGCGCCGTTTGCGCCGACCACAAAGGCGAACTCATTGTCCTCGATTTTGAGGTTGACGTGGCTGAGCGCGTGCTGACCGTTCGGATATGTATATGAAACGTTGCGGAATTCAACCATTTGTTGAAGCAGTCTCCTTTCGGGAAATAAGGCGAAATCAGTATTTGGTCGGCTCGGAGGAGAGATATTTTTTGACCATGAGCGCGATCTTGAAGATTATGGCATGGTCAAACTCGCGCAGATCGAGCCCCGTCAGCTTCTTGATCTTTTCAAGGCGGTAAACGAGGGTGTTTCTGTGAACGAACAGCTTGCGCGAGGTCTCGGATACGTTGAGGTTGTTCTCAAAGAACTTCTGAATGGTGAAAAGCGTCTCCTGATCGAGCGATTCTATCGAGCCTTTTTTGAAGACTTCGCGCAAAAAAGTCTCGCAAAGGGTGGTGGGCAGGTGATAGATAAGCCTTGCTATGCCGAGGTTTTCATAGCTGATGATGGTCTTGTCGGTGTCGAACACCTTTCCGACCTCGAGGGCGATCTGAGCCTCTTTGAACGAGACCGCAAGAGCGCGCACCGAATCGACGACGGTGCCGATTCCGACGTTTACTCTCGTATAGAATTCGCTTGAAAGGGTATCGGCGATTGAGAACGCCAGCTTTTCAAGGTCGGCAAGCTCAATGCCCTGTCTTACCTCCTTGATGAGAACGATATCGGTCTCGGAGGTGGTGAAAACAAAGTCCTTGTTCTTGTCGGGGAAGAGGTTCTGAATGACGTCGAAAGCCGAAACGTCGTTCGCCGAGACTATTCTAATCAGCAAAACGACGCGGTGAGCCTCGTTGTTGAAGTGAAGCTCCCTCGCTTTGATCATGATGTCTCCGGGCAGAATATTGTCAAGCACGACGTTTTTGACGAAGTTGGTGCGGTCGTATTTTTCGTCATAGAACTGCTGGAGATTGGCAAGCGAGACGCAAAGCATCGAAGCGGTCTTATAGGCGGATTCGTCGGTCCCCTCGACAAAAACGGCGTACTCGTTTTTGACCTTTGTTCCGAACGGCTTATAGGTGTAACCGTCCCTCACGAAATAGTCGAAGGTCTCGTTAAGGTCGAGCGAAACGAATTCGTTTGCGGTGCCGATCTTTGAAAGATCGCTGCACGCAACAACAACGGCGCCCTCGTCAACAACACCGATCTCACAGCCGACGGTCTCACTCATCTGGTGAACAATACCTTGGAAAAATCTGTTAGGCATATATCTTACTCCCTGCAAAATAAATTTTGTTTCCGTTTTGCTGCCGGCTTTTTGATGACAAAAACGCCGCTAAAACGCGCTATTTATCTATACTCAAAGATTATATCATTATTTTTTTGCCAATGTGTTAATAAAGTGTGAATACAACAAAAAAAGCACGCTTTTTTTATACAGAATCACCAACATGGAAATTTATCGGTTAAAATAAGCCCGTTTTCTGTAAAAAAGCAACAAAATACAGACGACCCGTCGAAAAAACGAGCCGTCTGTCATTCTCATTTTGTCGTTTTATGTTTTCAGAATTATCTTGCTTCCTCGGCGAATTCGCTGTCTACCAAAGATACGAGGCTGGAAACAGCGGTTTCCTCGTCGGCTCCGTCGGCAATAATGCGAATGCCGGTGCCTCCGATAATGCCGAGCGACAAAACGCCGAGAAGGCTTTTGCCGTTAACGCGGCGCTCTTCCTTTTCGACCCAGATAGAGGACTTGAATTCGTTCGCTTTCTGGATGAAGAAGGTAGCGGGGCGGGCATGAAGACCAATCTGATTTTTTACGACTACATCTCTAACAAACATAACTTACTCTCCGTTTCAAGAAATTCTAAGTTGACTTTTATCGGATATCGTGATTGTTAGTATACAAACTTTGGAGCGCTTAGTCAACGGACAAATATGATGAAATCGGGATTTTGGGGCAAATTTCTGCCATTTGCCAAGTGCGTGCCAAATCTCGAGGCGGCAAATTGTGCATTTTGCTAAATAGTTTTTGGCATATAATAGCATATTGACCAAAACAAATTTATTTCTGTTCTAAAAACCGCGGCATATCTTCATATCTCGCCCTGAGCTCGGAGAGATAAGCGCGGTCCTGGTCGGTGAGGGGAGCGGTCTCAAGAAGCTCGGGCCGCCTCAAATATGTTTCTTCAAGCGATTTTTGCCGCCGCCATTTCATTATATTCGCGTGGTGCCCCGAAATGAGCACGTCCGGCACCTGCATATCCTGCCAAATCTGAGGCTTGGTATACTGGGGGTATTCAAGCAATCCGCTGTAATGGCTTTCGTCAACAAAGCAGTCCTCCTGAGAGAGGGTGCCGTCAAGAAGCCGCACCACGCCGTCGGCAAGAATCATTGCGGGCAGCTCGCCGCCGGTGAGAACGAAGTCGCCGATAGATATCTCCTCGGCGCAAAGTTTGTCGAGCACCCGCTGGTCAACGCCCTCGTAATGCCCGCATAGGATAAAGAGGTCCTGCTTCTCGGCGGCAAGCTGTTTCAGCTTGTTCTGGTCGAGGGTCTTTCCGCGGGGAGACATATATATGACATGGGGAGTTCTTTCGCCGACGACCGCCTTGTAGCACTGCCAGATAGGCTCGGCCAAAAGAAGCATACCCTGCCTTTCGGAATAGGGGGTGTCGTCTACGCGGTGGTGCTTGTCAAAGGCGTAATCGCGGATCTGGTGGCAATAAAGCTCAAAAACGCCCTTATCGCGAGCCCTGCCGACGATGCTCTGCCCGAGGTAGGTCTCGCAGATATCCGGAAAAAGCGTTGCGATGTCAATTCTCATCAAAAAGTCCCTCCATAGGGTATACCGTCATTTTTCCGCCCTCGACGTCGGTGCTGAGCACCACCGAGGGTATCGCTGGAATATAGAATTTTTTGCCGCCGTCGGTTATCTCATAGACGTCGTTTGCGCCGGTCTCCAAAACGTCGGTTATTTTTCCGAGGGGCTTGCCCCCATCAGAAAATACCTCCATTCCGATCAGGTCGGCGATAAAATATGTTCCCCGGGGAAGCGGCATATCCTCTCTGTCGGCGTAAAAAACGGTGTTTCTGAGGGTCTGCGCGGCCTCGGGCGAATCGACGCCTTTGAGTTTGATTATCGCCGAGCCGCTGCCCTTCGGCCTTGCGCGTTCGACCTCAAACCGTGACGCGCCGTCCTTTGAATAAAGTTTTTTCAGCCGGCAGAGTATCTCGGGCGAGTCGCACCATGCGAGGGCGTTGATCTCTCCTTTGATCCCGTGAACGGATACGGCTTTTGCAATTTCGAGATATTTTTTCATAATCCTCACAAAAAAATATGCGGCTCAACGCAAATTGAGCCGCGCGCTTTTTTAGTCGATCTCCACCATGATCTCCTGATTGACCTTGGCGGCGGCGGAGCGCATCAGGGTTCTTATCGCCTTGGCGATCCTTCCCTGCTTGCCGATAACTCTGCCCATATCGTCGGGGGCGACGTGGAGGTGATAGACGATAACGCCCTCTTCATTCGGCTCGTCAACCGAGACCTCAACTGCGGACTTGTCGTCAACGAGACCTGCGGCGATGTTTTTCAAAAGCTCAGTCATTTGTTTTAAATCCTTTCTGGTTTCTGCTTAAAATTAAAGTATACCGTTCTTTTTAAAGAGAGCCTTAACGGTATCGGTCGGCTGGGCGCCGGTCGCGATCCACTTTTTGGCTTTCTCAGCGTCGGCTTTAAGGACGGCAGGCTCGGCAGTGGGGTCGTAATAGCCTATCTCTTCGATAAAGCGTCCGTCGCGGGGATAACGCGAGTCGGCAACGACGATGCGGTAGAAAGGTTCTTTTTTAGCTCCGATTCTTCTCAGTCTGATTTTAACAGCCATGTTAGTCACCTCCTGTCGGAAAATATAAAGGTTAGAAAAGTTTAGATTAAGACTTGCGCGTTTGCGCCGTCAAGCCTACTTGATGTTATTGAGCTCCTGCATGAGCTCCTTGGGCAGGGCGGGCATTTTTCTGCGTTTGCCCTTGCCGTTTCTGCCCGAGCCGGTAATGCCCATCTGCTTCATCAGCTTTTGCATCTGCTCGAACTGCTTTAAAAGCCTGTTTACGTCCTCGACTCTGGTGCCGCTTCCGGCGGCTATCCTGCGCTTTCTTGCGGGGTTTATTATCGAGGGCTTCGAGCGCTCGGCGGGGGTCATCGAAAGAATGATGGCTTCGGTCCTCGGCACCTGTTTTTCGTCGATTTGGCTTTCGTCGATCTTTCCCGAGCCGGGCATCATTGAAAGCAGCGACCGCAGCGAGCCCATTTTTTTGATCTGCCTCATCTGGTCGAGCAGGTCGTTCATATCGAAGCCGCCGTTTTGCATTTTGTCGGCAAGGCGTTCGGCTTCCTTTTCGTCGATGGTGTTCTGGGCCTTTTCGATGAGCGAGAGAACGTCGCCCATTCCGAGTATTCTTGAAGCCATGCGTTCGGGGTGAAAAGCCTCAAACTCGTCGAGCTTTTCGCCGGTGCCGACGAATTTTATCGGCTTTCCGGTCGCGGCGAGGACCGAGAGCGCGGCTCCCCCTCGGGTATCGGAATCGAGCTTTGTCAAAATAACGCTGTCGATCCCTATGCGCTCGTCAAAGGTCTTTGCGACGTTGACCGCTTCCTGACCCGTCATAGCGTCCACCACGAGAATAATTTCCGAGGGCTCCGAGACCTTTTTGATGTCTTCAAGCTCGGTCATCAGCTCCTCGTCGATCTGAAGCCGTCCGGCGGTATCTATTATAAGAATGTCGTTGCCGTAGTCTTTGGCGTGTTTAAGGGCGGCGCCGGCGATCTTTCGGGGATCGGTCTGCCCCATTTCAAAAACCGGCACTCCGGCTCGCTCGCCGACGATTTTTAACTGCTCGATGGCGGCGGGGCGGTAAATGTCGCAGGCCGCAAGCAGCGGCCGGTGGTCGCGCTCTTTAAAATATTTCGCCAGCTTTGCCGCGTGGGTGGTCTTGCCGCTTCCCTGAAGCCCGCACATCATAATTACGCAGGGCGGCTTTGAGGGGAAGTTTATCTTTGAGTTGCTTTCGCCCATGAGCGAAATAAGCTCCTCGTTGACGATTTTTATGACCTGCTGCGCGGGGGTGAGGCTTTCAAGCACCTCTGCGCCGACGCAGCGCTCGGTCACCTTTGCGACGAAGTCCTTGACGACCTTATAGCTGACGTCGGCCTCCAAAAGCGCGAGCCTAACCTCGCGCATACTCGCCTTGACGTCCGCTTCGGAGAGCTTTCCGCGGTTTTTAAGTTTTTTAAAAACGCTGTTCAGTTTTTCCGACAAGCCTTCAAAAGCCATTGCGGTTGCTCCTTAAAAATATAGTTATCAGGCAGTTTCTCCCGAAATTTCGGATTTTATGCCCTCAAGTTTTTCGATGACGCTTTTTGTGGTGGTATAAGAGCGGCAGTCCGAGATGATCTCGTCGCACTTTTTGACGACCTTCTCAAGAAGCGCCTCATATTTTTCGATAACGGCGGTCGTGCCGATCTTTCCGTCAAGCTCGGTGAGTGTCTCCTCGCCGCGTTTGATGCTGTCTCTTACTCCCTGACGGGAAATGCCCTCGTTTGCGGCGATCTCGGAAAGAGATAAATCCTCGTTGTAATACAGCTCAAGCATTTCGCGCTGCTTGTCGGTCAGAACCGCGCCGTATATGTCGAGAAGCGAAGCGAATTTAAGATCCTTTGCCACACAATATCATCCTTTCGCAAACCGTCGGGGCACTAAATGTCGTGCTAATTGTAAAGCACAACAGCTTTACAGTGGTATATTATATACCATAATAAAGCTGTTGTCAAGGGGTTATTGAAAATTTTCCGGGGATTATACTTTTTGTAATAATCAGGCGTTAGCAGGTAAATGAAGGATTGATTTTTTAACGACAAATCGTTAATTGACTCGCCGAAAAACCGATGGTAAAATTAAAGCGCACCGGTGAATAAAATTTTTGAGGTAAAACATGAGAAAGCATCAAGGACGACCCGAGGTGGAAAAAGTGGGTCGAAAGGTGCATAAAGTAAAGCGCAGAGATAAAAATTAAACCTGCGGTTTATCCGCGTGGCGCAGCGTTATCTTTACAAACGCCGCCACGCGGGTTATTATTGTTATTGAAAACAAGCGCTTGTTTATCTTAATAAAAGGAGTGCCGGATATGAAAATTACAATCGGAGAAAACATAAGGAGGCTGCGCCGCGACCGAGACATCACGCAGGAGCAGCTTGCCGAGGCGATGAACGTTTCGACTGCGGCGGTCTCGAAGTGGGAGCGCTGCGAGAGCCTTCCCGACATAACGCTTTTGTTCCCTCTGGCGCATTATTTTGAGGTGTCAATCGACGAGCTGATGGGCTATGACGCCGAACGGATAAACGCGCAGATAGAGGAGATACTCGGCGCATTTTCAAAGCAGCATTTGTCGGGGACGTCGGCGGGGGAAGAGGAGGCGAAAAGGATAATAACCGAAGCCTTCTCCAAATACCCAAACGATTGCCGCGTGATGTCGCGGTATATGTGGTTTATCGCGGGGGATATGGCGGATAACGACCCCGAGGTGCTTCTCTCACATAAAGAGGAGTTTCTCGGAATCTGCGAAAAGATACTCAGCGGATGTAGCGACGAAGGAATAAGGCTCGGCGCATGGAATATGCGCGCAAAGATACTTCACGCCGAGGGAAATACCGACGAAGCCCTCGAAATTTACCGCTCAAAGTTTGCAAGTTGGTATCAGACCTGCGAACAGAAAAGCGAGCAGCTTTTTGCCAAGAATACCGACGAGTACTACTTTTGGGTGAGGCGCAATATGTATGAGCTTTTCAGCTTTGCCGCCGACAAGCTGGGGCGTGCGGTTTTCTTTGACAAAAGCCTTACAAATGCCGAAAAGACCGAAAAGGCGCTTTTATACGGCGAGCTTATGCTCGAAGCATATGAAAAGACCGACGATGGCGCTTTCTTGGTCATCGCGCAGTCATTCCTCAGACGAATCGAAAACGACCTTTGCTATCGCGGCGGAACGGCCAAGGATATAGCTTCGGTGATGGAGCTGAATCTTAGGGCGCTTGCGCTTTTAGACAAGTGCCGAAAAGACGGCGGCGCTATCTACGACGCTGTTTACGCGGGAAACCCGTTCTGGAATGGCGTGAAGGGCAATTTGGCGGGGCGGTTCATTAGCAGTCGAAAAAGCGCAAAAGAGGGCAGGCTCGCCGAGCTCCTCAAAGACGCGGATTACCTCGGAACGCTTGAGAAAGTTTGAAAAAAGGACGGGCTTCCCCGTCCTTTTGCTTTATTCCTTGTCGTCGAGAATCGTTGCAATATGCAGTTCTTTTAGCTGCTTCTCGTCCACCGGCGAGGGGCAGCCGCTCATAAGCTCGCTGGCGTTCTGGACCTTCGGGAAAGCGATGACGTCGCGCAGGGTGTCGGCGCCGCAGAGGATCATCGAGATCCTGTCGAGCCCGAGGCCCATGCCGCCGTGCGGCGGTGCGCCGTATTTGTAAGCGTCAACGAGGAAGCCGAATTTCGCCTCGATTTCTTCATCGGTGAGCCCGAGCGCCTCAAACATTCTGTTCTGAAGCTCGGGGTCGGTGATCCTCATTGAGCCCGAGCAAAGCTCGGTGCCGTTCAGAACGAGGTCAAACGCCGTTGCGCGGACGTTTTCGGGGTCGGTGTCCAAAAGCGGTATGCACTCTTCAAGAGGCATGGTGAAGGGGTGGTGCGCGGCCTCCCACTGTTTGGTGTCGTCGTTGAATTCAAAGAATGGCATTTCGACTATCCAGACGAGGTTGAACTTGTCCTCGGGAATGATATCGAGCCGCTTTGCGATCATGTTTCTTAAAGCGCCCAAAACGGTGCAGACGATTTTTTTGCGGTCCGCCGCGATGAAAACGACGTCGCCCTTTTCCGCGCCGAGGGTCGAAAGCAGCTTTTCAAGCTCGCCCTCTTTGAGGAATTTCGCAAACGAGCAGTTAGGCTGCTCCTCGGACCAGCGGATATATGAAAGTCCCTTTGCGCCGATTCCCTTTGCGTGCTCGACCAGCTTGTCGATTTCTTTTCGCGAGTATGTCGCGGCGGCGTTTTTGGCGACTATCGCCCTGACGGTGCCGCCGTCGGAAATCGCGCCCGCGAACACGGGAAATTCGATGCTTTTTGCAAGCTCGGTGATGTCGGTTATCTCCATGCCGAAGCGGGTGTCGGGCTTATCCGAGCCGTAGCGGTTCATAGCGTCGGCAAAGGTGAGGCGGGGCAGCGGGGTCTTAATGTCTATGTCCTTTACCTCTTTAAAGAGGCGCTTGATCCAGCCCTCGGCCATCGTTCTGATATCCTCTTCGTCAACAAACGACATTTCAAGGTCTATCTGAGTGAATTCCGGCTGGCGGTCGGCCCTTAAGTCTTCGTCGCGGAAGCAGCGGGCGAGCTGGATATAGCGGTCGAAGCCCGCGACCATCAAAAGCTGCTTATATATCTGCGGAGACTGCGGCAGCGCGTAGAATTTTCCGTCGTGTATCCTTGAGGGAACAAGATAGTCGCGCGCGCCCTCGGGGGTGGATTTCATCATCATCGGGGTCTCGATCTCGATGAAGCCGTTTTCATAGAAGTAGTTTCTTGTGACCTCGGCGATTTTGTGCCGCATGAGGATATTTTTGGTCAGCTTCTGGCTTCTCAGGTCGAGATAGCGATATTTCAGCTTCAGCTCGTCGTTCACCTTGTCAGAGTTAGATATCTCAAACGGCGTAGTCTGAGCCTTTGAAAGGATTTTCAGCTCGGTGACCCTTATCTCGACGGTTCCGGTGGCGATGTCCTTGTTGACGCTTTCGCGCGGGGCGATGTTTCCTCTGGCCATAAGAACGTATTCGTTTCTTACTGTCGCCGCCTTGTCAAATATTTCGCGGTCGGTATCGTCTCCGAAAGCGAGCTGAACGATGCCGGTGCGGTCTCTGAGATCGATGAAAATGAGGTTTCCGAGGTTGCGTATCTTCTGAACGAATCCGCAGACCACCACCTCGCAGGGTTCAAGCGGCACCTCGCCGCAGTAGTGAGTTCTTCTGAGTTTTCCCATTGTGTCCATGATATGTTGCTCCTTATTAAATATTGTGCGTTTAAATGCCTGCGGCTTTTTTGACTCCTCGGCACGCCTTTTGAGAAAAGCACAGCCGTGGCGCTCGGGCGAAGCCCTCCCGCTGCGAAGCTGCGGGACCCCGCGCCCCTGCGGGGCGCGGGGGCGGCCGGCGGCCTGCCGCCGGCCCGGGGCTTCGCCCCGCTCAAACGTCCGAGGTATCCGCCGCAGGCAGATCCTCGAGCAGGCTTCCGAGCTGCTCCGAAAAGTCTCCGTCAAAAAGCTCCGAGAGCAGCACGTCCGCGAAGGTCCTTATAAATTCCGTCAGCACGACCGGCTTCTCCTCGCCGGTGCGCATATTTTTCAGCTTTGCCTCGCCGGTCTCAAGCTCGTTGTCGCCCAAAACGCAGACGTATTTTGCGCCGATCTTGTCGGCATATCTCATCTGAGGCTTCAGCCCTCTGCCGACAAGGTCGGTCTCGGCCGAATACCCCTCGCGCCTCACGGCGTCGGCGAGCAGCGCGGCTTTTCTTCGAGCAGTTTCGCCCATCGGAGCGATGTAAAGGTCGCAGGTCTTTTGCGCTTCAAATTCGCAGCCGCAGCTTTCCATCGTCATGATGAGCCGCTCAAGCCCCATCCCGAAGCCGAGCGCCGGCACCTGCTGTCCGCCGAGCTCGGAAACGAGCCCGTCATAGCGCCCGCCGCCGCAGACGGTCCCCTGAGCGCCGATGTCGTTTGAGATGAACTCGAAAACCGTCCGAGTGTAATAATCAAGTCCGCGCACTATCTTCGGATCGACCTTGAACTTAACGCCGTAGTCGTCAAGAATGTCTTTCAGCGCCTCGAAGTGCTCGCGGCAGTCGTCGCAGAGATAGTCGGTGATGATCGGCGCGTTTAGGGCTATCTCCTTGCAGATCGGCGATTTGCAGTCCAAAAGCCTCATCGGGTTTTTGCCGAGCCTTTCGCGGCAGGTCTCGCAAAGCTCCTCTCTGTGAGGCTCGAAGTAATCTCTGAGGGCTTCGCGATATTTCGCCCTGCACTCGGGGCAGCCGATAGAGTTGATGTGAAGCTCGACGTTTTCAAGCCCGCAGGCGTCAAGAATGGACGATGCGAGAAGAATTATCTCGGCGTCGGCATAGGGCGAAGCCGCCCCGAACATCTCAACGCCGAACTGGTGAAATTCTCTGAGCCTTCCCGCCTGCGGCTTCTCGTGGCGAAACGCCGATATCACATAATATACCTTCTGCGGAAAGCCCTCGTTCATAAGTCCGTTTTCAAGCATTGCGCGGACTACCCCCGCCGTGCCCTCGGGCCTTAATGTAAAGGTAGAATCTCCTTTTGACGAGACGGTATACATCTCTTTTGTAACGACGTCCGAGGTGTCGCCGACCGAGCGGACGTAAAGGCCGGTCTCTTCAAAAACCGGTGTTCTTATTTCCCTGAATCCGAACTGCTCGGCCGCCGATCTGACGATATCCTCGACGGTCTTCCATTTTTGCGAATCCGCCGGCAGGATATCTTGGGTGCCTTTCGGCCGTTTTATCTGCATTGACATGGTTATATTTTCCTTTCTTTTTGATGAACGGTTTAAAAAACAAAACGACCGTGATCCCGAAAAAGGGACGACGGTCGTGTCGCGGTACCACCCTTGTTACCGCGCAAAAGCGCGGTCGCTCAAAGCCCTTAACGCGGTCGAAACGTCCGCGCTTGATCACGCGGAAGCTCGCGAGTGTCCTTCGCTGCGAAAACACAAAGACGCTTTCACCAAAAAATTGCGTCCTCTCTGAGTTGCGCCGTTCGCGGCTACTCTCTCGTTCAAAGCCTGTCGGATTTTTTATCTCAGAAGCTCGCGCCAGTCAAGGTCGCCGCGTTCAAGCGCCATGATAAGCGCCTCGGCGGTGGCGATGTTTGTGGCGACAGGTATATTATGCACGTCGCAGAGTCTGAGAAGGTCTTGCTCGTTAGGTTCGCTGGGTTTGCGGTTTAAAGGATCGCGGAAGAAAATAAGCAGGTCGATTTCATTGCAGGATATCTTGGCGCCGATCTGCTGGCAGCCGCCCTGAGATCCGATGAGATATTGCTGAATGCTCAGGCCGGTTGCTTCCGAAACCTGTTTCCCGGTAGTGCCGGTCGCACAGAGGGTGTGTTTGCTCAGAATCCCGCTGTAAGCGATGCAGAACTGGATCATGAGCTCCTTTTTTGAGTCATGCGCAATAAATGCAATGTTCATGAGGATCCTCCTTGTAGTATTATGCATTCGCGAGGGGATTGGATATATAATAGCATAAAACTGCGAATGTGTCAAAGGCTTTTTGAAAATTTCTTAAAATTTTACAATTTTTTCATTTAGTTATCACTGTATTCTTAAAAGTCCCGTTTCCGAGGTCGACATTTTCCGACTCATAGCCGTAATAAGCGTCGATGATCTTGCGGACGAGATATTTTGAATACTCTCCGTTTTCGATGACCACCGAGAAGGCGATCTCGGGGTCGTCGGCGGGATAGAACCCCACGACCGTCGAATTTTGCGTCGCCTTGTTTGAAGCCTGCGGGGTGCCGGTCTTTATCGCGGCGGGATAGGGCAGCGGCTCGAGAGAAAACTGCGAGATATAGGCCGCCTGAGCGTTCTCGGGGTAAAACACCGAGGAAGTAGTGTTTTTCGCGGCGCGTTTCATTCCCTCGATAACGGTGTCAAAAACCGTCTCGGGCGCGTCAACCGTCGCCGCGACTGTGGGCTCGGTCTTCGATATCCTCTCGGTGCGGTTATAGTCCCAAATCGAATCGACGAGATAGGGCTTATATCTCACGCCGCGGTTTGCTATCGTTGAAGCCAAAACGCACATCTGAAGCGGGGTCACGCCGACCTCGGACTGACCGATAGCCGCCTGAAGCACCTGACCGACGGTCCATTCAAGACCGAGATCAGCAAAGGTATCGGGGCAGGCGAGATATCCCCGCGAGCTGTTTATTTCAAGCCCCATGTCGGTCCCGAGTCCGTATGCGGTCTCATATTCGAGCAACTTATCGAGCCCGAGCTGCTGAACGACCTGATAGAAGAAGATGTTGCAGCTTTTTTCAAGGGCGGTGATAACGTTTATGTTTCCGTGGCTGCCGGTGCAGTTGACGACGATATCGAGAAAATTATATGTGCGGTGGCAGTTGAAGGTGTCGGTCGGGGTGATGACGTTTTCGGAAAGAGCCGCGGTCGCGGTCACGGTCTTCATCACCGAGCCGGGGCGGTAAAGTCCGTCTGCGGCGCGGTTATAAAGCGGCTGACCCTTGGCCGAAAGCACCGAGGAGTAATCGTTTATCAGGTCGTTTATGTCGTAATTCGGCCAAGTCGCCATTCCGATTATCGCGCCGGTTTTGACGTTTTCGACGACTATCGCGCCCGACGAGCAGTCGGTGAAATCATAATCAGTTTTTGTCAGCGTTCCGTCGGCGAGAGAGCCGATGAAATCGCCGAGCATTTTTTGAAGCCTCGCCTGAAAATCGCTGTCGATAGTGAGCATAACGGTGCTCCCCGGAACGGCTTCGCGGGTGATCTTTTCCGAAACGGCGCCGTCGCTTGTAACGGTTATCTCTTTTTCGCCGCGCTTTCCCGCAAGATAGGGCTCCATTGCCTTTTCGATGCCGGCTTTTCCGACGGTGTCGCTTATAAGGTATCCGTTTTGCTTCAAAACCGCATATTCCTCGGCATAGATAGGCCCGACATAGCCTATTCCGTGCGGAAAGATATCTCCGCTTTCATAGACCCTCACCGCGTCCTCCGATACCCCCGCGCCGTCAAGGATATAGTTGAGCTCCCTGACCTTCATCGCGGTCTCGATGGGAACGTCCTTTATCAGAACATAGTCGTTCGACGATGAAAAGTCGGCGAGTATCATCTGATATCTTATCCCCGCGACGGCTCGCTTTTCGGCGTCGGTCCAATCCTCGGGGATCTTATACATATCCGTCAGCGCGTCGATGCAGTTTTGCGCGGTGGCATAGCTTGCGAGCCTCAGCTTTGAGAAGATGCGTTTAACGTCCGCCGAGTCCTCGTCTTTTGTATATTCGTAAGGCGTTTCCTTTGTGATGGGAATGGTGTCTATCCATTCGAGGCCGTCCTCGGAAAGAAGCCTTGTCAGCTTGAGTATTACCTTGTTTTGCGCCTCGTAATCATCGGGGAAAAAGGATGAGTTTATCACGATGTTGTATGAAGCCCTGTTTTCGACGAGCGGCTTTCCGTTTGCGTCAACTATCTGCCCTCTTGCCGCCGAGACCGACTGCACCGCGGTTTTTGACGATTTCGACATCTGAAGATACATCGCGCCGTCAACCACCTGAATTTTCATCAGCGCCGAGCCGGCAAAAATTATCGAGACGATAAGAAGCGCCGCCGCCGCGCCGACCCTTGCAATTTCAAAAAAGCGCTTCATGCCGTTCTCCTTTCGCAAAAGGCTTTAAACCCTGTCGATATTTTTATCCTGCTCCTCAAGGTCGAGCTTTCTTTGGGTGCCGCTCAGCCTTTCGGCGACGTATACCGCCGCATAGACCGGCAGCGCCCAGCCGAGAGTTTTCAGCGCCGAGGGTATCAGCCTTGCTTTTAAAACGAGCCGGTAGCCCTCGTAAGCCCATATCTTATAGTAAAAATAGTAGTCGATGTAAAGATATATCCCTCCGACGAGCAGAAACACCCAGAGGAAATTTATTATGTTTTTTCTGAGAAGCCGTCCGAAAAGCGCGGATATCCCCGCGCAGCAGAGACATAACCAAAGCGCCGTGAAGCCGGGCAGCTTTCCGAGAGAAACGTCGAGCAAAAGCCCCGCAGCCGCTCCGAAAACGGCCGAGGGTATCTCGGTCTCAAAGACCGCCGACGCGCAGACCATCGGAAAAAGCAGCATCGCCTGAGGCTTTCCGCCGCCCGAAGTCGACGAGGTATACATAAACACCGCCGAGACGGTGAAAAAAAGCCATTTAAGCGCGGTCTTTACTCCGGGTCTTAGGAGCTTTGCGCTCGGATTTTCGGCGTTATTCTTCATACCCCGAACCCTTTCCGTCGAAGTCGGTTATAACGAACACCGTTTTGAGCTGATACGGGTCGATGGACGGAGTTATAAGCCCGGTTCTCGAAAGCCCGTTAGAGGCGATGAACGTTTCGCCGACCGTTCCGACAACAATGCCCTTCGGCACAAGTCCGCTGTGCCCCGAGGTTATAACGATGTCGCCCTCGGTCATTTCGCAGTCAAGGGGGATATAAACCATTCTGACCATTCCGTCGAGCGCAAGCTCATAGCTTCCCTCGATAACTCCGGTCTCGCCTGTTCTGACGCAGTAAACTCCGAGCGAGACCTCGTTTGAGAGAATGGGCGTGACCATCGAATAGCTGTATTCCACCTCGGTGACAAACCCCGCTATCCCGCTTGCCGTGACGACCGGGTCGTAATATTCGATCCCGTCCTTTGAACCCTTGTCGATGAAAAACGAGCCGTAGATGTCGTTTGCAGTGCGGCCGATAACGGTGCAGGGCTCCGAGAGAACTATGCCGTCGCTTGAAGAAGCGAGGTCGATCATTTCGCGGAGGTGGTCGTTTTCCTGCTCAAGCTGAGTATAGTCTGATATCTGAGCGTAAAGCGAGGCGATCTGCTCTTTAAGGCGCTGATTCTCGTCGTAATAATCCTTGGCGTTGATAAGCATATCGAGCGTCTCGGAGACCTTGTTTGAAATGCTGTTCGAGAATTTCTGAATAGGAGAAAAAACCGCGCCTATCGCCGAATTAACGGCGTTTGACGAGCTTACCGCGGCATATATCATTATGCCGATGAGAAACGCCGCGACGCAGGCGATTATGAGAAATTTTTTCGAGCTGAAGAATTCTTTCACGGCGTTTCACCCCCTTTTTGCCATAAAAAGCGGAGCCGCGCCAAATCGCCCCGGCGGGCAGAAACGGCGCGGCGAAAAATCTGTCTGTCAGACCCCTTCTCCGTTGAGAACGTCCTGAAGCTCCTCCATATTGTCAAGCAGCTTTCCGGTGCCGTCAACAACGCAGTCCAAAGGTCTGTCGGCGATGTTTACCGGGATCCCCGTCTCCTCGTTGATAAGTCTGTCAAGTCCGCGAAGAAGCGCTCCTCCTCCGGCAAGGGTGATGCCCGCATCGATAATGTCGGCCGAAAGCTCGGGCGGGGTGCGTTCAAGGGTGACCTTTATCGCTTCGATGATGTGCGAAAGCGACTCGGAAAGCGCCTCTCTTATCTCCTCCGAGGTGACGGTTATGTTTTCGGGAAGCCCGGTAAGAAGGTTTCTTCCCTTGATCTCAAGCTCCGAATCCTCGTCGGTCGGATATGCCGAGCCGATGGAGATTTTTATTGTTTCGGCGGTGCGCTCGCCGATGAGAAGGTTATATTTTTTCTTGATGAAGTTGATTATCGAGTTGTCGAACTCGTCTCCTGCGACTCTTACCGAGCGGCTCGTGACGATTCCGCAGAGAGAGATGACCGCGACCTCGCTTGTTCCGCCGCCGATATCGACGATCATCGAGCCGGTCGGCGATTCGACCGGAAGCCCCGCGCCTATCGCGGCGGCCATAGGTTCTTCGATTATGGCGACTTTTTTTGCGCCGGCCCCCTCGGCGGCCTCTTTTACTGCTCTTCTTTCAACGGCGGTTACGCCCGAGGGTATGCAGATGATGACCCTTGCCCTTGCGAACGGGTTTCCGATAGCCTTTCTGATGAATTCCTGAAGCATGGCGGTGGTCATGTCAAAGTCGGCGATAACGCCGTCTTTAAGCGGGCGGACCGCCCTTATCGAGCCGGGGGTGCGGCCGATGATGTTTTTCGCCTCGGTGCCGACATATTTTACGACGTCGGTCTTTGTATCCACCGCGACTACCGAAGGCTCGCGCAGGATTATGCCCTTGCCCTTTGCATAAACGAGGGTGTTGGCGGTGCCGAGGTCTATTCCTATATCTTTTTTGAACATACTCATCTTTCCTCTTCCTTTATAAAAATGGTTCGCTGTTAAGTATAACACATTTACACCGATGTTACAAGCGGTTTTTGAAAAAATTTCTTTAAATTTTGAGCGCTTTTTCCCAAAGCCTCAAAAAGAAAATTCCCCGAGCCTTTTCGGTTCGGGGAATTTCGGCATAAAGCGGGGGTTGTCACTCGTTCGGGTACATTCCGTTCTGAGACATGAACGCCCAGAGCTTTTCGCCGTGCTGCTGTTCTTCCGCCTGAATGTGGTTGAGCGCCTTTCTTGCGGCGGGGTCGGTGAATTCAAACACGCTCACGTCGTAAAGAGAGGAAGCGTGCTTTTCCGAGGCGAGCATATCGGTGCAGAGGAACTGATCGATGCTTTTTGACTGCTCGTCGGCATAGCCGACCTTTTTGCACCACTTGTTGTTTTCGTTCTGAAGCCCCGTCGGCATCTGCGGAACGGTGCCTCCGAGCATCTGATTGATAGAGTCATAGTGCTGCTTTTCGGTCTGAGCCATTTCTCCGAACAGGCTTTTAAGCTCGGCCGCGCAGGCGCTTGCGCTGTATTTGTCATACTTCTCCCAGCACAGCTTCTCCTGACCTTTAAGGTCTTTAAGCAGAGATGTTTCCTTTGGCGTTAGGGTCATAATAGACACTCCTTTTCAAATGAGATGTCATTATTATGCTCCCGAAAAGGGTTTATTATCCCTCGATATCAAATATTTCCTCGGCGTTGCGGTGAAGAATCAGCTCGCGCTCCTCGTCGGAAAGCCCGAGCGCGAAGAATCTTTCAAGCTCGGCGTTATAGTCCCACATCGGATAGTCGGTGCCGAAAAGAACTCTGTTTGCGCCGTAAAGCCTTATTATGCGCTTTGCCTCCTCGGGCGGAAGAAAAGCGAGCGAGCTTGAACAATCGACCGAGAAGTTGTCATATCCCGAAAGAACGCTTTCGGCGTCCTTCCAAATTCCCCAGCCGCCGAGGTGCGCGCCGATTATCTTCAGCCCGTCAAGCTGCTCAAGAACGGGTATAAGCCTTTTCGGGCTTGAGAAGTCGTATCTTTTGTCGCCCATGTGGATCAAAACCGTCAGACCGCGTTCGCGGCAGAGGCGATATATCTCCATGCAGCGGGGGTCGTCTATTGCAAAGCCCTGAATGTCGGGGTGCAGCTTGACGCCTTTAAGCCCGAGCGATACTATTCCGTCGATGTCGGCTTTTTGGTCCTCGCTCAAAGGGTGAGCCGCCCCGAGGCCGCAAAGCGACGGTTCTTTTTTGACCTCGTCGGCGATGAAGTTGTTTATGCTCGCGACCTGATGAGGCGTCGTCGCGACGGAAAACACCACGCTTCCGGTGATGCCGGCCTTGCGGCTTTCCGAGATCATTTGCGAGGCGGTGCCGTTGTATCTCATCGGCAGGTCATAGAATTTTCCGATGCTTTCAACGGCTTTCGCGGCGATCTTATCGGGGTATATGTGGCAGTGGCAGTCGATTATTTTGCTCATTGCGGTCGCTCCTTACAAAACTGTTTTGTCCGTAGCATTATACACTTGCTTTTGCCGGTTGTCAACATTTGAGGGGAAAAGGTATTCAATCTTTCCCTCTCACGAGGGCAACATAAGCGGGTTTTGCAGCCAATCGAACTTCGCCGCCATGCCAATTGGCGGCTCGTCCTCTTGGACAAAACCCCGCTTCTGTGGCACAACGCCCCTGCGGGGCTTTTGTGCGCAAGGAGCGCTTGGGGACATAGCGCAGGAGAAAAAAGGTATTCAATCTTTCCCTCTTACGAGGGCAAGATTTCATGCTATTTTAAGTCACCCCACCCCCCGCAAAACTTCCTATGGAACGGAAAAATTGAGCCGCCCCCTCCCCTCAAAGGGGAGGGGCATCTTCATTTGTCCCTATCCGACGAACGTACTGCGGGGGAGTGGGGTGATAGACGATAATATCCATATTTTTCGGCAGAGAAAAATATGGATACCTTTTAAGCAACCTCACAATCTCCACAGAAAGTAAAAAATGCCGCAAGTCAGGGGCTTGTTATGTGCGCCGAATGGCGCAACGCCGCGCCGTTTCCCTCTCCAAAGGAAAACAGCCGGCCTTTTTGAGACCGACTGCCTTCCGAGAGGGAAAAAATGAAAACAGCGCACTAAAAAATGCTGGAAGCGGGTAAAAGGGGGGTGCACGCCCGGGGGCTGGCCTCGGGCGTGCCGACAAAAAGAAAGGGAAAAATATGAAAAAGCGTAGGTGATGTCGATTATTCCATGGTTCTTTCGGGGGCGTCGCCCGGCGTGCTTTCGCCGAGAGTTACGTCAACGTCGAAATTCTTTCCGCCCCGATAGATAGTCAGGGTAATGGTGTCGCCGACCTGATAGCGGTTTTTGATGTCGTTGAGCTGATCGCTCGTCTCGACCGATTCGCCCTCGGCCGCGATAATGATATCTCCCGCGACTATGCCGGCTTTTTCGGCTCCCGAATCCTCGGTCACCGCAAAGACGTATATCCCTCGCGGCATTCTGTAATAAAGCGACATAAGCTCGTTGATATCCTGCCCGGTGATTCCGATGCTGGGTCTTCCGGGAATATATCCGTATCTTATGAGCGATTCGATTATCGGCAGCGCCTCGTCGATCGGTATCGCGAAGCCGAGCCCCTCGCCATAGGTGGTATCCACCTTCGCCGAGGTTATTCCGATAACTCTGCCGTAAGCGTCAAGAAGCGGGCCGCCCGAGTTGCCGTTGTTGATGGTCGCGCTCGTCTGAATGAGGTTCATGGTGTTGTCCTCAACGGTCACGGTCCTGTTAAGTCCCGAGATTATACCGGTAGACATCGTTCCGTAAAGCTCAAATCCGAGCGGGTTTCCGATAGCTATCGCAAGCTCGCCAATCCTCAGCTCGGAGGATTTTCCGAACTCGACCGGAACAAGATCGGTGTCCTCGGGGTCTATTTTAAGAACGGCGATATCCGTTATCTCGTCCGAGCCGATGACCTCGGCTTCGTATTCGTTCATATCGCTGTCAACTATCATCACAGAGATATAATTGCTGATGACGTGGGCGTTTGTGACGATATAACCGTCCTCGCTGATTACAAATCCCGTTCCGACCTGAGTGCCGCCTCTTACCGAGCAGGAAACTCCGACGACAGAGGGGCTTACCTTATCGTAAATGTCGGGTATCTTCATTGCGTCGTCGGGCGCGGCGACCTGTTCAAGGTTCGGGAAATCCCTTATGACGGTCGGCACGGTCGAGCCGTGCTGCTCATTTTCATCGTCGTCGTCGCTTTCGGTCGCCGGCTGATTGTGTATCTGAGCCGCGGACTGCTCCTCGTCCTCGTCGTTTCGGTGATCGTCGATCTCAACGTCGCCGCTGCCGTCGAGGGGCTTTCCTCTCTGGTCGGCGATGATGTTTTCTCTCACAAGCCTGCCGCTTTTAACGGCGTAATAGTTGTAAGCGGTTATTGAGCCTATCGAGATGACGAACGCCGAGAGAATGCAGGTTATCGCGATGAGAAGTCCTTTTCCGAAGCCGCTTTTTTTCTTCGGCGGCTTAGCCGAGTAGATATATTCGTTGGTGTCGGGGCGGTAGTATCCCTGAGAGGGCGTCTGAGCGTAAGGCTCGGGTCTGCGATACTGCGGCTCCTGCTGAGAATACTGCGGCGCGTAGTATTGCGGCCCCGCCTGATACTGAGGAGCGGGTTCGGGCTCGGGAGAGATCTTCGGAGCCTGTTCCTTGGCCGCCGCTTCGACCGGCGCCTGCTCCGCCTGTTCGGCGGGCTGCTCGGCCTTGACGTTTTCCTCGGCCGGGTTTTCCGAGACCTGCTCGGCGGCATTTTCCTCCTCGCGGGTGTTTTCGCTGTTTATATCAAATTCAGTCATTTAAGTTACCTCCGACCAAATCGGTCTTATTTTGCGGACCCTGCGTCCGCTTTCTGCCCGGGTTTGTAATTACAATTATAGCGGGCTTTGTGAAAATTGCATGAAAGAAAGCGGAATATTTGACGATTTGCCCGCGCCGGTTTTTGACAGCCTCTTGATAATTTTCGCGGAATGTGATATACTTTTTCACAAGTTATGATTTTTTGTGAAAGGAGCGCGGCGGCACCGTGATTTTTTCCGACCTGATATTTGTCTTTGCGTTTTTGCCGTTATATCTGATATGTTCGTTCTGCTGCCGTGAAACATGGGCGAAAAACGCCGTCTCGGTGATATTCTCGCTCGTCTTTGCAGTTTGGGGGCGTCGGTGGTATTATGCGCTGATAATCCTTCCCGTATTCCTTATATATATCTGCGGGCTTTTGTCAAAAAGGGTGAACAACCGCGTCTCCGAAGTTATTGCCGACGCTTTTGCGATAGGCTTTTCGGTGTTTGCGACAGTTACCCTCTGCGCCGACGGAACGCTCCGCTCGGGGCTTTTGGCCGTCGGATATATTCTCTTTGCGCTCCGCTCATGCCTTTATATGAAGCACCTCGCCGAGGGAATGGAGCCCGAGCGCGATTTTCTTGCGCTGGCGGTATATCTGTTCTCGTTTGAAAATATGCTGCCCTGCCAGCTTCGAGATTATCAGTCAGCAAGGCGCGAGCTTTCCGAGCGCAGGGTCACCCTTTCAAAAATGTCGTCGGGGCTTTCGATGTTCATTCGCGGCTTCGCAAAGATGTCGGTATGCGCTTTCGGCTTCGACGCCGTTCGCCTCGCCGCCGTCGAATACGAGGCTTTTCCGTGGCTCAACGCGCTTATAATAATCCCGGTCTCGCTCGCCGAGGCTTATATCGCCCTTTCCGCTTCGGTCGAAATGTCCTCGGCGATAGGGCTTATGAACGGGCTTTCGCCCGAGCTCAGGACCTCATGCTTTGTGCCGCGTCTCAAACTTTCGGATCACATTTCAGAGCTTTGGAGCAGCCTTGCGGGGTTTGTGCGGGGGCTTTCGGGCAAGGGCTTAAGCGCCGGTTCGGCGGTCTGCCTTGCGCTTATATCCCTTTCGGCGGGAGTTTTTATCGGCTTCGGCGCGTTTTATGCCGCCTGCTTCTGCCTTATCCTTCTTGCAATCGTTTTTGAGGGCTTCTCGGAAAAACCCGCCAAGCCCTCTGATCTCTTAATAACCGTGCCGTTCGCCGTATTGTCGGCGCTGGTCCTTTTCTGCGGAACGGTCCCGCTTCCGAGACTGTTTTCGGCGCTCGACCCCTCGGCTTACGGCTATGACGTGACCTTCGTTCTCAACAAAGAGCTTCTGCGCTCGCTGCCGAGGCTTGCGCTCGGGCTTTTGTGGATATCTCCGCTCAGCAGGAGCGTTTCCGCGCTCGTTCGTGAGAAGATGCGCGAGAGCGACGGATTTTATTCCGCTTCAAGGATCTTCGGCGCGGCTTTGGACGTTTTTCTTCTGATGATCGCTGCCGTCGCCGCCGCGGTTCAATGATCAATGATAAAGGGGTGAGATGAATGCCGAGAAAAAAGCGCAAACCCGCTTCAAAGCCCAAGCAGCAGGCAAAAAGTGCCTCATCTGAGCAGCCCGAAAGCCGAGTTCCGAAGTTTGAGATCGGCGTCAAGGGCGACGAGTTCGACCTTAAATTCACCCGAGCCGCCGCCGAAAAAACCTCGGGCGCGGACGGACTTTTAAGAGACCTCTCGCGAGAGACCAAGCGCTCAGGCTTCGACCTTTTGAGCGTCGCAGTAAGCGTTCTCGCGCTGCTGTTCATGTCGCTCAGCTTCGCGCTGTTTTCACGAAGCGAGGGGCTGCCGCACTTTTCTGCCTCGGCGCTTGCGAGCGGAAAATTCACCGCGGAGTTCTCGGACTACTATAAAAACACGCTTCCGTTCAGAGAAACGCTCGAAAAGCTCGGCGCGTTTTTGGGCTTTTGCGACCCGCCCGAGCCGCAGCCTCAGCCCGAACCCGAAGACCGCCCGCCCGAAAACATACCCGCGGCGAGCACGGTCACCGAGACCGAAGCCCCAGTGACCGAGCCTCCGACCGTTTCGACCGAAGCTCCGGTCAGCGCGCCTATATCCGAGCCGACCGAGCCGGAGATACCCGAGACGACGACCATGTTTGCCAACGCGACCGTCAACATAAGAATGGCGCCCGATGCCGATTCGATGATAATGGGCTATTTCGCCTCGGGCGAGGCCGTCGAGGTAATCGAGATCGCCGAGGACGGCTGGGCGAAGATATATTATAACGGTATGACCGCTTATGTTTTTGCCGAGTATCTCGGCGAGGAGCCCGCAGTCTCGACCCGAAAGCATCGGACGACGACCGCAGAACCCGAAACCGAACCCTCGACCGATTTCTCGACCGAGCCCGAGCCCGAGGAGACCTCGCAGCCCGAGGCTTCGGAGGAGGAAACGACCTCGAGCCGGCGGGTGACGATGGACCCCGACTTCTCGCTTTATGTTTCGCGCCGCGAGCGCTCCTCGGCGACAGAGCCGCCCGAAGAATAAAAAACACCGGTTTTACTTTTTGTGAGTTTTTATTGATATAATATACAAAATCAGCGGGTCATTATTGTTACATCTGTTTCTTGAAGAATAATTCCGCGTGTGTTATAATAATCTCGCAAGTTTCCGCATAAGCGGAAGAATGGAGGTCAACCAATGAAATTAACAAGAATCCTGTCTATATCCCTGGCGGTTCTGATGATCGTTGCGCTTGTCGGCTGCGGCGGCTCAAAACGTCAGCCGATAGAGCTTACCCTGTCCACCGAGGACAGCGCGGCTATCCTCAACGCCGCCGGAATCCGTCTGCCCGACGCTTCCGAGGCTGCCGGCGCCGGCACCACCGTAAAGTGGTGCGCCCACTACGATCCTTTCCAGAACTATTCCGAAGACGAGATCGTAAACACCGGCTTCTATACCTTTAAGGAAAAATACGGCGGAAGCCTTGAGCACGTCGAAGTTGAATTCGGCGAGCGCTGGAACGAGCTTTCAAGACTTCTTCTCTCGAACAACGCTCCCGACCTTTTCCCGGGCGAGACCGCTATTTTCCCGAACTACGTCATGAAGGGAATGTTCGCTCCCGTCAACAACTACATAGACTTTGACGACCCGCTTTGGGCCGAGATGAAGGACTATGCTTACACCTACTTCGGCCTTGCCGGCAACGTTTATGCCGCCGTCATCAGCGCCGATTACGGCCATGTTGTCCCTTATAACCGCAGAGTTATAAACGAGTGGGGCTTCGACGATCCCGCCGAGCTTTACGCCAACGACCAGTGGACTTGGGACAAATTCTATGAAATGTGCCTCGACTTCTCAGACCCCGACGAGGATCGCTATGCGCTCGACGGCTGGTACTTCTCGGCTTCGTTCTATGATTCCGTCGGTCAGTCGCTCGTTCCGCTCGATACCGAGACCGGCAAATTCTACTCCAACCTCGACTACCCCGGATTCGAGAGAGCCGCTCAGTACCTCTATGATCTCAACAAGAACGACTGCACCTATCCTTGGTGGAATTCATGGTCTTGCAGAGACAATTCGGCAAACGGCGCCGGCGTTAAAGACGGCAAGTGCCTGTTCTGGATAGTCGCTCCTTGGGGCTTCACCGATACTCTTGCCAACAACGCCCTCACTTGGGGAGATATTCCTACCGAATTCATGTTCGTTCCGCTTCCTCGCGACCCGCAGGGCGACGGCAAATATTACATCACCTCGTCTCCTCTTGCTTATTGCATAATCAACGGAGCAGAGAACCCCGAGGGAGCCGCGCTCATCATCACCTGCGAGCGCTTCAAGGCGCTTGACCCCGTCGTTAAGGCTATCGACGAGAAGCAGCTCAGAGAGACCTACGGCTGGACCGACGAGATGATCGAAATGAACAAGATCTGCTTGGAGCTTGCCAACACCGGCAGCCCGATCGTCAACTATAACGACGGCTACGGCAACTATCTCAACGAGATAGTCGGCAACGACGGCAAGATCGCCGCTTCGGGCCACCCGACCTCCCGCGACGCGGGTATGTCTTGGGCTCAGCTTAAGGAGACCTATAAAGACAGGGTAGGGGTTTTGGTTGACGAGCTGAACGCCGATATCGAAAAATTCATCGCAAACGGCGGCGCTGTTGACCGCGACAGCCTTGCGGCAGGCGTTGCCGAAGAGGGCGAAGCAACCGAGTAAACCCTCGGCGCAACCTATAATAATAAAAGGCGGAGAGGACAACTCTCCGCTTTTTTGTAAATTTTTATCCGACAATAAATCAACTCTTTGTGCGGAATGTATAATTTTTGCGCAAAGTTTTGTCTTAACCGTCAGTTGAACGAATCGCGGCGCTGTGCTAAAATAAATATACAGTTATTTGCGAGGAGGCATTTAATAAATGGCAAAAAGAATTTTCGCAACGGTTCTTGTGTTGCTCCTTGTTGTTGCGCTCGTCGGTTGCGGCGGCAGCAAGAGAGAGCCCATTGAACTTACGCTTTCGACCGAAGACGCCGCCAAGATACTTGCGGCTGCCGGCGTTCATCTGCCCGATGTCAGCGAGACTGCCGCGGCGGGCTCGACCGTTCAGTGGTATGCGTGGTACGACTATTTCCACAACTATGACGAGGGCGAAGTCGTCAACACCGGTTTCTTCACATTCAGAGAAAAATACGGCTGCGAGCTCGAATGGATCGAGTGCACATGGGACGAGAGATTCACAAGGCTTGCAACTCTTCTCATCGGAAACACCGCGCCCGACCTCTATCCCGGCGACACCGAGACCTTCCCGTTCTATGCCGTCGGAAGCGAGATGTTCGCTCCGGTCGATGACTACATTGATTACAGCGACCCTCTTTGGCTTGAGATGAAGGACTTTGCCGATACATACTTCCAAATCGGCGGCAAGCACTATATGATGGTCTATAACCTCGAGCCCGAGTATGTCGTCGGCTATAACCGCAGAGTTATGGACGAGTGGGGATTCGACGATCCCGCAGAACTCTTCTATGACGACAAGTGGACGAGCGACGTTTGGCTTGAAATGTGCCTTGACTTCTCAGACCCCGACGAAGAGCGCTATGCCGTTGACGGCTGGTACTATGACGTCGCGCTGATGGATATGAGCGGCGTTCCGATAGTCGCCTATAATACCGACACCGGGCTTTTCGAGTCCAACGTCGATAACCCCGGCCTTGAAAGAGCCGCAAACGTCGTCAACGAGATGAAGAGAAACGAGTGCATCTTCCCCGTTTGGAACAACAACTGGACCCTCCGCGGCGGCGAAGAGATCCAAGGCGTCGGCGTTAAGGACGGTCTCACACTGTTCTTCGTCGTCGGCGTATGGGGACTTCAGGATACCGTCGAGGGAATGGCTCAGCGCTGGGGCGACATGGAGAACAACGAAGTCATGTTCGTTCCTATCCCCCGCGATTCTGACGGCGACGGAAAATATTACGTCACCACCAAAACAAACGGCTATTGCCTCGTAAAGGGAGCCTCAAACCCCGAGGGAGCAGCGCTGTTCGCTTCCTGCGACCGCTTCAAGATCCTCGACCCGACCGTCGTTACCATCGACCGCTATCAGCTTGAGCACACCTATCTCTGGACTCAGGAAATGCTCGATATGTACGACACCGTTCACGAGCTTGCCAACAGCGGCGACTGCGCGCTTCTCAACTATGGCGCCGGCCTCGGGCCTCAGATCTCGGACGAGCTTTCTTACTTCAACAACCTCGGACGCGCCGCGACCGAATCCTCTTGGTCTCAGGTCAAGGAGAATCACGCCGATACGCTTCAGCACTATATCGACGAGTTCAACGAAGAAGTCAGATCCTATGAGAGCGGAGAGTCCTGATAAGACAAATTGAAAGGCTTTTGCGGGCGGTATTTGATACCGCCCGCTTTGTCTATACTGCACATTTTCAAAGCGGGTTGTTTGTAGTCTTTGTCAATTGTAAATTTAACTTAACGGTTGTATAATTGTTATGTGAGAATTGATAAAAAGTATCTCACGAAAACCCGGAAAGGAGCAATAACATGAAAAAATTATTGGCGCTGTTTCTTGCCTTCGTGTTCGTGATAGCGCTCGTAGGCTGCGGCGGCAGCAAGAGAGAGCCCATTCAGCTCACGCTTTCGACCGAAGACGCCGCTGCGATAATGGCGGCCGCGGGAATCAACCTGCCCGATATCAGCGAGGCGGCCGGCGCGAATCAGACTATCACATACTTCTACTATTACGACGACTTCCACAACTATTCGGAGGACGAGATCGTTCAGACCGGATATTGGACCTTCCAGAATAAATACAACGGCAACGTCGAATGGATCGAGACCACTTGGGAGACCCTGAGGACCGACCTTGCCCAGCTTGTTCTGACGAACAACTCGCCCGACTTCACCAAGGCTTGGGAGAGCGAGTTCCCCACCAGCTTCATAAATCAGCTTTATGCGCCCGTCGATGATTACATAGACTATGACGACCCGCTTTGGGGAGATATGAAGCACTTCTCCGAGACCTATTTCTCGATCGGAGGACATCACTATATGTTCCTCACCGATATTCAGAACAACAGCCTTGTTCTTTATAACCGCCGGGTATTCACCGAGTACGGCTTCGACGACCCCGCCGAGCTTTACTATAACGACCAGTGGACTTGGGACGTTATGTATGAGATGTGCGCCGACTTCTGCGACCCCGACGACGGACGCTATGCCTTTAACGGTTGGCATACCGATGATTCCTTCCTCAGCTCGACCGGCATCTATCTCGTCGAGCTTGACACCGAGACCGGAAAGTTCATCTCGAAAATCGACGACCCGAGGATCGAGCGCGCAGTTTCGGTTCTTGCCGATTTCAGCAAAAACGATTTCTACTATCCGATCTGGCACGACTGGACTCCTTATTACGGCAACGAGCACGGCGGAATGAAAGAGGGCATGGTCCTGTTCGGACTTGCTCCGGCATATTCTCTTGATGAGATCGTTTCTTATGAGGACGGCGCGGCGATTTATGGAGACTTCGAGACCGAAGTTATGATCTGCCCCGTTCCGAGAGACCCGAACGGCGACGGCGAATATTATGTAGACGCCATTCCGAAGGGCTATCTGCTCGTTAAGGGAGCCGAACACCCCGAGGCAGTCGCGCTTTTGGCCGCCTGCGAGAGATTCAAGATCATGGATCCTACCGTCATCAGAGTTGACGAGAGACAAAAGATCGAGAAGCTGCACTGGACCGACGAGATGCTCGATATGTGGAACAATCTTTATGATATTGCACACTCGCACAACACTTTGGTGCAATACAGCAACCTCGGAAACGTCAGCGGCTATGTCGGAAACCTTGTCGGATTCGACAATTTGGAGAGCCCAAGCACATGGGCCGAGCTTAAAGAAGCCAACAAGGACGCGCTTCAGGCCGCGCTTGACGAGCTCAACGCTCAGCTCGCCTCCGAGCTTGAAAGCTGATCGCGGAACAATGATTTTTGCCGCCTCGATATCATCGGGGCGGCATTTTGCATGATTTAAAAGTTTTCGCTCAAGCCTTTTACAAAAGGCTTGTCAGGGGTTGAGGGGGCGAAGCCCCTCACCGCTGCCCTTGGGCAGCGGAAAAATTTACGGAGTGCGCTCCGCAAGGGGTGAATTAAAAAACAATCCGGTGGATTGTTTTTTTAAGAGGGGACGCCCTGCAAGAGAGGGCGTCCCCTAAACATAGCGGCGCTATATTGCTCGCCGGGGGTTCCCCTATTTGCCGAGCGGCAAGCGAGGCAAACAAAAAGCAACCTTCCTCAAAAAGTAGCGAGCATCAAGAGAGGGCGTCCCCTAAAAAAGCGAATTATTCGCCGGGCGCCTCCTCGAAAATCTGCCCGTCTTTGAACGCTCCCGCTTCTTTATCCCCGAATTTTTGCATATTCTTTAGCAAAACATCAAAGGAGCTTCGCCATGAGTGAACAGATGACAGCGCATCACAGCGCGATATTGCAGGACCGTGCAAACCTCGAGCTTTCGGGGGTTACCGACGTTGACAGCTTCGACGAAAACGAGATCTCGCTTTATACGACCCTCGGAGAGATGGTGATTCGCGGCAAGGCGCTTCACGTCAACGCGATGAACGTCGATACCGGAGATATGCAGATCGACGGAGATATCCGCTCGATAGTATATGGCGATAAGGACCGCAAAAAGAAGACCGGCTTTTTCGGGAGGCTCACAAGATGACCCGCGACGAAATTTATTCGCTGCATTTTTTCGGCGTTTCGCTTGAGCTTAAACTGTTTTTCGGAGCGCTTCTTTTGGGCTTCGTTCTCGGGGCGCTGTTCGACGTTTTTCGCGCGCTGAGAATGTCGCTCAGGCATTGCGCCGCGGCGGTCTTTGCCGAGGACCTTCTTTTCATGCTCGTCTCCGGCTTGGCTTATTATTCATACAGCACCGCGCTTTGCCGGGGTCAGCTCAGGCTTTTTGTGCTCGCCGCAATGGCGATAGGCTTTGTCTTATATCTTACCACCATCGGCAGGCTTTTGTGCAGGCTGCTCGCAAAAATGGCAATGATTGCTAAAACGCCTTTTGATTTGTTAGCTAAAATGCTCAAAAAAGCGGCGGGGCTTTTGTGCGGGGTGCCGTTTTTTCAAAAATCGCCTAAGAAATTTCGCGAAAATCCTTGCACTGAAGCCGATCCGAGGCTATAATACTTGATGTATGAGGAGAAATTCTCTGTATTTTCGGAAAGGAGGACGCAGATGGCAAACCCCAACAAAAAGCGCAGGTCTCATTTTGCCGACCTGTTCAAGCTCGCCTTATTCGTTCTTCTTTTGGTCTATTCCGTAGGTTACATAATCCAGACTCAGGCCGATATCGCAGAGCAGCGCGCTCAGATCGAGAAGCTCAGAGACGAGATCAACGAGACCCGCGAGGAGAACGACGAATATCAGAGGATCCTTAATACCGACGACGAGGAGGAGTATATGTTCACCGTCGCCGTTGAGAAGTTGGGCTATGCGTATCCCCGCGAGAGGAGATTTTACGCAAAGCCGAAAGGCTGAGTTTTAACTCGGCAGGCAAGGACATGAAGAAAGAGGATTCTTAAGCAAATGCAGCTCGAAGTGGGAGAAATTTTAGAGGGAAAAGTAACAGGCATACTCAAATTCGGCGCTTTCGTCGATTTGGGCGGAGGAAAATCGGGAATGGTGCATATCTCCGAAGTCGCGCCGACCTATGTAAGCGACATCAAGGATCACCTCACCGAGGGACAGACGGTCAAGGTCAAGGTTTTAAGCATAGCCGACGACGGAAAGATCAGCCTTTCGATAAAAAAGGCGGCGCCCGCCGCCGAGGCTCACCGCAAGCCTCAGTATTCAAAGCCGAGAAGCGGCGACGCCATGGGGAAAGACAAGGATTCCGAGCCGCCGAGACCGCGCAGCCACCCTGTTAAAAAGCCTGTCAAGAAGGAACAGCCCACGCTTGAAGAGCTTCAATATGCCTATGAGCCGAAGTCTACCGTTACCGACGCCGGCTTTGAGGATATGCTTTCGCGGTTTAAAATGTCAAGCGAAGACAGAATGTCCGGTCTCAAGACGATGGACGTTAAAAAGCGCGGCAGAAGAAAATAACAAAAACGTCGGCTCCGTTAAAGGAGCCGAAGCTGTTTGGAGGAAAAGATGAAAAGGTTTCGCGATCCCGAAAAAACCCTGCGCCGCAATCTTTGGGCAAACTTTCGGCTTGCGGTCGTTTTGGCGGCGGCCGCGGCTGTTCTTTTCGGCTGCGCAAGCCTTTCGCCCCTCCCGGGCGAGGATCTCGTTCTTGCCGCGAGAAAAATGTATACCTCTCTCGATTCCGCCCGCGTCAGCGTCGTCAACGGCTTCACCGGCGAGACCGAGCAGGAATTCGTCTTTAAATACGACGAAAAGGGCCTGATGACCTATTCCTACGTCGGCAGGAGCGAGGGCGTTTATCTTGCGCAATATAACAACGGTCGCGAGCAGTTCACTAACGACAACGGCAGCGTCTCGGCGCTCGACGCTTCGGACCTCTCTTTCACGGCCTATTCCCGCGACGTTCCTTATCCCATGGCTGGCGAGGGAATGATACTTTTCTATAAAAAGGGCGTAACTTCGGCGGGCACGGTCTCCTCCGACGACGGCGGCACCGTCGTCAATTACGGCTATGACGTTCATAAGCTGGGAGAATATGACGGCGAGGGCGAGCTTGCGGGCTTCAGCGTCAGCTATCGCTTCGATTCCGACGGCGAATTCGTCAGCATGGACCAGCGCACCGACGTCAACATCGACGGCGAGATCGTCTCTTACCTCTATACTATATATATAAACGACCGCAATTCGGTCGAGCGGGTGGAAAATGTTGTGGATATCTCGTCACTCGACAACTAAAAGTTGTGCGCTTGTGCATTTTGCATAATTTTCGGCAGAAATTTTCTCAAAATTTCTCCACCGTTAATTTCATTAAAAACTTGACTATTGCCCGGCAGCGGTGGTATATTATACCTTGCGTGACTGCGAAGATATGCGATGAAGCTGAAGGTTGCTGCTTTGAGCAGGTAATTTCAGCCGAGTATGTCCGATTTCAAACCGGGCGACTGTGATGAACGACGCGAAGCCGGAGCCTTGCATCTTGCGAACAGGAAAACCTGTGGCGGGCTGCCGGAAGACCCATCAAGCGCGATTTCAAGTCCTCCCGAAAAACCGATGTTTTTCGGCGTTTTTTATGGGAGAATGAGGAAACACACGGAAGCGTGTTTGTCGCAGAAGACCTGCGCGAGCAGGTGAAAGCCCCCCAAGCACTTAAAAATAAGGAGGCAGAATTTATGGCAGTCAATGAAAAAATCAGAATCAAGATCAAAGGCTATGAGCACTCGAATGTCGATGCGGCGGCGGCAAAGATCGTCGAAGCCGCAAAGAGAAGCGGCGCAAAGGTCTCGGGACCTGTTCCGCTGCCGACCGAGAAGGAAGTCGTCACGATCCTCCGCGCCGTCTTTATATATAAGGACAGCCGCGAGCAGTTTGAGCTCAGAACTCACAAGAGACTGATCGACGTTCTTCACCCGACAAACGAGACCACTGCGGCGCTTCAGAATCTTGAGCTTCCTGCCGGCGTAGACATCGTAATGGAGATCAAGTGATCTTCAAAAGAAACCGAAAAACCGGTTTCTCAGCGAAAACCGCGCTTACAGGTCATGTCGGCCCGAAAACCGACCAATAACCGAATAGGAGGAAAATTAAATGAACAAAGGCATCATCGGAAAGAAGATCGGAATGACTCAGATCTTCACCGAAGCCGGAAAAGTGATTCCGGTATCTGTCATCGAGGCTGGTCCTTGCGTCGTCGTCCAGAAGAAGACGGCCGAAAACGACGGCTATGAAGCCGTGCAGCTCGGTTTTGGAGACGTAACCGCAAAGAGCCTCAAAAAGCCCCTCACGGGCCACTTCAAGAAGGCTGACGTAGCCCTCAAGAAGCATCTTAAGGAATTCAGACTTGCCGACACCGCTTCTCTTAACGTCGGCGACATCGTCAAGGCGGACGTTTTCGCCGAGGGCGACATCGTTGACGTCAGCGGAATCAGCAAAGGTAAAGGATTCGCCGGCACTATCAAGCGCTGGAACAATCACAGACTTAAAGAGACCCACGGCACCGGACCCGTTCACCGCCACGCCGGTTCAATGGGCGCCTGCTCCTCGCCTTCGAGAATCTTCAAGGGCAAGGGAATGCCGGGACACCTCGGAGCCGAGAAGGTAACCGTTCAGAACCTCGAGGTCGTCAGGGTCGACGCAGAAAACAATCTTATCGCTGTCAAAGGCGCAATTCCCGGTCCCCGCAACGGAATCGTGACCGTGCGCGACAGCGTCAAGAAGGCTTAGTGGAAGGAGGAACCGAAATGTCTAAGATTTCCGTATACGATATCAAGGGCAACGTCGTTGCCGACACTGAGCTTAACGACGCTATCTGGGGCGTTGAACCCAACGTTCCCGTAATGCACGCAATGGTAGTCAACTATCTTGCGAATCAGAGGCAGGGCACACAGTCCACTCTCACCAGAACCGAAGTCTCGGGCGGCGGAAGAAAGCCGTGGAGACAGAAGGGAACCGGACGCGCAAGACAGGGCTCGACCCGCTCGCCCCAGTGGACTCACGGCGGAGTCGCCCTCGGACCGAAGCCGAGAAGCTATCGCTTCACCGTTAATAAAAAGGTCAGAAGGCTTGCGATGAAATCCGCGCTTTCAACAAAACTCGCCGAGGGAGACGTCATCGTTCTCAACGTCATCGAGTTTGACGGAATAAAGACCAAAAACGTCACCGAAATGCTTAAAGCGCTCGGAGCCGACAAAAAGGCCCTTATCGTCAACACCGGCGTCGATGAAAAGCTCATCAAGAGCGCGAGAAATATCCCCGGAGTTAAGACCGCGCTTGTAAACACTCTCAACGTTTACGACATTCTCGGCCACGATAAATTCATCGTCGTCAAGGACGCCGTTGCAAAAATCGAGGAGGTATACTGCTAATGGTTAAAACACCTCAGGATATTATTCTCAAGCCCGTTATCACCGAGGCTTCGATGGACGCTTTAAGACACGGAAAGTATACTTTCAGAGTCATGAAGACCGCCAATAAGCACGAGATCAAGGACGCTGTCGAAAACATCTTCGGCGTCAAGGTCGCAAAGGTCAACACCGTTCGCATGAGAGGCAAAAACCGCAGAATGGGCAGATACGAGGGAACCACTCCTTCGTGGAAAAAGGCAGTCGTCACCCTTGCCGAGGGTTCAAAGACCATCTCGTTCTTCGACGGAATGATCTGATTGACCCGCAAAAGAAACAGGCAGGGCGCTTCGGGCTTTTAAGCGCCGAAGCCAAGTATGGGAGGCATCTCCCGCAAAACCTTAGAAATAGGAGTGAAAACACATGGCTATAAAAAGCTACAAGCCGACAACGAACGGACGCCGCGGCATGACAGTCACCGATTACAGCGTTCTTTCAAAAGTCGCGCCCGAAAAGAGCCTTCTCGAACCCATGAAGAAGACCTCGGGCAGAAACAGCTATGGCAGGATCACCGTTCGTCATCACGGCGGCGGCGAAAGAAGAAAATACCGTGTGATCGATTTCAAGAGAAACAAGCTGGACATGAACGCCACCGTTCTTTCTCTCGAATACGATCCCAACCGTTCGGCTCACATCGCCCTCATTCAGTATGAGGACGGCGAAAAGAGATATATCCTCGCCCCGAACGGCCTCAGCGTGGGCGACACCGTCTGCGCCGGAGCAGCGGCCGACATCAAGCCCGGCAACGCGCTTCCTCTCATCAACATTCCGGTCGGAACCTTCATTCACAACATCGAGCTTTATCCCGGCAAGGGCGCGCAGCTTGTCCGCGCGGCCGGCAACATGGCTCAGCTCATGGGACGCGAGGGCGACAAGGTTTTGGTCCGTCTTCCCTCCGGCGAAATGAGATATATCCCCTCCAACTGCATGGCGACGGTCGGGCAGGTCGGAAACATCGACCACGAAAACGTTCACATCGGCAAGGCGGGAAGAAAACGCCACATGGGCGTAAGACCTACCGTCAGAGGCTCGGTCATGAACCCCTGCGACCACCCGCACGGCGGCGGCGAGGGAAAATCGCCCGTCGGTCATCCTTCACCGGTAACTCCTTGGGGCAAGCCCGCCCTCGGCTATAAGACAAGGGCAAAGCACAACCGCTCCGATAAGTATATCGTTAAGCGCCGCAATGCGAAGTAATGCCGAAAGGAGGCAGATGAACAATGGGTAGAAGTGTTAAAAAAGGACCTTTTGTGCAGGACTCACTCTACAAAAAGGTCATCGCTATGAACGAAACGGGAGAGAAAAAGGCAATAAAAACATGGAGCCGCGCTTCTGTTATCTTCCCTGATTTCGTTGGTCATACATTTGCCGTCCACGACGGACGCAAGCACGTTCCGGTTTATATCACCGAGGATATGGTCGGGCACAGGCTCGGCGAATTCGCTCCGACAAGAACCTTCAAGGGTCACGCCGGCTCGAAAACGTCCAATAACGGCAAATAGACCGAAAGGAGGAAATTCAAATGGAAGCTAAGGCAATACTCAGAAATGCCCGTATTGCTCCCCGTAAGGTTGAAATCGTTCTCAACCTTATAAGAGGCAGGGACTATGAAACAGCCCTCGCCATACTGAAGCACACTCCGAAGTCTGCGTGCGAATATCTCATCAAGCTCCTTAACTCGGCCGCCGCAAACGCCGAAAACAACTTCCACATGGACAAAACGAATCTCTATGTGTCGGAATGTTTTGTTTGCCCCGGCCCCACATTAAAGAGAATTCACGCAAGGGCAAAGGGCAGTGCCGCCAGGATCCTTAAGAGAACCTCTCATGTAACGCTGGTTCTCAAGGAAAAGGAATAAGTCGGAAGAGGAGGTAAACTATGGGACAAAAGGTTAATCCGCACGGTTTGCGCGTCGGTATCATCAAGGATTGGGATTCCCGCTGGTTTGCAGATAAAAGCACTTTCGGCGACACCCTTGTTGAAGATTACAACATCCGTAATTACATCAAGAAGAATCTTTATTCCGCAGGTGTTCCGCGCATCGAAATCGAGAGATTTGCGGACAAAGTCAAAATCAATATTCATTGCGCCAAGCCCGGCCATGTTATCGGCAGGGGAGGCGAGGCTATCGAGAAGCTGAGAAGCGATATCGAAAAGAAGATCGGCAAAACCGTTTCGCTCAATATCTTTGAGGTGAAATCGCCCGACCTTAACGCTCAGCTCGTCGCCGAAAGGATCGCGCTCGACCTTGAAAACCGAGTCGCTTTCAGAAGAGCCATGAAGGGCGCAATCGGCAGAGCCATGAAGCTCGGCGCAAAGGGAATCAAGACCAAGGCGTCGGGCCGTCTCGGCGGGGCGGAGATCGCAAGAAGCGAGACTTATCACGAGGGGACCATTCCCCTTCAGACTATCCGCGCCGACATTGATTACGGCACCGCAGAAGCCGCCACCACTTACGGAAGGATCGGCGTAAAGGTCTGGATCTATAAGGGCGAAGTCCTCAAGGGCGAAGCCGCTCAGCACGAGGAGAAGCCCGATTCAAGAAAACCCCGCCGTCCCCGCAGCGGAGACGACAGGCCCCGCCGTCCGAGGAACGAAAACCGTCCTCAGAGAGGGGAAAACAAAAGAGAAGGAGGTAATAAATAATGTTACTTCCAAAGAGAGTTAAACACCGCAAACAGCACCGCGGAAGAATGACCGGCAAGGCCACAAGAGGCAACTTCGTAGCCTACGGCGAGTACGGACTTCAGGCGCTCGAGCCCTCGTGGATCACCTCGGCTCAGATCGAAGCCGCCCGTATCGCCATGACGCGTTACATCAAGCGCGGCGGTCAGGTTTGGATAAAGATCTTCCCCGACAAGCCGGTAACCACCAAGGCGTTGGGAACGAGAATGGGTTCAGGTAAAGGAACCCCCGAGTTCTGGGTCGCAGTCGTTAAGCCCGGCAAGGTAATGTTTGAAATTGCAGGCGTAAGCGAGGACGTTGCCAAGGAAGCCATGCGTCTTGCGGCGCACAAGCTGCCTATCAAGTGCAAGTTCGTTAAAAAGCAAGAGGAGGGTGAGCAGTAATGAAAACAAGCGAAATCAAAGAAATGACTCTTGTCGAGATGCAGAATAAGCTCGCCGACCTTCGCGAAGAGCTTTTTAACCTCCGTTTTCAGCACACCGTCAACCAGCTCGACAATCCGATGAGGATCAAGGCGGTCAAGAAGGATATCGCACGCGTGATGACCTTCATTCGCCAGCGGGAATCCGAGTGATTGAGAGGAGGAGCACACAATGAGCGAAAGAAATTTAAGAAAAACAAGAGTCGGCAAGGTCGTTTCAGATAAAATGGACAAGACGATAGTCGTCGCCATTGAGGACAACGTAATGCATTCTCTTTACAAGAAGATCATCAAAAGGACCGTAAAGCTCAAGGCTCATGACGAAGAGAATACCGCCCACGTCGGCGATACCGTTCAGATCATGGAGACCCGCCCTCTTTCCAAAGAAAAAAGATGGCGCCTTGTCAAGGTCATCGAGCAGGCAAAGTGATTTGCCGGACAAATCAAAAACGTGTAATTGAAAGGAGGAACTTGCTGTGATACAAATGCAGACCAGACTCAAAGTCGCAGACAATACGGGCGCGAAAGAGCTCATGTGCATAAGAGTCTTGGGCGGCACTCGCCGCAAGTACGCCAATATCGGCGATGTCGTCGTCGCTTCCGTTAAAAAAGCGGCTCCCGGCGGCATGGTCAAGAAAGGCGACGTAGTTAAAGCAGTAATTGTTCGTTCAACAAAGGGCTTGCGCCGCGATGACGGAACCTATATCCGTTTCGACGAAAACGCAGCCGTTATAATCAGAGATGATAAAACTCCGAGGGGAACCCGTATCTTTGGCCTTGTTGCCAGAGAACTCAGAGACCATGATTTCGTAAAGATCATGTCTTTGGCCCCCGAGGTACTTTAAGGAGGAGCCGAATATGAACAAAATTCACGTTAAAACCGGCGACTCAGTGGTCATCCTCAGCGGAAAAGACAAGGGCAAAAGAGGAAACGTCCTTGCCGTTTCTCCGAAAGAGGGCAAGCTCATAGTCGAGGGCTGCAATATGGCGACAAAGTCAGTCAAGCCCCGCAGACAGGGCGAGCAGGGCGGAATAGTCAAGGCCGAGGCCGCGATGTATTCCTCAAAGGTAGCGCTTTGGTGCCCGAAATGCTCGCGCGGCGTAAGATACGGCGTTAAACTTGACGACGACGGAAACAAGGTCAGAGTTTGCAAACGCTGCGGCGCCGAGATCAAGTAAGGAGGATATATACAGTGGCAAGACTTAAAGATTTATATGTCAGCGATATAGCCCCCGCGCTTATGAAAAAGTTCGGCTATAAAAACGTAATGCAGATCCCGAAGCTCGACAAGGTCGTTATCAATGTCGGCTGCGGCGAAGCCAAAGAAAACTCCAAGGTAGTTGACGCGGTAGTCACCGACCTCTCGGCGATCACCGGCCAGAAGCCCATTGTCTGCAAGGCGAAGAAGAGCGTCGCAAACTTTAAGCTCCGCGAAGGAATGCCCATCGGAGTTAAAGTTACTCTCAGATCAGACAAGATGTATGAATTCATCGACCGTCTCTTCAACGTCGCTTTCCCGCGCGTTCGCGATTTCAAGGGAATCAGCCCCAATTCTTTTGACGGCAGAGGAAATTACTCCACCGGAATCAAAGAACAGCTCATCTTCCCCGAGATCGAGTTCGACAAGATCGATAAGGTCCGCGGAATGGACATTAACTTCATCACAACTGCCAAGACCGACGAAGAAGCCAAGGAGCTGCTTTCAATGCTGGGCGCTCCCTTCGCCAAGTAATTAAGGAGGATCAGTATGGCTAAAAAATCAATGATTTTAAAGCAGCAGGCAAAGCCAAAGTTCTCCACCCGCGCTTATAACAGGTGCAAGATCTGCGGCAGACCCCACGCTTATCTTCGCAAGTTCGGCATCTGCCGAATTTGCTTCAGAGAACTCGCACACGACGGTCAGATCCCCGGCGTTAAGAAGGCAAGCTGGTAAAACCACAAAGGAGGCAAAACAGTATGCAGATCACTGATACGATAGCCGATTTGCTGACAAGAATCCGCAACGCAAGCTCAGCAAAGCACGCTACTGTCGATGTTCCCGCTTCCAACGTTAAAAAGGCGATAACCGAGATCCTTCTTTCCGAAGGCTATATCAAGGGATATCAGATCGTCGAGGACGGCAAGCAGGGAATCATAAGAATAACACTTAAATACGATGAGAATAAGACGCCCGTAATCTCCGGCCTCAGAAGAGTTTCAAAGCCCGGTCTGAGAATTTACTCAAGCTGTGAGGATATGCCGAAGGTCATGAAAGGTCTCGGCGTCGCAATCGTTTCAACGTCAAAGGGAATCGTGACCGACCGCAAGGCCCGCGAGCTCGGCGTTGGCGGCGAGATTCTCGCATTCGTCTGGTAAGGAGGACGCATTATGTCAAGAATAGGATTAAAACCTATCGCTGTCCCCGCGGGCGTTGAGATAACCGTTGCCGACGGAAACGTTGTAACAGTTAAAGGCCCCAAGGGCACGATCACAAAAACCTTCAGCCCGCTTCTCGGCATAACCGTTGAGAACGGCGAAGTCAAAGTCTCCCGCCCCAATGACGAGCAGCTTTCAAAGTCTCTCCACGGACTTACAAGGACCCTCGTCAACAACATGGTCGAAGGCGTCGTGAACGGATATTCAAAGCTGCTCATAATCGAGGGCACCGGATATCGCGCCGCCAAGCAGGGAAAAGACGTTATCCTCAACCTCGGATACTCGCATCAGGTCGTAGTCTCCGAGACCGATTCCATCAAGCTGGAAGTTCCGCAGCCCAACCAGATCCTTGTCAAGGGGATCGACAAACAGGAAGTCGGACAGTTTGCCTGCGAAGTCAGAGCAAAACGCCCGCCCGAGCCTTATAAGGGCAAGGGCATTCGCTACGACGGCGAGGTCATCGTCCGCAAGGCCGGAAAGGCCGGCAAAGGCGCAAAGAAGTAACTAAAGGAGACTAAGCTATGGTAAAAACTATTGACAGAGCCAAGGCAAGAGCTCACCGCCATCTCAGAGTCCGCTCGAAAATAAGCGGCACAAGCACCTGCCCTCGCCTGAACGTTTTCCGCTCCGCAAAGCATATCTATGCTCAGGTTATTGACGACGCCACCGGAAAAACCCTCTGCGCAGCCTCAAGCATGTCCAAAGGCTTCGAGGGAAGCGGCGCAAACGTTGAAGGCGCGAAAAAGGTCGGCGAAATGATCGCAGAGCTTTGCAAAAAGAACGGAATCGAAGAGGTCGTTTTCGACAGAGGCGGTTACGTATATCACGGCCGCGTCGCGGCTTTGGCTGACGGCGCCCGCGAAGGCGGACTTAAGTTCTGAAAAGGGAGGTAAATGTTTTGGCAATTATTGACGCTTCAAAATTAGAGCTTGTTGAGAAGCCCGTCGCGATAAACCGCGTTTCCAAAACCGTTAAGGGCGGACGCATCATGAAATTCTCCGCGCTGATGGTCGTCGGAGACGGAAACGGAATAGTCGGCTTCGGAATCGGCAAGTCAAGCGAAGTTCCCGATGCCATTCGCAAAGGCATTGAGGACGCTAAGAAGAACCTTATAAAGATCCCGCTCAAGGGAACCACCATTCCTCATGACGTCGTCGGAATTTACGGCGCGGGAAGAGTTTTGCTCAGACCCGCCGCAGCAGGTACCGGAGTTATCGCCGGCGGCCCTGTCCGCGCAGTCATCGAGGCAGCGGGCATCAAAGATATCAGAACGAAATCGCTTCGTTCAAACAACCCTTGCAACGTTGTCAGAGCAACCTTTAACGGGCTCCAGTCGCTCAAATCGGCCGACGAAGTCGCCGCAAAGCGCGGAAAGACCGTTAAAGAAATATTCAAAACCGAAGGGGGAGAGAACTGATGGCGCTTAAAATCGAGCTTGTAAAAAGCCTTAACGGCAGACTTAAGGAGCAGATAGCTACCGCCAATTCTCTCGGACTTCGCAAGATCGGCGACGTTACGGTTCAGCCCGACAATGGGCAGACAAAAGGTAAAATCACCAAGATCGTACACCTGATCAAAGTTACCGAAGAATAATATTAAGGAGGTGTAGCAAATGAAATTGCATGAATTGGCGCCCGCCGAAGGCTCGACTCGCGAAGCAAAAAGAGTCGGCAGAGGTCATGGCTCGGGCTGGGGCAAAACCGCAGCCAAGGGACATAAAGGTCAGAACGCTCGCTCAGGCGGCGGAGTAAGACCCGGCTTTGAAGGCGGACAGACAAGACTCGCAAGAAGAATTCCTAAGAGGGGATTCAACAACATCTTTGCGACTGAATACACTGCAATCAACGTTTCCGACCTCGAAAAATTCGTTGACGGAACAACGGTTGACGCCGAGCTTTTGAAGGCCGCCGGAGTTATCAAGAAAGAAAACGACGGAGTCAAGGTTCTCGGAAACGGCGAACTCACCAAGAAGCTGACTGTGAAAGCAGCCGCTTTCTCTGCCTCTGCTAAGGAGAAGATAGAGAAAGCCGGCGGAGAGGCAGAGGTGGTCTAAGGTGTTTCAGACGTTAAAAAACGCTTGGAAGGTCGAAGAGATCAGAAAAAAACTGTTCTTCACCCTCTTCATCGTTATCATCTATCGGCTGGGCGGCTACATTCCTGTGCCTTTTCTTGACGCCTCGGCCATTGGCGAAATGATCGGCGACAGCGGAAACATCTTCAGCTATCTGAACGTTCTCTCGGGCGGAACCTTCTCAAGAGCCACTCTTATGTGCCTCTCCATCACGCCTTATATCAACGCGCAGATCATCATTCAGCTTTTAACCTTTGCTATCCCCGCCCTTGAAAGATTGGCAAAAGAGGGCGAAACCGGAAGAGCAAAGCTGGACAAAATCACAAAATACACAACCTTGGGCATAGCGCTGTTCCAGTCTTGGGCCTATTATATCACCCTGAAAAACACCGGAGCGCTGACTTATACCTCCGGCTTCTCAAAGGTCATGGCCGAGATAGTCATTATCGCCTGCTTCACCGCCGGCGGAATGTTGGTCATCTGGCTCGGAGCGCAGATCGACAGACACGGTATCGGAAACGGCATTTCAATGCTTTTGTTCGCGGGAATAGTCGCAAACCTGCCGGCTTCCTTCGGCTCAACCTTCGCAACCCTTGCCGCGACTGGCAGAGCGTTCTATATCGCGCTCATTCCGATAATCATCGTGATCTTCATTCTCATGGTCGCATTCATCGTTTTCATGGATAACGCCGAGAGAAGAATACCGATCCAGTATGCAAAACGCGTTGTCGGAAGAAAAATGTACGGCGGACAGTCGACATATCTTCCCATAAAGATAGCCATGGCGGGCGTTCTGCCGATAATCTTCGCGATGTCGTTCATGTCCATTCCGCAGACTATCGAGATGTTCACCGGCGAGCCCGAGGCGGGCACATTCTGGGCGGGCTTCATGAACCTGTTCAGAACCACCCACCCCGTTTACGCCACCCTTTATTTCCTGCTCATAATCCTGTTCAGCTATTTCTACGTTTCAATGCAGTATAACCCCGTTGAGATCGCCAATAATCTGAGACAGAACAACGGCGGCATTCCGGGAATCCGTCCCGGCAAGCCCACCTCCGACTATATCACGAGAATTCTTTCAAAACTGATCCTTGTCGGAGCACTGTTCCTCGGCATCGTTGCGCTCTTCCCGATAGTGTTCGCTCAGATAACCGGCGTCGGTTCGCTGGCGCTCGGAGGAACTTCTATCCTCATCGTTGTAAGCGTTGCGCTTGAGACGGTAAGACAGCTTGAATCCCAGCTTATGATGCGTCACCACAAGGGCTTCCTTGAATAAAGGGACAACAGTTAAGACAGAAAGGAGCGCAAGCATGAATCTGATTTTACTCGGCGCACCGGGCGCCGGCAAAGGAACACAGGCAGAGGTGATCTGCGCCGCAAAGGGCATTCCGGCGATATCCACCGGAAATATGCTCAGAGAGGCGGTCAAAAACGGCACCGAAAGCGGACTTGCCGCCAAAAAGTATATGGACGCGGGCGAGCTTGTTCCCGACGAGGTCGTTATCGGGATCCTCAAAGACCGCATAGCCGAGGACGACTGCAAAAACGGCTTCATTCTGGACGGATTCCCGAGGACCGTTCCCCAGGCCGAGGCGCTTGAGCGCATGGGAGTCGGTATCGACAAGGTTATCGAGATATTCGTTCCCGATGAGAAGATCGCTTCAAGGCTTGGCGGAAGACGCGTCTGCGAATCCTGCGGAAACTCCTATCACGTCGATTATAAGCCGACAAAGGTACCCGGCGTTTGCGACGCCTGCGGAGGAAAGGTCGTCACAAGAAAAGACGACGAGCCCGCGACGGTCCTTGAAAGGCTGAAGGTATATCATGAGAAGACCGCGCCGCTCAAGGAATTCTATGAAAAGCGCGGAAAGCTCCGCACCGTTATAGGTCAGGAAGAAGTCGCAGACACTTCAAGACTTACTCTCGAGGCGATCGACGCTTAATGATTACCGTAAAAACAACAAACGAGCTTCTGAAAATGAGAAAAGCGGGTCAGATAACCGGCGGAGCGCTTAAAGCCGCCGGAAACGCGATCCACGAGGGAATGTCCACCTATGACCTTGACAGGGTCGTGCACGACTATATCGTCTCTCACGGGGCGAGGCCGTCGTTTCTGCACTATAACGGCTTTCCCGCAAGCGCCTGCATCTCGGTCAACGATACCGTTATCCACGGAATCCCTTCAAAAACCGAGAAGCTGAAAAAAGGCGACATCGTGTCGATAGACGTCGGCGCTTATATCGACGGATATCACGGCGATTCGGCCCGCACGTTTGCAGTCGGAGAGATTTCAAAAGAGGCGGAAGCCCTTATGGAATCGACCGAGGGAAGCCTTATGGCGGCGATAGCTTATGCAAGGCCGGGCCTGAGAATAGGCGACCTCTCAAGTCTCATTCAGGAGTATAACGAAGCGCGGGGATATTCGGTGGTGCGCCAGTTCGTCGGCCACGGCGTCGGGCAGCAGCTTCACGAAGACCCCGAGGTGCCGAATTTCGGCAGAGCGGGCCACGGACCGAGACTTGTTCCGGGAATGGTCATCGCGATAGAGCCGATGATAAATCAGGGCGCCGCTCAGATAAAAGTTCTTCCCGACGGGTGGACGGTCAAGACCGCGGACGGAAAGCTGTCGGCTCATTTCGAGCACACGGTGGCTATAACTCCGAGCGGAGCACAGATCCTCACCCTTGCGGACTGAGGAGAACGCATATGAAAGTTGTCAAAGGTTCCATAGTCAAAGCGCTCGCCGGGCGGGAAAAGGATCGCTTCTTCGTTGCGGAAGCAGTGTCCGACCGCTGCGTTTACATCGCCGACGGCAAAGAGAGAAAGCTCTCGGCGCCAAAGCTGAAAAACGTCAAACACATTTCACCCACCGGCAGAGTTTTGGATATGACGGACATGACAGATAAAAAACTTCGGAAAATTCTTTCGGCGTTTTTGACCCGAAGCGCCGAGGAAGATCCTGACCGAGACTGAAAGGAGAGAAGGATATGTCAAAGGAAGATGTAATCGAACTTGAAGGCACCGTTGTTGAAGCGCTTCCTAACGCGAATTTTCAGGTCGAGCTCGCAAACGGTCACAAAATCCTTGCCCACGTTTCCGGAAAGCTGAGAATGAATTACATTCGCATTGTTCCCGGAGATAAGGTCACGGTCGAGATGTCACCCTATGACCTTACAAAGGGCAGGATCACCTGGAGATCCAAATAAAAGCCCTTTAAAAACAACCGTAAGAAGAGATCGAATTGATCCTTCGCCAAAAATTGAGGAGGTATTTCAATGAAAGTAAGACCTTCAGTTAAACCCATGTGCGAGAAGTGCAAGGTTATAAAGCGCAAAGGCCGCGTTATGGTGATTTGCGAGAACCCCAAGCACAAACAGCGTCAGGGATAAAAACAGTTAATGGAGGTGCAGCTAAAGTATGGCACGTATAGCAAGTATTGACCTTCCCAGAGACAAAAGGATCGAAGTCGCGCTGACCTATATCTACGGAATCGGACAGCCGACCGCGACCAAGATCTGCAAGGAAACAGGCGTTGATCCCGACGTTCGCGTCAAGGATATGTCTGAGGACGACGTTGCAAAGCTCCGCGAATATATCGACCACCACCTTATCGTCGAAGGCGATAAAAGAAGAGAAGTCCAGCTTAATATCAAGAGACTTATCGAGGTCGGCTGCTATCGCGGCGTTCGCCACAGAAGAGGTCTGCCTGTAAGAGGTCAGAGAACCAAAACCAACGCAAGGACTCGCAAGGGACCTGCAAAGACCATCGCAAACAAGAAGAAGTAAAGGAGGGATATAAACCATGGCTCAGCAAAAAGGCAAAAAGACGGTCGTTCGCCGCCGCAGAGAAAGAAAGAATATCGAGCAGGGACAGGTTCATATCCAGTCCTCGTTCAACAACACAATCGTCACCATCACCGATATGCAGGGCAACGCGATTTCTTGGGCTTCGGCCGGAGGTCTCGGCTTCCGCGGCTCGAAAAAATCAACTCCGTTCGCCGCTCAGTCTGCTGCCGAAACAGCAGCGCGAGCCGCAAAGGAGCACGGCCTTAAAGTCGTTGAGGTGTATGTAAACGGACCGGGCCAGGGCAGAGAAGCCGCAATAAGAGCGCTTCAGTCTGAGGAGCTTGAGGTAAGACTTATCAAGGACGTTACCCCCATTCCTCACAACGGCTGCCGCCCGCCGAAACGCCGCAGAGTTTGATCTCTGCCAAAGCCGAGTTTAAAGGTTGCTCGGCGTCGGGTGCGTGAAAAAAGACCCGATACTAAATTAAAAACGGAGGAAAATTTATTATGGCAGTCAACAAGGAACCTATTCTCAAAAAGTGCAAGTCACTCGGAATCAGCCCCATGGTCATGGGCGTTGGCAAGGAAACAAAGAGAAACGCGGCTTCAAATTCAAGGAAGAAAGAGTCTGATTACAAAAAGCAGCTCAAAGAGAAACAGAAGCTCAAGTTCATCTACGGTCCCGGCGAAAAGCAGTTCAGGCATATTTATGAAAGAGCCGAGAAAATGGAGGGACAGGCGGGCGCCAATCTTCTTACCCTTTTAGAGTCGAGACTTGACAACGTTGTGTTCAGAATGGGTCTTTCCATGACCAGACGTGAAGCAAGACAGCTCGTTTCCCACGGTCATTTCGATGTCAACGGCAAGAGAGTCGATATCCCCTCCTTCCGCGTAAAGGTCGGCGACGTTGTCTCTTTAAGAGAAAACTCCAAAAAGAGCGTCAAGTTCCAGGAGATAGTCGAGGCTACCAACGGCAGACTCGTTCCCACTTGGCTTGACGTCAACAAGGAAAATCTCACCGCAAGCGTTGTAAGGCTCCCCGTCAAGGAAGATCTTGATTACGAAGTCGAGGAACACCTCATCGTCGAGCTTTATTCCAAATAATAACGAAACCGGTTTTGTTTCATTCGTCGGTCGGGCAGGGGGCAAAAGCCCTCTCCCGGCAGGAAAAAACGGGAGGGCGCCGCTGTTTCGCGGTTTTATGAGCGCGTATGCGTGATATGATCCGAAAAAAGACAGGGTGCGCCACAAAAGAAATGGAGGCTTGCTAATGCTTGAAAAAATCGAAAAGCCGGATATAGAAGTAGTCGAGCTCAAATCAAACGGAACTTACGGCAAGTTCGTTCTTGAGCCGCTTGAAAGGGGCTACGGCACAACTATCGGCAACAGTCTTAGACGTGTATTGCTTTCATCTCTCCCCGGTGTTGCCGTCACATCAATAAAGATCGACGGCGTGCACCACGAATTATCGACCGTCCCCGGAGTTAAGGAGGACGTCAGCGAAATCGTCCTTAACCTGAAGGGTCTTACCGCAAAACTTTTCTGCGACGGACCTAAGACGGTATACATCGAGGCAGAGGGTGAGTGCGAGGTTACCGCGGGAGACATCAAGACCGATTCCGAGGTCGAGATCCTCGTTCCCAATATGCACATCGCAACCCTTGACGCCGATGCAAAGCTATATATGGAAATCGTTTTGGATAGGGGACGCGGATATGTTTCCGCCGAAAAGAACAAGTCCCTGATGACAAACGCACCTATCGGCATTATCGCCGTTGACAGTATTTATACCCCTGTTCTCAAGGTCAACTACACGGTCGAAAACACCCGCGTAGGCCAGATCACCGACTTTGACAAGCTGACGCTTGAGGTTTGGACAGACGGAGTTATTTCCGCAAAGGAAGCCGTCTCCATGGCAGCCAAACTCCTCAATGAGCATCTTAACTTGTTCGTCAACCTCTCCGAGGATACCGGCGTTGATAAGATCCTCGCCGAAAAGGACAACAAGTCCAAAGAAAAAGTGCTTGAGATGACCATTGAAGAACTTGACCTGTCGGTCAGATCATTCAACTGCCTCAAGAGAGCGGGAATCAACACAGTCAACGACCTGATAGAAAAGTCCGAAGAGGAAATGATGAAGGTCAGAAACCTCGGAAAGAAGTCATTCGACGAGGTCAAGGAAAAACTCAGATCCCTTGGCTATGAGATGAGCTCATCAGAGGATTGACGGCGGATAATTCCGCAAAAAAATTAAAAACCGGAGCGCTCAGATCTAATTTGTTTTCTGATATCTGACCTCTGATTTCTAAGAGAAGGAGTTGAATATTTATGCCGGGCGCAAGAAAACTTGGCAGGACGACCGACCACAGAAGAGCGATGCTTCGCGCAATGGTCACTTTCCTGTTTGAAAACGGCAAGATAGAGACGACCGTGACGAGAGCAAAAGAGGTTTCGGCGATGGCGGACAAAATGGTAACGCTCGCCAAAGCGGGAGACCTGCACTCAAAGCGTCAGATTTTTGCCTATGTAACCAAGGAGAGCGTCGCAAAGAAGCTCACCGATGAGATAGCACCTAAATATGCCGACAGAAACGGCGGCTATACAAAAGTCATCAAAATCGGTCCGAGACGCGGAGACGCTGCCGAAATGGCGATAATCGAACTTGTTTGATTTTTAAAGAGGACCCCCTTTCCGGTATCGCCGGAGAGGGGATCTTTTTGCGCTTTTGTCAAAAAATCGCTATACAAATTGTAATTTTAAGTAGAATTATGTCTAAGCGTAGAGCATTTTTGCCTGAAAATCGGCGGCGATTAGAAATTTTCGGGAGAATCGGCGTTAAATCTCAAAGCGCGAATATAAAGACATTTTTCGGAGAAAATAGCTTTAAAAAGCTGTTTAAAGGGGCGATTTTATGAAAATGTCCGACATTCAGTACGGCGAAATGGTCAAAGAGGCCTCGGCGCCGTCGAAGTCATGGTTCAATATACCGAAAGCGTTTCTGATCGGCGGGGCGATATGCCTTTGCGGGCAGGGGCTTTTGGAGCTTTTTGGGGCGGTGGGGCTTGACCGCGACGGCGCGGCGGCGTTCACCTCGATAACGCTGGTGCTGTGCTCGGCGATATTAACGGCGGTCGGGCTTTATCCCAAGGTCGCAAAGCACGGCGGCGCGGGAACCCTTGTGCCGATAACCGGCTTTGCGAACGCGGTCGTCTCGCCGGCGATAGAATTTCGCGCCGAGGGCTGGGTGCTCGGGGTCGGCGCAAAGGTTTTCGCAATAGCCGGGCCGGTGATACTTTACGGCACCGCGGCGAGCATAATTTACGGCCTGATATATTGGGCCGCAAAAACCATAGCGGGCTGATTTTTTTCAGAGCGGCAAAGCTCAAAAAAGCGCTTCGGGTCACAAACCCCGGGGCGCTTTTTGATAGTTGACTTTCTTATGCTTTGGGGGTATAATGATGAAACGCCGAGCGCGCTGCTCCAAAAAAACAGGCTTATGCAAAATTATCGCCCTCGGGCCTTGTCCCGAGGGATTTTTAAAAATTTTCCTTTTCGGCGAAAGGTTTTAAAGATAAAATCGAATCATATTGACAGAGGCGAAGGGAAGTGTGGACTTTGGACGAAGAAAGAATCATCGGTCTTTTTCTGGCAAGAGATCAAAAGGCCCTTGAAGAAACGCAAAAAAGCTGCGGCGCGCTTTTGTTGCGAGCGGCGTTAAGAGTTCTCGGCAGCCGCGCCGATGCCGACGAATGTATTAACGACGCGCTGATGATTCTTTGGCAGAACATTCCGCCCGCTGTCCCGACGAGTTTTCGCGCATATGCCTGCAAAGTCGTGCGCAACGTCGCCCTTAAACGCCTCGAACACGACCTTGCCCAAAAGCGGAGCATAAACGCCTCGGTGCCTATTGAAGAGCTTGAGGCGGTTTTAAGCGACGAACGCGCGGCCGAGAAAATGTCCGACGCCGAGTTTTCGCAGACGCTTGACAGCTTTCTCCGCAAACTGAGCCAAGAAGCGCGCATAGTGTTTTTGAAGCGATATTTCTTCTTTGACACCGTGCCCGAGATCGCGCGCGATCTCAACATTTCGGAAAGCAAAGTGAATTCGATGCTTTTTCGGGCGAGAAAAAAGCTGCGCGAAGAATATGAAAAGGAGTGATAATATGAAAATCGGACGAATAACTCGAGCGCTTGGCGAAATCGACGAGGCCTATATTCAAGAAGTGTTTGACTATAAAAAAAGTGAAAGGAGCAAATTCACTATGAGCAAAAAGAAGTTGTTTTCAATAGCGCTTGCGGCGGCTATTGCAATGATTTCGGCGGTAATGGTTGCCGCTGACAGCGATATTCTCCCTCGTATCGAATCAAAGTGCCTCGGTATATCCCATTTTATCCCGCTGAAAACAGAGCATGCCTATCTTAAAATGACGCCGCCTGATAAAAGATATACAAAACTGACTTATGACGAAAGCGGACACGCAACCATTTCGATTGACAAAGATAAAAACTTTGCAATCGGCAACGCTCTTGAAGTTCGTTTGAGAAACAACGGCGAGATGTTCTTCTTTGAAAAGGGCGACAAATTCAAAGTCAGAATAGAAGTGGATTTGAACGCTGAGGGGATTAAACATCCCGAGGGCGTCTATCTCGAATTCGGAAGAATATGGGCGGTAGATGACAAGCCACATGAATTGAAAAGGTTCGATTTTGACGACGATGTGAATGGGGTTCTGGAATTTACCTATGAGATACCGATGACCAATGAGTATGATTTCTATATAATGAGCAACTCATCTGATTTTGTCCATGTTAAATCTATTAACATAGATAAAATCTCATAACAAAAAACTAAGCCCCCTCGCGGGGGCTTTTTTATTTGACATTCTCCCCGAAATGTACTATACTCAATGTATCACTTTTTATTTCATAAGGAGACAGCTTATGTCAAATATCATCTCCGATTCTTTCGCAAGCGCGGTTTTCAGCGATAAAGTCATGCGCGAACGGCTTCCGGTCGACGCTTATGAGGCGCTGAAAAAAACGATAGAATCAGGCAGACCGCTCGACGCTTCGGTTGCAAACAAGGTCGCGGCGGCAATGCGCGATTGGGCGCTTGAAAACGGCGCTACTCATTTCACTCACTGGTTCCAGCCGCTCACAGGCATAACCGCCGAAAAGCATGACAGCTTTTTGTGCGGCTCAAACGGCGGCGAGCCGATAATGGAATTCAAGGGCAAAGAGCTTATAAAAGGCGAGACCGACGGCTCGAGCTTCCCCTCGGGCGGTCTCAGGGCAACCTTTGAAGCCCGCGGTTATACCGCTTGGGACCCGACCTCTTATGCCTTCATCAAAGAGAATACCCTTTGCATTCCCACCGCCTTTTGCTCTTACGGCGGAGACGCGCTTGACACAAAAACCCCGCTTCTTCGCTCAATGGAGGCTTTAAACCGCTCGGCAAAAAGAATCCTTTCGCTTTTCGGAAGCGAGACCAAGGGCGTAATATCCACCTGCGGGCCCGAGCAGGAATATTTTCTCATCGACAGAAATATGTACGCCCGCCGCAAAGACCTCATCTATACCGGCAGAACGCTTTATGGCGCCAAGCCCCCGAAAGGTCAGGAGCTTGACGATCACTATTACGGCATGATAAAGATCAAGGTCAAAGATTTTATGCGAGACCTTGACGAGGAGCTTTGGAAGCTCGGCGTAACGGTCAAGACCGAGCACAACGAGGTCGCCCCGGCTCAGCACGAGCTTGCGCCGATATATTCGACCGCAAACATCGCTTCCGACCACAACCAGCTCACCATGGAGCTTTTAAGAAAGGTCGCCCACCGTCACGGCTTCAAGGCGCTTTTGCACGAAAAGCCTTTTGAGGGAATAAACGGCTCGGGCAAGCACGACAACTGGTCTCTTTCGACCGCCGAGGGCGCAAACCTCTTCGAGCCGGGAAAGACCCCTCGTGAAAACGCGCAGTTTTTGCTGCTTCTCTGCGCCGTCATCAAGGGCGTGAACGAATATCAGGATCTTTTGAGAATTTCCGTCGCCTCGGCCGGAAACGATCACCGTCTCGGCGCAAACGAGGCTCCCCCCGCGATAATCTCAATGTTTTTGGGAGATGAGCTGACCGCCATCATCGACTCTATTGCCGACGGCAGCGAATATAAGGGCGCAAAGCGCTCTGATATCGAGATCGGCGTCGATGTTTTGCCGCACTTCCCCCGCGACACCACCGACCGCAACCGCACCTCGCCCTTTGCCTTTACCGGCAACAAGTTCGAGTTCAGAAGCCCCGGCTCGAGCCAGTCGATAGCATATCCGACGACCGTTATAAACACGATCTTTGCCGACGAGCTCGACCGCTTCTACGACCAGCTTAAAGACGCCGAAAACTTCAACACCGCCCTTGAAGCGCTTATAAAAAAGACCATAACCGAAAACCGCAGAATACTTTTCAACGGCGACGGTTACAGCGCCGAATGGGTCGCCGAGGCCGAGCGCCGCGGGCTGCACAATCTTAAAACCACCCCCGACGCGCTCCCGCATCTTCTTGACCCCGAAAACGTCGCGCTTTTCGAGCGCCAAGGCGTTTTCTCAAAAACCGAGCTCGAATCGAGGTATTACATATATCTTGAAAACTACTGCAAGATCATTCACATCGAGGCGCTGACGATGATCGAGATGGCGAAAAAGGACATTCTGCCTGCGGTATCGACCTATGTGCGCAAAATGTCCGAGGTCGTCTCCTGTGCGAGAAGCATCGCCGACGTTGAGTGCGGCTTTGAGGTCGATATGATAAAGCGCCTGACCTCGCTTTCGACCGATATGTATAAAAAAATGCAGCGCCTTGAAAAGCTGACCTCCGAGTGCGGCGGCAGCTCTACCCAGCAGGACGCCGACCGTTTCCGCGACGTGATAATTCCCGCCATGTCCGAGCTTCGGGCGGTCGCCGACGAGATTGAGACCCTCGTCGGGGAGAAATACTGGCCCTATCCGACATACGGCAGAATGTTGTTCGCGGTGTGATAAGCCTCATGCAGCCCGCCGCCCGAAACGCGGCGTTATAATGAAAAAGCAGACTTTTTGAGGTCTGCTTTTTACGTTATAGAAGCGCGCATTTTCCGGCAGATAAACGGGAATTTAGTCCTTTTTTGGAAACTGTGTAATCGCCATACAAGCCAATCCGATTCCCAACATAATGACCGCATCCTTTGCTTCAATCACATCTATAAGCGATAGAACTACGACATCAATTCCCGTTGCCAAAGCTATACCTTTCAATGCGATATCGACAATTTCAGAAATTCTGTTTGCTTTCCCATTTTCCTTACTATCTGATTTTACCTGCATAATCTCATCAACAGTTACATCAAAAATTTCCGCCAACCTTGGAATCGAATTTACATCAGGAAAGGATAAATCTCGTTCCCATTTTGATACCGCTTTATCTGTAACGCCCATTTTTTCTGCAAGTTCAAGCTGTGTCATTCCCTGTTCTTTACGCATAGCTGCAATCATAGCTCCAAAAGATTGTTTTTTCATTGCGGTGTTGCTCCTTTCATTTGATGACTGCATTATAACATTTCCTCCGCTTAATACTCAACCGACCGGCAGTTTAGATTGCCCGATTGTTAGTTTAGTCATGGTTTAGTGCATAGAACAGGAGTTTTAACAAGTGATTAACGGCGTTCTGCTCAACAAATACTGATTTATCACATTGACAGTCATATCTGCAAGCACCGTTCGTCTGCTTTTTACGTTATAGAAGTGCGCATATTAAAACTCATCGGACAGATAAACCGAATTATCTTTCAAACCGTTCAAACATCTCTTTCACTTTGGCAATATCAAAGCAAATAATTTCATCAAATTCACAGCTTGACAGGATGTAACGCACAAAACGGCCGCCAAGATAATAGCCCACGTCGCCGCGGCCGTTATAGCTGACCCAATCGCCGAAATAGCGCTGATTTGAAAACGACATCATTTTCAAATCTTTTGCGAAGTCAGATTTTATCTGCTCAAAATGGCCGTCGCACCACGATTTCCAGCCGTTTTTATCCTGATGATAGTATTCGGAATCGCCGACGATGATTTGCTCAAAGCACATCGCGACGCCCTCCGTAAAGAGCTGCCAAAGAAATGAATCTTCGTTTTTGTCAAAATCACGTTTCAGCGTTCCGTACTGTTTTTGATAGACGTGGCCGAGCTCGTGATATATTAGCCCGTGCATATCATTGATACTGCACCAGTTTAACTCGGATATTTTTTCCATACCGAGCAGTATGGCCGTCTTCCCGCGATATTCTGTCACCCACCCGGCGCCGTTGCAAAGACCGAGATAAAAAGCAACAGTAACATCAAGGCTTTTGCCGAAGCGCTCATATATGATATGTTCCAAATCCTTAGTCGCTTTCAGGAAAGAATCATGTGCGGCCTCAAGCTGCTCATGGTTTTGCGCCGCGTTGTTCAGCACGGACAAATAATCGTCCTCGGAAGCTCCGCCGCTCAATGCGCTTTTCACGTCCGAAACATGCGTCGGAAGCAGCCCCGGCAGCGCTGAATCAATATATTTTTTCCACCGCTCAAATGAAAATCCCGAATCATCATAAGAGGTCAACGCGCAAGTATATGCGTCGATAATTTCCATTTCGGTTCAACTCCGTTCTGAATTTATCTCACCGTCGATCATACGGTATCGTGCCGCCGGATCACCCGAACAGCCCGCCGAGCTGAGTGTTATAAAGCACCTGAATCAAAAGGTTTAAGAGCATATTGCTCAGCAGCTTTGAATCGCTGAGCTGATAGATGTCGGTCAAAAGCGCGCCGACGTCAAAATCGCCATCCTCGCTTTCGCTCATCTCTTTCATTCTTCTTAAAAGCGTCGAGAACGCCGCGGCCTCGTTCGACCAGTCCTCGGGGCTGAGCTCGCTCGCGTCGAATTCGACGATGTAGTCGTCGTTCATCTCCATGTCCATTGAATCTATCGCCGTGCCGATTCCGAACCGCATCACCCTCGGGATTATCGCGATAAAATCGTCGTTGCCGGAAAGCTCGATAAACAGGCTTTCGACGAACTCGGGCTCGGTCATGGCTTCAAAAAGCTCGTCGCCGTCGGTTATTTTGTCAATCTCTCTGCTTTTGAGCAGCTTATAAAGGTTTATCAGCGTGTCGATGTCCGAAACGAGGTTCTCACGCTGCCAGCCGCTCAAAATTTCAAGAACGTCCGAGACAAGCTCGCCGTTTCTGCCCTCGGGCAGCTTGATTTTTCTGTGCATGAACTCTCGGCCGTTTTTCCAGCTGTTCGCCGCGTTAGCGACAAGCTCGCTCGTGAAATCGGTGAGGATATATGACGAGCGAAGCGACTCGGCGATTTTTTCGATGCTCGTTCCGTCGTCGTCCTTGCCCTCGGCGACCTTTTTCGCGGCTATGTAGATGTTCGTCCCAAGCTCGGCTTCCTCGCTGTTTTTAAGCTCGGCGCCCGATATCTCGGTCAGCCGGTCGAAAAATCCTCTGCCCGAAATGCCGTAGAGGCGGCTTATCGGGTTTGTGAGGACTGACGCCGAAAGATCGTATCCGCAGTTTTTCGCCGAGGCGGCGGCGACCGACGACGCTGCTCCGAGAGGATATAAGATTGCAAACGAGACTGTGCCGAAGGATATAAGCGCAAACACCAAGCTGAGCCACGGAAGCGGTTTTTCGGGGCTTTTCGCGGCGGAATTTTTTTGAGCGGCGGAAATTACGAGGTGCGTCAAAACGCCGCCTATCAAAAACAGCATGAGAAAGATCACAAGAAACAAAGCCATCGAAACTATCGCCGTGACCGCAAGCGCCGAGGTGCGAAGCATCGCCTCCTCGCGAAGCATAACGTCGCTTCTCAGGCTTAAAACTTCAAGGAAGCCCTCTTTCAGAGCCTCGGCAAGGGGCGGCGCTATCTTTGCGGAGACCGCCTTTGCCAAAAAATATGCTCCCGCAAACGAGACTGCCCCGACCGCCGCAAAGCCGAGCGACTTTTTCCAGCGCCCTTTCCATGCGAAATATACGCAGACGGCCAACGCCGCCAAAAATATCAGCGAAAAAATCAATGTGCCAACCATGTCGCCCTCCGAAAGTTGAAATAGTAAAACCATTTTACCACGGCTTTCCGAAAAAAGCAACAGAAAAGGGAACAATGTGTCCTAAAAGGTCACATCGAGAAGTTAGAAGTTAGATATTAGATGTTAGAGTTTCAAGGCGTCACATTCGGCGACATATTTAAATTTTGTGAATAATGCGTGCAGAATGGACGTTTTCTATTCATTTTACCTGCTGTTGCGCCGACCGCAAGCACCTGACCTACAGCTTTTCCATACTTTCTGCGGAGCTTGAACAGCCGCTAAAAAGGTATCCATATTTTCCTCGGTCGAAAAATATGGATGCTATCGCGCATCACCCCACACCCGTTCGCTATCTTCCTGAACGCTCCATGCGCACAAAGCCCCGTAGGGGATTTGTGCCACAGACGCGGGGTTTTGTCCAAGAGGACGAGCCGCCGATTCGGCATGGCGGCGAAGCCCAATTGGTTACAAAACCAGCTTCTGTTGCCCTCGAGGGGAGGGGGCGGTGCATTTGTCCCTATCCGTAGAAAGTCCGCCGGGGGTGGGGTGACTTAAAATAGTATGAAATCACTCCCTCGGCAGAGGGAGCGATTGAATACCTTTTCTTCTTTCGCGCTATGTCCCTGAACGCTCCATGGTACAACGCCCCGCAGGGGATTTGTGCCACAGAAGCGGGTTTTGTCCAAGAGGACGACCCTGCCGCTTCGGCATGGCGGCGAAGTTCGATTGGTTACAAAACCAGCTTATGTTGCCCTCGAGGGACGGGGGCTCTCCCTCACACCCTAACCTCTTCCCTCTCTCGGCTTTTCTCGCCGAGGGCTTTTTTTGCGCCCGAGAGCATCAGCTTGATGCGGTTGAGCTGGTTGACCTCGGAGGCGCCGGGGTCGTAATCGACGGCGGCGATGTTCGCCTCGGGATAGACCTTTTTCAGGTGCTTGATCATGCCCTTGCCGACGACGTGGTTCGGCAGGCAGGCGAACGGCTGAATGCAGACGATGTTCGGCACGCCGCTTTCCAAAAGCTCGGCCATTTCGCCGGTCAGGAACCAGCCCTCGCCGTATTGATTTCCGAGCGACAAAAACTGCTTTGCGAGGGCTGCGACGTCCTTTATCGGCATCGGGGCCTCAAAGCGTTTGCTTTTTTCGAGGGCTTTGACCGCGGGGCTGCGAAGCGCGGCTATTGCGGCTACGCTTATTTTCGAGAACAGCGCGGATTTAAGGTTCGCGCCCAAAAACTCATGCTTATACTCGGCGTTGTAGACCGAATAGTTCAAAAAGTCCATGAGATCCGGCACGACCGCCTCGGCGCCCTCGCTTTCAAGAAGCTCGACGAGGTGATTGTTTGCAAGCGGCATATATTTTACGAGAATTTCGCCGACCACGCCCACGCGCGGCTTTTTAAGCCCCTCGACGAGCGGCAAAGCGTCGAAATCTTCAACTATTCCTCGGCACACCGAGCGGTATGTATATCCCGAGCACGGCTCGGTGAGCTGCGACGTGCAGATCTTCAGCCATTTTTGGTGCAGGGCTTCCGCGGAGCCGCTGACCTTTTCATAGGGGCGGGTGCGATAGAGGCAGCGCATCAAAAGATCGCCGTAAACGACGCCCTTTCCGGCTGCAAGAAGCAGCGGCAGCGTGACCTTAAAGCCCTCCGATTTTTCCATGCCGTTCGCGTTAAGAGAGATGACCGGTATCTTTGAAAGCCCCGCTTTATCGAGCGCGCGCCTTATGAAGCCGACATAGTTTGAAGCGCGGCAGCAGCCACCGGTCTGGGTCATTATTATCGCAAGGCGGTCGGTATCGTATTTGCCCGAGAGCACCGCGTCCATGACCTGACCGACAACGGTTATCGAGGGGAAACAGGCGTCGTTGTTGACATATTTAAGGCCGGTGTCGATGGCGTTTCGGTTGTCGTTCGACAAAACCTCGATATTGAAGCCGTAGCGCTTGAAAACCGGCTCCAAAACCTCAAAATGGATAGGGCTCATCTGAGGCGCGAGGATAGTATATTTGTCGCTGAACATCTTTTTTGTGAACTGAGTGCTGTGATATGCTATCGGCTTCGGCTGAGCGGTTATGCCCCGCTCGCGGCGCTGATTCATCGCGGCGATAAGGCTTCTTATTCTTATTCTCACCGCGCCGAGGTTGTTCACCTCGTCGATCTTCAAAACGGTGTACAGCTTGTTTGAAGCCTCCAAAATCTCCGAGACCTGATCGGTCGTAACAGCATCGAGCCCGCAGCCGAACGAGTTTAGCTGAACAAGCTCGAGGTCGTCGCGGCTGCGAACGAATTCGGCGGCGGTATAAAGCCTTGAGTGATATACCCACTGATCGACCACCCTGACCGGGCGCTCGGGGCTGAAATCAACGGGAAGACTGTCCTCGCTGAAAACGTCGAGCCCGTAGCCCGCGATAAGCTCGGGGATGCCGTGATTTATCTCGGGGTCGATGTGATAGGGTCTGCCGGCAAGAACAACGCCTCTGCCGCCGCGCTTTTCCATCTCGCAAAGGACGCGCTTGCCCTCTTTGCGGATATCCTCTTTTGCCCGAAGCTGCTCGTTCCAAGCCTCTTTGGCGGCTTTTCTGACCTCGGCCTCGGGTATGTCGAAATGCTTCGTGAAAAGCCTTACAAGGCGGTCGGCGGCGGTGTTTTCGTCGGTAAAGGCGATGAACGGACGGATATATTCCACCTCGCCGTCGGCAACGGCCTCGACGTTGTTTTTGAGGTTTTCGGGATAAGCCGCGACTATCGGGCAGTTATAGTGGTTCTGCGCCTTTTCGGTCTCCTGACGCTCATAAAAAACGCAGGGGTGGAAAATGCGCTTTATTCCGTGATCGATAAGCCACTGAACGTGGCCGTGCGACAGCTTTGCGGGGTAACATTCCGACTCGGAGGGAATGGATTCCATGCCGAGCTCATAAAGCCTTCTGTCCGAAAGGGGCGAGAGCACCGCCCTGAAGCCGAGAGCTTTAAAGAACGTCGCCCAAAACGGATAGTTTTCATACATATTTAAAACGCGGGGAAGCCCGATGACGCCGCGCTTGGCATCGCTTTCGGCCAAGGGCTCATAGTCAAAGAGGCGCTTTCTCTTGAATTCGATGAGATTCGCGCCCTTGGGGCCTGTCTCCGTCCCGCCGAGACCGCGTTCGCAGCGGTTTCCGGTGATATGCCTGCGCCCGCCCGAAAACGTCGAGACGGTGAGCATACAGTTGTTGGGGCAGCGGCCGCAGCGCGCCGCGGTGTTTTTATATTTGAGGTCGATTATTTCGTCAAGCCCGAGCATGACGCTTTGCTGACCTTTATAGCGCTCGCGTGCGATAAGCGCTGCTCCGAAAGCGCCCATTATGCCCGAGATGTCGGGGCAGGTGGCGTTCACGTCGGCAATGCGCTCAAAGGCCCGAAGAACGGCCTTGTTGTAAAAAGTGCCGCCCTGAACGACGATGTGTCTGCCGAGCTCGCGGGCGTCGGCCAGCTTGATGACCTTGTAAAGCGCGTTTTTTATGACCGAATAGGCGAGCCCCGCCGAAATGTCGCTGACCGGCGCGCCCTCTTTCTGAGCCTGCTTGACGTTTGAATTCATGAAAACTGTGCAGCGCGTGCCCAAATCGACCGGGTTTGCGGCAAAAAGCGCCTCCTCGGCGAACTGCTCGGCCGAATACCCGAGCGAATTCGCGAAACTTTCGATAAAGCTGCCGCAGCCCGACGAGCAGGCTTCGTTTAAGAGCACGTTATCGACCGAGCCGTTTTTGAGCTTTATGCACTTCATGTCCTGCCCGCCGATGTCCAAAACGCAGTCAACCTCGGGGTCGAAAAACGCCGCCGCCGTTGTGTGAGCAACCGTCTCGACCTCGGATTCGTCGAGGTTGAAAGCCGATTTCAAAAGCGTTTCGCCGTATCCGGTCGAGCAGGAACGCGCTATCCGAGCAGTCTCGGGCAGGCGCTTTTTAAGCTCATAGACCGCGTATTTTGCGGCCTCGACGGGGTTGCCCTTGTTGTTTGCATAGTGCGAGAACAAAAGCCTTCCGTCGCTGTCTATCAAGGCCAGCTTTGTCGTCGTCGAGCCGGCGTCGATGCCGAGGAAGCAGTCGCCGGAATATTTCGAGATGTCGGCCTTTTCGACGACCGCGCAGTTATGCCGGGCCACAAAGGCGTTATATTCCTCTCGGCTTGCAAAAAGCGGGGGCAGCCGCTTGACCTCAAAGGTCATCTTTACGCCGTTTTTGAGGCGTTCGATCAGAGAATCAAGGGGCAGGGGCGAAGCGTCGGTCTCAAGCGCGGCGCCCATCGCCGCGAAAAGATGACTGTCACGCGGATCGACGACGTTTTCGGGGGTCAGCTTTAAAGTTCTGATGAACGCTTTTTTAAGCTCGGTGAGAAAATGCAGCGGCCCTCCGAGAAAAGCGACGCAGCCTCTTATCGGCTTTCCGCAGGCAAGCCCCGAAATGGTCTGATTTACTACCGCCTGAAAGATCGAGGCGGCGAGATCGGCCTTTGTCGCCCCTTCGTTGATGAGGGGCTGAATGTCGGTCTTTGCAAAAACCCCGCAGCGAGCCGCTATCGGGTAAATTTCCTTATAATTTTTCGCTTCCTCGTTTAAGCCCTCGGCGTCGGTCTGCAAAAGAGCTGCCATCTGGTCGATAAACGAGCCGGTGCCGCCCGCGCAAACGCCGTTCATGCGCTCGTCGAGCCCTCCGCGGAAATAGATTATCTTCGCGTCCTCTCCGCCGAGTTCTATCGCAACGTCGGTCTGAGGCGCGGTTTTCTGAAGAGCCGCGGCGACTGCCGAGACTTCCTGAACAAAGGGAATGTTCAGCGCTTTGCCGAGGTTGATGGAGCCCGAGCCGGTTATTCCGGCGCAGATCTCGCAATCGCCGACGGCTTTTTTGGCCTCTTCAAGAAGCTCGGTCAGCGTCTCCTGAATATGGGCGCAGTGGCGCCGATACATTCCGAAGACGGCGCGTTGATTCTCATCAAGAAGTATCAGCTTGACCGTGGTCGAACCGATGTCGATTCCTGCCCTTAGTAATTTCATTTTATAAGTCCCTTCTTATTTGGAGCCCCCGATTTTTGGGGAACGCTTTTCGAGCTTTTCACGGATATCATGCAGGTGCTCGTTCAGGCTTCTTTCTGAGAGAGTTGCAAGGAAGAAGTGAGATTTGAGCTTGTTTGCGTCGTGAAAGCTGCGGATATGCGCCTTGAGATTTTCGTATCTTACGATAACGTCGTTCTCGGCGGCGAATTTTCTGATCTTTATGACTATCTGACTTGAATATGCGACGTCGATTATGAAAACGCCGTAGAATAAACCTATGAAGAACGAGAACGCGAGGTTTTTTGAGAGCCATTCGAGCGCGCCGATTATATGAGGGTGCACAAGGAAATAATATGCTGCTCCCAAAATTGCCCAAGCCAAAGAAAACTTCGGACAGATGATGCCCTGAATGTTTCCCCACTGATTTCTGTAATCCCAGAGCCGAAGATTAAAGACTTTAAGACTGATGATTCCCGCGATATATTCTATGACGGTCATGCATATCGCCATGATAACAAACAGCAGGATTTTTCGCGCGGTCGGGTTTTTCACTGCGAAGTTATCCTCAAGCATGGCAAGAAGAAAAAGTATGCAGAGCCCCGAGCCGTAGAGCGGAAGATAAGGCCCGACGCAAAAGCCGGGGTTTATCCATTTACGCTCGGGGTTTGCCGCCGAAAAGAATCTCCGATAGAAAAGTTCGAGACACCAGCCGAATACCGACCCGATGAAAAACAAAAACGCAAGCGCAAGCGGCAGATTCATTGATTTTCTCTCCTTTGCAAAAACCGACAGGTTTCGCGATATCTTTTTAATTATAGCATTCGCGAGCGAAAATGTCAACTTTTGAGGAGGATAGTGATGCGGTCTAAGAGGCCGCATTAGAAGATAGAAATTAGAAATTAGAGGTTAGAGTATCAAGGTGTCGCCGGTGGCGACGGTTCAAATGATGAGGATAATGCGGAGAGGTAAGATGTAAGTTGAGGGGCGAATGCCCTGAGCGGGTAAAAGGTATTCATCTCCCCGCTCCCGCGGGTAAGAAGAATGCTATCGCTTATCACCCCACCCCCAACTGACAAACTGCGGGCAGGCTAATTTTATGAAGCCCCCGCCCCTCGAGGGGCGGGGGCGTTCGCTTTGTTACCTTTTAAACAAACGTCCCGCGGGGGTGGGGTGACTTAAAATAGCATGAAATCATTACCTCGGCAGAGGGAATGATTGAATACCTTTTAAGCGGCCGGTTCGGCTCACGACGAACGTATGTATAAAGCCGCAAGCTGTCGGTTTTGCGCCCGCCCCAAAAGCGCAATCCGCAAAGATGAGCGTCTTCCCCTCAATACCCCTTGAAATTTTCGGATTCATGTGGTAAACTGTTATATGAACTTTTATTTTATGGGGGGTCTTGAAGTGAGCTTGCAGGAATCCGGTGAAATGTATCTTGAAACGATACTCATTCTGTCGCAGAAGCTGTCCGGGGTGAGGTCTATCGACGTGTGCGAGGAGATGGGATATTCAAAGCCGAGCGTTTCGCGCGCGGTGGGGATCTTAAAAAACGGCGGATATATTCTTGTCGATCGCGACGGTTACATAACCCTCACCGACGAGGGCCGCTATGTCGCCGAGAGGACTTATGAGCGGCACAGGGTGCTGACCGCCTTTTTCGAGAGCATCGGCGTTTCAAAGGAGCGAGCGACCGAGGACGCCTGCAAGATCGAGCACGATATTTCGGACGAGACCTTTAACGCCCTGAAGCGCTTCATCGCCGAAGAGGGGATACGATAAAAATCAAGACCCGACTTATTTACAGGTCGGGTCTTTTTTTGTGGGAGCATCGTTTTAGGACAATTTCAAATCAAAGCGTTTCCGCCCCCGAAAGAACAGAGTCGACAAACTGTCTTGCTGCCCTTGCCGAGCGGCTTGAGCGTGAAAGCGCAAAGCGTTCGGCGGCGGCTTCGAGCTTTTCGGGCGGGCAGGTCACGCCGTTTTCTTCAAGAAGTTTTCTCGCGATTTCGATATACGTCGCCTTGTCGGGCCGCGAGAAGGTTATTCTGAGACCGAAGCGCTCGGATAGCGAGACGGTTTCCTGAACGGTGTCGCTGTGGTGAATGTCGTCGCCGTCGCGCTCAGAGAAACTCTCTTTAACAAGGTGGCGGCGGTTCGACGTGGCGTAGATGACGACGTTTTTTGCTTTTGCCGACACCGAGCCCTCAAGCGTTGCTTTCAGCGCGGAAAAATCGTCGTCGTTTCGGGTGAAAGAAAGATCGTCGATGAAAATTATGAATTTCAGCGGGTTGAGGTTCAGCTCGCCCAAAACCTCGGGCAGGCGGTGGAGCTGTTCTTTTTTCAGCTCGAGTATTCTCAGCCCCTCGCCGAAAAGTTCGTTCACCACCGCTTTAACGGTCGAGGATTTTCCGGTGCCGGCGTCGCCGGTCAGAAGAATGTTTGCGGCGGGCTTGCCATCCAAAAGCGCACGCGTGTTGTCGATTATCAGCTTTTTCTCGCGCTGATAGCCGATAAGATCGCCAAGACGCACAGGGTCGGGTGTGCTTATCGGAAGTATGCCATCGTCCGAAAGACGGAACGCGCGATATTTTGCATATATCCCGAAGCCGTGCTTTTCGATGTTTGAAAGCCGCTCCTCAAATTCCGCCGAAAGATCGATTTTTGAACAGTCCCATTCGGGGAGAGCCCCCGAATATTTCAGCCCGCTTTTAAGGCTTTCGGGTGTCAAAGAGGCAAGCCGCGAAAGAATTTCAAGCTCGCGGTCGGCGCTTTCTTTCATGACCTTCGGAAGCGGCTTTTTTGCGGCGGCAAGCCTTAAAAGAGGATCGTCCCCGAACCTCACGAGGTCGGCGACATATTCCGAAAAATCGGTTTTTCCGGTCAGATAAAGCCTGTTTGCAAATTCGCAGTAAAGTCCGATCTTCGCGGCGTCGTCAGACCCGTGCTCCAAAAATTTTATAAGCGCCGAAACGACCGGGTCGCTCAAAACGTCTCTGAAAACGCAGAGCGAGGAGAGCATTTCAAGAAGTTTTTCGTTAGCTTCAGACATGGCGGCCTCAATTCAGAACAGCGCCCTTTGCGCCGCTTGAAACAAGCTCGGCATAGCGCTTGAGATAGCCCGAAAGCTCCTTCTTTTCGGGAACGAACGCCGCCATGCGGGCTTTGTATTCCTCGTCGGGAATGCAGAGCTCGATTTTGTTAGCGGGAATGTCGATGAGCACCTCGTCGCCCTCGCGGATTATGCCGATAGGTCCGCCGCTCGCCGCCTCGGGAGAGATGTGACCGACGCAGGCGCCGCGGGTGGCTCCGCTGAATCTGCCGTCGGTGATAAGCGCGACGCTTTCGCCGAGGCCCATTCCCATTATCGCCGAGGTCGGATTGAGCATTTCTCTCATGCCGGGGCCGCCCTTCGGGCCCTCATAGCGAATAACGACAACGTCGCCGGGGTTGATGAGGCCCGCGTTAATGGCGGCCTGAGCGTCCTCCTCGCACTCGAAAACGCGGGCGGGGCCTTTGTGCCTGAGCATTTTGGGAGAGACCGCCGAGCGCTTTACGACGCAGCCGTCTGGCGCAAGATTTCCGCGCAAAACGGCGATCCCGCCCGTCTCGCTGAAAGGCTCCTCAACGGGCCTTATGACGTTGTGATCGAGGTTCACCGCATTTTTGATGTTTTCTCCGACGGTTTTGCCGGTGACGGTCATGCAGTCAAGGTTCAGAAGATTTTTCTTTGAGAGCTCGTTCATTATCGCCCAAACTCCGCCCGCCTCGTCGAGCTCCTCGACATAGGTTCTGCCCGCGGGGGCAAGGTGACAGAGGTTCGGGGTCTTCGAGCTTATTTCGTTTGCGATGTCAAGGTTTATCTCGATGCCGCATTCGTGGGCGATGGCGGGAAGGTGGAGCATCGAGTTGGTCGAGCAGCCGAGTGCCATATCGACGGTGAGAGCGTTCATAAACGCCTCCTCGGTCATTATGTCTCGGGGGCGGATATTTTTATTCAAAAGCTCCATTACCGCCATTCCGGCGCGCTTTGCAAGCTCTATTCTCGCGGAATAAACCGCGGGGATAGTGCCGTTGCCGCGAAGTCCCATTCCGAGGGCTTCGGTCAGGCAGTTCATCGAGTTCGCGGTATACATTCCCGAGCAGGAGCCGCAGGTCGGGCAGGTCTTGCACTCATACTCGTGCAGCTTTTCAAGGTCGATCTTGCCCGCGTTGAATTCTCCGACTGCCTCGGAAATGGACGAAAAGCTGGTTTTGTGCCCGTCGACGTGTCCCGCGAGCATAGGCCCGCCCGAGACGAAAACGGTCGGAACGTTCACTCTTGCCGCCGCCATTAAAAGTCCGGGGACGTTTTTGTCGCAGTTCGGCACCATAACGAGCGCGTCAAAGCCGTGAGCGAGAGCCATAGCCTCGGTCGAATCGGCGATGAGATCTCTTGTGACGAGGGAATATTTCATGCCGGTGTGACCCATGGCAATTCCGTCGCAAACGGCTATTGCAGGGAAAACGACCGGGTTTCCGCCCGCCATTGCAACGCCGATGCGCACCGCTTCGACGATCTTGTCGATATTCATATGCCCCGGCACGATCTCGTTATAAGAGCTTACGATACCGACCATCGGGCGGCTGATTTCCTCCTCGGTCATTCCGAGTGCGTGATAGAGCGCGCGGTGAGGTGCGTTCTGCGCGCCGAGTTTGATTTTGTCGCTTTTCATAAGATCACCTACATAAATCGAAATAGCCGAGTACGCCTCGGCATTGCTAAGCTCGCCGCGCGGGCGGCTTTTGCGGGGGAGGGTGGGGCGAAGCCCCCGCCGCGCCGAAGGCGCGGCAGCGCCGCCCCCGCAGGGGGCGGCGGGTTCGCTTCGCGAACCGGGCTTCGCCCCGACGGCAGTGCGGCGGGCGCAAATGCCGTTCGGGGCTCAAAAGTTCAAGCGCGGCGGGGTATCTTCGCTCAGTTGTTTATGAGCTTGTCTTCGCCGTTCCAGCTGTACAGCTTTCTGATCTCCTCGCCGATTATCTCGGAGGGGTGCTCGCTTGCCAGCTTTCTCATCGCTTGGAAGTGTACCTGACCGCCGGCGTCGGACATATCGAGGAGGAATTCCTTTGCAAAGGTGCCGTCCTGAATGTCCTTGAGGATCTTCTTCATGGTCTTTTTGGTCTCTTCGGTGATTATCTTCGGGCCGGTAACATAGTCGCCGTATTCCGCGGTGTTCGAGATGGAATATCTCATTCCGGCAAAGCCCGACTGATAGATGAGGTCAACGATCAGCTTCATCTCGTGAATGCACTCAAAGTAAGCGTTTCTCGGGTCATATCCCGCCTCGACGAGGGTCTCATAGCCCGCCTGCATCAAAGCGCAAACGCCGCCGCAGAGAACCGCCTGCTCGCCGAAGAGGTCGGTCTCGGTCTCGGTGCGGAAGGTCGTTTCCAAAACGCCCGCCCTTGCTCCGCCGATTCCGAGGGCATAAGCAAGTCCGATATCCCATGCGTCGCCGGTAGCGTCCTGCTCGACCGCGATAAGGCAGGGAACGCCCTTGCCGGCCTGATATTCGCTTCTGACGGTGTGGCCCGGTCCCTTGGGGGCGATCATGATGACGTTGACGTTCTTCGGGGGCTTGATGCAGCCGAAGTGAATGTTGAAGCCGTGCGCAAAGGCAAGGGTCTTGCCCTCGGTGAGGTTGGGCTCGATAGACTCTTTATAGAGCTTCGCCTGTTTTTCGTCGTTGATGAGGATCATAATGATGTCGGCGATCTTTGCGGCTTCGGCCGAGGTCATTACTTTAAGCCCCTGCGCTTCCGCCTTTGCCCAGCTTTTCGAGCCTTCGTAAAGACCGACGACTACGTTCACTCCCGAATCTTTAAGGTTGAGAGCGTGCGCGTGTCCCTGAGAGCCGTAACCGATTATCGCGACGGTTTTGCCCGCCAGCTTCTGAAGGTCACAGTCCTGCTGATAAAAAATTCTTGCCATTTTGAAAAACCTCTTTTCTATGATTTAAAAAATTGATGACTTGATTAAATCTCCATCTTTCTGATGGTCGTGGCGCCGCGTTCCAAAGAAACGATGCCTGTGCGGCAGATTTCAAGAATAGTGAAGTCGCGCATAAGATCGACGAAAGCGTCAAGCTCGCGCGAGGTGCCGGTAAGCCTCATTGTGATGCTGTCGCGGGTATAATCGACCGTCTTTGCGCCGAAAGCCTGCGCCGCGTCGCGGATATCCGCCCTTGTCTCGGCCTCGTTTTTCACCTTTATGAGCATAAGCTCGCAGGTGACCGATTCAACAAGGTCGAGCTCCTTTATCGAGCAGACGTCGGGCAGCTTGTAAAGCTGGTTTATAAGCTGATTCTTATCAGTCTCAAGCCCCGCCGAGCTGACGGTGATTCGCGAAAGCTCGGGCGATTCGGTCTCGGAAACGGTGAGGCTGTTGATGTTGAACCTGCGGCGGCGGAACATACTTGTTACGCGATTGAGCACGCCGAACTGGTTTCTGACAAGCACCGCGATCGTGAAGTTAGTCATTTTCCGCACCTCCGATATCTACCTTTGTGATAATGTCGTCCATCGAGCCGCCGGGCGGAAGCATCGGAAGAACGAATTCGTCCTTGTCGATGATGCACTCGACGACGAACGGCACCTTTGATTCAAACGCCTCTTTAAGCGCCGAATCGAGCTGTTCAAGGGTCTCGGCGCGTTTTCCCGCCGCTCCGAAAGCCTCCGCCAGCTTCACAAAATCTGTCTTTCTTTCAAGAACGGTGTTTGAATAGTGCTTGTTGAAGAAAAGCGTCTGCCACTGTCGGACCATTCCGAGCACGCCGTTGTTCATAAGAAGTATCACGAGCGGAATATTATATGTCACCGCGGTGGCAAGCTCGTTTAGGCACATTCCGAAGCCGCCGTCTCCGGTAACGAGCACCGCTTTTTCTTTAAGAGCCGTAGCCGCGCCCATCGCGGCGCCCATTCCGAAGCCCATTGTTCCGAGTCCGCCGCTTGAAATGAATTTGCGTTTTTGAGAGAAAGCAAGCGACTGCGCAGCCCACATCTGGTGCTGTCCGACGTCGGTCGCGACCGGCGTTTCGGGCTTTAAATATTTGTTCAGAGTGAGTATCGCCGCACGCGGAGTAAGCCCCTCGCGGTTGTCGGTCGCCCCGCGCTCCTCAAATTTAAGCCCCTCGATGGTCTTGCGCCATTCGGGCAGCTTTTTTTGGGCGAGCAGCCCGAGCAGCCTTTGAAGCGTGAGTTTAAGGTCTCCCCTCATGGCGTGCGCCGCCGAAACGGTTTTGTCAAGCTCGGCGCCGTCAACGTCGATGTGTATTATCTTTGCGTTAGAGGCGAATTTTGCGCGGTTGCCGGTCACCCTGTCGTTAAATCTGACGCCGAGGGCGATTATACAGTCGGCCTTGTGCATCGCCATCGAGCTTGCATAATGCCCGTGCATTCCCTGCATACCCAAAAATCTCGGGTGGTCGGTCGGAATCGCCGAAATTCCCATCAGCGAGCAGCCTATCGGCGCGTCAAGGCGCTCGGCAAGCTCGTAAAGCTCGTCCTGCGCGTCGGAATTTATCATTCCTCCGCCGAAATAGATAAACGGTCTCTGAGACTGGTTTATCGCCTCGGCCGCAGCGGTTATGCGCATCTCCTTTGCGGGCTGACGCGGCTCGGGCAAAACAGGCTCGCAGGGGGTATATTCCGTCACGGCGGTCTGAATGTCCTTCGGAACGTCGATGAGCACCGGCCCGGGTCTTCCCGAAACGGCAAGCCTGAAAGCCTCTCTTATCGTGTCGGCAAGATCCTCGACCCGCCCGACGACATAGTTGTGCTTTGTTATCGGCAGGGTGATACCGGTGATGTCTATCTCCTGAAAGCTGTCTGTTCCGAGCTGAGTGGTCGGCACGTTGCCGGTTATCGCCACCATCGGCACCGAATCGAGATATGCCGTCGCTATTCCGGTCACAAGGTTTGTCGCCCCGGGTCCCGAGGTCGCAATAACGACGCCCGCTTTTCCGGTCGCCCTTGCATATCCGTCGGCGGCATGGGCGGCGCCCTGCTCGTGAGCCGTCAGAATATGCTTTATTTCGTCCTGATATTTATACAATGAGTCATAAACGTTTATAATTTGACCGCCCGGATAGCCGAACACGGTATCCACGCCCTGTTCTATAAGCGTTCTGACGATAATATCGGCTCCGCAAAGTTTCATTTGATTCATTCCTTTACTTTGATGCTTTGATCGCTCTGCAAATCAGGTCGCCCATTTCAGAGCATTTTGTGAGTTTAAGCCCATCTTCGGACGACATTATGTCGCCGGTCCTGTAACCCTCCGAGAGGACTTTTCCGACCGCCGCCTCGATATCGTCCGCCTCGGCGGGCATATCAAAGCTGAAACGAAGCATCATCGCCGCGGAGAGGATTGTTCCTATCGGGTTTGCGACGTCTTTTCCCGCAATATCGGGCGCCGAGCCGTGAATGGGCTCGTAAAGTCCGTTCGAGGTCGCCCCGAGGGAGGACGAGGGTATCATTCCTATCGAACCGGTTATCATCGAGGCTTCGTCCGAAAGAATATCTCCGAACATATTCTCGGTAACGATAACGTCAAACTGCGAGGGGTCTTTGACTATCTGCATGGCGCAGTTGTCAACAAGCATATCCGAAAGCTCGACGTCGGGATATTCGGCGGCAAGGCGGTGCATAACGCTTTTCCAGAGGCGTGATGTGTCGAGTACGTTTGATTTTTCGACCGAGCAGAGCTTTTTGCGGCGCTTTCTTGCGGTCTCAAAGCCTATCCTGCCGATCCTTTCTATCTCGCTTTCGGAGTATTTCATCACGTCCTCCGAGACCTTCTCGCCCTGCCCATAGGTTTTATGCTCGCCGAAATAAATTCCTCCGATAAGCTCGCGGACGATTATGAAATCGATCCCTTTTTCGACTATCTCGGGCTTGAGGGGGGAAGCCGAGGCAAGCTGAGGCCAGATCTTCGCGGGGCGGTTGTTTGAATAAACGCCCATGCCCGCGCGGATTCTTAGAAGCCCCTTTTCGGGTCTCATGTTGCCGGGAACGCCGTCCCACTTCGGGCCTCCGACCGCTCCGAGCAGCACGCTGTCGGTCTTAAGGCACTTGTCAAGCTCGTGCTGAGGCAGCGGGTCGCCGTATTTGTCAATGGCGCAGCCGCCCATGTCGGCGTCGGTATAAGAAAAGGTATGTCCGTATTTTTCCGCGATGACGTCAAGCACCTTTATCGCTTCGTTCACGATCTCGGGACCGATACCGTCGCCGCGAATAACTGCTATATTCTTATTCATTTTTCCGCCTCGCTTTTCAAAGATTTCAACAGCCCGCCAGCCCTGATGATATTCTGAATGAATTCCGGGAAGGGCTGTGCCTGATAGCTTTTTTGCGTTGTAATGTCGGTGATGACGCCGGTGTCGAAATCGACCGAGACCTCGTCGCCCGCAGATATTCCGTCGGCGGCCTCGGGACATTCGAGGATAGGCAGACCGATGTTTATCGCGTTGCGATAGAATATCCTCGCGAAGCTCTTTGCGATAACGCAGCCGGTGCCGCAGGTCTTGATGACGAGCGGGGCGTGTTCTCTTGAAGAGCCGCAGCCGAAGTTCCAGCCGGCGACCATAACGTCGCCCTTATTGACCTTTTTGACGAACTCGGCGTCGATATCCTCCATGCAGTGCTTTGAAAGCTCCTGCGCGTCGGAGGTGTTTAGGTATCTTGCGGGGATAATGACGTCGGTATCGACGTTGTCGGGATATTTGAAAACTTTTCCTTTTGTGTTCATGTCAATCCTCCTCGGGAGCGGTGATATATCCGGTCAGAGCGGAGCTTGCGGCCGTTTGCGGGCTTGCGAGGTATACCTCGCTCTTAACATGTCCCATTCTGCCGACGAAGTTGCGGTTAGTCGTTGCAACGCATCTTTCGCCCTCGGCCAGAATCCCCATATAGCCGCCGAGGCAGGGCCCGCAGGTCGGGGTCGAGACGACCGCGCCCGCGTCGATGAACGCGGTGAGATATCCGCGCTCGATGCATTCGCGATAAATCGCCATAGTCGCTGGAATGATTATGCATCTTACGCCGTCGGCGACCTTTTTGCCGTTCATTATCCTGTACGCCGCCTCCATGTCCTCCATTCTGCCGTTGGTGCAGCTTCCGATAACCACCTGATCTATTTTTATGTCTGAAAGCTCGCTTGCGGGCTTTGTGTTTTCGGGGAGGTGAGGGCAGCTTACGGTCGGAACTATATCCGAGAGGTTTATTTTTACGACCTTTTCATATACGGCGTCGGGGTCGGCCGAAAATTCCTTCGGAGCGCGTTCGGTTCTGCCGTTCATATAAGCGCGGGTAACGTCGTCAACGGGGAATATTCCGTTTTTGGCGCCGGCCTCTATCGCCATGTTGCAGATGCAGAGCCTATCGTCCATCGAAAGCGAGCTTACGCCCTCGCCCGAGAACTCCATGCTTTTGTAAAGCGCGCCGTCAACGCCTATCATGCCGATTATCGTTAAGATAACGTCCTTACCCGAGCAGTTTTTCGGCAGCTTTCCTGAAAGCTCGAATTTTATCGCCGAGGGCACCTTGAACCAAGCGGTGCCGGTCGCCATTCCGGCGGCCATGTCGGTCGAGCCGACTCCGGTCGAAAACGCGCCGAGAGCGCCGTAGGTGCAGGTGTGGCTGTCCGCTCCTATCACGCAGTCGCCGGCAGTCACAACTCCCTGCTCGGGCAGAAGCGCGTGCTCGATGCCCATTTTGCCGACGTCATAGAAGTGGCTGACGCAGTGGCTGCATGCGAATTCGCGGCACTGCTTTGACTGCTCCGCCGCCTTGATATCCTTGTTCGGAACAAAGTGGTCCAAAACTATGGCTATTCTGTCCTTGTCGAAAACGCCGTCGAAGCCGGCCTTTTTGAATTCGTTCACCGCGACGGGGGTGGTGATGTCGTTTCCCAAAACAAGGTCGAGCTTTGCCGAGATGAGCTGCCCGGCTTCCACCCTGTCAAGCCCCGCGTGGGCGGCGAGTATCTTTTGAGTCATGGTCATTCCCATAAAAAGCATCATTCTCCTAACTTTTTGGAATTGTTATAAGCGCTGACGAGCGCGTATGCCGAAGCCCTGATGATGTCGGTATGATATCCCGCGCCCCAGCTCATTTCGCCGCTCGGGGTCTTTATCCCGATATATGCGATGGCCTCGGACTGCGAAGCCTGATTCATAAGGCTGTGCTCGGTATAAACCTCAAGCGAATAGCTGTCTCCGGTCAGGGCTTTGAGGGCGTTTGAAACGGCGTCGATAGAGCCGTTGCCCGAGGCCCTGATGTTCACCGGCTTGCCGTTATAATCAAAGAGAATGTCCGCGTCAACGCCGTCGGGGTGCTCGGTAAAGTTCATCTTTTGAATACATACCGGCTCGACGATGCGGAAATAGTTTCTCTTGAAAATGTCGAGAATCTCGTCGGGCTTCAGCTCGCGGTGGCCTCTGTCCGATATCCCTTTGCAGAGATAGCTGAAGTGCTCCTTCATTTTTGCGGGCAGAGTGTAGCCGTAGGTGTGCTCAAGAAGATATCCTATTCCGCCCTTGCCGCTTTGCGAATTTACCCTTATCACGTCCGCGTCATAGGTTCGGTTGATGTCGGTCGGGTCGATGGGTATATAAGGCGTGGTCCACTGTTCGAGGTTCTTTTCTTCCCGCCATTTCATTCCCTTTGCAATAGCGTCCTGATGGCTTCCCGAGAACGCCGCGAATACAAGCGCTCCGGCATAGGGCTGGCGCTCGTGGACCTTCATTCCGGTGCATTTTTCATATATCTCGGTGATGGCGGGCATATCCGAGAAATCGAGCCCGGGATCGACGCCGTGAGAATACATATTCATCGCGAGGGTGATTATATCGACGTTTCCGGTGCGTTCGCCGTTTCCGAAAAGCGTTCCCTCGACCCTGTCGGCTCCTGCCAAAAGCGCAAGCTCGGTGTCGGCAACTCCGGTGCCGCGGTCGTTATGCGGGTGCAGCGAAAGGGTGACGTGTTCGCGATATTTGAGGTTGCGGCTCATATACTCTATCTGCGAGGCGTAGATGTGCGGCAGGCTCATCTCAACGGTCACCGGCAGATTGATGATTACGTTGTTTGTTTCGGAGGGCTCAAGAATGTCGAGCACGGCGTTGCAGACCTCGAGCGAATATTCCGGTTCTGCTCCGGTGAAACTTTCGGGGGAATATTCAAAGCGGAAGTTGCCGTCATATTCCTTTGCGAGCTGTTTGACGAGCAGCGCGCCGTCGGTTGCGATCTTTTTTATCTCGTCCTTCGACTTTCTGAATACCTGCTCGCGCTGAGCGACGCTGACCGAATTATAGAAGTGAACGATAGCCGAGGGAGCGCCTTTTACCGCCTCGAAGGTTTTTCTGATGATGTGTTCGCGGCACTGGGTCAGCACCTGAACGGTGACGTCCTGAGGAATCATTCTCTGCTCGATAAGCGCGCGCAGAAAGTCATATTCGGTCTCGGAAGCCGCGGGGAAGCCGACCTCTATCTCTTTGAAGCCGACGCGCAGCAGCAGCTTATAGAATTCGAGCTTCTGCTCAAAGCTCATCGGAATAACGAGCGACTGGTTTCCGTCTCTTAAATCGACCGAGCACCAAAGCGGCGCTTTTTCGATGTGATCCTTTTTAACCCAGTCATAGGACATTTCTGGGGGCAGATAATAGCCCGGGGAATACTTTTTTGCGTTCATCATTGTGCATTTCTCCTGTAAAAGTGATTTTCGGAACGAGACTCCCTGAAAACCCTTTGCGGGTATTAAAAAACCGCCTCAAAGGTTTTCTTTGAGACGGGTGCTTTTTCGCACTCGCGGTACCACTCAAATTGCGGACTTAAAACGTCCGCCGCTCTTCGGAATCCAACAATTCCTATACCTTAACGCAGCAGCTACGGAAAGCGTCTACTCACGCGATGCGCTTTGGGGGCTTTCAGCTCGGAAGCGAGGGGCTTTTAAAGCGCTTCGACCGGTTTTCACCGACCACCGGCTCTCTGTTTCGGCGGAAAAAAAGCCTTCTTCGTCACAGCCTTTATAAATTTGTGCTTATATTATATAGTAACCGCACGGCTTTGTCAATCTCTTTTTTGTCCGAAATTTTTTCTTACGAGCGCCGGTTTTTTCGTTTAATGCACAAAAATCAGGGGAGATTGAAAAGGGGAGAGTCAACGATGCTCGTTCTTTCTGCGGGCTGGTTAATTTTGCCGGCATCGTTTCGCGAAGGCTGCGCCTTCGCCCGAAATGGAGATGACAGATTGTCCAACGGACGGACAGCTTTTTGTTTGCCTCGCTCATCGCTCGGCAAAGGGGGAAGTATCAGAAAGCCGCTATGTTTAGGGGACGCCCTCTCTTGCAGGGCTCAACGATGCTCGTTCTTTCTGCGGGCAGGTGGGTTTTGGCGGCATCGTTTCGCGAAGGCTTACGCCTTCGCCAAAAATGGAGATGACAGATTGTCCACCGGATTGTTTTTTTAATTCACCCCTTGCGGAGCGCACTCCGTAATTTTTCCGCTGCCCAAGGGCAGCGGTGAGGGGCGCTGCCCCCTCAACCCCTGCAAGCCTTTTGAAAAAGGCTTGACCGAAAACTTTTAATTTTTGTCACAAGTCTCGGTAAAATCGCGGGGGTTGCAATCCGGGCGGGTTTGGTATATAATTGTCGCAAAGGAAGTGACGAAAATGTATCTTTTGCAAAGCCCCGAGGACATTGTCGAGGCGGTTTCAAGGCTCGGATTTCTGCCGTTTTTCCGTTGCGGAATCAAGGGCTTTTCGGTCGAGGAGCATACCCCGCCCGAGCTTTGGTTCGGCGAGGCCGACGGACCTTGGGAATGGAAAGGTCCTGTCGCAAGGACGAGAAAATGCCTCTACGGAAAATTTTTCGCCTCAAAGGCGGGATTTATAAGCCTCGAATGGTTCCCCGACTTTGCAAACTATCGCCGCGACGGCTATGATTTCGATTCAAGATACGAGTCGGGGCTCGCCTCGGTGAAGGATCTGAACGTTTATGACACGATGATAAGATACGGCGATATTCTCTCAAAAAAGCTGAAAGGTCTCTGCGGATATTCAAAGGGCGGAGAAAAGGGCTTCGACGCCGTTATCACCCGGCTTCAGATGCAGACTTACGCCTGCGTTTCCGACTTTGAATATATGCGGGATAAGACCGGAAAGGTCTATGGCTGGGGAGTGGCGAGATACGCTTCTCCCGAGGCGCTTTTCGGCTATGACTTTCCGCGCTCGGCATATTTTCGCGACCCGAAAGAATCGAAGGAGCGGATAGTTTCGCATCTTAAAAAGGCGCTTCCGGACGCGGACGAGAAGCAGATACTTAAACTGATAAAATAGGCGGGCAGAGAGATGACTACAAGACTTAAACAAATTTTTGAGCACTGTCTTAACGGGCGTGAAATAGTTGTCTGGGGAGAACCCTCAAGGCTTCTTCGGCGGCAGCTTGAGCCTTACGGCTATGCTTTCACCGAGAACGTCGATCCGAAAAAGCACTATGTCGTTGCGGTGACCGACGACGACCTCGTTGATTTTCTGTGCGACAGGCAGAACGCCGGCTTCAAAAGCGTCGAGGATTATATCGTTTATTCCGACGTCGGGCACGAGCTTCCTTTTGACTGGCAGCTTTACGGCGCAAGCGTCGGGCGGCAGACATATTTCGGCGAGGGCATAGTTGAAGCCTGCCGAAACGGCTATGTCGAATCTATCGGAAGATATACCTCTATAAACTCGACCGCGGTCATTCACTGCGACCACCACTCGAACATGATGTTCGTGACCGACGAGCTCGGCGATTTTCTCACCGAGGAAAACAGGGCAAAGTTCAGAAAGCTCTGCGCCCTCGACCCGAAGCACCCCTATGCTTTCGGAAAGCCGAGGGTGACTATCGGCAGCGACGTATGGATAGGCGCGCACACCTTCATCAACTGCTCAAAGGTCATCTCGATAGGAGACGGAGCGGTCATCGGCGCGGGCGCGGTCGTCACAAAGGACGTTCCGCCCTATTCGGTGGTCGTCGGGGTCCCCGCGAACGTCATCAAATATCGCTACCCTCCCGAGATGATAAAAACGCTTCTGAAAACAAAGTGGTGGGAGTGGACGCCGGAGGAGATAAACAAAAACGCCGACGCCCTCATGTGGCCCGACATTTTCATGGAAAGGTTCGGAAAGTGACATGGCAGAGTTTTCCGATTTTTTGAAGCTCGATATCCGCGCCGGGACGATCGTCTCGGCGGAGGTCTTCAAAAAGGCGAAAAAGCCCGCTTACAAGCTGATGATAGATTTCGGCGGGCTCGGCCTCAAAAAGTCCTCGGCGCAGATAACCGAGAGGTATTCCTGCGACGAGCTTTTGGGCAAGCAGGTCCTTGCCGTCGTGAATTTTCCCCCGAGGCAGATCGCCGATTTCATGTCGGAGGTTTTGGTGCTCGGGGTATACTCCGAGGGCGGCACGGTTTTAGCCGTGCCCGAAAGCCCGGTCAAAAACGGAGATAAGCTGGGGTGAGGGGCGTTCGGCTTGCCGGCGCTGCGCCTATATATGTTAGAATAAATCATGAAAAATCCCTGAAGCGCTACACCGTCAAAAAGGCTTTCCCCGACGCTATTGAGGAATAACGAATAAAAAACCTCCGGTTTTCCGGAGGCTTTTCTTGCAATTTTTTACTTTTTCCTTTCCTCCGCCTCTTTTCTCACAGCTTCTTTAAGCGCTTCCGCAGCGGCTTTTCCCATAACGCTGTGGCCCTCGGCGTTCGGGTGGAGCCCGTCGCCGCTGTCGTAAACCGACTGCATTTTCGAGGGCGTTTCGGCATAGCAGAGGACGTTTGAAAAATCAATGAAGCCGTCGAAGCCGGAATCGGGCGAGGTGATGAATTCGTTGAGCGCAAGGCGTATTTTTTCGTGGAGCTCGGAGTAATAGACGGTGTTGCCGCCGAACGGCGTTATTGTTCCCGCATATATCGAGACGCCCTTTTCGTGGCATTTTTCTATCATGGTCTTATATTCCGCGATGAGCGTTTCGGAGGTATCGTTCTGCGCCCCGGGGATATCGTTTATGCCGATGAGGATAATAACCTTGTGTACTCCGGGGATATCGAGAACGTCGCGCTCGAAGCGGTCTTTGGCGGGGTCTCCCCAGCCGCCGAAAATCGCGTTTCCGGCAATAGCTGTATTGACGACGGAGAGGTTTGAGGTCGCGGGGTCGGACTGAAGTATCGTCGAGAGGTTATCGACCCAGCCGTTGAAGCCGTTATAGGTCGAGTTTGCGCCGTCGGTAATTGAATCTCCGAAGCAGACGACGACCTCGGTGCCGGCCTGCGCCCAAACGTCAATCCGCGAGAGGTAATACCAGCTCGACATAAGCTCGACGCGGCTGAAATTCTCGTCGCCGACGTGATCGCCCTCAACGACCCAAGTCGCGCAGTCGGCCTCGCGGTGGCAGGTCGGAAAAGACGGCGCAGAGCCGAATTTTGCAGTGACAGCCAAAAGGTCGAGCGCTTCAAACGAAAAAGCTATCTCGTCCGAGGTCGCGGTCTCGCCCGCGGCGATGCGAATTTGCTCCGAGCCGTTAAAGGTTATCGGCGTGTCGGTCGAAACGTCGATGGCGGGGCTGCCCGCGTTCAAAAGATGGGCGATATGCGCCGATTCGATGACGAGGTCCTCGGTGCCGTATTCGTTCGAGAAGGTCAGCCTGATCTTCTCGCCGCCGATAGAGACACGAAGCTGTTGGCGGCAGGTGTTGTCTTCAAGGGTGGGCTTCCAAGGCGTCTGCTCGAACTCGGCGCTTAAAGGAGCCGCCGCCCAGGTGGCATACCAGCCGTCAACGGGCTCGATTTTAGGTCTTTTCGACCCGCAGCCCGACATCAGCGAGAAACACAGCGCAGCGCAGAGAACTGCGCAAAGAATTTTTCTCAACATCATAAAAACGCCCCTTTCGCGACGCGGATTTTATGATATAATATTAGCATATATCTCACAAAAGGTCAAGATGATTCGCAGCACCGCTTTTCAAGTGGCGGGCTTTGTGTTTTGGAGGAGCACAAAAAGCAAAAGGTTTCGGTCAAGCCTTATGCAAAAGGGCTGTCGGGTCGAGGAAGCATGAAAGTCGGGTCGGAGCGAAGCGAACGACGTTTGCGGGCTAAAAGGTATCCATATTTTCCTCTGCCGGAAAATATGGATGCTATCGTTTATCACCCCACCCCCGCAAAGTTTTGTAGTGAATCACTACACGGCAACTCCCCCGCCCCTCGAGGGGCGGGGGCTTCATAAAACCAACCAGCCCGCAGTCCGCCCGCCGGGGGTGGGGTGATTTAAAATAGTATGAAATCACTCCCTCGGAAGAGGGAGCGATTGAATACCTTTTCTTCCGCGCCATGTCCCCGACCCCTCCATGTGCGCAAAGCCCCGCAGGGACGCCACGCACAGAAGCGGGTTTTGTCCAAGAGAACGAGCCGCCGATCCGGCATGGCGGCGAAGTTCGATTGGCTGCAAAATCCGCTTCTGTTGACCTCTCCGCATTATCCTCCCCATTAAAAACCCTCGCTTCAGTCGCCTCCATGAAACTCCGACAATCCGATTTCTGCCCTCTGCCCTATTGCCGTGTCCGCTCAGGGCGCATCTTTTTCTCTCCGCACTTGACTATTTAAAGGCAAAATGATACAATAATACAGATTATAAATACTTTTGTGAGATGATAAAATTGAAGCTGTATAAATATGAGACCCATATGCACACCTCGCAGGGCTCCGACTGCTCGTCAACCTCGGGCGCAAAAATGGTCGAGCGCCTGCACGAGCTCGGATATTCGGGCTGCTTTATCACCGACCACTTTTTCGGCGGAAACACCGCCGTTGACCGCAGATTTCCGTGGGAGATAAAGGTGCGCCTTTTCTGCCAAGGCTATGAAGATGCAAAAAGGCGGGGCGAGCAGCTCGGAATGTCGGTCTTTTTCGGACTCGAGTTCGGATACAGGGCGACGGAATTTCTTACCTACGGCATAGACATGGATTTTTTGCTCAGCCACCCCGAGATCGACAACATGGAGCCCGACCGCTTTGCGGACCTCGTTCATCAGAACGGAGGGTTCTGCGTTCACGCTCACCCTTTCAGAGAGGCGCCCTACATCAGCACGATAAGGCTTTATCCCCATGCCGTTGACGGCGTTGAGGTCTATAACTGCGGAAATTACGACCCCGCGTTCAATGCCCGAGCAAGGGCTTATGCCGAATCCTACGGGCTTCCGATGACTTCCGGCTCCGACGCTCATCACTTCTGGAATTTCCCGGGCGGGGGCGTCGCGCTCGACGAGCCTCTCGGCTCGCCAAACGATTACCTTGAAAGGCTAAGGGCGGGAAGGATCACAAAGATGTTGGAGCGGGACGAGAGCTTGATTTTGAAGCAGCCCGAAAACGCATGGCAAAACGTCGTTCGGCCCGATATCGGGCTTTTGCCGCCCGAGCTTAGAGCGGCGGCCGAGAAAGCAGGTTTGAAATGATCTCGATAGTGATACCCGCATACAACGAGGAAGAAAATATCCCTCTTGCAAAAGCTGCGATATTTTCGGCGCTTAAAGGCGAGCCCGCCGAGATCGTCTTCGTTGACGACGGCTCGAAGGACCTGACTTGGCAGAAGATCTGCGAGGAGTCGGGCGAGAATGTCCGCGGAATAAGGTTTTCTCGGAATTTCGGCAAAGAGGCCGCCATTCGCGCAGGGCTTGAGGCCGCCTCGGGAGAAGCCGCGGTTGTCATCGACTGCGACCTTCAGCACCCGCCCGAGACTATCAACGAAATGCTGAAAAAATGGCGCGAGGGAGCAAAGGTCGTCGCCGGAAAGAAATCCTCAAGGGGAAAAGAAGCGAAAAGCTACGGTCTTTCGTCGAAGATATTCAACGCGCTGATGTCCCGCTCGACCGGCTTTGACATGACGGGCGCTTCCGACTTCATGCTTTTGGACAGGCAGGCGATAGACGCCGTACTTTCTTATAAAGAGCAGGGCAGCTTTTTCAGAGCGCTTGCGCAGTTTGTCGGCTTCAGCTATGCCGAGGTCGAATATCACGTCGCCGCAAGAGAGCACGGCAGCGGAAAATGGACCTTTAAGAAGCTGTGCGCATATGCCGCAAAAAACATCGCCGCGTTTTCCTATCTTCCGCTTTACCTCTCGGTTTTTGCGGGGGCGGTCGCCTCGGCGGCGGGGCTTTGCCTGCTTGTTCTGACGGCGGCGGGGCTCGATCTCGGCAGCTTCGGCGGGGGATCGGCCGCGCTGATACTTCTTTGCGGTCTGATCCTTTGCGCGCTCGGCGTCATCGGCTTTTATCTTTCGAGGATATACGACGAGGTCAAGCGCCGACCGAAATATATAATCTCTGACGACACCGAAAAGAAAGGATTTGAAAAATGAGCGAAAACGAATTCAACGAGGTTTGCGGGCAGCCCGCCGAGGACGGCGCCGGCGAGCAGCCTATAAAAAAGATAACTCTTTCCGAGCGGGTTCGCGGCACCCTTGAGCTGACCCGCTTCGGCAGGTGGATACTTCTTCACCGCGTCGGGCTTTGCGCGTTTTTCCTGCCGATGCTTATAATGTATCTTGTCTATTGCTGCTTCGGCGTTCACCCTTTCGGAGATATGTCGGTGCTGGTCTTGGACCTCAACGGTCAGTACGTCAGCTATTACGAGATGTTCCGCGACGCCATATGGGGAGACGGCAGTTTAATTTACAGTTGGTCGAGAAACCTTTCGGGCGAAACGATGGGTATGTTCGGATATTACCTTGCGAGCCCGTTCATGTGGATAGTCGTGCTTTTGCCGAGAAGAATGATACTCGGCGCGATAGAGATTATGGAGCTTTTAAAGGTCGGCTGCTGCGGGCTTTCGATGGCTTATTATCTCAAACGCTCAAAGGGCGCGCGCGAATCCTCGCAGATAATCTTCTCGGTGAGCTATGCCCTGATGACCTATATCGTCGTCGAGCTGATGAACCCGATGTGGATTGACGGAATGATCTGGCTGCCGATAATTCTTCTCGGCATTGAGCGGCTTGTTGACGAGGGCAAAATGCTTCCTTTCATTCTGCCGCTGACGGTAATGTTCATCTCGCATTTTTACATCGGCTATATGATCGGATTTTTCTGCGCGCTTTATTTTCTTTATTACATCTTCTCGCGTCCGAAAAAGATCGTCGCTCCGCACTGGTTTGCGGCGGGGCTTAAATTTGCCGCCTCCGCGGTGATATCGGTTTTAAGTTCGGCCATCGTTCTGATACCGGTCTATAACTCCTTGAGCCTCGGCAAGCTGGAATTTTCGACGCCCGATTTTACGCCGAAAACTCAGTTCAACGTCGTTCAGTTCCTTTCAAAGCTGCTTTCAAACAGCTATGACACCGTTCACCCCGAGGGGCTTCCGATGATAGCCTGCGGAACGATAATGCTGCTTTTGGTGCCGCTTTTCTTCCTCAACGCAAAAATAAGCCCGAAGGAAAAAATATCCTCCGCGCTTTTGATGCTTTCGGTCTTCGGGTGTATGTATGTCTCGACGGTGGATATCGCGTGGCACGGTTTTCAGGTGCCGAACTGGCTGCCGTTCCGCTATTCGTTCACCTTCTCGTTTTTAATGATAGTCGCCGCGTTCAGGGCCTTTGAAAACCTCGACGGCGTATCGTATAAAGAGATATGCCTGACCGCGTTTTGCTGGGTGATATTTTTGATATATCTCAGGCAGCAGGACTATTATTACATCTATACCCTTGAAACGCTTTGGTTCGGAGTTCTGGCGCTTTCGGTCTTTGCCGCGCTTTTGTATATCTGCAAAAAATATCCCCGCCGCGTTTCGGTAACGGTGACGGCGGTGTTCGTCTGCGTTGAGATATTCCTCAACAGCCTTTGGACCGTCTTTGCGATAGATTACGACGTCGTTTACAGCACCTACACCTCGTACGCGCCTTATTTCAAAGACGGCAGAGAGATAGTTTCTCAGCTTGAAGAGCGCGACGGCGGGCTTTACCGTGTCGAAAAGACCTTCCACCGAACCGTCAACGACCCTATCGGAATGGGCTATGCCGGCATTTCACATTCAAGCTCGACGATGAACACGCCGGTGCTCAATATGCTCAAATCGCTCGGCTACGGTATGCAGGGGCACTATACGAAATATACCGGCCAGACCCCGCTGACCGATTCGCTTTTCGGAATAAAATACATCATGTATAAAGAATCCAAGCCGACGGACGACGACGAGGGCAACCCGCCCGATCAGGACGACCTTGACCGTTTAAAATATGAAAACGAGATCAAGCGCCCGAACAAGGCATATAAAAAAATTCTCACCCCGAGCGAGACCGGAGTTGACGACATAGAGGTCTATGAAAACCCCTACGCCCTGCCGATAGCTTATATGGCGAGCAGCAGAATAGCGAATCTCACGCTTGATTCAAAGGACCCGATAAGCAATCAGGAGGCGCTTTTGTCGGCTATTCTCGGCGAGCATAATTCCGATGTCTTCGAGCAGATATATCCGCGCTTTACCGACACCACCAACTGCTCGACCGCCACGACCGGCGATCACATTTGGTATACCACCACCGTCGAGGGGCGGGACAGCTATGTTGAATTCACCCTTGATATTGACACCGACGAGGCGATATTTGCTTTCTTCCCGACGATATATCAGCGCCAGTGCAATATGTGGGAAAAGGCCGATTCATGGGATATCAAGGACTTTGCGTTCGTCGATTATTTCTTCACCGGCGAGTATTACAGCATTCTGAACCTCGGCAGCTTTGAGCCGGGCGACACTGTTCGGCTGAGAATGACGCTTGCAAACGGCGAGGTGCTTTTCAGCGACGTGCTGTTTTACAAGCTGAACACAAAAGCCCTTGCCGAGGCATATGCCAGAATAGCGGCGGGAGGGCTTAACGTCACCGAGCACAGCGACACGTTCGTTAAGGGCAGCGTGAACGCCGCCGAGGACGGTATTCTTATGACCACGGTGCCTTATGAGCCGGGCTGGACGATAAAGGTTGACGGCCAAGAGGTCGAGCCGGTGGTGCTTTTGGATTCTCTTATCGGCGTCGAGCTTTCGGCGGGCGAGCACGAGATAACCATGAAATTCTTCCCCGATTATCTTATTCTCGCCGTGATAGTCGAGCTGATAGGGCTTTCGTTTATCGCGATAGTCGCGGTGTTTGAAGTTAAGGACGGCGCGCTTCTCAAAAAGATAATCAAAAAAACAGCTTGACCTTGAGACAAAAGTGTAGTAAACTTGATAGGGAGCATATAACTTCAAAAATATATAAAAGGAGACGTTAATATGAAATTCATCGTTGAAACTTCCGCACGCCATGTTCATGTTACCGAGCAGGACCTTAAAACTCTGTTCGGCGAAAATGCACAGCTTACCAAGAAAAAAGACCTTTCTCAGCCCGGGCAGTTTGCCTGCGAGGAGAGAGTCACCGTTGTCGGTCCCAAAAAGGAGCTCGCCGGCGTTTCTATCCTCGGCCCCTGCCGCAAGGCCACTCAGGTCGAGCTTTCCGCTACCGACGCCCGCTCGATAGGAATTGCGGCGCCCGTCCGCGAATCGGGCGAACTTTCGGGAAGCGGCGCCTGCAAGCTGGTCGGCCCCTGCGGAGAGGTCGAGCTTTCGGAGGGCGTTATCATCGCAAAGAGGCATATCCACCTCACCCCCGAGGACGCCGCAAGCCTCGGCGTTAAGGACAAGGACGAGGTCTGGGTAAGGATAGACACCGACGAAAGAAGCGCCATTTTGGGCGACGTTGTCTGCCGCGTTAGCCCGAGCTACGCCACCGCCATGCACATCGACACCGACGAGTCGAACGCCGTCGGCTCGGCAAGAGAGCAGTACGGCGAGATCGTGAAGATCTGAGAGGGAAAGAAGATGGGGTAAAAGGTATTCATCTTCCCCGCTTTCGCGAGTAAGATGAATGCTATCGTCTATCACCCCACCCCCGCCGCGCTTCCTGCCGGCCTGAAACACAAATCCGCCCCCTCCCCTTCAAAGGGGAGGGGGCGTTCGCCTTGTCTCGGGCTCAGCTGCGCGCTTTGCGCGCGCCCGCAGCTTCGCTGCGGGGCTCGGGGCTTCGCCCCGAGCGGCTGAGCCCGCTCAAGGCGCAAAAGTTACCTCGCAAAAAGCATATCTTTTCACTCCACTACCTCGAACTCCGCCATCGCGACGGCAAGCGTCGAGCCTCCGCCGCTTTCGTTTTCAAACATACCGCTCGACGCGCTGAAATTCTTCACAAGGGCATATTCGCCCGCGGGCAGGCTGCCGTAGAGGTTCTCCCAGCTCACCTCAAAGCTGTCCGACGAGCCGATCGGCAGGGCGTAGAGCTCAAGGGTCATCGAAACGTTGTCGTTTATCTCCAAAAGCGTGTACCACTCTTCGCCGACCTTTCGGCAAATCGAGAAGTTAGCGCCGAACTCGGCGGACGAGGTGCTGTTGTTTGTGACGGTAAATCTTAAAGAAGTCGGCGTAACGCTTTTCTGCTCGACCGACATTTCGATGCCGAAAGAGCGCGGAACGTTGCTTTTTGTTTTGAGAGTTCCCGGAGGGATAGGCTCGCCGAAATCGCCGACGGCAAACTCGGCGCCCACAAAGACCCTTTCGTCGCTTCGTTCAAAATAGAACTCGACGACATAGCGGTACTCGCCGTTTTCGAGGCGGCCGTAAAGCCCATTCCAGCTCTTTACAAAGTCGAGAGTATCGCCCGCTTCAAGCCACATCGAGGGGCAGGGGAACGTTAAGTCGGGGTCGATAAGAACGTCGTGCCAAACGCCGTCGATTTTGCGCTGAAGCGGCTTGTCGTCTTTATAAAGAACGTCCCTTTGGGTGTTGTTTTTATAAACAACGCTCGCGCCCCAAGAATGTGCGTCCGATATCTCAACGGTATAGTCGGTTTGCTGATCAAGCTGCTGAACGGCCGAGACCGGTCCGACGCCGCCCTTTTCCTGCTTTTGGTTTTCGTTTTGTCCGAGCACGGAGCTTTCGGATGGATCCTTGACCTCGCCGTCCTCGGGGGCTTTTCCGGTGATGACCTCTGCGTTTGCAGGGTCAAATTCCCCGCCGCCGACTGTGATTATCTCGCTGAATTTGTTGCCGAGAAGATCGCTCATCACAACGCGATAGGTGCCGTCATAGAGCTCGCCATATTTGTGCGACCACTCGAGATGAATTTCGGCCTCTTCGCCCGGGGCGACGGTGTATTCGCCGTCGGCGATATCGTCGTTTAGCGGCGATATTAAGTATTCGCCGTCGCCGTCGATGAGGTGCAGCTCGCAGTCATAGGGGATGATCGCGGTCTCGCCGAGGTTATTTTTGAAGCTGAACGTCGCGTCGAGGCCCGTAAAAGAGCCGCTTTTCGCGGTGAATTCATAGCCGTCGGCCGCGACGTATGTCTCATCGAGCGGCGTGAGAAGATAAAGCGGCCTTGCGCGAAATTCAGAGTATTTTCCGCTTGACAGCTTCACCCAGAGGGTCAGCGCGTCGTCGGGGCTTGCGTAAATCTCCGCGCCGAGCGAGCCGCTGAAATTCGCCTCGCCGTCTTTTGAGGCAAGCTCGGATTGGTCAACCTCCGAGCTTACTTCGCCCGCAAGAGAAAACCCCTCGGGCAGGCTTTCGGCGCCGCTTCCCGACGTCAGATAGGTCCTTCCGCCCCAAATTATCATCGGGCGGCGGTCGGCAAGCGCTGCGTCGGCGCCCTCTTCGGGGCCGGGCGCGGGCGAGATCGCCCCGGTTTTCGGCGCCACGCCCGCGTTGAGGTCTGCGGTAACGAGGCTTTCGACCCCCTTAGAACCGCAGGAGCAGAGCATCAGCCCCGCAAAAAAGATCGCGAAAATCCTTTTCATATATAATAAACACTCCTTTACCTCTAATACGCGCAAGAGCTGCAAAAAATTGCGCTTCGGGCAAAAAAATTTTTAAAAAAGTCTTTTTTTCGGACACCAATTTTCAATATGCGCATGATATTATTTAGTTGCGGCAGAAGCCGCGGCTTGAAATCTATGGACTTGAGAGTGAAAATCCCACCCCCGAAAAGGAGTGGGATTTTGGTTTTTATTTGAGGATTTTTTCGCGCAAAATTTCGTTGAAGCGGGATCTCTTTTCAACCTCGGGTTTAGCGCCGTCGCCGGTAAAGCGCATCTCGACGGGCGTTTCGTCGCAGAAAGGCTTCCACTCGGGCAGGGGATTGCCGTCCGAGTCGTTTCCGTTCGGGTCGCCGTTTTTGACGAAGTTGCAAAGATAGTTGGTCATCTGCCTTGCGAGGTCATAGTGGCGGCCGACGAAGGGTCTCCAGCACTTCGCGAGCGTCTCGAAGAAGAACCAGAGGTCAACCGAGTGGAAAGTTCCGGGGTTATCCCAGCCGGGAATATCCGGCTCGAAGCGATAGTAGAAGTTGGGATTTTTGCAGCCGGCGCGTTTTTTCGCGGCAAAGAGGGCTTTTGCGGTCTGCTCGATACCCGCGGTTTTCGCTGAGAAGCCGTCGGCCTTGAACTCCGCTTCGGGCTGAGCGAGAAATTCCTCCGCGCTTTCGCCGAATATTTCTCTGACCTTTTCGGAGTATTCCTCGGGGCTGTCGGCCTTGATAAAGCTCGGGAATTCGTCGGCGGTGTTTCCCGCCATGATGGGAGCGTCAACGCATCTGCCCTCAAGTATCATTCTGTAAGGCTCGCCCTTGCTGAAAACGTTGTCCTGAACGGTGAACATTCTCGGATGGTTCGAGACGAACTCGTTATACTTTCTCAGAACGGTTTTCGCGTCGAGCTTTCGGGCTTCCTCAATGCCCGAGCAGCCCATGAAGCGAACGAATTCCTCGCCCTGCTTTTCGGCGTTTTCAAGGCTGTTCGGAGTGCCGATGCCGCCGGGCATATAGGGGTTTTTTATCATTCCGCTCATGATTATGGCGCGGTTGAACAGCCCTTTGTTCTCCTCGCAGGCAAGCTGGCTCATAACGCTTCCGCCGCCCGCCGACTGACCCGAAATGGTAACGCAGTCGGGGTCTCCTCCGAAAGCGGCGATGTTTCTTTTGACCCATTTAAGTCCCGCCTGCTGGTCGAGGCTTCCGAAGTTGGTCGGCGCGTCGGGCTGATCGCGCGTCAGCTCGGGGTGAGCCAAAAATCCGAAGACGTTGAGGCGATAGTTTACCGAGACAACGACTATTCCGCGGCGGGCAATTCTCTCGCCGTCAAATTCCATCTCTGCGGGATATCCCCACTGAAGACCGCCGCCGAAGAACCAGACGTATACCGGCAGCTTTTCGTCGGCGCTTTTTGCGGGCGTCCAAACGTTGAGATAAAGGCAGTCCTCGCCCATTTCTATCTCGGGATCGACGTGCCATTCGCGGCAATAGATATCTGTTCCGAGGCCGGGAGTGTCCTGAACCGAGATGGGCGCAAAACGGAAGCATTCGCGAACGCCCTCCCAGTTTTTGGCGGGCAGAGGCTTTCTCCACCTGTTTTCGCCGACCGGCGGCGCGGCGAAGGGTATTCCCTTAAAAGCGGTGATACGCGGGTCTGCGGCCTCTATGCCTCGGACCAAGCCGTTTTCGGTTTTTGCGATTCTTAACATAATGTTCCTCCTTTTTATAAATGCTTATGTTAAAATAATTAACCCTTTATAAGCGTGAACGATTTGAGATGCGGGTTTCCGCCTCCGCGATAGGTAAGATAAACAGCGTTCACTCCGTCGGGAATCTCTATCGGCGAGCTGAAGGTCTGCCAGATATTGACGCCCTCGACGGCGATCTTTCCGAGCGGCTCGCCGTCCCAAGAGGTTTTCACCTCAAATTCGCCGTGCATATAGCCCCTGACCGTTACCGCGACCCTTTTGACGTTTTTGCAGTCGAAGTATTTGAAGCCTGCGGTGACGGAGTCAAAGATGTTGGCAAGATAGCCCTCGTTTTCGTCGCCGTCGCCGCCGTCCTGAACTATCTTCGGAATCCTTCCGTCGCCGGTATACATACTTCCGACCGAACTCATCAGGTTGCAGGCAAGATATGCGGGATATTCGCCCTCGCCCTTTAGCGGACCGCCGTTTAATCCGCACGAGGTGATCTCGACCTGCGGGATCTTTCCGTTCGGCAAAACCTTTATCTTTTCGGCGCAGCCCTGACGCGAATACCATGTGCCGTTGGTGTGGCGGTGATAGAATATATACCACTCGCCGTTTATCTCAACGATGCTTCCGTGGTTGTTCGCGCCGTATGCGGCGGGCTTATCGGCGGGCTTATAGGTGCCTATGCCTATGTCGCAGTTTGAGACGATGACCCCGCCGTATTCAAAGCCCTCGCGGGGCTTTTTTGACGTCGCATAGCAGAGCTCGTGCATGACGGCGGAGGAATAAACGAAGTAATATGTATCGCCGATCTTTCTTATCGAGGGAGCTTCAAAGAACTCGTGACCCTCAAAGCCGGTGCCCTTGCCGTACATACAGCCGGGCGCGATGATGACCGGCGCTTCAAGAACGGTGAGCATATCCTCGGCAAGCACTGTCGCCTGAGCCCCGGTGCGCGAGCGGTCTCCTCTTCCGCAGAAGCCGGTGTAAAGATAGGTCACGTTCCCCTCGGTTATAACTCCGGGGTCGAACTGAGGTTCGTCGCCGGGCTTTTCGCCGAGGCGGGTGCCGTCGGGATAGTGAACGTAGCCGTAGAATTCGTATTTTCCGGCGGGCTTATCGCAAACCGCGACCGACACCACCGAGACCTTATCGAGGACGTAGTAAAGGTAGTATCTTCCGTCGGGGCCCTTTGTGACGTCGGGGGCGTAAAGGCACATTCTGCCGTCGGGGTTGAGGGGATCCGAGGTCTTCGGATAGATAACGCCCTCATAGCGCCAGTCCGAAAGATCGTCTATCGGCGCCGACCAGCAAACATAGTCTCCGAGGCAGAACACCCAGCCGTTGAAAAGGTCGTGCGAGCCGTAAACGTAAACTCTGCCGTCAAAGACATAGGGTTCTCCGTCGGGGATATATTCCCATGAGGGGAGATAGGGGTTAAAAGCCTGTTTTTTCATATCTGTTCCTCCTTAAAGATCATTCCGCTTCGGGTTCTGCCCCGCTTATAACAAAGGTCGTGACGCTTTCGGGCTTGAGAACATAGCTGAACGAGCCGTTCTCAAAGGCGATGTTGCCCGTTCGGGCGAGATTCTCCGAAACGTTGGTGGTATATGCCTCGATATAGCCGATATCTCCGCAGCCGCTCAGCAGAAAGCCCTGCGCGACGGTCTTTAAAGTATGGTTCACCGCGACGATAACGGTTTTGCCGTCGCCCTTAAAGGCAGAAACGCTGACGCCCTTTGTCGGGTTTTCCGTCGCGCTTATCCTCACATAGCCGGGGCGGACGAATTTTGAATACTGCGCCATCATGCAGCCGCGCTTTGAGATCGTGCCGTCCTCCTTCATCGGGCCGTAAGACCTGCGGATATACCACCAGACGTATGCCTGCATATTTCCCGCGGTCAAAGCGTCGTGAATGTTCACCGCGACCTCTACCGCCTCGGGATATGTGTCGGCGTCGCTCGAGCTGTTCGGGACGTAAACCTCGGTCATCCAAAGCTCCTTGCCCTCGCCCTTTTCCTCAAACAGGGGATAGCTCATATCCGCCCGCTGAGTGCCGTAAAAGTGCGTCGCGAAAATATCAATCTTCGAGAGCGCTTCCTCGTCGTTTAGTATCGCGTTATAGTAATCCTTGCGATATTGGAAGGATTCGGGCGTCATCAGGCGGCAGTCGATGTCGTCGGCATAGTTTTTGATAAAGTCCAGTATCTCCTCGGTAGACCACCATGTCCACTCGTCGGCGTAATCCGGCTCGTTCTGAATGGATACCGCATAAAGCTCGACGCCGTTTTCGCGCATGAAGCTGACGAAATCGTTAAGGTGCGCGGCGTATTCGGCATATTTGTCATGCCTTAGGCGCTGCGCCGAGGAATTGTTTCCGTGAGTGAATTTTTCGCACATATCCGCGGGCGGGTTCCAAGGCGAGGCGAAGATTATCGCGCCCTGCTCCTGAGCAGCCTTTGCGGTCTCAAGCTCGCGCTGCCAGTTGTTTCGGTCGGGGTCGATGTGTATTCGCAAAATCGTGAATCCGAGCTGATCGACGCCGTTTCCGAAAGCCGTTTCGCGCTGCTCCTCGCTCAGGTCCTCGATCCAGCCGGGATAGTTTATTCCGCCGAAGCCCCGAATGGTCTGATATTCGGTCCCGCCGCTCACAAAAACGTCGGGCGAGGCCTCGGCCCCCAAAAGATCTGGTACAAACCGCTCGTCGTCTCTGATGACCGGCATTTCCTCGGGCGCGGCTTCTTCTTTTGAAGCGCAGCCCGCGAGCGAAAACAGCATCGTTGCCGCCAAGACCGCCGACAAAAGCCTTTTTGATATCGGTGTCATGTCATGACCTTCCTTTCCAAGTAAATACATTTTAATCTTAACATATTTTTAAATGTTTTACAAGAGGAAAAAGATTTTTTTAATTTTTTTAATTTAGGTGTTGACAAAGCCGGTCTATTGTGATAGACTAAACTCACAAGAGTGGTCTATAAGTATAGACCAAAAAAGAAAAGAGGTTATACAATGAACATCACGAATTCCGAAATGAGGCTTATGGAGATAATCTGGCAGAGCGCTCCGATAAAGTCGGGCGAGCTTGCGGCGAGGGCTTTTTCAGACCTCGGCTGGAAAAAATCGACGGTCTACACCGTTTTAAAAAAGCTGACGCTCAAAGGGACGGTCGAGAATCTCAATTCGGTGGTAACTCCGCTTTGCACCAAAGACGACGTTTTAAGCAGCCGCTCCGACGAGCTTATCGCAAACGGTTACAGCGGTTCGCTTCCGATGTTTTTGGCGGCGTTTCTCAAAAAAGAGAAGCTGACCCAAAAAGAGGCGGAAGAGCTCAAGGGGCTTATCGACAGGTTCACCGAGGAGGAATAAGAAAATGGAGAAGATTTTCGTCTCGGTGCTGAATATGAGCATAAGCGGAAGCGTTATCATCGCCGCGGTGATAATCATGCGCTTTCTGTTCAAAAGGCTGCCCCGCGTATATTCCTATGCGCTTTGGTCGATTCCGGCTATAAGGCTTTTGTGCCCGATATCCGTCTCGTCGGTCGTCAGCTTCTTTAATTTTTTAAAGCCCGAGGTCTCGGAAAACCGCATGGAATACATAGCCCCGCCGACAACGGCATACGTCGCGCCGACGCTTCCTCAAAACCCCGTTGTTACTCCCATGCCGCCGACCTATCGCGACCCGATGGAGGACGTTGTTAAGGAAGTGCCCAAGTCGCTTTCTATTGGAGAAATAGCGGGGATAATCTGGGCGCTCGTCGCGGTCGGAATAATTATCTGGGCGGCGGCAAGCTATATTTCGGTAAGGCTTCGGGTCAAGGATTCCCGCGAGAGCGGCGGCTATTACGTCTGCGAAAACATTCCCTCGCCGTTCGTATTCGGAATCTTCCGCCCGAGGATATTTCTCCCCTCGGGGCTTTCAGAACAGGATTCCGAGTGCATAGTCATGCACGAGCGCACGCACATAAGACGGCGGGACTACCTCATAAAGCTGCTGACCGTGCCGATTTTGGCGCTGCACTGGTTCAATCCGCTCGTGTGGCTTGCGATAAAGCTGATGACCGCCGACATGGAGCTTTCCTGCGACGAGCAGGCGCTGAAAGACTTTTCGCCTGAGTATAAAAAGGTCTATGCGGGTGCGCTTCTGAACGTTTCGATGAAGCAGAACGGAATTTCGCTGAACGGCGTTTTGGGCTTCGGAGAATCGAATATAAAATCCCGAATCAAGGGCGTTCTTCATATGAAAAAGCCGAAGCTGTGGGCGGTTTTGGCGGCCGTAGCGGCGGCGGTCGTCTTAGCGGTATGCCTTTTGACCAACGCCATGGGAAAAACCGAAAGCTCGGCGCTTCCCGACAGGTTCGACGGATATATAAGCCTGCAAAAGGCGAAGATACCCGAGCTTCACTTTGACGAAACTGCCGATATATCGTCGTTTGGGGAGCAGACCGCCCCGAAGATTCTTTTTGCAAAGGCCGAGGCGGGGGACGTCACGGCGTATCTTCTCGGCGAGGGGGTCTATCGTGAGGAGGGCGAAAGCAACGCCGTTCGCGCTATCGACCTTAAAGTCGGAATAAGCACCGACGGCAGGACCATAAACGCCGCATACCCGGCGCCGGCTGAATTTGTCGGAGCGTCGCAGGCGCACTATAAAATCTATGCCGGCGAGACGTATCTTATGGGGTTCGATATGGAGCTGCCGATAATCGAGCTTCGCTATATCGGCGAGGGCTCAAATATGGGCGCTTTCTATGCCGTCAAGGATGGCGAGCCGCGGCTTCTGACGGGCGATCTGTCCGACATCGGCGGCGAAGCTGCGGGCGTCTGCTTCAAATATAACGCGCTTGATATGCGAATTCTGAGCGCCGAGAAAGAAAACGACAGCAATCTTAAATATACCTTTACGCCCGATTCTTCGGCAATAGAATTCACCTTTGATTTTGACAGCATAAGAGCCGACGGATACGCCGGCCCGCACTTCACCGCAAAGCGCGCAGGCGCGGCCCTGTCGGGAAACTCGGAATTTGAAGATATAATCAACCGCTATATGTTATTCGAGCGTATATTCAGGATAGACAGTCTCAGCTTCGGCAGCATAAACGGTCCCGATGACCGAGAGATAGGCCCGGAAGACGGCGTTCTCATCAACGGAGATATATATTACCCGGTCAATGAGGAGGGCTTCACCGAGTGGCGGCAGCTTGAGGATTTCATGCGCGGGCTTTTCACCGACGAGCTCGCCGAAGCCAACCTCTCGGACGGTCACTATGTCGAGCGCGACGGAAAGACCTTCTCGCTTATGGCGGGAGGCGGAGGCTGGTATGCCTCGCCCGACTATATCTACGGGACCGAGGAGCTTGACGACGGTCGGCTTCGACTTGACTTCTACCGCGAATGGGACAGAAACGAAGTCGGCGAATATTACACCGTAAAGCTGATACTTGAAAATACGCCCGACGGGTACAGAATCGCCGAGGTCTCACAAGACTCTATCACCGACTATGACAGCTATGACTGGCTCGCCCCGGTCAACAGGTTTGTGCAGAAAGAATTTTACTTCAATCCCGACTTCACCGGGCGGCATGACGCCGAAGACGCGGGTGAAAGCATCATAAGCGAGATCGCGCACAACGTCACCGTAACGTTCAGATACACAAGCGACGGCGAATTTATCGACGCGTTCACCGACGGCCGCGAAGAGTCGGTCGATGAGATCTATGCTCTCGACGAGAACAGGCTTTTGGTCTACGATTGGGACCTGATAGCGCGGGACCAGATATATCTTCTCAACTTTGAAACCGGTACGACCGAGCCGGTCCTTCCCGATACCGCGTTCGGGTTCAGCTTTAACGACTATTACGACATCACCGGAAAATATGAGCGCATAGAGTGGGTCACTACTCCGCGGATAAGTCCCGACGGCAGGAAAATCCTCTATGAATCAAACAAATACGCCGAAAACGGCGAGCCGGTCTATCGCTTGGGGCTTTGGGTCTATGACATTCAGAGCGGCACCGAGGAGAGAATTGCCAGACCCGAAGAGGCCGACCCCGACATGGTCACCGCGAGTTATAATTGGACGGAGGACGGCAGAGTTCTGTTCTCGTGCTTTAGCACCGGCGGAGAATATGTCCTTGATTACATCTACGACCCCGCGACAAAAGAGACCGCGCCGCTGACGACGGCGGAGAGCCTTAAAAACGTCACCCGAAATTTTGACGGGCAGGTTATAAGCGTTGACATTCCAGTAAGATGGCAGAGCTATACCTTGGAAGATTACAGCCTCCAGCACGTCGGAATTCAGATTTACGACGGCGATATCCCCGCGCAGCGCGAAATGTACGGCGGAAAGCTGTTTATAGCCTCGGCGGTAAGCGGCTTTGCGCAGAGCTATATCGAATCGCAGGAGGCACTCGGCGTTTCATATGACGTTTCCGACTATACCACCGCTTCGGGGTATAAAATGAAGCTGTGCTATCGCGACGGCGTTTTGGACTATGCGACCTTTGACGATTTTAAGAGTATGTGCATATTCTTTGACCTTGACGAGCAGGACGACATGAGCGTTATTTTCGGGATAATCGACAGCGTCGTATTTTCCGCCGGCGGCGAGAGCTCCGCGCAGACGATTTCTTATGATGAAGCGAAAGATATTCTAAGCGAAGCCCTTGAGGAATACGCGCAATATACCGACTTTGGAAGCATTGAGCTTTCATCTGACGGCGGCACGGCTGCCCGCGAGATCAAAATCGGAAAAAGCGACGGGATCTTTACCGAATACGCCTACTGCTTCACGGCAAGATATCAAAGCCGCGACAGGCTGCCGAGATTCTATGCGGTTACCGCAGACCTGAGCAGCATATGCGTCTATGACCCCGAGGACGAAGCCGACGAAGCCTTTTACGATTATCTCAGCTCGGCGGAGTCATATGAATACGTTCCCGATTATGTCCGCTTTACGGACTTTTACGCGAAAGCCCAAGCATACAATAATTTTTTAACTGATAGAATTACATCTTATTACAGTATCCTTATGCGCGGCGGACATATCGAGGACGATGAAAGCGGTTGGAGCATCGGCGGCGACATTGGGGTTCAGAACGTTCACTTTATGCTTCCGACTGAGTGGGAATACGGCGGAGGCTCTACCGCCGACCTCAACGGCTCCAAGGTCTTTGAGATAAGCACGCCTTTCCTCGAAAGCGAGTACAGCCCCGATATGTTCCGCGTCTTTCCCGAGGGGACGAGATATCCGCAGACGTTTAACGCGAACGAGGGCGAAAGTTCAGACATCACGGTCTATGAAGAGACGGAGCACGGGTGGACCGTCGACGAGCCGTATCTGTTCAGCGCGCGCTCACGCTCAGACGGCTATTACGGCAGCTTTGACCACTATGATTACGTCGTCAGGGCAGGCGAATACTGCGTGTACGTCAGCTTTACGGCGGGCGACGGCTTTGACCCAGAATCTTCGGAGGGCAAACAGCTTTGTATGGATATACTGCGTTCGATAGCAGTCGAGCCCTACGACGTTCCTGATCTGACCGAGGAGAATATGAATTCGCTTATCGGCGATGACCTTGAGCTTCTGAAAATTCTTTATACCGACTATCTTCCGATAGACAGAAGCGATACGGTCACCCGCGGCGGCGTGACCTATTACCGCGTGACGGGCGAATATTCTGGGTTTGAAGACGTCAGAGCCCACATGGAAGCCGTTTATACCGATCATTTTATTGGCGAAGTTATGGGCGAGGTATACGGCAGGCTTGCGGTGACGGACGTCGACGGAAGAACCTATCGTTCGGAGGGAATTAGGCTTGATATTCCGAACAGCGCAAGGTTCACGCCCGATTCAAACGATATCGAGGGGCGAATGGCGGTTCAGGGAGCAATCGAAAACGGCGCGAGGTATATGTTTGAGCTGACGCTCGACGGCTGGCGGATAGACAACCGCTGGAACGACCCGTGGATTGAGACAATGCTCGGTCAATAAAGAAGTGTGTATATAAAAACAATACCGCAGTGCAACCACTGCGGTATTTTTGACCGTTATTCCCTGTCTCTAATGTATTCCCTGTATTCTTCCTCGCTGACGAAAAGCATATATCTTCCGTTGACATATCCCATGTAGCCCGCCGAAGTATCGTATCCTTTCATATTGAAAACCTCCGTTAAAAAATCGTTTGTCCGGCTTCTTTGACTATATAATATCATTCTAACTGTCCGCTTGTACGGACTCAAACCGCAAAATCTGCCAAACAAGTACAAAATTTTGTACTTTTTCTTTCCGAGAAGCGCGCTTATCAAATGCTCGCACTGCGGGCTTTGGGCCGTTCGTGCGGGCATATTTTCCCGCCAAAGAGGGGATTTTACGCAAATTCACTAAAATTTTCTTGTCAAAGCCCTTATTTTCGGCGTTTTTTAGTGAAAAATATTCTTGACAAAAAACGATTCAGCCTGTATAATAACGTAGTATGCAAGACTATGGATAACGTTGCCTAACGGCGCAAAACCGTCGCTTGCATATGAAATTTCAGAGGAAAGGAGAGAAACCATGCCGACATTTAACCAGTTGGTTCGCAAGGGAAGAAGCCCGATAGCCGACAAGTCGAAATCGCCCGCCCTTCAGGTAAGCTACAACTCGAAGAAGAAGACGGTCATCGACCAGAGCTGCCCGCAGAAGCGCGGAGTTTGCACCGCGGTAAAGACCCAGACCCCGAAGAAGCCTAACTCGGCGATGCGTAAGATCGCGAGGGTAAGACTTACAAACGGAACCGAAGTCACCTGCTATATTCCCGGAATCGGACACAACCTTCAGGAGCACAGCGTTGTTCTCATTCGCGGCGGACGTGTCAGGGATCTCCCTGGTGTGAGATATCACATCATTCGCGGAACGCTTGACGCTCAGGGCGTTGCAAAGAGAATGCAGGGAAGGTCGAAGTACGGCGCAAAGCGTCCCAAGACCAAATGATCCCCGAAGGCTTTCGCAAGACCCCAAGATCCGCACGGCATTGCGGAGTTAACATATATAAAGATGTTACCTCTTGCGTGCTGACGAGGTCGCCCGAAAATTTTTTCGGGTGAAAACGAGTACCAATGATATCATTCTATGAAGGAGGGAAGGAAAGTGCCAAGAAGAGGTAATGTCGCAAAACGCGACGTTTTGCAGGACCCGATCTACAACTCTAAACTGGTCACCCGTCTTATCAACAACATCATGCTTGACGGCAAGAAAGGCGTTGCTCAGAAAATCGTTTACGGCGCGTTTGAGATCGTTGAGCAGAAATCGGGCAAACCCGCTCTTGAAGCCTTTGAACAGGCGATGGAGAATGTTATGCCCAACCTTGAGGTTAAGGCTCGCCGCGTCGGCGGTGCCACCTATCAGGTCCCTATGGAAGTCAGACCCGAAAGACGTCAGACTCTCGGACTGAGATGGATAACAAGCTATTCTCGCTCGAGAAACGAAAAGACCATGAAGGAAAGACTTGCCGGTGAGATTCTTGACGCCCTTAACGGAACGGGCGGCGCAGTCAAAAAGCGCGAAGATACTCACAAAATGGCTGACGCCAACAAGGCGTTCGCTCACTTCCGCTGGTAATTTAAAAATCGCCTTTTTGCTTTTGCAAAGGGCGCCGGCGAAAAACTTTATATGATTACTGAATCCGCGGGAAAGGCACGAGTCGCCCGCTTCCCGTAAGAAATGGAGATTATTTATGGCAAGAGACGTATCTTTGTCAATGACTCGAAATATCGGAATCATGGCTCATATCGACGCGGGAAAAACCACCACCACCGAGCGTATTCTGTTCTATACAGGCATCAACCACAAGATGGGCGAGACCCACGACGGAAGCGCGACTATGGACTGGATGGAGCAGGAGCAGGAGAGGGGAATCACCATCACCTCCGCCGCAACCACCGCTTATTGGAAGGGCCACCGTATCAATATCATTGACACCCCCGGCCACGTCGATTTCACCGTTGAGGTCGAGCGCTCGCTTCGAGTTCTTGACGGCGCGGTAACCGTTCTTTGCGCTAAGGGTGGCGTTGAGCCGCAGACCGAGACAGTCTGGAGACAGGGCGATAAATACAACGTCCCCAGAATGATCTACGTCAATAAGATGGACATTATGGGAGCGGATTTCTATCACGTTCTCGATATGATCCACAACCGTCTGAAGTGCAACGCCGTACCGATCCAGCTTCCTATCGGAAGCGAAACTTTCTTCAAGGGGATAGTCGATCTTCTTGAAATGAAAGCCTATATGTATTATGACGACCTCGGAAAAGATATCAGAGTCGAAGAGATCCCCGAAAATCTTAAAGAGGACGCCGAGAAATACCGTTCTCAGCTCGTCGAGGCTGTCGCCGAAAGCGACGACGAATTGATGGAGAAGTATCTCGGCGGCGAAGAGCTCACTATCGACGAGCTCAAAGCCGGTATCCGCAAGGCAACCATCGCAAACGAAATGGTGCCGGTAACCTGCGGGACCTCTTATAAGAACAAGGGCGTTCAGAAGCTGCTCGACGCGATCGTAGACTATATGCCCGCGCCGACCGATATCGAGGACATCAAGGGAATCAACCCCGACACCGACAAGGAGGAGACCCGTCCTTCCGACGATAACGCTCCCTTTGCGGCGCTTGCATTCAAAATCGCAACCGACCCGTTCGTCGGAAAGCTCTGCTTCTTCAGAGTTTATTCCGGAACCCTCAACGCAGGCGAGACGGTCCTCAACTGCACCAAGGGCGCCAACGAGAGAATGGGACGCGTTTTGCAGATGCACTCGAACCACAGAAAGGATATCGAGACCTGCTATGCGGGCGATATCTATGCTGTCGTCGGAGTTAAAAACACCACCACCGGAGACACCCTCTGCGACCCCAAGCATCCGATAATTCTTGAGTCGATGGAGTTTCCGGAGCCGGTCATCAATCTTGCTATCGAGCCGAAAACCAAAGCCGGTCAGGAAAAGATGGCTATTGCCCTTTCCAAGCTGGCCGAGGAAGACCCGACGTTCAAGACATGGACCGACGAAGAGACCGGACAGACCATCATCGCCGGAATGGGCGAGCTTCACCTTGAGATAATCGTTGACAGAATGCTCCGCGAGTTCAAGGTCGAGGCAAACGTCGGCGCGCCGCAGGTTGCCTATAAGGAAACCGTCAGAAGACTTGCCGACGTCGAAACCAAATATGCCCGTCAGTCGGGCGGTAAAGGTCAGTACGGACACGTTAAGATCAAGCTGGAGCCCAACGAATCCGGCAAGGGATATGAGTTTATCAACAACATCGTCGGCGGCGCTATTCCCAAGGAATACATTCCCGCCGTTGACAAGGGAATCCAGGGCGCTATGAAATCCGGCGTTCTGGCAGGATACCCGGTAGTCGATGTAAAGGTAACTCTTTACGACGGCTCCTACCACGAAGTCGACTCGTCGGAAATGGCGTTCTCGATCGCCGGTTCAATGGCCTTCAAAGACGCTATGCGCAAAGCCGACCCCGTTATTTTGGAGCCTATCATGAAAGTAGCCTGCATCGTTCCCGAGGAATATATGGGAACCGCTATCGGCGACCTCAACTCAAGAAGAGGCCAGATACTCGGACAGGAGACCAATAACGGCGTCGCACAGGTCGATGCGCTCGTTCCGCTTTCCGAGATGTTCGGATATTCAAACGACCTGCGTTCAAAGACTCAGGGCCGCGGACAGTACACCATGGAGCCTCACAGCTATACCGAGGTGCCGAAGTCAGTCGCCGAAAGCATCATGAGCGCAAGGAAGAAAGCCGACAACTGATCGGGCTCGACCGCAAAAGTTTAAAAATGTCGGCATAAATGCTTGCATTTTTATCAATAATCTGTTAAAATTAAACTATCAAATGTTACTAAAGGGAGGAAATTCCAATGGCAAAGCAGAAATTTGAAAGAACAAAACCCCATGTAAACATCGGAACCATCGGACACGTTGACCACGGCAAGACCACTCTTACCGCTGCGATCACCAAGGTTCTCGCCATGAAGGGACAGGCCAAGTTCGAGGCTTACGACATGATCGACAAGGCTCCCGAGGAGAGAGAACGCGGAATCACCATCAACACCGCTCACGTTGAGTATGAGACCGACAAGCGTCACTATGCTCACGTTGACTGCCCCGGCCATGCCGACTATGTTAAGAACATGATCACCGGTGCTGCTCAGATGGACGGCGCTATCCTCGTTGTCGCCGCTTCCGACGGACCTATGGCCCAGACCCGCGAGCACATTCTTCTTGCCCGTCAGGTCGGCGTTCCCGCGATCGTTGTTTATATGAACAAGGTCGATCAGGTCGATGACGCCGAGCTTCTCGAGCTCGTTGAAATGGATATTCGCGATCTTCTTTCCAAATACGAGTTCCCCGGCGACGATATCCCGATCATCAAGGGTTCCGCGCTTCAGGCTCTCGAGTCAACCTCGACCGATCCCAACGCTCCCGAGTATGCTTCCATCCTCGAGCTCATGGACGCTGTTGACAGCTATATCCCGACTCCTGACCGCAAGGCCGACCTTCCGTTCCTGATGCCTGTTGAGGACACCATGACCATCACCGGACGCGGCACCGTCGCCACCGGTAGAGTTGAGAGAGGCCAGCTCAAGCTCGGCGACGAAGTTGAGATCATCGGTCTCACCGAGGAGAGAGCAAAGACCGTCGTCACCGGTATCGAGATGTTCCGCAAGACCCTCGACTATGCCGAGGCCGGCGATAACATCGGCGCGCTTCTCAGAGGCGTTCAGAGAAAGGACATCGAAAGAGGTCAGGTTCTCTGCAAACCCGGATCCATTCACCCGCACACCAAGTTCAAGGGTCAGGTCTATGTTCTTAAGAAGGAAGAGGGCGGCCGCCACACTCCCTTCATGACCAATTACAGACCTCAGTTCTACTTCAGAACCACCGACGTTACCGGAATCATCACCCTTCCCGAGGGCGTCGAGATGTGTATGCCGGGCGATAACGTTGAGATGAACGTTGAGCTCATCACTCCTATCGCCATCGAAGAGGGACTCCGCTTCGCTATTCGTGAGGGCGGCAGAACCGTCGGTTCCGGCGTTGTCATCGCCATCAACGCTTAATTGCGCTTTTTTGACGGGAAGTCTTTAGCGGGCTTCCCGTCAATTTTATCGCTAAAGCCCGTATTACATTATAAATTGACTAAATATGAAAGGATAAGTATGACGAAGTTACAGAAAATACTCATTCCGGTCATTGTCATAATCGTTATTGTTCTTGTCGCTGTCGTCGGAGCAAGGATATACTTCATGAACCGCGTCGAGCTCAGCGCGTCAACGGTCTCGTTCAAGGACGATTCACGCTTTCCGGATCAGGAATACGTCAGCCAAAGAATAATGTTGGTCTCGGGCGAGTCGGATAATTGGTTTTTCGGGCAGTCCGAGAAGGTCCGCTCCGAAATCGACCGCTGCTTCAAGTGGAACGGCGACGTCGATCAAGACCTTTACAACAACTACGTTGCCCCGCTAAACATAACCGCCTCGGTGGAGACGGACGGCAAAACGACAACCATCAGGTATGAGGGCTATGCTACCACTCCGGACGGCGAGACCGTCGATTATCACAAAGAAGAATCCTTTAACGTCGCGGCAAAAATAACGGAATAATTCATTTGGCGTTCTGATTGACCGCAAAAATAATCTCCTCCGAGCAATGAGGGGTGTCCATAAAGAAGTTTTCAACCAAAAAATTCAATTCAAGGCATCCGTCAAGCGGAATTTGGCAACCAAAAAGCACGAAGTATAGGAATTTTCCCTGCATCGTGCTTTATTGCTGCATAAAAGCAATAATCAAAAACCACTTCTATCGTCCACATATTATGATCTTTTAAGACAGG
>CANQHA010000005.1 GCA_947623585.1 uncultured Clostridia bacterium | reverse complement strand
AGGCAAACAAAAAACTTGCCGGCAAAAATAACCTGCCCGCAGAAAGTGCGGGCATCGTTGCACCCTCGCCGGGGGTTCCCCTTTTGCCGAGCGATGAGCGAGGCAAACAAAAAACTTGCCGGCAAAAATAATCTGCCCGCAGAAAGTGCGGGCATCGTTGCACCCTCGCCGGGGGTTCCCCCTTTGCCGAGCGATGAGCGAGGCAAACAAAAAACTTGCCGGCAAAAATAACCTGCCCGCAGAAAGTGCGGGCATCGTTGCACCCTCGCCGGGGGTTTCCCTTTTGCCGAGCGGCGAGCGAGGCAAACGAGCAAACCCCGCCCCCGCCCCTTGAGGGCAACAGAAGCTGGTTTTGTTGCCAATCGGACTTTCGCCGCCATGCCGAATCGGCGGCTCGTCCTCTTGGACAAAACCCCGCGTCTGTGGCACAACGCCCCTGCGGGGCTTTTGTGCGCATGGAGCATTCAGGAAAATAGCAAGCGGTGGTGGGGTGATAAACGATAGCATCCATATTTTCCGGCAGAGGAAAATATGGATACCTTTTAAGCGGTCGATTCGGCTTGCGGCAAAGGTAAGGATAAGGCGCAAACCGCAAGGTTGCTTTGCGCAAACGACGGCTGAGCGGGTAAGTTGCACCCTCGCCGGGGGCTCCCCCCTTTGCCGAGCGGCGAGCGAGGCAAACAAGCCTCCCCCTCTCCCCTACATAAGCAAATACCCCAGCGCGAGGAGCAGCTTGACGTCGGCCTTGTTTTTGTAAAGCACAAAAAGCATAAGAAGTATCAGCGCTTTCTCGGAATCTATTTTCATGTCCGAAAACAGGCTCCCGAAAATGTCGGGGGGCCGTTGCCTTGAGCTTTCGGCGCTTTGACGGCGAGGTTCAAAGCTCTCCATTTTCGGCTGAGGGTCGGGGGCTTTTTCCGAGGCGCTTTTTTCCTGCTGAGGGCGGTTCACAGCCGTTCGCGAACGCTTTTGCATATCCCTGAGACGAGCGAGGGCTTCCTCCTGCATTTTGTTGAAATCGCCGCTATAAGACGCCAAGAAGGTCGCCCCCCAAAATACCGCTGTCGCGTATTATCGGCAGCAGGTTTATTATTTTCAGAAGCCTGACCGCCTTGTCGAGCCGAGGCTGCTTTTCTTCGCTCAAAAGAGGCCGCAGCGCGTTGAGAAACCTGATGTTGTCGTCCTCGGCGCTCGCGTTTTTCAGCTTCCCCGCAAGCTCCATAAGCGCCCCGACGTCGGGCGCGGGCTGCTGCGGCTCGTCGCCCGAGGGCATATTTTCAGGCGAAAACCCGAGCATCTGGGCGATCTCGCCGAGCTGCTTCACAGACTCGGGGTCGGAAAGAACGCTGTTTATTTTCTCGGCAAGATCCTCCACAAAAACGCCCCCTTTCGCTTTTTGACCGAGCTGTTATTTTCCCCCGAACAGCTTCTGCATAAGCTGCTTCGCCTGCGGACTTGAAAGCACTACCTGCGCGGTCGCGGGATTTGACAGCGCCGCGGTCAGTTTTTGCTGCTCCTGCTTCGGAAGCGTTGCCAAAAGCCTGTCGAACGTTCCGTTTTGAAGCTCGTTTCTGAGCTGCTGCTCGGGCACGCCGAGCTTTTTTGAAGTCATAGATACCAGCATATCCTGCTGATTTTTGCTTATGTTCATATTTATGTCACTCCGCTATTGAAAAATTTTTGCCGTTGTGGTAGAATGTGTCTGTAACACTTTTGAGAGGTGATCAAATGCGCGTCGTCGCTTTTTCGGATTCTCACCGAAACCACAGAAACGTGAGCAGACTTTTTGAACAGACCTGCCTTACGACAGACGTTTATATCTTCCTCGGCGACGGAGAGGACGATCTCGACGGTATCCGCGCGCTTTATCCCGAAAAAACGATACTTCAGGTCGCGGGGAACTGCGACATCGGCTCGAAAGAAGCGCGGCTCTCGATGACCGAGCTTGCGGGCAAAAAGATCGTCTTTTGCCACGGGCATATGCAGGGCGTGAGATACGGAATATCGGGGCTTTGCGACCTTGCAACGCAGACCGGCGCCGACGTCGTTCTTTACGGTCACACTCATGAGCGCAGGTGCGATTATATCGACGGGGTATATTATATCAATCCCGGCAGCATCGGTTTGCCGAGAGACGGCCTTGCGCCGAGCTATGCCGCGATAGACATTTTGCCCTCGGGTATTCTTTGCACCCACGCCGAGCTTGAATAGCTCTCGGAACATTATATGAAGCGGGAAGCGAAAAGTTACCCGTCTAAAAAAAGAAAGGTTGGATAAAAATGCTCGAAGAACTCAAAAAGGAAGTATATGAAGCGAATATGCTCCTGCCGCGTTACGGTCTTATCACCTTCACTTGGGGAAACGTCTCGGGAATAGACCGCGAAAAGGGACTTATCGTCATCAAGCCCTCGGGGGTGGAATATGACGAAATGAAGCCCGAGGATATGGTCGTCGTCGATCTTGACGGAAAGGTCGTCGAGGGCGATATGCGCCCCTCGTCGGACACTCCCACCCATATCGAATTTTACAAGGCTTTCAAAAACATCGGCGGAGTGACCCATACGCACTCGACATTTGCGACGTCGTTCGCGCAGGCGGGCAAGCCTATACCCGCCCTCGGCACCACCCACGGCGATTATTTTTACGGCGCGGTCCCCTGCACGAGAAAAATGACCCCCGCCGAGATCGCCGGAGAATATGAGAAAAACACCGGCCTCGTTATCATCGAGACCTTCAAAAACCTCGACCCCGACGCTATACCCTGCGTGCTCGTCCACTCTCACGGACCGTTCACATGGGGAAAAAACGCCGTCGATTCGGTCCACCACTCGGTTATACTCGAGGAGTGCGCGAAGATGGCGATGTACTCGAAGATCATCAACGGCGGCGACGTCGAAACGATGCAGCAGGAGCTTTTGGATAAGCATTATCTGAGAAAGCACGGCGCGAACGCCTATTACGGCCAGCCCAAAAAGTGACCGCGCAAAAATCTACCCAAACAGACATTTTATTCACGAAATAAAGTTTAAAAAGTACTTGACAAACCGCCCCGTATGTGTTATTATAGTTGAGCGCCAAGCGCATATCGCGGGGTAGAGCAGTTGGTAGCTCGTCGGGCTCATAACCCGGAGGTCGTTGGTTCAAGTCCTTCCCCCGCAACCAAATAAATTCAGATACCCCGCAGGGGTGTCTGAATTTTTTTATTTCGGAAATGCATTGTACCGACAGTCTCAGGGTTTTTGATACGGCGAGCTATGCTCGTTGGGCGATTTTTTCGACCGCCGCCTGCGGCGGGTGCAGGGAGCAAAAATCGGCGCAGCGGTCAAAACCGACAGCGACTAACAGGAGCGCCCGTCGGCTTTGGAAACCGCAAGCCGGCGCAAAGCGATAACCCGGAGGTCGCCTCGCAAGTCCTTCCCCCGCTCGGCGTCACAAGCTGCATATCCCTCGCCGCTCCTGTTCGTCGCGGTTCGCTCATTCCGCTGTTCCGCCTCTTTCCCCAAAAATGCACGCATTTTCGGGGACCCCATGCTATCCCAAAACGACCGCTTTGGGACATTTTTCTATGCAGTCTGCTAAAATGCTCTTAAATTTTGCCATTTTTTAGTTATTTTTGACCCCAATTTGACCCCTTGAGAGTGCTAAGTAGTAAATGTGTTAAACAAATCGGAGCAAATCGCCTATTATAGCGGGTTTGCGGCTGATGTCAAGACAGGAGGACAAGAATATGCAGAAAGACAATGAGAAAAAACCTGAGCAGTATGATGAAATTAAAATTGTGAGCGCGAGGACTGTTGAGGATATTTTGAGGGCGCGCGAGGATCTCAAAGCGTTCGGTTTTGACCCAGAACTGCTCGACGAGATGGAGCCTGATGTAAAGGCTGAACTTCTTGAGGACGCAGGGTTTGATCCGTGGGATTATGGATACTAAGTAATTCAAGTCGTATTACAAGCTCTGAAAAACGATTACTTCCTAAAAACGATGTGCCATAAACCTATATCTTCATTTCATGCATTCCTCAAAATGAGTACCCACTCTGCAAAAACGGCGTGGGTACTTTTAATGCCAAATCATATTTTATTAATAGTACAGCACCACAGCATAAGTAAGATTTTCAAAAGCTCATGCCCTTTGCAAATCTTCAAAAACCTCCCCAATGTCCCCGTCAATGCAAACGCTCCGCCCCTCAATTTCGGTCGGGCAGACCGCTTCGCCGCGGTTGATACAGACGTACGCCGCCCGCGGGTTCATCGCAGTCATGCGCCAAAACGGGTACTTGATGATCCCGGGCGTGTTGTAGCCGACGCCGAGTTCGAGATACAGCACCCGCCCGGTGTGCGTACGGATAAAATCCGAATACCTCGCGGCGGCAACGTGCCAACCCTCGTCCTCGACAAATCTGTCGTCGGAGCGCAGATTCATTGTCATGGGCTTTTGGCAGTGTGGACATTTCGGGAGCAGCTCGGTCGGGATTTTCATGTCCCTTTGCCGCTCCATCATCTGCCGAACCACGCTTTCGTTGTCAAAAGTTTCCTGACAGCAGGGCTCGGAGCATTGAAACAGCCCATAGTCGCCCTGCGTGTAGAAAAGCCGCGTTTTGTCGAATCCGGCTTTCTGGAAGCAGTGGTCGACGTTGGTTGTGATGACGAAGCAATCTTGATTTTTTATCAGCTCGAGCAGCTCGCGGTAAACCGGCTTCGGCGGGTCGGTGTAGCGGTTGATGAAGATGTATCTCGACCAGTATGCCCAAAATTCCTCGGGAGTTTTATATGGATAAAACCCGCCCGAGTACATATCCGAAAAGCCGTATTTTCGGGCAAAATCGGAGAAATATTTTCTGAATCGCTCGCCCGAATAGGTAAATCCCGCAGATGTAGAGAGCCCCGCTCCTGCGCCTATCACAACGGCGCCGGAGGTGTTCAAAAGCTCCTTGAGCCGCTTAATTTTGTCCGAGTAGTTTTTGATATATCCTGCGGTCATCATCTTTAAAGACATTGAATATCACCTTCGTATTTTTCTTAAACTCTTTAACGGTTTTTATCGCAATTTCCGCCGCCAAATCGTTCGGAAAATGAAACTCGCCCGTGGAAATGCATGGAAACGCCGCGCTTTTTATGCAGTTTTCCTGTGCCAGTTCCAGACAGGAGCGGTAGCAGGCGGCCAGCAGTTTGCGGTCATTCTCGATCACATTTCCGCGAACAATCGGCCCGACGGTGTGCAAAACGAAGTCGCAGGGCAGGTTGTAGGCGGGCGTGATTTTCGCCCGACCCGTCGGCTCGTCATGCCCCTGCCGAGCCATAATTTCCGCGCATTTTTGGCGCAGCTGCACCCCCGCAAAGGTGTGGATCGCGTTGTCGATACAGCCGTGGCAAGGAGAGTAACAACCTGTCATGCCGCTGTTGGCAGCGTTGACTATCGCCCCGCATTTCAGGGTCGTGATGTCGCCCTGCCAAAGATATATGCCCTCGGCAACAGGCGACAATCCGTCAATATCGGTTATCCTCATGGCAGCGGTCAGAGCCTGCAAGTATTCGTCCTGAACCTTAAGGAAATCCTCACCAATTGGGCGCGGAGGACGGACATTTACAAGCGAACGGAACAGCTTAAACCGCTCGGATTCGCTTTTCGGAATTGCGATTTTTCGACGGTAGTCATATTCAGAAATAAGATAATTTATCAAAAATTCAAGCCGCTCGGATTGGGTCATATTTACCTCTTTTCTACCGCGCCGACCGGACAAACCGCAAGGCAGTTTCCGCAGTGCAGGCAATTCCCGGGACGGATAACGGCTTTTTTATCCGCAATATCAATACAGCTTTGGGGGCAGTTTTTCAGGCAATTGCCGCAGGCGATGCATTTTTCGGAAATGACGTACCCTTTTTGGGTGAGATTTCCCACGCCGACGGTGTAACTCTCCCGAAAAATCGGGTTGACGCCGAGGTTGAAATACTCGATTTCCGCGTCCTTTATCTCAAAGACAATCCCCGCCAGCTTTCGCGTGTCGCCGGGGTAGACGTTCGAGAGGTAGGGCTGCTCCGAAAAAATCACGTTGATCCACTTTTCCTGCTCGCTCTCGCTGACGGGAACCGCCTTTGCGGACAGGCGAATCATCTCTTTAAACTTGGTGTAGCCGAGCACCTGTACGCGTCCGTCGGTCAAAAGCTCCTCGCAAAAGGCTTTGCCCCTTGCCGTAAAGAAAATCATTCTGTCCGGCTCGTAGTGAATCGCGGAGATGTTTCGTATCTGCGGTGCGCCGTTTTTGTCCACCGTCGCAAAGGCAAGCACACCTACATATTCCAATTTTTTCAAGCAAGTTTGTGCGTCCATTTTTACACCTCATTCTATGATTTTTGTTCGGTTTTCTTTGCGCGCCTTTCCCTTCGGATACTCCCCCTCGCAATACCCCAAAAGGATAAAACACCGCGCGATATAGTTCTCGGGAATTCCCCAATCCCGCAAAATTTCCGCGCCGATTTCATTGTCAAAAGTCTCCTCGCCCCTCGCGACGATGCAGGAGGAAATGCCGAGCGACGTCGCCATCAGCACCATATTTTCCGCGCAGCAAAAGGCGTCGGGAATGCTGTAGAGAAAGTTTTTCACCGCGAAAACCGCGCAGACCGCGGGCGCGCCGTAGAACCCGCTTTTCATCGTCGGGTCGTCGATAATGCTGGGCTGCTCGGCTGAAACATAATTCCCCGAAAGCCTCGAACGGTCAAATTTCGCGACGTTAAGCCTGCCGATTTTCTCCGAAAGCTCCGCGTTTCGCACGCCGACAATAATACTGCGCTGACCGCCTCCCGCGCTCGGGGCATAAGTTCCTGCCTCGATGATTTTCTCCAGATCCTCGCGGGAAACCTGACTGTCCTGATATTTTCGTATAGAGCGGCGGCATTTCATCAGCTCCAAAAGCTCCATTATTCCACCTCTTTCCAGCACTGTGGGTCGGCGGCGTAGAAGTCGCCGTTTGTCCCTTTGGCGACGGCGGGACAGCCCCTGCACCACGCTTTAAGCTCGCATTTTCCACATTTTGCGAACTTGTCGTACTCGCGATACTGCTCCATCTCGCATACCCAAATATCGGCAAGGCGGTCCAAAGACGGGTCCGGCAAAAGGACAAGATAAGTACAAGCAGAGAGCGTTGCATATATCGTCTGTCAGCACTTCGGTCTGGACACGTCGGACTATTCTTTCGGATATATTGCAGGGTGGTCGTCCGACAAAAATACGCCTGAATTGGCGTCAAGCATGGACGTTATCCGCAAGGCGGCATATGAGCTTATAGACGCTATCGAAGCGCTCTTGCAATGCAGGCGGGACATATTGAATTTCGTTTCACAGTATGCTATAATAATAAACGACAAATCGCAGGTTTGGAGAGATATAAAATATGACTATCAAAGAAATGGCTTTAACAGAGGAATTATTAAAACAGTTGATTTCTCTTTCCGAAGCATGGGAAACGGAAAACTGCTGTCACGAATACATAAAGAACACGCCGGATGACATTAAAGGGAACCGTGTTTTTGTCGCGTTTGACCATTCTGTAGTGATAGGCTATCTTTTCGGGCATGAAGAGGTCACCGAAAAAACAACCAGCATTTATATATCAGGAACAAAATACTTTGAAGTTGAAGAACTGTATGTAAAGCCGGAGTTTAGAAACAAAGGTATCGGTAAAGCACTTTTCCAATATGCTGAAAAAGAAATCGCTGATAATGTTGATATGATTATGCTCGGCACCGCCACAAAAAACTTCCGCGCAATTCTGCACTTTTACATAGATGAGCTTGGAATGGAATTTTGGAGCGCTCGTCTTTTCAAAAGAATTAAATAACTTTCCATTTGCCGCGCAGCAGCACAGGGACGCAAAGATGGCAAAGTAGCAAATACGCGACGCAAGGTGTGTTATCCATTACATTGCCGAACCGATTTCGGGATTCCTCGTAACTTCTATTTTACACATTTCCCGAAACCGCGCAAGTACGCACTTTTTTGTGCGATACGCACCTTTTTGTAACCTTTGCGTGTTTTCGGGATTTTTGATTAAAAAATTTTTGCCTATTGCAATTCCCGAGATGTTGCAGTATAATATGAGTGTAACATTCATTTTTAAAGTAACGGAGGTGCCGTATGAAAACGAAAGCCGAGTTATTGCCGGAATGTCCCGTCGCGACGACCGTTCAGCTCATCGGGAACAAGTGGAAACTGTTGATTTTGCGGAATTTGCTCACGCGACCGTGGCGATTCAACGAGCTGCAAAAGAATTTAGAGGGAATCAGCCAAAAGGTGCTGACAGACAGCCTGCGCTCGATGGAGGCGGACGGGATAATCACCCGCACCGTCTACGCCGAAGTCCCGCCGAGGGTGGAGTATGCGCTGTCGGAGTTGGGAGAGAGTTTGAGGCCGATACTCGAGGCGATGAGGGTGTGGGGGGAGAGCTATAAAAATAGTCAAGGGATATGATTACCGCTTGATTCAAACACTTTTTGAAATTCAAAACGGCGCACCGCTTTTTCGGCGATGCGCTATTTCACTTCTAAAAATCATTTTCGGGTTGCCTTGCTTTTTCGCAATGCTTTGGCAAGATAATACCCCGCCAAGACGAACAGCCCCATGATTGCAACATAGTCGAGCAGGAACAGCGGGAGCGGCTCGTCGTCGAAGAAAACGAAGTGATACAGCAGGAGCATATAATTCCCGAAATCGCGCTTCATAAACGCATACGCGCCATACGCGGCAATCAAAAGCGCCACGCCTCGAAGCGCCTGTTTCCGAATTTTCGACGGCTTTTTCGCGAGCCTTTTTGCCATGCTCATTATCCCGCCCCAATGCAGCCCGAGGTGCAGCGACAAGAGCGCAAATCCCCAGTACGCTGAAAGGAGATGAATCGTTTGTAGGGCGGCGCTGAAGCGGTGAATGTCTAACCGAAACACATAGCGCGACAGCAAGATTCCGCTAATCATCGAACCTGTCATGCATAGGAGAACGAGCAGATCGACCGCCGTTTGAAGTATGCGGATCGGCGGATATTTCCCGCGAAAGAGGGCTTTGAACCAATTTTTGTTCAGAACATGGTGCAGCAAATAAAGCAGGAAAATTCCCACGCCGAGCCACTCATGCGCCGCCTCGCCGACGAGAGAGTAGGACATCAAAAGGAGCAGCAGGGCGGTCATGAGCAGGTCGACGGAGATTTTGAGAAGCCGCTTCGGTTTCATCGGTCGTTACGGCAGCTTGGAGTAAACGTCGTCCGTCACAGCTTCACACCACTCGGTGCGTGTCTCCTCGCCCGGCACCTCGACCGCAAGATGCTGGAACCAGCTGTCCTTTGCCGCACCGTGCCAGTGCTTGACGTTTGCGGGAATGTTCACGCAATCGCCGGGGTGAAGCTCCTGCGGCTCCTTGCCCTCCTCCTGATACCAGCCGCGCCCGGCAACGCAGATGAGCATCTGCCCGCCGCCGCTTTTTGCGTGATGAATATGCCAGTTGTTGCGGCAGCGAGGCTCAAAGGTCACGTTGAACACCGGCACCTGCGCTGTGGAAATCGGCGCGAGGTAGCTTTGACCGATGAAATACTGCGCGAACGCGTCGTTTTTGTTCCCGACGGGGAAAACCGAAAGATTTTTCGCGGGCGCGCCCTCATCTTCGCCGTAGACCTCGGCAATCAGCGGGAAGGTGCTCCAGGCTTTCGGCCAACCGCAGTAGAAAGCGAGCTGCGTGACGATTTCCACCGCCTCCGTCCGCGTCACGCCGTGCTCCTTGCCCAAAGCGAGGTGGCTTTTGAGCTGTGGATAGAGCCCCGCCGAGAACAGCGCGGCGATCGTGACCATGCTCCGATCGCGGGCCGAGAGCTTATCCTCCCGCGACCACACCTCGCCGAAAAGCACGTCGTCGTTCAGCTCCGCGAATTTGGGAGCAAGATTGCCTAGCCTGTCTCGCCCGGCTGTTTGTTTCTTTGACATATTTTTCCTCCTATATACATTCTTTGAGAACCTCATAGAGTTCCTCTTTCGTAAATTTTTTGCAGCAGCCTGCGGTCAGAACGGTGCTGTCCGCGATTGCCTTGAAGTCTGCCTCGGCTATGCCCATTTCGGCGAAAGTCGTAGGCAGTCCGACCTCTTTGATGAACGTCGCAAGCGCGTCGACAAAGGCGTTTGCAAGATCACATTCTGACTTGCCGGCGGGGTCGATTCCCCAGACATTTTGAGCAAGCCGGGCAAACTGCGGGGCGGCTTCGGGGAGCATGTGGCGGTAGAGAACGGGGTGGATAACCGCCAACCCCTGCCCGTGGTTGCAGTCGGTGTACGCGCCTAACTGGTGCTCGAGCATATGCGCCTGAAAATCGGTTATCTTACCCAACTTTAGTATGCCGTTTTCGCCCATTGCCGCCGCCCATAAAAGCTCGCTGCGAGCCTCAATATCCTGCGGATTTTCAAGCGTTTTGCGAAGATTTTTGATGATACTGCGCTGCACCGCTTCGTTGATTTCGTCCGAAATATTGGACTCGCGAGGACTGCCCATATAGGTCTCCATGCAGTGCGAAAGCGCGTCGAAAGAACCCGAAATAACCTGGCTCATCGGCATTGTCATCGTGTAGGCGGGGTCAAGGATCGCGAAGTCATAATATGCGCCCCAAAGCGCGCCCTTGACCCGCTTTTCGGTGTTCGTGATGACCGCGCCGTTGTTCATCTCTGCGCCCGTGCCAAAGGCCGTCACGACCGCACCCATCGGGATAAATTCGGTCGGGGTTTTGTGCGCGACGGTCTCCATTTCCCACAAATCAGCCTCGGTTTTCGCCTGAGCCGACACGACCTTGCAGCAATCAATAACGCTGCCGCCGCCGACCGCCAAAATAAAGTCAACGCAGTTATCCTTTGCGAGCCGCGCGCCCTCCTGCACCTTGGCGTAGGTCGGGTTCGACATTATCCCCGAAAACTCGGTGACGGTCTTGCCTGCGGCGGTTAGCAGGGTCATCAGCTCGTCGTAAATGCCGTTCCGCTTTATCGACCCGCCGCCGTATGCGAGCAGGACGTTTTTGCCGACTTTTTCAAGCTCGGCGGGGAGATTTTTCGCCGCAGATTTCTCCCCAAAATGCACCGTTACGGGATAGCGATAGTTAAATTCATTCATAATTTTCACCTGAACCTTCCGTGCAGCGCCCTGACAAAGTTCGGATCGAAATGGTTGACGATCTCGCTGTGGCCGATGTCCAGGGGTGCGATAGCCGCCATTTCCTCGTCCGTGAGGCTGAAATTCCAGATGTCGAAATTCTGCTCCATACGGTTTCTGTGGGTGGATTTCGGAATCACAACGACGCCCCGCTGCACGTTCCAGCGAAGGGCAACCTGTGCCGCGCTCTTGCCGTACTTTGCGCCGATCTCGGTCAGCACCGGGTGGGTGAAGATTCCGTGCCGCCCTTCGGCAAACGGGCCCCAGGCTTCCGGCTGTACTTCGTATTCTTGCATAAGGGTCAGAGCGTCCGGCTGTTGGAAGAACGGATGCAGCTCCACCTGATTCACCATCGGCAGAACCTCCACCGTCTCGCAGAAATCGGCCAGCACATGGGGATAGAAGTTGCAAACGCCGATGGCGCGGATGCGGCCTTCCTTGTAGAATTCTTCTAATGCTCTCCACGCGCCGTAGTAGTCGCCCATCGGCTGGTGCAGCAGGTAGAGGTCGAGATACTCGAGCCCGAGCTTTTTCATCGAGGTCTCAAACGCTTTTTTCGCGCCCTCATAGCTCGAATCGGACACCCAGAGTTTGGTGGTAATGAACAGGTCCTCTCGGCAGGCACCGCACTTTTTCAAAGCCGCTCCGACCGCCTCCTCGTTGCCATATGACGCCGCCGTGTCGATGAGCCGATAGCCCACGCTGACCGCGTCCAAAACCGCTTGCTCGCACACTTTCGGGTCTTGCACCTGAAAGACGCCGAAGCCTTCCATCGGCATTTTCACGCCGTTGCTTAAAATTTTGTATTCCATAAATGTCCCTCCGAACTTACGTTTTGCATTTTTATGCTGCGCCCTGACCGCCGTCCACGGCGTAGACAGCCCCGCTGACATAGCTCGCTTCCTCAGACGCAAGGAACGCCGCCACGCTTGCGATTTCTTCAGGAGAACCGAACCGTCCGCACGGAATCGTCGCCGCGATGCCCTCCTCGTGCGCCTTTGCCGCCTCATCGGAAAGATTGGTCACGTTCCAGATGTCGGTGCGGATCGCACCGGGAGCAATGACGTTGACCCGCACGCCGTCTGCCGCAAGCTCCAGCGCCCAGCAACGGGTGAAATTCTCCACTGCAGCCTTTGCGCCAACGTACATGGAAAGGTTCGGCGCACGGTGCGTCGCTCCGACCGTGGAAATGTTGATGATGTTGCCCTTTGCGTTCAAAATCAGCGGCAACGACTGGATCGTCACATCCACCAGCGCCCGCACATCGAGGTCAAACGCTTTGTCGTAATCGGCAAGGGTGATTTCTTTGAGCGGCTGAACCGGACACCAGCCCGCGTTATTCACAAGAATATCCAGTTTTTCCCCGTATTTCTCTTTGATCGTGTCGATCACTTTTTTGACTTGCTCGGTTTTGGTAATGTCCGCCGCCACATAGAAGATTTTTTCATCCGCTTTTGCGGTTTCCTGCAAGGCGTTTTCGCGTCTGCCGACGATACACACAGAAGCGCCTTCTTTGGCAAACTGAATCGCCATGGCGCGTCCGATACCCGAACCGCCGCCGGTGATCAGTGCAACTTTACCTTCTAATCGCTTGCTCATTTTATTATTCTCCTTTTCTTTTAGAGATCTGCCCGCAGCTCCATATTTGCGTAAGCCGCGATCATTTCCGGCGTTGCGGTATAGTACCTCTTGTTCTTGTTGACAGCCGCGATTTTTGACATATCCTCATCTGTCAGCGCGAAGTCGAAGATGTCGAAATTGTCGCGGATATGCTCGGGATTTTTAGAGCCGGGAATCACGACGTTGCCGCTCTGAATGTGCCAGCGAAGAATGATCTGCGCGTTGGTCTTGCCGTACTTTTTCGCGAGCTCGGTGAAAATCGGCTCGTTTATCAGGCTCTTGTCGCCGTGTCCGAGCGGGTACCACGCCATCAGCCCCATGCCCGTTTCGGCGAGGAGCTTTTTCAGCTCGGTCTGCGGGTAGTAAGGGTGCGCCTCGACCTGAACGACCTGCGGCTTCAGCTCCATCGTGTCGATTGCCTCGCGGAGCATTTCATCGGGGAAGTTTGACAGCCCTATCGCCTTGACTTTGCCCGATTTTACGGCTTTCTCGATGTTCCGATACCCCTCACGCCAGTTGGCGGTCGGCTGATGCAGGAACAGAAGGTCGATGTAGTCGGTGCCGAGCCTTTTGAGCGTTTCATCGACTGCGGTTTCCTTTTCGTAGACCGTCGGCCAGAGCTTGGTGACGAGGAAGATTTCATCTCTCGGCACGCCGCTCTTTTTGATTCCGCGGCCGGTTCCGCTCTCGTTCATGTAGCCGTTTGCGGTGTCGATGAGCCGAACGCCGCTTCTAAGCGCACTCTCGACCGAGCTTTCGGCCTCGGCGGGCGACATCATAAACACGCCAATTCCCGCCATAGGCATTTTGATTCCGTTGTTAAGGGTGATGTACTCCATAAAAATTCCTCCTTAAAATTGATTTATTCTCATATTTATTTTTTAGCATATCTAAGCCATAAGACGTCGCCCTCGCCCTGCTCCACCGCTTTCAGCTTATACGCTTTCGGCGACGGCGCTGTAAATCCGCCTGTTTCAAAGAGCGAAGCAGAGCCGCTGTCGCCGTCGGCTGTCGGGGAGATTACGAGGCTCAGTTCATCTATCATTCCCGCTGCCGCGAATGACTGGTTCGTGACTCCGCCGCCCGCGAGCATGACCCGCTCGAGACCGAGCAGCGCTTTCAGCTTTTTGAGCAGCAGTCCGCAGTCGATAGTGTCCTTTCCTGCAAAAATATAGGAGACCCCGAGCCCGCGAAGATAGCCGATATAGCCGTCCGCGACGCCGTCGGTCAGCACCTCGACGACGTGCGCCTTGGGGCGGTTTTTCTTTTCGAGATAGCCGCTGCTCCACTTCAAAACGCCCCTCGGGTCGAGCGAGATAATGTAATTTTCCGCGCTCTTATCCGCGATAAAATCATCATGCGGGTAAACTTTTTCGCAGCTCGGCGGCTCGGTGAGAATGCCGTCGGAGTACCCCTCGGCGACGGTCGTCGTGCCGTAAATTGTCGCTTTGCAGTCGTAAAAACTCCTGATTTCGCCGTACTTTTTCAGCGCGGGGAGGGTCTCGGGCATCGCGAAAAATTCGCCGTCGATTTTCCCGTCGAGCGCCGTCAAAATATGGCAAATAACATAAGGTCTGTCCATTTTATTTCCCGAACAGCCAGCCCATGATGTCCGAATCAAAGGCGAACAGGCCGCCTCCGCCGTGCTGGTTGCTCATGCCCCTTTCTTCAAAATATTCGTCGGGTTTGACGTCCAAAACAAGCAGCTCCGCAATTTCGTCCTCCGAAAGACCCTGCGCGGAATAAAGCTCATAAAGCTCGTTGTAGGCGCGCTTCGTCGGCTCAGAGCCGTAATACTCGTCGTCCTCGCCGATGGCAAGATAGACGGGCGTGCGGCTTTGTGCGAGCACCTCGAGGTCGCCGTCCCACTGCGACGAGCAGTGCAGATACGCCGTGAAAAGCTCGGGGCGCTTGCCCATGACAAGCGACATCGTTTCGCCGCCGCCCGAGTAGCCGTTTGCGTAGACCTTTTCGCGGTCGATGTTGTACTCCTCAAGAAAATATTCAAGCAAAGCAATCGTCTGGTTCGCCGAGGTTTCCCGCCAGTCCGAGAGCTGCGGGGCGACGATTATCATCTCGGGATTATACTTCTGCGCCTCAAAGCCGAATTCCTCGGCGTGAAGATTCGCTGCCACGCCCTGAAAATACAGCCCCTCATACCCCGGAAGCGTGAAAAACAGCGCATAGGGACGGTTTCCGTCATAGCTTTCGGGGACGTATACATTAAAATGAATGTCGCCGTCGCCCGGGGAGTGGTAGACGTTGTCAACGGTAAACCCGCGGTAGGTTTCGGTCCCGACGTCAACGCGCACGTCGGAACCGTTTATAGTTCCAACCCCGCTACCCAGTCCTTCACGTCGTCTTCCGACACACCCGAGCGGAAACGCTGACCCTCGAGCCAGTTGCCGGTTCCCGCGGCTTCTTCAAGAAGTTCGCCGCTCTGACCGAGGCCCGATGACGAGGACGTGCAGAACGGTATCACGGTCTTTCCGGTGAAATCGTTCGCCGAGATGAAGCCGTTTACCGGCCACGCCGCGATGCCCCACCAAATCGGGTAGCCGATGAAAACGGTGTCGTAGTCGCCCCAGTTGTCGGGGACGGCGCTTTCGAGCTCGACATCGCGCAAGCTCTCGTCGTCATGCTCGCGGGAGACACGGCTGTCGCGGTCTGTCCAGTCGAGGTCGGCCGAGGTGTAGGGCTCGGTCGGGATAAGCTCGAAGATGTCAGCGCCCGTGGCGTCGGCGATGTAGCCCGCAACCGCCTCGGTGTTGTTTGTGGCGGAGTAGTAGACTACAAGCGTTTTGCCGCCCTCCGCGGGGGTTTCCTCGGGATTTTCGGGCACATCTTCCGCAGGCTCGGCGGTGTTTTCAGGTGTGGGATTGTCAGCGGGTTCGATGTTTTCGGTAGCGGTATCCCCACAGGCGGCCAAGGTCAAAGTCATGACAAAACAGACAATAATTGCAAATATTTTTTTCATTTTAATTGCTCCTTTCAGATAATCAGGTTTACTATCATACCCGTCGCGAACGAGAAAATCATCACGAACGCGAGGTAGAGGACGAAATGTTTAAGTCCGAGGACGATTTTCAGCGCGCCCAAATTCGTTATCTTGGTTGACGGTCCCGTCAGCATAAACGCCGCCGCGCTGCCCATGCTCATGCCCGAATAAAGCCACTCGCGAATCAGCGGGATAGTCCCGCCGCCGCAGGCATAGAGCGGAACGCCAATCGTCGCCGCCATTAAGACCCCGAAGCCCTCGTTAGCCTCGCCGAACAGCCTTGCGAAGCCGTCCGCGGGGACATATCTCTGAAACAGCGCCGAGAGCAGCACGCCCAGCAGAAACCACCCTGCGGTTGCTTTGATGTTCCTGCCGAGGTTGAAGATGAAGCGCAGGAACGGGTTCGGGTTGGTGTCATGTGAAGCGCGGGGCTCGAAGCCGTCGAAGTTGAAAAACGGCTTGTTACGGTAGAAAATGTGTATCAAAAGTCCTGCCGCGCAGCCGCAGACGAAGCAGGAAATTATCCTGACCGCAAGCGCCGTCCCGCCGAGGGCGGTGCTGTAAATTATGAGCTGCGGGTTCAAAAGAATCGAGGACATCATGAACGCTGCGAGCCAGTCGTCGCGCATACCGTTTCGGGAAAACGAGGCCGCAATCGGGATAGTGCCGTACATACAGAGCGGCGAGGCGATGCCCAGAATGCTCGCGGGGATAATGCCCCAGACGCCCCACTTTTTGTCGCGGATCTTTCCGAAAGCGCCGTGGATAGCGTCTTTTGCAAAGACCGACACGAGCGAACCAATGACCATGCCGAGTATCCAGTAGCCCGCGATCTGCCGAAGCTGCACCGTGAAATAATAAACTATATAAACAAGTTCGCGGCGGATTATTTCCATGCTGCCACCACCCTTTTAGAGGATAGATGTTAGATGATCAGAGGTTAGAAAGTGCGGAAAGTTCAGAAAATCCACAAAACTCGGGCGAGCATTTCTATCTTCTATCCTCTATCTTCTTGCCTCTATTATAGCAAAGCCGAGACCCTTGCGGAAGTCTCGGTTGGTTCATCAGTTAGAACCTGCGGTACTAACAGAAATCAGAAATCAGATTGTCAGAGGTCAGAAGTTAGAGAGTTAGATGATTAGAGGTTAGAGAGTTAGAAGATAGAGAGTTAGATTGTCAGAGATTCAGAAGTCGGACAGAGCAGAAGCCCTTAGTAGAGACCCTCTATCTTCTATCTTCTATTCATCTATCCTCTAAAAGCACCGTCTGAAGCGCATTTATAAACCGTCTCACCGTCTCGCTCGGCTCGGGGGAGTACATTATCCCGACCGGCATCGTGTAGCTCCAATCGACCGGTATCACGCGCATAAGCGGGTGGACGATGCTCCAACTCTTGATGACGGTCAGAACGTCGCGGCTCTGCTCGCAGCGGTTGAATATCCCGACGTCATAAAGGTCAAAGTCTTTAATTATTATCTCCGGGTGATTTTGGTTCAAGTCGTCGCGTAAATCGTCCATATTTTTGCACCAGCCGCGGTGCATCATCATGAGGTTTCTGCCGTATAAATCCTCGATCGTCAGGCGCTCTTTTTCGGCGAGAGGGTGATAGATCGACACCGCGCAGCAAATCGGGTCGCGGGAAATTTCAAGCCCTCGGCAGTTGCGCTGGCTCATTAAAAGCTCGTCTGTAAAGCCGGTCACGACGTCGATGTTCTGCCCCAGATTCTTGAGAATTTCGCGGGCATTGTCGGCGGTGTTCTCGAACGGAACGAGCTTGAAAGTGATGTCGGCGCAGTGCTCGTGAATTTTCGGCCACAAATCCATCAGCATTTGAGCGGGCATAATCGGCGAGGTGCCGATTCTTATGACCCTGCCGTCCGCAGTCGCGCTTTTAGCCCTCTCAACCGCCTCGCGGCAGTAATCGGTGATGTATTTCGCGTCTTTATAAAAGGATTCTCCGGCTTTCGTGAGCCGCAGTCCGCGGTGTGTGCGCTCAAAAAGGCGAACGCCGAGGTCGTCCTCCAAGATGTTGATTTGCTTAATCAGCGCGGTCGAGGTGATGAAAAGCTCCTCGGCGGCCTTGTTGAAGCTGCCCGCCTCCGCGACCTTCATAAACGATGTGAAATTGATGTTGTTGATGTTCATGCCGTGACCTCGTTTCGGGGAGTATGAAATTATTATACATCAATTTCGGCGAAATTGCAAGCGCTTTTAGAGGATAGAGCGTTAGATGGTTAGAGGATAGAAACGCTCGGCTGCACTTTCATGCGCTTTCTGAACTTTCTATCTTCTATCCTCTATTCATCTATCCTCTAATGGTTAGAGGATAGAAACGCTCGGCTGCACTTTCATGCACTTTCTGAACTTTCCGCACTTTCTATCTTCTAACCTCTATTCATCTAACCTCTAAAAGCACATAATCCCGGTTGCCGAGCCCTATCTCCTCGCCCGCTTCGAGGACGTGAATGGCGTTCTGACCCTCCATTCTGCGGACAAAGCTCTCGTTGCCCTCGGCCTCATAAATCAGGTCGACGCAGGCTTGGTCGAGCGCGACGGGGTCGGTCGAAGCAAGTATGCCGATGTCGTGAATATCCGGCTCCGCGGGGTTGCCGTTGCAGTCGCAGTCTATTGAGAGGCGGTTCATCACATTAACGAATAAAATGTTCCCGTCGAGAGCGTCGACGACCGATTTTCCCGCGTCCGCCATTGATTCCAAAAACGCGTCCTGCTCGCCGCCGAACCAGCTCGTATGGCTGCGCCCTGCGGTGTGAATCAGGTTTTTGCCCTCCTGCGAGCCGATTCCGATGGAAATATTTTTGATAGCGCCGCCAAAGCCCGCAATCATATGCCCCTTAAAATGCGACAGCACGAGGAAGCCGTCAAAGTCGCCGAAATGCGCGCCGACATAGTTCTCTTTAAGCTGATTGCCGCCGTTCACGGGCAGTATCATAGAGCCGTCCTCGTCCATGATGACGAAGCCCTTGCCGAGCGTGGTAAAGCCGTGGTCTTCGGCGACCTGATAGTGCATCGCCGTCTCGGAACGCGAACCGCCGTAAGCCGTGTTGCACTCAACTATCGTGCCGTCAACAAGCTCGACCAAATCGCGGATAAGGTCGGGGTCGAGGTAATTCGAGGCGGGCGGCTCGCCTGTCGAGAGCTTGACCGCGATGTTGTCGCCCGTCAGCTCAACGCCGAGCGCCTCGTAGACCTTCATCAGACCCTCGGGCGAGATGTCTGTGGTCATGTAGACTGCCGAGCTGCCCTCGGGGATTTCGGGGGTATCGCTCACTTTCTCGGTCTCCTCGGGTTCGGTTTCGGGGGCAGGGGTAGTCGTCGCCTCGGTAGTGGTTGCGGCTGTGGTTGATTCCGTTGTGGATTCGGTAGTCGCCTCGGTTGTCGGTTCGGTTGATGATTCCGTGGTAGATTCTGTGGTCGGTTCTGTGGTCGCCTCGGTTTCGGCAGATGTCTCGGGCGGGGCTTGTTCACCGTCGCCCGAAGAAAGCGTAAACTCGCCGACCTTGTAGGATTCGTGGTCCGAAACAGGCTCATTCGCGCCCGACGCACAAGCCGTCAGCAAAAGGCAGGCGCAGAGGATTAAAGACAAAAGTTTTTTCATAATAGCTCCTTTCGCAGAGAGAAATATTGCTTCTGATTTGATTTTAGCATATCGCCGCGCACTTCGGAAGTGCCGTTTGGTTCAGCAGTTGTAACCAGAAGTTAGAAGTTAGATTAGAGAGTTAGAGCGTTAGATGATTAGAAGATAGAAAACGCGCAAAGCGATTATATCCGCAAAATTTAGATAAAGCGTTTCTATCCTCTATCCTCTAACATCTATCTTCTAACATCTATCCATCCAGAAGTCCACCGCGTCGTTTATCCACCCCTCGGCGACCGTTCCCGTGCCGAGCCCGAAGCCGTGGGAAAGCCCCTCATAGGCGTGAAATTCGGTCGGGATACCGAGCGCGGACATACTGTCGAGCCGCGATTTCATCGTCCGCCAGTTTGCGATGCCGTCGCTCGTGCCTACGCAGGCGTAGGTCGGCGGGTCTGAGGCGGAATAGTCGCTGTGCCCCGTGTACTGCATAATCACCGCAGCGGGCTTCGGCAGGTCGTCTCCGCCAAAGTAGGCAGTGCCGTAGGAGCCGACGTCGGCAGCCATTCTCGCACCAGCAGAACCGCCCCAGAGCGAGTAGTCGGAGGTATCGACGCCAAGCTCCTCGGCATTCTCAAAAATAAAACTTATCGCCCGCGCAAGGTCCTCGTTCGCGGTGTCCCAACCGAGGCGGTAAATCAGCGCAAAGGCGTTGTAGCCCATCTTCGAGAGCTCCAGAGCGTGCGGGAAACTGTCGTGCATCGCGCCGACGTAAGCGAACCCGCCGCCCGCGTTGCACACGGCAAATTTCGCGCCCTCATCGCCCTTGAAAAAGAACAGTCCCGTGTCCGATTTCGCGGGGTCGGCAGCCTTTTCCTCGTCGGTGTAGATGTCGTAAAACGCCGTATCTGCGTGGTTTTTGAGGTAGTTGCAGATCTCGACGGTCTTGTCCGGGTCGATGTTTGAGTACCAAGTCAGGCGCAGGTCGCCCAAGGTCTCGCCGCTCATATACCCCTCATCGACGGGGAAAATCAGCCTGCCCCAGTCTCCGAAAGCGGGGTCGTTTATGACGTCCGAAATGGCGGTGTCGGCGGTGTACGACGAGGCATTTTCTTGCGCGGAATCATCACCCCTAAAAAACAGCGGCAGGGCGTTATAAAGATACTCCTGAACGGCGTTGAAGTCGTGATACCCGCCGTCTTTCTGATAGAAAACATAGTGCTCGGACGTGAAAATCTCGCGCGAAAGCATTTCCTCGGCCATATTTATCGACTGGCTCTTGACCGCGTCCTCTGTGCCGACGGCGTGGTAGATGAAATACCCCCGCTCATCGAGGTTTTCGTCCCGCACGAGTTGCTCGATGAAGTCAACGTTGTCCTCGAAGCGGAAGTCGCCGTAGGTGCCGTAGTACCAGCACGAGCCGCTCATCGGCAAAAAGTAACGAATATAATCGTAGTCGTAGCAGAACTGGAGCCACGTCGTGACCGAGCCGAGCGAGAAGCCGCCGAAAGCGCGGTGGTCGCGGGAGGCTTTCAAGTCCTCGGAGGACGTGGAAGCGGCGTAGGTGCGGTATTTCCCCTCGACCGCGGGCATCAGGTTCTCCTCAAAATCGCGGTGAAACTCCCGAAATTCCGCAATCGAGCTCGAAAAATCAGTGCGGCTGTTCTCGTTGTAAAACGTCGCGGAAACGATGATTATCGGGGGAATATCGCCCTTTTCGATTAAGTTGTCAAACATATTTTTTGTCGCGGTGAAGTCGAAATATTCGCCCGCACGCCCGCCCCAGCCGTGCATCAAGTACAAAATATTGTACTGTTCATCGCCCGATTCGTCATACCCATAGGGGGGTATATACATAGGCGGTTTTGGTGATGTCCGACCCGTCGCGAACATAGTCTTTCGAGGCATAGTCGAGCCGCTCGACCTTGCCCTGCTCGCCGGCGGGCGAGGTGTATTCGGCGGGAACGGCAACCGTCCAACCGGTCTGCGGAATGTTCATTTCGGGTCCCTCCTCGGCAATATTTTCGGTTTCGGCAGGAGAATCCCCCGCGACACTTTCCGTCTCGGCAGGCTCGACCCGCGAGATTTCCATGGCAGGCTCTGCCCCGCACGAACTCAAAACAACCGCAAAAGCGGCTAAAATCGCAATTTTTTTCATAGCAGACTCCTTCGGTTAGAGGGTAGATGTTAGAGGATAGAAGTTAGAAGTTGGAAGATAGAATGTGCTGAAAACGCCTATAATCTGCTTCGGGCAAGCATTTCTATCCTCTAATCATCTATCTTCTATTTTCTATTTTATCACACCGCAAGACAACAAAGGAAGTCTTGATTGGTTCAGCAGTTAGAACCGGGGGTTATAACTGATTTTATACCTTTCAGCCCGTTTTTCTTCGCGTACTCGCTCTCCCCTCTCCCACATCGCCCTTTATCAAGCCGCGCAGAACCCCCTCGTCAATTCAGATACAAAAAATTAAGAATTAGAAACGTATCTCAGCTCTTTAATGCAATACTCCCTAAGCACCCTACGAATGGTATCCATCATCGCGTGGTGTTCCTTCTTTGTCCCATAGTATCGGTGTCCGTCAACATAGCTCACTGAGTTCATCACTATATGTATATGAGGATTTGCGGGATTCTCATGTACCGCATAAACAGCCTGAAACTGCGTATTCAAATATCTGCAAACCTGATGAGCGATAATATTTGCATTCATTATGTCCATAAGCTCTCCCGGCTCGAATGATATTATAAAATGTCTTAGCTGCACCCCGTCGGTTTTACCAAACTGCGCTGAAACAATCTCCATGCTCTCTGCCGGATTCTTAATGTCTACACCATAATATCCACGGTAGTTATGGGGCATCTTTTTCATATTAAATATATAATCTATGACGTTTTCCTTGGACTGCAAGTCATAATATTTTCCCCTTCCGTTCGCTGTCTTAAATATTGCCATACAGATTCCTCCTATATAACTTTGTATATATGGATATTAGAATACATTAAAGTATTTATTATATTATCTAATATGAAATATTATTATATCTTAGATTCCTATCTCCGTATATTTGACGCAAGGGGAAGAACGGCAGCCGTCCTTCCCCTCGGGGCCCCGAAGTTTTACATAGATGTTTGTTCGCCGTAATGTTTTATTTCGCTTTTTTTAGCGGCGTTTCGTCATCGTCATCTTTGTCGTTGCTCGTGAGCGTTATATTAGGCGGGGTGTTCGGCGACAAAGGCGTGATCATCTGCGAAAACTGCGCCTGATTGAACACCGATTGCATACGCTTCATCTCCTCAATCTTATGGTCTGTCAGGACATGAGCATATGTATCGAGAGTGAACGACACGGACGAATGACCGAGTATCATCGAAAGCGTCTTGGCGTCCATTCCCTGTTCCAAAGCCCTTGAAGCAAATGTGTGCCTCAGAGCGTGAAAAGTAAAGTGCGGAAGCCCTGCTGACTTCAAAATGGCGTCATAGTAATCCTTGAACGTCCTCGGCTCGACATATCCTCCATATGGATTTGTCACAAGCATTCCGCTGTCATAGTAGCAGCCTGCGTTCATGATTGCGTCCTGCCTCTGAATCTCTCGCCATTGGAGCAGCTCTGCCTGCACGTTCGGAAGGAGCGGAACGCTTCTGTATGAATTTTCTGACTTAGGTGACTGAATGACAATCTCCGTGGTTGCTTCATTTGGATTCGTCGGGCGATTGACCTTGTTCAGGCGGTTTAACGTCCTGCGGACATACAGAAGCCCTCCCGCAAAATCTACGTCCTGCCACATCAGCCCCAGAAGCTCGCCGAGACGCAACCCCGTGAACAGCACCAGTCTGACGAACACTCCGTAGCGGTGTGCATAGCTCGCATTCATCAGCGCGAACTGCTCGTCGCGTGTGAGAATCACTATCTGCGTTTTCTCACCCCTCGGAATCGCAACCGTTTCGGTCGGATTGAATGTGATGTAGCCCTCCGCGACGGCATAGGACAGCGCACGGTGCAAAAACAGATTGAGGTTTGAGATAGACTTCGAGGCGAGCGTTCCGCTCTCAAAAAGATAGTTGTAATACTGCTGAAGCAGCCTCGGTGTCAGATCCCGAAGCAGCACGTCGCCCAAACTCGGCTTGAAGTACAGCCTGATATAACTTTCGTAGCTCAAATAGGTGGATTGTTTCAGCGAGTTTTTCATATAGACATTCAGACAAACATCGAGCCACTCACCCAGCTTGACGGGCTTAAACGTTTTGGGCGCATGGTCGTTTACAAATGACATCTCGTGCAGGATTTTGACAGCCTCCTCCTGCGTGGCGGCGTATTTGGAAATCCTCTTGGGCTTTCCGGTTTTGAAATCTATTCCGAGGATTATCTTGACCTCATACCGTCCGTCCGATCTTTGGCGGATACTCCCCTCTCCGTTTGCTCTTGCTTTTGGCATAAAAGCACCTACTCTCTATAAGATTATAAAGGTGTTATTCTCGATTTCTTTGATATACGGCTTTTTACTGGGCTCCACCACAATCACAGTAATCTTAGACATAAAAATCTTCCTGAAATATTATTGAAGCGACGCTTCAGGAAGATAATATACGGTTTCAGATTGTTCTTTTTTCAAAATCATTTAAATATTGTTATAATTCTATCATGCATTGTTCCGCAACCTGAATATATTACTTCAAGGCTTGATACTGTTTCGTTCATGCTGTTCGCAAGATAAGTGAATGAGCGATTGGATATGCTAAATAATTAAGCACCTGTCAAAAACGGCAGGTACTATTGACTTGAATATCCGCAAAGTTAATGTAAGAACAGATCTTTCACACCTTTATTATAATTCCAGAGCATTATCGTTCAGCAGGAATTCATAAAGTCCGGAATGCAGAATACCGTCCTCGTCTGTCCATGGCTTCATTGAGGTCTTGCTTATAATGATTTTTTTGAAAAAGTCATTAGTGCTTTTAAGCGGGCGCAGTTCTGAATCCAGCTTTGACGGATCGCTCACATTAAGCGCAGATTGAATATAGTATTTCTTCGCTCCACGGTTCACAATAAAATCGATCTCGCACTGCTTCCTCGACCTTGCGCCGTTTCGGCTTTCCGAAATCTCCACAACGCCGACATCAACCAAATAATCGCGGCGCAAAAGCTCATTGTATATGATATTTTCCATGATGTGCGTTTCTTCCTGCTGCCTGAAACCGAGGCGGGCGTTTCTCAGCCCGACGTCAGTACAATAGTATTTTGAGGGATATTCAAAATACTTTTTCCCCTTCACATCGTATCTCTTCGCATTGCTGAACATAAACGACCACATTATAAAAAATTTTTGCTTGGTGATTCGCCGCTACTAATCGCTTTCCATTAACTGCTTTGGGCTTAAATGTGGGCGGATAGGACACTCCCCAAGCCGCCGCTTCCTTGACATTCCCTCCCCGCCGTGCTATAATACACCTTGCCGGTTCGGAGGGCAAAACGTTCATATGAAATGTAATGCCGGATAAGACCGCAGGCTGAAACGCCTGCTGTTTTATCCGGCTTTTTTGCGGAGGTTTTATGGAAGAAAAGAATTTTACAAGCGGCGCGATTCTGCCGAAGCTGCTGAATTTTATGCTGCCTGTTCTGTTTGCGATGTTCTTGCAGGCGATGTACGGCGCGGTCGATCTGTTTGTCGTCGGCAAATTCAGCGATAATGCGGCGGTTTCGGCTGTTTCGACGGGTTCGCAGATAGTCCTGACTCTTACAAATCTTCTTGTGAGCTTTTCTATGGGAATAACCGTCGCAATCGGCGAAAAAATCGGTCAAAACCGTTCGGACGAAGCCTTGGAAATAATAGGCACGGGGCTTGTCATACTCACGGCCGCGGGACTTATTTTCACCGCTATCGGCGTTTCGGGAGCGGAGGTTCTTGCAAAGGTCATGCAGGCTCCTGAGGAGGCGTTTGCGCTCACTGCAAGCTACATAAGAATATGCGGCGCAGGGTTTCTGATAATCACGGCATACAATCTTTTAGGCAGCATTTTCAGAGGCTTGGGCGATTCAAAAACGCCGCTTATAGCCGTCGGCATTGCCTGCGTATGCAATATTATAGGCGATTTCGCGCTGGTGGCGGGATTAGGTTTAGGCTCGTCGGGAGCAGCGTTGGCAACAGTTCTGGCGCAGCTTATCAGCGTGATAATCTCGTTGTTCATCATACGGAAAAAGAAGCTGCCGTTTGAGTTTCACCGGTCGCATATACGGCTTCATAAGCCGAGCGCAGGGGCGATTTTCCGCATCGGCACGCCTATCGCCCTGCAGGATTTTCTCGTCGGAATCTCGTTTTTGGTGACGTTTGCAATCGTCAACAATCTCGGGCTGACAGCATCGGCGGGAGTCGGCGTCGCCGAAAAAGTCTGCGCGTTCATAATGCTCGTACCCGAGGCGTTCATGCAGTCGATGTCCGCATTTGTGGCTCAGAATTACGGCGCAGGGAAGCCGAAGCGGGCAAAGTCTGCGCTGCTGACAGGCTTTGCGGTTTCGGCGGTTTTCGGGTTCATAATGTTTCTGATAACCTTCTTCCACGGCGACCTTTTGGCGGGGATTTTCTCGAATGACCAAGCTGCCGTCATCAACGCGTGGGACTACCTCAAAGCCTACGCGATTGACTGCCTGCTGACCTGCTTCCTGTTCTGCTTTATCGGCTATTACAACGGCATTCAGCAGACAAAATTTGTGATGGTTCAAGGCGTCATCGGGGCGTTTTTGGTGAGGATCCCCGTTGCGTTTTTAATGCAGCATTTCGGCAGGGGCTCGCTGTTTTTGATTGGTCTTGCAACGCCCTGCTCAACGTTTTTGCAGATCATAATGTGCTTTGCGGTATTTGCGGGGATGGGAAGGAAGGAAAATATTACTTAACACTATTTTTGAACAGCCCCAAAACGCAATATATTTCTTCCGCAAAAACCGTGTAGTAACTGCGCTTCCGCCCCTGATATTTGAAAGCCGTTCTTATTATAATTCCGGTGTAAACTGAAAAGTTGCTGCCAAATGTACCTAAGTTTCCAGTGAACTTCATTTTATTCTAAAAATTATCGGTCATGTCAAAAACCGCACAGGCATCGCGCCCGTGCGGTTTTGCACATATAAGTTATTTGCAGCCCAACTTTTCAGAGTACTTCTCGCGGAGTTCAATAGGAATCTTCAAAACCTCCATGGCTTGAGACAGCGACAAATCAAGAGAGGACATAATGGCTCTAATGCCGTCTAACCTCGCCTGCTCCTTTCCCATTTCTCTGCCTATCTCTTTGCCTATCGCTTCGCCTATTTCCTTGCCTCTGATTTCTCCTATCCTGATTCCTTCATTCTTAACTTCCTCAAATATTCTGCACATATTTGCCGCTCCTCGTCACGAATTTAGTAACTTGGAATACTCCTCCTGCTTCTCGGCAGAAATCTTAAGCATATCCATAGCCTGCTTGGAAGTTATATTCAAGGTTTCCATTATGCTCTTAATGTTGCCTATGGTGGCTTCGTCTTTTCCTATTCTGATTCCTTCATTCTTAACTTCTTCAAATACTCTGCACATATCGGATACTCCTTTCGCATCTTCTTTGAAATATCTTGCTTTATCTCTCAATAAATCATAATTCATATCTTCCGGATTCCAGCAGGAAAAGTCGTGCATCAGCCTGCCTATATCCGAACTGTCCCTGAACGCACCATTGACATAGAGTATATGCTCGCCGTCGTTGAATGGTGTGTTGTCTTCGGTGTCCATTCTTTCAAAGCGGTAAACCGCTCTGCCTTTTCTGAAAAAATCATTCTCGGTTATGAAAATCGTATAGGTCTCGGGCAGCTCGCTGAAATCCTGCCCCGCTTTCAGATTTTCTATATCCATTGCACTTGAATGATACCTTGCCCTGCGGACGTCAGCTCCTATATCTGCCCGTTGGATCTCAAGGTCAAATATCTTGCCGCTTGAATCCTTGGCGTATGCGTCAAGACAGATCGAGCGGGAATCGCCGAGACGCTTTAAATCCTTTTGGACAGACAGCTCTGTTACAACCAGATCTTCAATGCCCGTCACAATTCTCAGAACCATCTGAGCAAGAGGTATGTTGTCGCGGAACAGACATCTCATAAAGTCATCGTCTATCGGTCTTAACCCGCGTATCCGCGCCATATACTCCTGACGCAGGCGCTCGCTCTCATAGTCCGGCATTGCAATCACTCCTTTTCTTACATTACTCCATTTATATAATACTACATTTGTGAAGAAAAATCAAGTGCCTTTCTTTTCCTTGTCCCCTCTCTCCGTTTTTCTCGCCAACGCTAACGTCTGCTTCAGCGCAGAATCTTTATCCACTCCCGCAAGCCGCAGCCTATGCGCATAGTCAAGATACTCCGAAAATCGCTCCGACGGCCCGATTCCCGCTTCGATCAAGTCCCTGCCCGTCACATACGGACGGCTCATATGCTCGCGATAAGCCTCTATTTCTGCCTGTGTTCCTCTCCCCAAGTACACATCTGGTCTAAAATCGGCATTAAGGATTTACCCCGTTCTGTCAGACTGTACTCAACCTTCGGCGGGATTTGCGGATATTCCTCACGGTGAACCAAATCATCGGCTTCCAATTCTTTGAGCGTCGAACTTAGCGTCTTATAGGAAATGCTGCCGATAAATTTTTTCATCTCATTGAATCGCACGACCCCGAACCACGCCAGAGCATAGAGAATAAACATCTTGTATTTACCCTGTATCAAGGACATCGTGTAATTGAATCCGGTGTCCTCTAATTTTGCGTTCTGAATACAATCAATACTCATGTCTTTTCACTTTCCTTTCGGTAAGTATCGCACTTGAATGTGTGTACTTGTTTTTTGATAAGTTTATGATATAATTATAGTGCAAGACGGGAAAAAGTCAATCCCTTAGAAACTGGAGGTAACAATCATGAGCAAAAAAATAGTTGTCATTACCGGCAGCCCCCGCAAAAACGGAAACAGTTTTGCAATGACCGACGCTTTTATCAAAGAAGCAAAAGCAAAGGGACACACGGTCACCCGATTCGACGCAGCGTTCAAAAAAGTAGGTGGCTGCCACGCCTGTGAAACCTGCTATTCCACCGGAAAAGCCTGTACATTTGACGACGACTTCAACGCAATCGCTCCGGCCATTTTGGAAGCCGACGCTATTGTTTTCACCATGCCCGTTTATTGGTATTCCATTCCGGCGCAGATCAAAGGTGTCATCGACCGCATTTACTCTCTGGTGGTGGGCGGCAAGGATATTTCAGGCAAAGAATGCGCGCTTATCACTTGCTGTGAGGAAGATGATATGTCTGTTATGGACGGCGTCCGCATTCCGATGGAGCGCATGTGTGCTTTGAATAAATGGAAGATGGTGGGCGAAGTGCTTGTTCCCGGCGTGCTGAATGTCGGTGATGTTGGCAAGACTGACGGCTGTGAAAGGGCAGCTGCTTTGGCTGACTCGATCTGATGGAAACAATACAAAATACAACCCGTCGGCAAGTGCCGGCGGGTTTTTATGGACAAAAATTGCGGTGGATTTATAATGAAATATGAAATCTGGCGAAAAATTATTTACTGCGGCAGATTAAAGGGATTAGACAGGTGCGGACAGGCTCCTTTCGATGGGGTTTTATATATCATACCACATACAGCCGGGATTTTTAATCATAGTGCGTAGGTGTTTGCCGCTATTGTACACTCACGTCGGTAATGGAAAACTCGGATTACGCTATACCTGAGGCATATGTCTTTCAGAATGACAATGTGAAAACCGTCGGCAAAATAACGTATTATCAAGCTGAAAAATATCACATTTAAACTTGACAAGCTCATTGCTTGGTGCTAAAATAAAGTATACTTTAAAATATATCTTTTGGAGGCGTCTATGGAATATATCAAACGTGACTTGGAACGAAAATTTCTTCATATGAGCGATGCTTTCAAAGCGGTGATGGTCGTGGGCGCACGGCAGGTCGGCAAGTCTACAATGCTGAAACACCTTGCAAAAGACCAAAACCGGACATATGTGACAATGGACGATATTCAGCTTCGGACATTCGCGCAGACCGACCCGAAACTATTTTTGCAGACCTATCAGCCACCGATTCTCATTGATGAGGTGCAAAAAGCGCCGGAGCTTTTTGAGGAGATCAAGATCCTTTGCGATGAAAGCGAGGAGCGCGGGCAGTTCTGGCTGACGGGCTCGCAGAGCAAAAAACTTGTTAAAAAGGCAGGAGATTCTCTTGCAGGACGACTTTGTATTCTGAAAATGTACAGCTTGTCCACAAGGGAAAAGCTCAGCGTTGAACCTGCTGATGACCATGATTTTTCTCTCAAATCTCTGACGGCACGCAAAAAGCTGTTCGGACAGAATAATATTCTTGCGACATTTGATAACATCTGGCGGGGCGGTCTTCCCGACGTTCAGGAAAAGGACGAAGAACAGCTTGGCGAGTACTTTAACTCATATATCGAAACATATCTGATGCGCGATGCTGTTGACGACTACGGAATCGCCGACACCGAAGGGTTCCGCAAATTTCTGCGGGCTTGCGCTGCTTTTACAGGTCAGCTTATAAACTATAACGACCTCGGAGCATCCGCGGGAGTGTCCGGCGTTACAGCAAAAGACTGGGTGAAAGTTTTGCAATCGATGGGTATCATTTTCCTGCTTGAGCCGTATGCCTCAAACGAATTGAAACGCCTTGTCAAAACTCCGAAGCTGTATTTCTGCGATACCGGCTTTTGCGCATATCTGTCATCTTGGACAACGCGCGATGTGCTGATGAACGGTGCCGCGAGCGGATATTATTATGAAAACTACGTTATCGGCGAGCTGGTGCGTCATTACGCATACGGAAAGAACAAGGTCAATCTGAGCTTTTACCGAGATAATAAAACGAAGGAAATCGACTTGATCATCGAGGTAAACGGCGTTCTTCACCCTATTGAAATCAAGAAGTCGAGTTCGCCCGATAAAAGCGCGGCAAAGTCTTTTTCAGTGCTGACAAGCGCAGAACGCACCGTCGGCACCGGTGCCGTGATTTGTATGTCAGACGTCGTGCTACCGCTTTATGAGAATACGCTGATTATCCCATCGAATTTGATATGAGATTGGAATGAGAGTAAAGAATAATTTAAAGGTAGCTTTTCAAGAATTACTTTAAAAGGAAGCCCTCTTTGAAGGACTTCCTTTTTATATACTTCCATTCTAAGTAAAGTGCATTGCAAAAACTTCGGCAGATTTGTGGTGAAATGTAAAATCTGCCGAAAAAATATTGACTGATGAAGATCTATATGCTATAATACAATTGAAATAACAAATCAAAGGCGGTGCAGTCATGGAATATATCAAGCGACATATGGAGGATCCGATCCTTAGACTGAGCAAATCTTATGCTGCAATTTTAGTTACCGGACCAAGGCAAGCCGGGAAAACAACAATGCTCAAAAAACTCGCAGAGAAAGAAAATATCGGGAGAAAATATATTTCTCTCGATGACCTGAACGCGCGTGAAATTGCAAAGAATGACCCTGCTCTCTTTTTACAGCTTTACAGTCCTCCGGTGTTGATCGATGAGGTTCAATACGCCCCGGAGCTTTTTACCTATATTAAAATTCATATCGACGAAAAGAAAACTCCCGGTGATTTTTGGCTGACCGGATCTCAGATATTCAGACTGATGCAAGGAGTACAGGAATCTCTCGCAGGCCGCGTTGCCCTTTTGCATATGTCGCCAATGTCCCAAAGAGAAGTAACCGGCGCTCCGTGCATTCCGTTTACTGTAGATTTTGAGCGCCTACTCGCCGAGCGCGACAGCATTAAGCAGATGACGACTCCCGAAATATTTAAAAGAATTTGGAATGGCTCAATGCCGGGGCTTGTAAGCGGTGAATATCAGGACAGAAACGTCTATTATTCCTCATATATTTCCACCTATGTCGAGCGTGATGTCCGCGATATTTCAGGAAGCATCGATTCACTGAAATTTAACCGTTTTATTACTGCAGTTGCAGCAAGGTCATCTCAGCTTCTCAATTACAAAGACATTGCAGACGACGCGGATATAGATATGAAAACCGCAAAAAACTGGATAAATATTCTTGAAACGCTGGGTATAATATTCCTCCTACACCCATATTCGAACAACGTTCTGAAACGCACGATCAAAACGCCCAAGGTATATTTTTACGATACCGGACTTGTCTGTTACCTGACCCGCTGGTCTTCCCCCGATGTTGCAGAAAGCGGCGCAATGAACGGCGCACTGCTTGAAAATTATGCTGTTTCCGAGATAGTAAAGAGTTATCAGAACGCCGGACTTGAACCTTTTATATATTTCTACCGCGACCGTGATGCAAAAGAAATAGACGTTATTTTAGAGGGAGACGGCAAGCTCTGCCCTATCGAGATAAAAAAGACAGCTTTGCCTGACAAGCGGCTGACAAGAGTCTTTGAAATTATTGATAAATCCTCATCTAAGCTTGGCAACGGAGCTGTTCTTTGTATGGCTGAGCAGCTAAGTGCATTTGATAAAAATAACCTTATTGTTCCGATATGGATGATATGAAAATCACGAATTCACAGCAATTTATAGCGGCGTTATTTTAACTTAGTTTCCTAATAATTTTCACTATTTTATAAACGCGTTAAACGAGTATTTTTCTAACGGTTTTTCTAACAAACGTGCAGAAAACGTGCAAGCCTATACTCATTGAATTCTGAAAGTATATGAATTTGCACAAATTATGTGCTGGCTAGCATATTATTTGCTGTCATAATTGCACAAAAATAGGCGGATTAGCAACTTAATTACTGGTAAATTCTGCCTCATAACCGGAGGTCGCCTCGCAAGTCCTTCCCCCGCTCGGCGTCACAAGCTGCATATCCCTCACCGCTCCTGTTCGTCGTGGCTCGCTCATTCCGCTGTTCCGCCTCTTTCCCCAAAAATGCACGCATTTTCGGGTGCCCCATGCAGTCCCAAAACGACCGTTTTGGGGCATTTTTCTATGCGGTCTGCTAAAGTGTTCTCGTTATTTTCCATTTTTTAGTTATTTTTGACCCCAATTTGACCCCTTGAGAGTGCTAAGTAGTAAATGTGTTAAACAAAGCGGAGCAAATCACCTATTACAGCGGATTTGTAGCCGATGTCAAGACAGGAGTACAAGCATATGCAGAAAGACAATGAGAAAAAAGCCTGAGCAGTATGATGACATTAAAATCGTGAGCGCGAGGACTGTCGAGGATATTCTGAGGGCTCGCGAAGATCTTAAAGCATTTGGATTTAACCCAGAACTGCTCGACGAGATGGAACCTGACGTCAGAGCGGAACTGCTTGAGGACGCTGGGTTCGATCCGTGGGATTATGGGTATTGATTGAGCGAAATTTTCACGGATAATAAGAGCAATATATCATAAGACAGATACCCCCTTGTCTGACAAAGCTGATTTCTCGCGAACGCATATCCTATGATTGGGTTCTAAGCAATCATAGGATATTTTCTATCTCCACAAAAATTTTCGCTTTCCCCTCTTGACAAGTTCAAAAAAACGTGTATAATGAGTAACATCAGTTGCATAACATCTGATACTCAAAAAGGAGAAACTTATTATGCCGCCAAAATTTATGTTTACGCGAGATGAGATCACCTGTGCCGCGCTGAATATAGTGCGAAGGGGTGGGCTTGGAGGACTGACCGCTCGTTCGCTTGCTGAGGAGCTCGGCTGTTCTGTCAAGCCGATTTTCGGGCTTTTTAAGAATATGGAAGAGGTGCAGACGTCGGTACTGTCTGCCGCAGACGAGCTGTATCAGGGCTATATCGCTGATGACATGGCCGCGGGGAAATATCCGCCGTATAAGGCGAGCGGCATGGCGTACATTCGCTTTGCCACCGAGGAAAAAGAGCTGTTCAAGCTGCTTTTCATGCGCGACCGCAGCGGGGAGACCGTCACCGAAAACCGTGAGGAGATTCGCCCGCTTTTGGAGCTGATTCAAAAAAATCTCGGCATTGACGAGGACGCCGCATACACCTTTCACATGGAGCTTTGGATAGTCGTCCACGGCATCGCGACAATGATCGCGACTTCCTATCTTCAGTGGGACGAGGCGTTTGTCAGCCGCGTTCTGACCGATGTTTACATGGGGCTGAAAACCCGTTTTTGCGACGCGGAGGGAAAATAAATGGACGCAATTAAAACGGTTGATCTGACTAAAAAATATAAAGATTTGACCGCAGTCGACGGGCTGAACCTCACCGTTCGGCAGGGCGAGCTGATGTCGCTTTTAGGGGTCAACGGCGCGGGCAAGACCACGACTATAAAAATGCTGACAGGTCTGACCAAACCTACATTGGGCGAGGCTTATCTTCTCGGCAAAAACATAATGACCGAGAGCGCAGCGGTGAAGTCGTCTATTGCGGTGTCTCCGCAGGAAACGGCAGTCGCCCCGAATCTCACTGTCAAGGAAAATCTGGAGCTGATGGCAGGCGTTCACGGGTTTTCAAAAGATGAAATAAAGGTCAAAATTTCGGAGCTGAGCAAGCGCTTTGATCTGAAAAATATCGAAAACAAACGCGCGGGAAAACTTTCAGGCGGCTGGCAGCGGCGACTCAGCATCGCTATGGCGCTCATCAGCGATCCGCAGATTTTATTTCTCGACGAGCCTACTTTGGGGCTTGATGTGCTGGCTCGAAGCGAGCTTTGGGACATGATCCGCGCGCTCAAGGGGCAGATGACAGTTATCCTGACGACCCATTACATGGAGGAAGCCGAGGCGCTCTCCGACCGTGTGGCGATAATGAAAAGCGGGCGGCTCCTGCTCACCGGCACACCTGCGGAAATCAAAGTCCATGCGGGTACAGACAAATTCGACGAGGCTTTTGTGCGGATTGTAAAGGAGGGACAGGCGTGAAAACTCTGGCATTTTCCAAGCGCAACGATCTGGAAATTTTGCGCGACCCGCTCAACCTGCTGTTCGGGGTAGGCTTCCCGCTGGTTTTGTTGATTTTGATGACTGCTATCCGTAAAAATATTCCGGTACAGATGTTTGAGATTGAGCAACTCGCGCCGGGTATCGTGATTTTCGGGCTGTCGTTTATGACGCTGTTCTCCGCCACGCTTATCGCAAAGGACAGGGGCAGTTCCTTCCTGCAAAGGCTGTACACCACGCCCCTGACGGCTGGAGGCTTCATTCTGGGCTATCTCCTGCCGATTTTGCCAATCTGTATTGCGCAGTCGGTCATCTGCTTTGCGATGGCGGTGATTTTAGGGCTTCATGTGACGATTCATATTTTGACTTCGGTTTTGTTCACCATCCCCGTTGCGCTGCTATTCGTGTCGTTAGGGCTCTTGTGCGGCAGCATTTTCACGGATAAGCAAGTCGGCGGCATTTGCGGAGCTTTACTCACGAATCTGACGGCGTGGCTCTCCGGCATCTGGTTCGACCTGGGGCTGGTGGGCGGCGCGTTCAAAAAGATCGCAAATCTGCTGCCGTTCGTCCACGCTGTGGAGATGGAGCGGGCAGTCCTTCAGGGCGATTATGCGGGAGTGTTCCCTCACCTCTGGTGGGTGATTGGCTACGCTGCCGCCGTGACCACTATCGCGGTATTCGCCTTTTTGAGACAGATGAAAAGGCAGTGAGGCAACAATACGTGTAGCGGAGCGGCAAATCGAGAGTTGACAGTATAAAGAGTTTCCTAAAAAGGCGGTGCTTGTATGGAAATAAGGCAAGAACGAGCAGACGATTATAATTCAGTCTTTCAGGTCATAACAGAAGCATTTTCTCATGCTGAACATAGCGATGGAAACGAGCAAGAGCTTGTGACCCTGTTGCGAGCCAGTTCTTCATTTATTCCAGAACTCTCCCTTGTGGCGATGGAAGATGGAAAAATCGTGGGGCATATTCTCTTTACAAAAATCACCATAGGGGAATATATTGAACTTGCACTTGCGCCCCTTTCTGTTCTTCCGGCATATCAGCGGAGAGGAATCGGGCTGGCGCTTATCCGTGAGGGACACCGTATTGCCAAACAGTTGGGGTATGACTACTCGGTGGTACTGGGTTCCCCGACATATTATCCTCGTGCCGGCTATCTTCCAGCGAGTTTATATGGAATAGAAGCGCCATTTGAAGTGCAGGACGAATACTACATGGCATTCAAATTACAAGATGACGCACCTCAAGTTAAGGGTATGGTCAAATATGACTCAGCCTTTGGAATTGATTGACAAATTCACGTTTGACGGAAGCGGAAAAGAGGTATAACATGGAAGAAAAAGTGAGGCTTTCGGATATTGCGGAGGAGTTGGGGCTCAGTACGGCGGCGGTGTCGTATGTGCTCCACGGCAAGACCGGCATGGTGTCCGAGCGAACGGCGGTGCGTGTGCGCCGCGCCTTAGAAGAGCGGGGGTATCTGCCGCGGGCGGCGGAGGTGCTGCTGGCGGAAAACCCTGCGAAAATTGTGGGGGTGGTCATCAATGCCCATGAGAAATATGAATCTCACGTTCTGGAGGACGCCTTTATCGCCTCGGCGCTCAATGCCCTCAGTGCGGAGACGGCCGGACGCGGATTGCAGATGATGGTGAGGGCTGTGAACGCCCTTGAAGAGATCGTCTCCTTCGCCACCATGTGGAACCTGGAGGGTCTGGTGCTCATCGGCTTTTGCAGCGCGGATTACGGGCGCCTCAGAGAGAATGTCCGCGTACCCTTTGTGGTCTACGACGCCTGCGGCGTCACAGCGGAGCGGGTTTGCGCCGTGAACATCGACGACCGGCATGGGGGATTTCAGGTAGGAGAGTATTTCCGCCTTTGCGGGCACGAGCGTGCCCTGTGCCTCTCGGACAACGATATTGACATGGACCTGGAACGCTGGAAGGGCTTTCGGGAAGGCTTCGGGAGCGGCGCAGAGTTTATGATGATCCCGATGATCAAGGCAGAGCGGATGTCCTTTTACCGGGAGAAGTTGCCCAAGATCAGGAACTTCACGGCTGTTTTTGCTGTATCGGATTATTATGCGGTTGATCTCATTCATTTTTTGCAGGGCAACGGCGTGGATATACCGGGCGAAATATCTGTCGCCGGATTTGACGACACGCCCCTTTGCGGGTTGGTTTATCCGTCTCTAACTTCCGTTCGTCAGGATAATGCGGAACGCGCAAGGACGGCACTGGGCGCTATCGCAAAAATGCGTGCCGGTGATCCGGTGGAACCGGTCATTACCCTCTCCACGTCCTTGGTGATACGAGACAGCACAAGGAATTGCTGAACAGCTTGATTTTGACATTGCATTGTCATTTTTAACAAAAATTATCTTCCATTTTTGTCACAGCTTACGGATTTAAGATTTGAAAATGCACCGTCTGCGGGTTATAATCGGTCTGTCAGGAGGTGTTTTCATGAAAAAACATTCTTTTTTCCGTTCCGTCTGCGCTTTGGCCGTTCCCGTGGCGCTGCAATCCATGCTCCAGGCGTCATTCAGCGTGGTGGATCAGGTAATGATCGGCCAGCTTGGAGGCGTGGAGGTGGCTGCTGTGGGTCTTGCAGGGAAATTCACCGGTATTTATAACGTGGTCATATCCGCCGTGGGCGCGGTGGCGGGGATCATGCTCTCGCAATACATGGGTCAGAAAAACACCGCCGAGACTCGGCGGAGCCTGACAGTCAATCTTCGGATATGCCTCATCATCGCCGCGCTGTTTACTTTGGTCGGTATCATTGTTCCGAAGCAAATCATGAGCCTCTACATCAATGACCACGCGACGGCGGAAACGGCGGGTCGGTATCTCGCCATCGTCTCCTGCACTTTCCTGCCGACGGCGGGGATCACGATCCTGTCCACGTATCTGCGGTGCATGGAGAAGGCGACCCTTCCGCTCTGGGCGGGGCTTGCCTCGGCGGCGGTCAACACATGCCTCAACTGGATATTGATCTTCGGGCGGCTGGGCGCACCGACCCTCGGCGTCACTGGGGCAGCGTTGGCGACGCTGCTCTCGCAGCTCGTCTATTTCGTGGTCGTTCTCGGTATGTTCGCCAAATACCGAGAAAGGTCGAAGGACGCTGCAACAGGCACCTTTGCGTGGAGACAGTATCTCTCCATGCTGCTGCCGCTGCTGGTCAGTGAATTTATGTGGGTCCTGGGCGAAAACGTATACGCCGGCATCTACGGCCACCTGGGCACCGACGCCAGCGCCGCCATGACGCTGACGAACCCCGTGCAGTCCTTAGCGATTGGGGCCCTGTGCGGTCTGAGCCAAGCCGCGGCGATCCTCATCGGCAAGCGCCTTGGCGACGGGGACCGGGAGGCAGCCTATCAGGAGGCGAAAAAGCTGCTGTTTTACGGCTTGGCGGGCTCCCTGATGCTGTCTGCGGTAATATTCTTTGTAAGCCCCCGGTATGTACTCATTTTCAAGGTGGAGACCGGTATCCGGGAGCTGACAGTACAGCTCCTTGCCGTCTACGCCGCAATCATGCCCTTCAAGGTGCTGAACATGATCATCGGCAGCGGCATTCTGCGCAGCGGCGGAAAGACGACCTATGTCATGGCCATCGACCTGATGGGCACCTGGCTTTTCGGCGTACCCTTTGGACTTCTCACCGCTTTCGTGTTCCACCGGTCCGTCCCGTTGGTTTACCTCGCCCTGTCCCTGGAGGAGTGCATCCGCTTCGCCGTCTCCCTGGTCGTTTTCAGAAGGCGTGGATGGATGAAACGGCTGGAAGCGTGAGCGTACAAATTATAGAATTGATGATAGATATGATATTTTGTCAAAACGAAATTTGAAGGAGGCAAAAGCGATGGGAAAGGATATGTGCGTCCCCTGTGAGAGTGGGCTCATCAACCTGCGCGTCGGCGCCATCATCATGAAGGACGGCCGGATCCTCATGGCCGGCAGCAAGCGCAGCCCGGAGTACCTGTATTCCGTCGGCGGGCGTATCAAGTTCGGCGAGACTGCCGAGGAGGCTGTAAGGCGGGAAGTGCGGGAGGAAACCGGTGTGGACATGGAGGTCGACCGGCTCGGCTTTGTGCATGAAAACTACTTTTACGGCGACGCCCCCGCCAACATGGGAAAGCTGATTTATGAGATCTCCTTCTATTTTTACATGAAGGTTCCCCCGGATTTTGCCCCTGTCTGCGGCTCCTTTACCGAGGACGGGCAGAAAGAATTCCTGCATTGGGTGCCTGTTGACACACCGGTGCCGTACTATCCGGGCTTTTTCCGAACAGAGCTCCTGGCTCCGAGCCGGGAAGTCAAATATTTTTTGAACGACGAGCGGCAGCGTCCCGATTTTTCGGGATGTGGAACAGCGTAAAAAATCGTTATTTGTACAGGTGAGTGAAAATGGTTAAAAAACATGTTATAGTTCTGCCCTATGATGAGGTCTGGGAACAGAATTATATAAAAATAAAAGATGAAATTCAAAATGCTCTCGGCGAATTGGCTCTGGATATTGAGCATGTCGGCAGCACTTCCGTGCGAGGTTTATCTGCAAAACCAATCATTGATATTGACGTTATCATAAGAGATTACTCTTTGTTCAATGACGCAGCCGCCGCCTTGAACAGTATCGGTTACCGCCATGAAGGAAATCTTGGCATTGTCGGGCGGGAAGCGTTCGATTATGACGGTAAAGATCATTTGCAGAAACACCATTTATATGTTTGTCCGCAAGATTCTGCGGAACTAAAAAAACACATCGCTTTCAGGGATTATTTGCGCTCCCATCCCGAAGCCGTGTGTGAATACAGCCGCGTCAAAGAAGAAGGGGCGGCGCTCTATCCGTATGATATGGAGAAATATATCAAGCACAAGTCTCCTTTTATCGAGAGAATATACAGGGAAATAGGGATACGGTAAATTCCGATTTATCTTAGTTACCCTCTGAAAACGCTGTAATTTCAAGGCGTTTCGCCTGTTTTGTGTTCCTACCTTATGTATTTTCCCTTGTTTTTGCCCTTACGAGCCGAAACAAGGGAAATTTTTTTACGCCCCACCGACCACCTTATCCAGCAGTCTTGCGGAAGTACGCTTCGCTTCCCTTGTAGCGTGAGCGTAGACATTCATTGTGGTACTGACGTCGGCGTGTCCGAGAAGCTCCTGCACATCTTTGGGAGAAGCCCCATTGGAGAGCAGGTTGCTCGTGAACGTGTGGCGGAGCATATGGAAGTGGAAGTCCTCTAATCCTTTAACCTTTTTCCTTGCCGCCCGACACATAAGCCCTACCGTGCTCGGCGCTTCAAATGCCCCGTCCTGACGCAGACAGACGAACGAGATTTCTTTGTACCCATCAGGAGCCTGCTCCGTCATCGGGAACGTGTAGACCTCGTAATAAGTACGGTCTTTTTCCCTAACTTCTTTGTAGTAATTGAGGTTGTAGAGCGCTCCGTAACGGAAGCGGTTTTTGTGCTGCTCCGTTTTGGCTGCCCGCAGAATCGCCGCCAGCGTGTCGCAAAAGTCCACAATTCGGATTTTGCTTCTCTTTGTGGAGCCAATTTCGATTTTGTGCCTTGCGCCGTTGTAGCGGATACTGCGCCGCACTGTGAGGTACTGTCCGTCAAGATTGATGTCCTGCCAAGTGAGTCCGCAGACCTCTCCAATCCGTAGTCCCGTGTAGTAGGCGATCTGGATCGGGAGCAGGGCGGGATTCTCCTTTGCCTTCAAGAACTCCGTTAGCTTCAGAAACTGCTCATGCGTAATAGTGGGAGCGGAAGTTGTATCGCCGTCATCCACGGAGAACAGTTCGTAGCTTTTCTTTTTCTCTCGCCGAATTACATACTGCATGGGATTGAAGGAAATCAGCCTTTTGGGGAACACCGCAAAGCGGAACGCCCCTTGCAGGACTGCTGAGAACAGCCGCAGATAGCCCTTACTGAGCGCCTTTGCCGCTGTGCCATCGGGGTTTGTCCCGCCAAAGCTGAGGAAATCCATATATGCCTGTAAATGGTCGGCTGTGACGCTTTTCAGCCTGCGGCTGCCGATAGGGTGCTGCTTGATACGGTTTACCGTACCTTGATATGCCATCACCGTACCGTTACTCAGATTGCCGGGTTTCAGTTCTTCTTCCACCCACATATCCAGTAAGCTGCCTACCGTTACATTTTCGGATTTTGCGACGAATTTCTTTTCCTCGTAATCCTCCATCGCTTTGCGGAGCAGGGCTTCTGTCTCGCTCTTGCTTTCCGTTCCTGCAAATTCACGCTGTATCTGTCTGCCGCTTTCATCTTCTACATAAAAGCGGTAGTACCACTTTTTGCCTTTCTTTCTTACAGAACCTTTTGCCATAGATAAAATTTCTCCTTTCTATCCGTGGCAATCGGAACTGTGACATATGGTGTGCGTAAAATTGTCACGTTGCCGGTCTGCTCAGACCGGCTTTTTCAGTTGTCAAGGTGCCACGGAATTGTTCTTTTCGGATAGCCTTTCTTTGGCTTCCGTCACTATCCCGAAGAGGTCGTCCATTTTAACTTTGGTACGTCCCTCATCGTAGATATGTAAGATTCCGTCTAAGAACCGCTTCATATCTTCGATAGGCAATTCCATCTCTTTGCGGTACACTCTTTCTTCGATTGCTCCAACCTCAATCGCATACCGCATAATCGACTGCTTCAAGCCCTCGTCCTCTGCCACACGGTCAATCTCCACCATTGCATCGGCAAAGTAGTGACAGAACACCGAGTACAGGTCGATTATTTTTCCGAGGAATGTAGTGAGCAGCTGTTGGTGCGGCTCGCCCTTTACGACAGAGGACACCGTATCCAGATATTGTCTGATATGCTGCTCAATGTCTTTTTGACAAACCGTATAGCTGTCGTATTCCTTTTCGTCGGAAAGACCCGTCAGCCATTCGGGTGTCGTCAGCAGAGCCTCGGCAAGACCGTTGATGATCATACTGCGTTTCGGGTCAACACCGTCGGCTTCGTACCGCTGGATCGTAGATTTGTTTACGCCGATACGCCTTCCAAGTTCCGGCATTGAGATTTTCAGGTCTGCCCTTCGCTCTTTAATCCGCTCACCGACCTGTTTTGCGGTGAGCATTTCTTGCTTTTTCAAGGCATTCACCTCCTGCTGAGTATTAGTATAGCACATATGAATTTATTTTGCAACCCTATTTCCCGTAAGTTTTCAAAAAATTTTCTGAAAAGGTTGCAAAATGAGTTGACAGGTAGTAGCAAAGTGAGTATAATGAAGAATGCGGAGTTGCAAAACAAGTATTTTAGAGAGGAGATATATGCAATGAGCGTTATCAAAATGGGTATGACCATTGAAGAAGCCGCCGAAATCAGCGGTATCGGAAGAAACACCATGCGAAAACTGGTGGACTGGGGTAAGCTGCCGGTTCTGAAAGTCGGGCGTAAAACGATTATCCGCAGCGATACGCTGGAGCGTTTTATGACCGTCAATCAGGGCAGAAATCTCAGAAATCAGAGCGATGTACGAAAGGTTGACTGATGTGTTTTCAGCCGGTAATAAGCCCTCGGCGTTTGAGAGCGAAATACACCCCTCGCACAAACCTGCGGTTTGTACTCAGCGTATTTCGCCCCTGCGGGGAGCCGCCGTACCGCCGCTTGCAGGAAGCTCCCGCCGCTTCGGGTACGGCGCTGTTTCAGACGCTGTCCGCTTCCGAAACAGTAGCAACCGGCAAGCCGGTTGCAAAATGAGAACGCACCTTTTCAAAACAGAACGGAGATGATTTATGGCACGGCACAGCTTTATTCAGATGTCGAAGCTGCCGAATGTCAAAGGAAGAATTTCTTATATCACAAGCCACGCAAGGCAGGAAAATCTGTACGCCACCTATCAGACCGCAGACAATGCCTTTTGGGGCAATCTCGCAAGGGAGAGCCAGCAGGAGTTTCAGCGTAGCGGCACAGACGGTAAGTGTATTGAGGCGAGGGAACTGATTATCGCCCTGCCAGAAGTCTACACGCAGTATGAGCCGCAGCAGGTGCTTGAGGACTTTACAGAAGAATTTCGCAGACGGTACGGCGTGGAATGTGTATCGGCCTTGCACCACAACAAGCGCAAGACCAACTACCACATCCACCTGATTTTCAGCGAAAGGAAGCTGCTCCCTGAACCCGATGTGAAGATCGCCGCCCGAAGCGTATTCTTTGACGAAACGGGCAAGCGGGTACGCACCAAAAAAGAGATTACCGGTGAGGACGGGCAAATCCGAAAAGGCTGCACGGTTATCAAAAAGGGAGAGGTTTACGAAAGCCATCTCTTTGCCGTAAAAGACGAGCGCTTCAAGAGCGAGGCTTTTCTTCGGGAGGTAAAGGAAGTTTACACGGAACTGATCAACCGTCACATTTCCGACCCCGAACAGCATTTGAAGGTCTATGACAAAAATAGCGTGTATCTTCCCACAAAGAAAATCGGTAAGAACAATCCGAAAGCAGAGGAAATCAAAGCCGACAACGCCGCAAGGCAGGAATGGAACAGGACGGCGGACATGGCGCTCCTATCGGGCATTTCCGAAGCGAAGATCATAGAGGTCAAGCAGACGGAAATCCACGATAAAGTCAGCCGGTCTATCCGTAAAAGTGGGTGGCTTCCCAATCTATTCCGCAGTATCGTTAGCAAGGCAAAAGACTTCCTGCAAGGGTTGATCCGTCAGCAGGATATGCCGCCAAAGCCCACGCTGGATATTGATATGGCGGAGTTTCGCACCATGCGGAATCTGATGATACGGGTGCAGGACGAGGCAAGGGAAATCCGCAGCTTGCAGGACGATGTTCTGCCGAAGCTGAAACAGCAGCTTGCTGAAACGAAAGGTGTTTTCAAAGGCAAGGAGCGTAAAGCTCTTACCGAGCAAATAAAGCAGACAGAGCGGGAAATTGACCGCAGACTGAATAGGCTACCTGAAATTCTTAGTGAGGACGGTTATCCCGATGTGCAGGCGTTCATGGCAACATACCGAGAAGCCGAAGCCGTTGTAGCACAATACAACCGTGACCTTGCCGAGTGGGAACGTAAGGCAAAGGAAAGCCGCAGACCCGCCGCAAAAGAACAGCATTCCCTGCCTGAACGAGAGAGCGTCCGAAACAGACTCAGGCAGTTGCAGGCGCAGGGCAGACAGCAGAAACCACGAAAGAAATCCTTTGACAGAGAAAGGTAACTTCCAAACAGAAATCAACACCGCCGGTTTCGGCGGTGCGTACATAGAGAAAATAGAGCCGATGATCAATGAGTTTTCCTCACAAGTTCATCGGCTCTGCGTTTAATCCTTTGGCTCTTTAAGGACGGTTATTTGTAAATCTTTTGCTTCAATCAATGTTTCCTGTTAACATTTCGGGCAGTAGAGAGGATAGTTTTTGAGAACGGTATCCTCTCTAAACCGGTCACGGGTCTTTGCCCCACAAACAGGACAGCGTATCCATTCTGTTTTCATTATTATCAACTTATCATCTCGATTATTATGAACGCGACCGCAGCAATGATAATTCCTACAGCCGCACCCGCCAAAACTTTAAGTGCTGTCTGATAGGGTCTTTTCCCTATTTCTCGTTGCTTCTGAATTTCGTCCAGAGTTTTTCCTTCGCTGAAAGCAACGATTTCTTTGTAAGTCTGGATGTCATTGTTTCTTTTGATTTTTTCAACCCGACAGGCGATTATGAGTGTTATCAAATACAAGATTGCCCAAATAATAACTCCATAAATTTTCAAGAATACTACGAGTGGAACAAATGCTATAATACTGGCAATAAAAAGAATAGCAAATAGTTTTCCCAGATAATTAAACTTTTTAACTTCCTCTCTGTTGATTTCCCGCTTCATAATTTCAATATCTCCTTTGATTAGTTGGTCAAGAGATATTTCAAAAACGGAACTTAGAAGCAACAGACTGTGAATATCTGGATAACTCTTTTCATTTTCCCAGTTGGAAATTGTTTGTCGAGTCACATATATTTTTCCTGCCAGTTCTTCTTGGGACAGTTCCTGTGCATTACGGTATTTTCTGATCTGTGAGCCGATCTCCATCACATTCACCTCCTATTTTGGGCTTTTTGCTCTCTTGACCTAATAGAGTTTTATCACTTATGAAGTGGAAACGTCTATCAAAAGTCTTTTACATTGAGCTTTTATACGGTATCAAACCAGTTTTGCAATCAATGTTTCCTGTTTACATTTCGGACAGTAGAGAGGATAGTTTTTGAGAACGGTATCCTCTCTAAGCCTGTCACGGGTCTTTGCCCCGCAAACAGGACAGCGTATCCATTCAGCTATTTCCATAAGTATATCCCATATCCTTCTTGCAATTATTCCAACATAACACTTTTGATCGGTAGTTTCTTTATCCGCTGCGAATAGCCGTACATGGCAATTTCATAAGTAAGGATAAACAAACCTAATGTGATTGCGCACGCCGTAAAATCGAAGTTATATTCGGGTACATTTTCCACATTGGCAAATACAATCGTTACCATGATTTTTAATAACGAATACTGATAGAGCGTACCGATCACAAATCCGATATAAGAAAACGGTCTATAACCTCCGAGAACCGCCTTACTGCAATCCCTGTGTTTATAACCGAACACCCTCATCATAGCAATGGTTTTCGTGTTTCCTTTTACTACGCTTGAGAGCGATAGAAATAAGGTCATAAAGGCGAGGATTAAGCCTATCGTTAATATCATGATTGCCATTGTTTCGCTCGAAAGATCTTTCATGGACATGGACATTTGCACCATAGCCGAGAAACAAAACGCCGAAAATGCGATAAAGAACACAAGCGATTTTCTGCCTCTTACCGTACCCCTCATTAGTTCTTTCAGAAAAGGCATATCCTTTGTTTCCTTTTTGCTTATCTTTGTCTTATACTCATGCTTTTCTTTCAGCAAATCAAACACGGGCTGTTTCAGTCTGAAACAGGCATATATAACTGCTAAAGCTGCAAAGCTCATTGCAGGTACACCGACCAAAAGAAATGCCAAAAGAGGGTGAAACTGCACCTTGATTTCGGGAAAAAGGTGTTCGGCATTTTGCAATTCATAGAAAGTCGGCAGATAGAGAAATGCCAGCGCATATCCCAAAGCGCAGCCGACGAAAACACTTAATCCAAACACCCAAAAGTGCTTTGCGATTTTGAAGTTAGAATATCCGAGAGCTTTCAGTATTCCGAGTTCTTTGCCGTGCATATCTATGTAATTCTTGACATAGAACAGGAGCATAATGACGGATGTTATGGCTAAACAACCACCCGAAACGGCTGCAACGACCTTTCCCGTAGAAATGATTGCATGATACATTGTGACGCCGCCTGCCGTTGTTATCTCATTTTTCATTGCTGCGATGTCAATGTTATAATCTAAAAACAGCGTGCATACGAAAACGGCGCAACAAGCGATAATAGATATACCAATCAGTTTTAGTGCGTCTTTCAATCCCACAACCATAGTATTACCACCCAATCTCATAAGCGGTCTTTTGCTTTTCGTTGGTAGAAACCTCGGATATTTTCCCGCTGCTCATTTTTACGACTGTGTTCGCCATTTCTGCTATATTCTGATTGTGCGTCACCATCACAATGGTAAAGCCATAATCTTTATGCAGTTTGCAAATATAATCAAGAACCTGTCGGCCTGTCTGTTCATCCAATGCGCCTGTCGGCTCGTCTAAATACAGCACCTTGGGCTTTTTGGCAAGCGCACGGGCAACGGAAACTCTCTGCTGCTCACCGCCCGAAAGTTCGCTCGGATATTTCTTTGATTTATCTTCAAGTCCTACGGCGGTTATAATTTCCCTATATTCCCGATTGCCCGCAAGGTCAGCTCCCATTCGCACATTCTTTTCGACCGTCATATTCGGGAGCAGATAATACTGTTGGAAGATAAAACCGATATTGTCCTTGCGGAACTGTGTCAATTCTCCATCGGACAATTTTGTAATATCGCTTGTTCCATATACAACGCTTCCGCTGTCGGGGCGTTCCAGTCCCGAAATTACATTCAAAAAGGTGGATTTACCCGACCCCGACGCACCTAAAATAACGGTGAAATCTTTATCGGCAATTTGCAAGCTGATCCCTTTCAGCACTTGATTTCTATTTCCACCGGCTCCATAAGATTTTGTAATGTTTGATACTGTAATCATGCTGTTTTATCTCCCTTGATTTCTTTCAACAAACTTACAAATACCTCTGACATCATCTTTCCGATTTCCTCAGCGGTAAATGAACACATATTTGTCGCACAAAGAACGGCTATTCCGTGCGAGTATATCCACAAATGCCGGTAAAGGTTTTCAGCGTCTTTCATGCCGAGTCCATATCCGCTCTGAACAGACTGCAATATTTGCTCATAGCTTTCATCTATGATCGGGAGAATACCCTCAACAGACGGTTTCTGTGGCTGTTCAGACATAAAAAGTAATTGAAACAGTTTTGGTTCTTTGATAGCAAATAGGATGTACTGCGTACCTACACCCTTAAAAGCAGCTTCCTGCCCTAACCCGATTTGAATATACTCGGCATAGAGAGCCTTCGCAGCCTTTTGCACTTCTGCTTGTACTTCCTCCATATTTTCAAATACGGTAAAAATCGGTTTTGGCGATGACCCCAGCTTTGTTCCAAGCGCCCTTGCCGTGAGAGCGTTTATTCCTTCTTTTCGTGTTAAATCCAAAGCGGCTTTTATGATTTCTTCTCGTGTAAACTTGCATTTTGGTGGCATGGTCTATTCTCCTTCAATCAGAAACTTTTGTTTCGCAACACTTGTTTCTAATTATAGCGGATAGAAGAAGAAAAGTCAAGAGGAACAGAGGGAGTTCATAAAAAGGTAACGCTTTTGCCCCCGCAAGTGCTCTGCTCAAGCCGCATTTTCGCTAAAAAAAGAGGGGCAAGGTAGTTTTGTACCTTTACCCCTCGTTAAGTATTCTAAAGCGTTACAGCCTGTCTTATGTATAAATCAAATCCGTATTGATGACTTCCTCCACAGCGGAGCGGATATTGTTCATTCTCCGAACCCATTCAAGTGGTTGATCCGCCTTTAGCTGTTCTGTTACATCCTGCTTGTCGGCATATTGCTTTACCAGACGAAAAAACATATCCTCTGCCTGTTCGTCTATCTCGGCAAGGTAGGCGTTGAGCCGTCCGCTTGCAAGCAGATTGGTGTATGTAGCCTTGCGATACTCTTTCAGATAGCGTAAATGCCGTTGCCCCCAAATGCCGATAGGCCGTTCTTCTTCGGTGGGTAATGTAAGACAGGGGATATAGTATTCACCTTTCAGTTCATACCAAAGCCCATTGTTATCGTCATAAAAATACTTGTCCATTAAGAAATCCTCCAGTATAATATATTCGCACATATGCCACAGTTTCTCGATTGCCACACCTTGTTATAGCCTGTTACCAGATTTGGCTTCCCTTGTTTTTGCCCTTATAAGGGACGAGCGCAAGAGTAAACCTGTGTGAAATCGTATAAAGGGATAAGGTGGACACACTGCGATAAATCCTTTATTTTCAAGCATTTCGGAGGATTTTATTAATGCCCTATAAGGAGCAGTAACCACTTATGAAATCGTGGTTTTCAAATTCCAGTTTATCTTCCTATATGTCCCCGCGCCCCGTCGTTATGGCAGGGCGCGTTTCATCGCTCACATCAGCCCGTTTTCTCGCTCTCCCCTCTCCCCTCTCCCCACCCCCTTGACAACCCCGCGGTTTTCCCTTATAATCAAAATGCTTAAATTACACGGAAACGCCCCCGGACGGGGCTTTTGCTTTTTCAAAAAGGAGCGTCGTTATGAAAACACTGTTTATCAACGCCTGCGTTCGCGAGGATTCGAGGACGCGCGAGCTTGCAAAAAGGCTTCTTTGCAGGCTCGGAGAGTATGAGGAAATAAACCTTGAAGAGCGCGGGCTTCTGCCGCTTAACGCCGAGAGGCTGCGCCGACGCGACGAGCTTTCGGCGGCAAAAGATTTCTCGGCGCCCGAATTTTTTGAGGCGAGGCGCTTCGCCGAGGCGGACAAAATCGTCGTCGCCGCGCCCTATTGGGACCTGATGTTCCCGTCGCTTTTGAAAATTTATCTCGAGAACGTGACGGTCTGCGGAGTGACGTTTTACTACACCGAGGAGGGTATCCCCAAGGGGCTTTGCCGCGCAAACGCGCTCTACTACGTCGCCACGGCGGGCGGACCGATCTTTAAAAACTTCGGGTTCGATTACGTCTCCGCTCTCGCGAGGGATTTTTACGGCGTCGGCAAAACGGAATTCATCTCCGCCGAGGGGCTTGACATTCGCGGCGCGGACGTCGAAAAAATCATGAAAGAAGCGAAAGATAAAATCGACCGGCTCGAGCTGTGAGGCAGTTTCTCGTTTTTTTTGGAGAACGGAAGGAAGCGAAGCTCAGAGGTCGGAAGTCGGACTTACGCCGCCCTCGGGTTCTATGAACTTTGCGCACTTTGAGCATTTTGTGCCTCAGCGTGCGCAAAATGTGCAAAATCCAGCTGAGTATAAATGCAAAAATTGCTTTAATAATTTAAATCATAGAATCAGACGGTTAGATTATTTCGGCTTGCAGTTTCATGAACTTTGCGCATTTTGAACACTTTGTCCCCTGCTGTGCGCAAAATGCGCAAAATCCTCAAGCACTTGGGACGTTTATGCCCTCTGACCGCTATTATCTGTTCTCTAAACACAAAGCCCCTGCAAACGCAAGGGCTTTTTTCACGGTAAAAATCAGCGGGCGGAATTTGGCGCCGATAATACGGCGTTTTCGGAAGCCGAGATTGACTTTTGCGCATGAAGTCGGTATAATTTATATATAACTTAAATTGATATTTGGGAGAAAAGCACAATGAAAGCGTTGATAATAAATTGCAGCCCCGTCAGGGACGGCGCGACCGCAAAGATCGTAAATATCGTTTCAAACTGCCTGATTAAGCGATATGAGGTCAGAAGCATTTGTATTGATGATTATAATTTCGGCTTTTGCAGGGGTTGCAGAACCTGCCACCGCACCGCAAAATGCGTCCAAAATGATGATATTGAAAAAATAATGAAAAGCTATGAGTGGGCAGACGTTATCATATCCGTATCGCCCTCTTATTGGGCGGATATTCCGGGGCAGTTCAAGGCTTTTATTGACAGATGCACTCCGTGGTGCAACACCCATGAGCCGCACGCAGAGTTAAGCGCGGGAAAGAAGGGCTACACGGTGGCGCTAAGAACAGGAACGAGTATGCGTGAATGTCAGCGCATTTTTGAAAGCATAGAGCATTTCTATGGGCATTTGGAGATCGAATGCTGCGACAGGCTGGGCTTGTGCTCCGTAGAGTATAAAGACACCGTGGAGCAAAAAAAGAATGAAATCATAGAATTTTGTAACAAGATTTGACAGATTAAAGTTTATTATGCATTGCGCCTCGTCGTCATGGCGGGGCGGGTTTTTTATATTATCTGCTCCTCACGGAACTCTGCTTAAATCTGTAAGAGCTTTTTTGCGGCGAAAGTCAGCGGAGAGTTAGCGCCGACGATACGGCGTTTTCGGAAGCCGAGATCGGCCGGGGTGGTATAATTATAATATAATTGAATATTGAAATGAACCTTAACCGCGATACGGCTTAAGGCTATGCTTTGATGCTATAAACCGTGAACTTCTTCATTGTCTAATATTTTCTTTCTGTCTTTCCAATCCGGCATATAGCTTTCGAGAAAATCATAAAACAATTTGCTGTGGTTGGGATAAATGAAATGCACCAGCTCATGCAAAACTACATATTCGACACAAGCGGGTCGTGCTTTTGTAAGATATAGATTAAATGTGATCTTATTCTTATTTATGTTGCAGCTTCCCCATAGCGTTTTCATTTTTTTCAAATTTATGCTCGGATAGATAACTCCGTATTTTCCTATGATCGGATATAACGAGTCTACATAGTGTTTCAATATTGCAAGCGATTCTTTTCGCCACCATTTTTCAAACTGCAACAGCAGCTTCTCTTGATTATCAATATCTGTTGACAAAATACACAGGTTTTTTCCCTCTCTGAATATATCGGCTTTTTCGCTTTTTCTTATTGAAAAAATCAGATCTTCGCCCAACATTCTTATGGACATTCCGTCTTTTACAGCCTTTGTTGCAGCATAGCCCTTTGTTTTTGAAAAGCCGTTCAGCTTATCCTCTATCCATTTTTGATGCGCCGTAATAAATTGCATTAAATATTCATCTGTGACAAAAACAGGAGAAGATATTTTAACAACAGCCTCCGGATACACCTTCAGGCGAATATTTTTGATGTTTTTTCTCTCGACGGTAATAGGTATGATCTTACCGTTGCAGTTTAACTGCAATAAACTTACCCGCATTTCAATACACCTTTTTTGCAGTGAGCATAATTTCGTCAATTATGATATCCAAGGCTTCCAGAGGCCAATCGAGGCCGTTGTCCTCCATATAGTCAAACAGCGCGTCGTCAAGCCTTTTCTTTATATTTCTGTGAACGATCACGTTGTCTCTCCAATCCCGCTTTGCGTTTTGCGCTACAATATCCTTAATTTGCAGCGCCAAAATGCCCAATGATTCATTATCATATCCGTCAACATTGCCGAATGATTTTTTTAATCCGCTGAAAACGCTTCCGTAAAAAGATTTCGCTTCTCTGTCATGAACAATGATCTGAGGATAAGTGACATTACTGCGGCCGTTTCTGTAATCATCCGCCATCTCTTCCATAGCCGACAGATATTTTTCACTGTCTCTTTCGTTCTGATATTCTTCGAGCGTTTTATTGATTTTCTCCATAAACGACATATATTTTATCGGATCGTCATAACGCTCGCTCTCCAATATCTCTATCTGCCTTGTGCGGATGGCATCTGCTTTTGCATCTTTTGAGCCGAGGATCGCCATTTGCTCTTCCATTTTTTCCTTGTTCAGAATGTCAAGCGGTTCTATAATGATTTTGGCGTCCTCTGCCGCAACATAAGTATTTAACAGCTGTCTCACGCCGTCTTCATATTTTGAAAAATCAACTCTGTCATTATATCTCAGCGTAACGCTGTCTTTTAACTTTTTAAAGAACAAATAATCGTTTTTATATTTTTTAGCCTGATCGGCCCCGACAACATCAAACAGATTGTAACTTGAATACATGAAATCAACCAGCTTGGCATAGGCAGAAAGAGTCTCATAGAAATAAGTTCTGAGATTGCGTTCTTTTAAGCGTTCTTGCCATACATTTGATCTCTTTTCGTCATGACTTATACCGCTGAAAATATCCCATAATTTTCTGTGCAGTTCTTCGATTCTTGACGCCTGCTCCGATACCGAAATAATCGCGCCTTCAATATCCTGCCTGTCAAAGCAATCCATTCCCGAAAGCGAATCGGTATATAAATCCAGCGCGGAATTGAGCTTTTTAAATATGCCTCTGTAATCTACTACAAGACCGAAATCTTTATTTTCATATACACGGTTTACACGCGCAATAGCCTGCAAAAGCGTATGGTCCTTCATTTCCTTGTCTATGTATAAAACCGCGGCAGGCGGAGCGTCAAACCCCGTTAGCAATTTGTTGCTGACGATTAAAAGGTCGGTCTCACCCTCGGGGTCAACAAAATCGCCGGTAACGTGGTCCTCGTATCCCTCATAATTGTTCTTATACAAACGATCCACTTCGTTTGCAAAAAAATCTCCGACTATTTTTTGCGTCTCTGTTGTAACGATCTCGTCTTCGCTCTCTTTGGCAGAATTAGGCGAGATGACAACTGCCGGGTTAATTCCGCCCAACCGCTTTATCAGATAAAACATTTGGACCGCGGCGGCTCGTGAAGAACAGGTAAGAATCGCCTTAAAGCCCTTGGGCTTTACATAATTTATGAAGTGCTCATGCAAATCGAACGCAATCATTCTGAGCCTTGAATCAGTCTGAGAAATCGCAACGTAACGGCTGTACTTTCTCTCTAAATCCTGCCTTGCAGAATCGCTAAGTCCCATGGTAATATGCGTTAAATGCGCATCAATCTGTTCGCTCGTCACACTTTGACGTATCATTCTGCCCTCATAAATTATAGGTACCGTCACCTTGTCATCTATGGCGTCTTTAAAGGTGTAACTGTCTATCAATTTTCCGAATTTTATGAATGTATCCCGGGAGGGTTTAATATTCCGGCCGTCTTTTTTCGGCCTTGCAATAAGCGGTGTTCCGGTAAAGGCTATTTTAACGGCGTTGGGCAGAACTCTGTCCATATATAAATTCAGCTTTCCGTATTGCGTTCTGTGACCCTCATCAATAAACAGAAAAATATTGTCGCTGTCATTTCGATACTCTGTTTTTATTGCCGCTTCAAATTTATTTACAATAGAAGTTATAACCGTATTTTCATCTTTTTTAAGCAATTCAACAAGCCCTTTTCCGGTCTTTGCGCGGTGAGGGCTCATTTGAGCATGAATGAAGTTATCTCTCATCTGTTTGTCAAGATTCACGCGGTCCGTTACCATAACAAATCTCGGCTTTTTAATGGTGCTGCCGGTTTTCAGGCTTTCCTTGACCAGCATCTTAGTAAGCATAATCATGGTGATAGTTTTTCCGCTGCCCTGAGTATGCCAAACGACGCCGTTTCTTGTACCTGCATCGTCACGCAGCAAAATACGCTCCATGCACTTTTTTACGGCAAAATATTGCTTATAGCGCGCTATCTTTTTGACGCTGTTATCATAAATAATAAAATTCTGTATAAGATCGAGCAGGCGCTCGGGGTGCAGCAAAGATACGAGCGCCTTGTCCTGCTCGCGTATTTCACCATCAGGAGAACATTTTCTGCACCAATCGTCAAGCCATTCAACATTATCCTCATGCCACGATGTGAAATGCTTTGCCGGAGTGCCGCACGTCCCATACATCGCTTTGTCGGGGTTTGCGGCAATGACAAGCTGAGCATATCTGAACAGCTGAGGTATATAGTCAGGCCCCCAATTTCTGATATTTTGTGCCACGCCCTCCATAACATCGACGCTCGATTTCTTGCATTCGATCACAACTAACGGTATGCCGTTAATGAGCACAACAATATCCGGCCGCGCAAATTTACCGCTTATGCCTTCGACCTCAAATTCGTCGGTAACCTGAAAAATATTGTTTTCGGGGTGCTCAAAATCAATAAAACCGATGTCGAAAGACTGTCTGGTCCCGTTGGGCAAATCTTCCTCCATGCTTTTTCCGCCGCATATAAGCTCGTGAACCGTCTTGTTTGCGGTATAAAGATCCGGTATATTTTTAACTTCCAGTGCGCGCATGGCTCCGGAAATTGAGCTTCCCGAAAAATACCTCACATCTTCTCCGTAATGATAGACCTGCTTGCTCAAAAATTTTTCCAGCTCGTCCTCAAACAGAACATTGCTCAAAGGGCCGCGCTTTTTTTCGGCTTCGCCCCTTGATACAAAGGTATATCCCAATTTTTCAATAACGCTGAGTGCCCTGTCCTGAGATTCCGGGCGCTCGTTAAATATACTCATATCCGGCATAATAATTCTCCTAAACGCAAAAGTCCTGATTTATGTCCAGCAACTGTATCAATTTGTTTATTTGAGTTTTCATGGTTATTTTATAAATACATTCATGTTTTTGTCCTCACTATTCCTGTTAGTAATAACTGCATTAGTGCTTTTTTCTTTTTCTTTTGTTCCTCAAGCATTCGCTGATGAAGGGTAATAAGGGCGTCGAGGTGCTTGAAAAGTTCGCCGATTGAATTTTGCTCGTCAATGTTTTGGGGTATTAGAATCTCTGCGCCTGAAACAGTGTCAGAGTTTATTGATTCAAAAGTCGAACCTGCTGCAAGTTTTTTCCAATAGCCGTCGCCGTCCATTTTCACAAGCGTTTGATATATAAATTCGTTGCCCTTAATTCCTGCTACGCCCCTGCCCAACACTACATTATAGGCGGTTTTGCCCGTTGCTCCCGCTGGCGCACGAACGCTCATAATAATGTCGCCCGCATCTGCCGTTTTTGTCTTTTGAGTAGTCCAAACACGAGGCAAAACCCAGCCGTCTTTCAAATCTGCATTTCCCTGAACAAGAATATAATCAGATGGCACATCACTATATGTTGCTCCATCAGGAGACTGCCCCATGGTTATTTGGCACACTTCCCCCAACTTCCTCTGCTCCCACTCATCAGTAAATTGCAAAAAACGCCATTCGGGGACGGTTTCGCCGCTGCTCGGAAACATCTTTTGCAGGAAAACCTTTTTCAGCATTTTCAGACCGCTTATCTTCTCTTGGCAAAGCCCGATCACCACATCACATTGCTTGAGAATTTCAGCTATTTTTTGCTGTTCTTCAATAGGGGGAACCGGTACATAACAGCTGTAAAAATCATCCTTGGTAAGATTTAAAAGTCCGTTATCACGGACGCCGTGATTTATTTTCTCAGAAAGCTGTCGGTTCAGGAAGCCGCTCAAAAAAAGCTGTTCGTAATAATCCGGGTTCTCGTTTGATATTGAAAAACACTCAAAAACATTTGGAACTGCGGCAATATCTCGCTCTTTCAGTCTGTAAATGCAGCCCTGCGGATAAATTTTAGAATTTCCCTTATTGTAAGAAAAATCGCCTCTTTTTATAACCGTATATTTTTCATATTGCTTGCCTGAAAGCTCTTTCCCAAATTTTTTTGCTTGATTAACAAAGCCGATTCCGGCAGAAATGCTCAGCGTTTCGTAGGCGTTTTTGCCTGCAACCGCAGTTATTTTTTCCGCAATTTGATCAAGCCTTTTAATTTCCCAACCCGGCAAAATTCCGCATTTTGTCAGCCTATACCCCTCCGGCACTTCGCCGCGTTTGATTTGCTCTGTTCTCTGCCTTATTTCAGCTTTCATACTGTCACCCTCTTATTCATGAAAAACGTTTAAAGACCAAGCTCCTTTAAAAACACGTCCATTTTTGCTTCGGCCTCTGCAATTTGCGCCTTCAAATCAAAAATGTTTTTCTGAACCTCATCAAGGTCAACGATTTCATCTTCCTCAAACGTATCAACATAGCGGGGAATATTCAGATTATAGTCGTTTTCCCTGATTTCATCGAGCGACACCAGATGCGCAAATCCGTCAACATCAACCCGATTTCTGTAAGCCGTGACAATATCATTTATGTGTTTTTCTCCGAGCTCATTTTGGTTAGCTGCTTTAATATATCTCGGATTTCCGTTTTCATCCTTTTTGCTGGCGTCAATAAACAAAACGTCATCTGTTTTTCTGCCTTTTTTGAATACAAGAATGCAAGCCGGTATAGATGTGCCGTAAAACACGTTTTCCGGCAATCCGATTACAGCGTCCAAAAGTTTTTCCTCTATCACGCGCTGACGAATTTTGCCCTCAGATGCGCCGCGGAACAGTACGCCATGCGGAGCAACCGCTGCAATTATTCCTCCGACGGCAAGGCTTTTTATCATGTGGAGCAAAAATGCCCAATCCCCTTTGCTCGCCGGCGGAACGCCCCAGTCGAACCTGTGGTACTTATCAAGGGAGGCTTCCATTTTAAACTCTTTTTTTCCGTTTCCCAAAGCCTCGCCGCCCGGATTGAAACCCGCCGCCCATTTATCCTTGCTAAACGGCATATTTGCAACGATCGCATCAAATTGCAGCAGATTTCCGTCTTCATCTTTAAAAGCCGGATTTGCAAGAGTATCGCCCCATGCGATTTTAGCGTCATGGATCCCGTGAATATACATATTCATTTTTGCCATGGCAACAGACGAGCCGTTCACCTCTTGACCGTAAATTGTAACCTGATTCGTATTTTCCTTTTTAGCGGTTTTTATCAAGAGCGAACCCGAGCCGCAGGTCGGATCATAAACACGGTATCCCGGCTTGACATTCACGATCTGAGCCATAATTTCCGATACGGCTGCCGGAGTATAGAATGTTCCGGCCTTTTTGCCGGCCATTCTTGCGAATTCGCCTATCATATACATATAAGCGTCGCCAATTACGTCCGCAGGCACCTGCCCTTCCTTGGTCTCAATGTGAGAAGGTCTTAAATCAAGCGGTTCAAAATCTTCCAGCAGCGTGCTTAAAATGGCGTTTTTATGTTCTTTTGTGCCGAGTGCATTTTCGCTGTTGTAATCTACGGTGTTCAATACGCCCGCTAATTGCTGGTTATTGTCTGCTTCTATCTGCCTCATCGCCATATTGATTCGCTCGCCGATATTATCGGCATATCTTTGTTCATACAGCGTCTTGAAATTGCAGGTCTCGGCAATTTTGAAATGCAAATACTGTTTTTGGCGTTCAATACGTTTAGGGTTCGCCCCTTTATACTCTTCCTCTAACTTTTCTATCTCTTCGGCATAACAGTCGCTTAGATACTTTACAAACATAATCGGAAGAATATAATCCTTATAGTTTGCGGCGTCTATTGTATCGCGAAGCGAGTCGGCGCCTTTCATCAACGCATTGGTTATATCTCTATTTGTTGTTCCCATCACCGTATTCCTCCAATTATATCCTTTATTATACGCTTTGTTCTGAGTGCTTCCTGTTTTGCTATGTTTTTGTACAAGGCGAGTATATTAAGCTGCTCGTCAGCCATAAATGAAATTATTTTTTGCTTTTCCTCGGGCAAGCAGGGAATTTCCATATCGGCTACGCTGCCGACTTTAATAATTTTTTGCGCCGCGGCTCCTGCGCCCTCCATCAAGTTTTCCAAACATCGCTCGTTTGAAAGATAAGCGCTTAGGTATCCGGGCAAAATGGCGCTTTGCTCTTTGACTCTGACTATTGCAAGCTGGGAAGGAACGACGAGCCCTGCCTGCTCTTTTTTAATCAATACTGCACGTGGAGGAGCAAACAATCTGATTATAATGTCATTCTCGCGCGTCAAAAATGCATTATCTATTGTTTCAGCGGCCGCATACGGCTCGATCGAAGACATATCAAGCAAAGACTCGTCTGTTATCGAGCGCAGAGTCAAACGACGGTAAACGTGCAGTCCGGTATTCGTCTTAGATACCTTTCTGCTTAAAACAAGCCCGCTTTGTATATCCGCCACATCTGAAATTTTACAGGTTTTCATTGCAATCCTCCAATTTTATCGAGCCTGCATAAAGCAGGCCCGATAAGCGTTTTCTTACCTCGTATGAGCTTCGCGGCAGCAGTAGTAGCAACCGTCTGCGAGAGCGTAGTACAGCTTTGCAGCTCTAACAGCATCATTTCCGTTAGAAAACTCGCCAAGGTAAACACGGTTTTCATAATCAGGCAACCGCTCGCAGGAAGCGGTATGTACCTCATGATAACCGTCGGCTTGCGCATTTTTGTTTACGTAGTACCTCATATGGGCCTCTCCTTTCGCAAAAATTAACACGCTCCCATTGACAGTTCACGAATTTCATGGTAGAATGAAATTGTATATCGAAATACAATGAGAGAGGCTGTTCTCAAACAGGTGGAGCTGTTTTATGAGAACAGCCTTTCCGTGTCATGATATATAATATCACACATTTTGCCGTTTGTCAAGCGTTTTTTCAAATAAATTTTTGTCATAATTATTTAAGACGCAAAAAATGCACTGCTTTTACTTTTTCTCCCCCACCCTCTTCATCAAAATGATCTCCGCGGGTTCGTTTTCCAAAAGCAGGGCGCCGCAGTCGGAGTACCCGAGCTTTCTGTAAAAATACTGCGCCTGCTCGTCCGAGCGGGTCGAGGTCAGAACGAGGTCAAAGCCCCGAGCGATCATGTCGCGCTCCCAGTGCTCTAAAAGTTTTCGGCCGAAGCCCATATTTTGGCGCTTTTGCTCAATAAAAATCAAATTGCAAAACGGCGTGTTGTCCCAAAAAAGGTTATAGCGCAAAATCCCGACCGGCGCGCCGTCCTCGAAGACGACGTACCCCTCGCAGTCGCGGACCTTTTTGTCAAACTCGCTTTCCGGCATATGCCGGTCGAGGGTGTACCAAAACTCTCTGTCCGAGGGCTGAACATATCTTATCTCCGTCATAATTAGCTCCTTTATCTTTTTGTTCTCTGCTCCTTTGGTATAATTATATCAAACCTTATAAAAATTTCAAGTCTGTTTTTTCGGAGCAGTATCGCCGCACAAAGCGCTTTACTTTTTTGAAAAAACGATGTATAATAACGCTGCTACAAAAAAAGACGGAGGTTAGACATGAAATTTGACTCAAAAAAGCTGAGCTGGACGCGCAACCCGGCGGATTTTTCGATATCTGACGAAAAAATCGAGATAACGACAAGCCCGCGCACCGACCTTTGGCAGAGGACCTACTATCATTTCAGAAACGACAACGCGCCGGTTTTGCAGCTTGAAACCGATGAAAAATACTTCTCGTTCACCGTTAAGACCGAATTTGAAAGCAAAAAGCGCTTCGACCAATGCGGCGTGGTCATGTATCTTGACAGCGACAACTGGCTCAAGGCCTCTATTGAGTATGAGAACGAGCGCTTTCAGCACCTCGGGAGCGTCGTTACAAACGACGGCTTCTCGGACTGGGCGACGACCGAGATACCCGCTTCGGTGAAGTCGATGTGGTACCGTCTCAGCCGCAGAGAGGACGATTACTGCCTCGAGTGCTCGACCGACGGCGCGGTTTTCAGTCAGATGCGCGTCTGCCATGTTCGCAAGGGCGGCGGCGCCATTCGCTTCGGAATTTATGCTTGCAGCCCGGGCGATTCGTCCTTTAAGGCGACGTTCACGCAGATGGAGATCACCGACTGCAGGTGGGCGGAATACAAAGAGTGAAAAAATCCCCCGAAAGCGCAAGGCTTCGGGGGCGTTTTTGTGAAGTTGTGAAGATTATCTCTTCGAGAACTGCGGCGCACGACGTGCGGCTTTGAGGCCGTATTTCTTTCTTTCCTTCATTCTCGGGTCGCGGGTAAGGAAGCCCGCAGCCTTGAGCTGAGGTCTCAGCTCGGCGTTATATTGCAGGAGGGCTCTTGAAAGGCCGTGGCGGATAGCGCCTGCCTGACCGGAAACTCCGCCGCCGGCGACGGTGCAGACGATGTCGAACTGCTCTGCCGCCCCGATGAGGTTGAGAGGCTGACGAACGATCAGCTTGAGGGTCTCAAGACCGAAATAATCGTCGATGTCTCTGCCGTTGACGGTGATCTTACCGGTGCCCTGATATACGCGAACGCGCGCTACCGAATGCTTTTTGCGGCCGGTGCCGTAAAAGTAAGGATTCTTGGATTCGTACATGATCTAAACCTCCTCTTGATTAAAGCTCGATCTCGATAGTCTCGGGCTTCTGAGCAGCATGGGGATGCTCGCTGCCCTTATAGGCTCTGAGGCGGGTGAGAGAATTTGCGCCGATGCTGTTTTTCGGGAGCATTCCCTGAACGGCATAGGTCATCGCCTTTTCGGGTTCCTTGGCCATCATATCGGAATATTTGTATTCCTTAAGATGTCCGATCCAGCCGGTGTGCCAGCGGCGAACCTTCTTCTGCAGCTTCGAGCCGGTGAGGACCGCTTTTTCGCAGTTGACGATTATTACATGATCTCCGCAGTCGGTATGCGGTGTATAGGTGGGCTTGTTCTTTCCGTTGAGGATAGAAGCAGCCGCGGCGGCAACGCGTCCGAGCGGCTTTCCGGCGGCGTCGATAAGATACCACTTGCGCTCAACGTTCTGCGGATTTGCCATGAATGTTGACATAGTTTATTCCTCCTGATAATTTTAATGGCGGAATTCCCGACCGACGGGACCCGCCGTTTCCGAGAATTTCGGAACAGCGAGTGTTATTATAATACCCGGATTTTGGTTTGTCAAGGCATTTTTCAAACTTTTTTAAAATATATCTGCGTTTCTCTTGATTTCGCGCGATTTCTCTTGATTTTTCTTCGATTCTTTAAAATCGTTTCAAAAAATTTCGCGTTTATCGGTCAAAGGTGAACCAATCGAACTCGGCCTCGCCGTCGCCCGAAAACTCGAAGTAAACCGCCCTTTTTCCGATGATTCCCGCGGTTAGAGAAGCGCTGCAAACGCTTTGCCCCTCGCCCATTTCAAGCTCGGCGACCGTTCTTCCGGCGAAGCCGTCGATATGCACCCTGACCGTCATCGGCTTTGTGAGGGTAGCCGAAACGGTAACGCTTTTCGGGGCGTTTGTGCCGAACTGCAAATATCTGAACCCGACGGTGGTGCCGTTTTTGATTCCGACGACCGGCGCCGAAACGCCCTCGACCTGCTCATAGACCGCCTTGATATAAGCCTGATGAAGCGGGCTGATGTGGCAGGCATAGCCCGCAGAGATGATCTTATAAGCGTCGATGCCGTTGACGCTTGCTCCGCAAGAGGTCATCTCGACCGGCTTTGCCGAGACCGGTTCTCCGCCGACATATGTAATGTCGCCGATATAGATCTTTCCGTCCTTGGCGAGGGCAACGTCAACCGGCTCTATCATTCCTTGGCGCGAGAATTCGTCGGTTCCGGTCTGGCGGTGATAGAAAATATACCACTGACCGTTTATCTCAACGAGTCCGCCGTGGTTGTTTCCCCAGCGATAGGTCTGCTGACCGGTGCCGTCGGGCAGCCTTAAAATTTCGCCGCCGTTAAAGCTGATGTCTCCGCCGTCGCGATAGCCCTCGAGCGGGCTGTCTGACCACATATAGGACAAAAAGCCGTTGTTCGGCTCATAAACGCCGAGCTCGGGCACCGGGGTCATATATCTCTTTGAGTAGACGTAAACGTACTTTCCCGCGATTTTTCTCGGGCTTGAGGCCTCGAAGAAGGCGTGGTGCAGATCAACGTGCTCTTTATCGGCATGAGGATTCCAGCCGTCCGGCACATGACCTATCGGGTGGGCGTGAAGAGTGCCCTCTTTGATGGTGGCCATATCCTCTTCAAGCTCGGCGCAAAAACATGAGCAGAAGCCCCAGAAAGCGTAAACTCTGCCGTCGTCGTCAACCAGAATACCGGGGTCAAAACCGAGCTTTGTGGGCCTCGGGTTCTCGAAAGGACCGGCGGGGTTTTTCGACGAAGCTACCATTATCCTCGAGCCGCAGCCCTCGGCGGCGTAAAGATAAAAAGTGTCGCCTTTCTGAACGACGTCGGGCGCATAGAGTATCGAGCCGTCGGTCGCGGTATAGCAGACACCGTGGCAGGTCCAGTCGGTCAGGTCCGAGACCGGCGCGCTCCAAACGACCTGATCTCTGCCGCAGTAGCAGTTTTTTTCGATATCGTGCGAGCCATAGACATAAACGCGCTTTTCGCCGTTATATTCAAAAACTCGCGGCTCTCCGTCGGGAACGTGTTCCCAAAGCGGAAGATAAGGGTTAGCAGATGTGAGACGTTGTTTCATGGGGGCCTCCTTAATATATTTTTGTTTTTAAGCGAACTCGCCCGCTTGAAAAAAGTTTCGGGCCGAGCCGCTTCGGCTTCTTAACGGTGAGATTTTAATATATCCTATACTCCCCCGCGAGCATCAGCAGCGAGAATATGTAAAGGAAGTTGTCGTAATATCTTCTCTTGCCGGTTCTGAGCGGCATTTCAAAGAACTCTCTGACAAGGCGTTCGGCGAGGGCGCGTTCGGCGGCGTTTGCGCCGTCAAGGGCGGCAAGAGAGGCCGCGGCTTTCGTTGCCTTGACGGCGACGGGGTGCATCGCCTTTTCGTCGGTAAAGGCGCCGTCGGGCTTCGGAACGAGGTCCCAGCTTTCGCCGGCGTCCTCGAAAAATTTCTGAACGCGTCTGCACTCGTCGGTCTGCCACGGGTCGGCCTTGTTCCAAGACCAGTCGAGGGCGATGTTGTATACGGTGCGGTAGCTGTCGGAATAGTGCAGTCCCGCGTGCGGGTTAAAGCTGTGCGCCAAGGGGGTTCCGTCATAGTTTCCGTAGTCGGTGCAAAGACCGGTTTTCGGGTCGCAGGCAAGGTGGAGGTATTCGCGGCTCGCCTTTGCGGCTTTCGCCCAAAAATCGCGGTCACGCTCGTCGGCCCGCTCGGCGAATATCTCATAAAAATGCGGAAGATGATAAGACGCGTCGGTATAGGGCGCCTCGGGCACAAATTTTATGAGGCAGTTTGACAGATCCCACATGGTGAAGCCATGCTTTTCGCCCTCGCCGTTTCGGTGAATACAGTCGCGGAGAATGGTTTTTGCCCATTTTGAATAATCAAGGTCGCCCTCGCCGTCGCCCCACCTTGACGACGCCATGAAAAGCGCTGCGGCAAAATATTCCTCGCCGTCGGGCGCGGGGCCGTATGAATTCTTCTCTCCCGAGGGCTTGCAGCTCCATGCAAAATAGCCCGCGTGTCTGCCCTCGGTCATATACATATTTTTAAGAGACCATTTCCAGATTTTGTCGAATTCCTCTTTTTTGTCGAGCTGCACGCAAAGCATCATGCCGTAAGACATACCCTCGGTGCGGGCGTCGATGTTTCCGGTGTCCTCGATATAAGCCGTGCCGTCATCGACGGGGTGATATACGCGCTCCTCCTCAGATCCGTAAAACATCGTGTTAAAGGAATCAGCTATCTTTTTTTCGATCATTTCCTCGGAAATTCCGAGCTCGGAAAAAACGTTTCTGTAAGTTTTCATGAAGTAAGTCCTCCGTCGCCGTGAGCGCGTTCATAGTCGCGCAGTTTAGATTCCAAAAGCGCCCATTCCTCCTCGGTCTCGATGGGGTGAAGCGTCAGCGTTTTATCATCGGGGTCAAAAATCGAGGCAAAAACCTCGGCATCGCCGTTTTCGTCGGTCGTGTTCTCGGTATAAACGATATAGCAGGTGCCGGTCGCGGTGTTCTTGAATGTGAACAGCACGTCAACGTCCATTATCTCGTTGTTTTCGTTTATTACCGTCATGATTGCCTTGTCCGCCATTTTCAGCTCTCCTTTCCGCACTGATTTTAGCATAGTTCAAGCCCCCGCGCAATAGCTTTGAGCGAAAAAAACCTGCGCCGAGGAAACTTTCGCGCCCCTGAGGGCGAAGCCCGCGGTTCACGGCTTCGCCGTGAACGCCCGCGGCGCTTGGCGCCGCGGGGGCGCGCCCTGCGGGCGCGCCCGGGCTTCGCCCGGCGCCGAGGCGCAAAACGACCAAAGCCGCCAACATGAGCTGACGGCTTTTTTGCAAGCTGGTTCAAAGCGCCTTTTTTATCCGTCCTTCAGCTCTTTAACACTGCGTCCGGTTCCCGCAGGCGCTTCGACATATTTTAAGATCTCCTCGGCGTCGTCCGAGAAAAGATAAAGCTCCGAGCAGTTTTTCTTGATGAAGTTCTTTTTCATCGCACTTTTGATGGTGTTTTCAAGCTCGTCGTAATACCCCATTATGTTATAGACCGCGATGGGCTTGTTGTGACGGCAAAGCTGCTTTAAGGTGAGGATCTCAAAAAATTCCTCAAAGGTACCGATACCTCCGGGAGCGACTATGAAAGCGTCGGCATTATCCTCCATGATCTGTTTGCGCTCGCGCATCGTCTCGGTGAAGATGAGCTCGGTGCAAAAGTCGCATATCGCTTCGACGCTTTCATTCTCAAAAAATTTCGGTATCACCCCGATTATCTTTCCGCCGCCGTCGCGAACTCCTCTCGCCGCGGCTCCCATAAGCCCGTTGCCTCCTCCGCCGAAAACAAGCGAATGTCCTCTCTCGGCCATGGTCTTTCCGAGCCGTTCGACCCGCCTGATGAATTCGGGGTCTATTGTCGGAGACGCTGCTCCGAAAACGCATATTTTCATATATAAACCTCCTTCGGGTTTTAATGCGAATGTCCCATAAAAATAGGATACCACATTTTTTCCGATATTTCAAGTGCGCGGAGAAAATTTGCTCAGTCCTCGATGAGCCTGAGCCCCGCGGTATCCGTTACCGGGAGCGAAAAAACTATCGCCTGTGCCTTTGTCTCCGCACCGACCTGCTCCATAACGGCTTTCATGATGCTGTTTTTCTGAGAGGTCTTGGTGACGATGAACACCATTTCCTTTTCGGCGGCCAGAGAAACGCCCATAAACTGCTCCGCGTGAGCCATTCCGGTGCCCTTCGCCGATATGACCGTTCCGCCGAAAGCCCCCGCAGCCCGGGCGGCGTCCATCACAAGGTCGGTATATCCCCTGTTCGAGACCACAACGATAAGCTGATGCGCCGTTTCCTTCAAAACCGATTCCTCCTCTTTTGCATATTCTTCCTTTGCAATAAGAAATCTAAGAGTATTTTTTCCGCCTATCGATCCGAGCGGCACAGTGAAAGCTATTCCTCCGCCCGGCGCGTCGATACGCATTTTCCGCCGAAGATCGCGCTTTAGATCGGCCCAATCATTCTCCTCCAAAACCGAGAAAAATACTGTTTTTTCGGCGGCTTCAAGCCCAAGATAATCAAGCATATCTCCTCTTGCAGTTCCCGCCCCGAGCGCGGAAAAATAGACCTTGCAGCCGCTTTCTTTGAAAAGCCGTTCATATTTCCGCCCGTTTTTTCGGTCAACAATGGCGGTCATAAGATAAAGTCTGCCCATATGTCAAAACTCCTAAAGCTCGATTATGTCCATATCTCCGAGCGCCATAAGCGCGGCCGCCTGAGCCGCTCTCGCCGCTTTGTGCTGGCGGTTCTCCTTAAGCCTGAAGACAAGCCCCATGACCTGAATGGTTATAAGCGGCGTCATCGCGACCATGGCGACCACCCCGAAAGCGTCGGTGATGATGTTTCCGCCCGAGACCTTGCAGGCGCCCATAGCAAAAGGAAGCAAAAACGTCGCGGTCATCGGCCCCGAGGCCACCCCGCCCGAGTCGAACGCTATGGCCGTGAACAGCTTGGGCACAAAAAAGCTGAGGGTTACAGCGATAAAATATCCGGGAAGAACGAACCACATTATCGGTATTCCGGTCAGCACCCGAAGCATTGCAAGCCCGACCGAGACCGAAACGCCTATCGACAGGCTGAGGCTCATGGCGCGGGCGGTCACCGCTCCCGAGGTCATCTCCTCGACCTGCCTTGTCAGAACGAAGACCGCAGGCTCGGCAAGAACTATGAAATATCCGATGACCATACCGATAGGAATTATTATCCATGAATAGGGCAGCGAGGCTATCGTTTGGCCGAGATAATCTCCCGCCGGCATAAAGCCGACGTTTACGCCGGTGAGAAAAAGCACCAGCCCGACATAAGTATACCCAAGCCCGACCGCAATTTTTATCAGCGCCTTTTTTGTGATATCCCTCTTGAAAATTTCGAGCAGCCCGAAGCATAAAACTATCGGGAGAAGCGAGCCCGCCATTTCCTTTATATATGTCGGAAATTCAGAGGAGAAAAGCCGCCAGAGATCGACGGTATTGTCGATGACCGGTATCGTCTCCGAGACGGTCTCGGTCTGAGCGGGGCGATATATCATGCCGAGTATCAAAACGGCGATGATAGGCCCGACCGAGCAAAGCGAAACAAGTCCGAAGCTGTCGTCGGCGGCGTGTTTATCGCTTCTTATAGACGAAATGCCCACGCCGAGCGCCATTATGAACGGCACTGTCATAGGTCCCGTCGTGACACCTCCCGAATCGAAAGCCACCGCCAAAAAGTCAGCGGGCACAAAAAGGGTCAGCGCAAAAACTATTATATAAAAGACTATGAGCATCTGCGAAAGCGACACTCCGAAAAGCATTCTGAGAATGGCTAACACCAGAAAAAGACCGGTTCCCGCCGCCACCGCAAAAATTATCACGGCGTTCGGCACCGAGGGCACCTGCCCCGCCAAAACCCGAAGATCAGGCTCGGACGCGGTTATAATGACCCCCATTACGAAGCCTATAAGCGACATTAGCAGCGCACTTTTTGTTTTTGTCATGGTCGTGCCGACGCGCTCGCCCATCTGCGTCATCGAGAGATCAACGCCGACGCTGAAAAGTATCATACCGGCTATCAAAAGCACTGCTCCGATAAGAAAAGTCATGAGAATGCTCGGCGAGATCGGCGCTATCGAGAAGCAGAGTATAACTACTATCGCAAGGATAGGCGCGACCGCTTTTAATGTTTCGAGCAGTTTTTCTATGAGCTTCGACCTGCTGAGCTGCAAAGCGATCCCTCCCCCGCGAAGCGTTAATAATCAGTTAAATTATACCCGAATCTCTGCGCGTTGTCAAGGAAAAGAGGGGCTTGATGTGACCTGAGCGGTCACATCAAGAAGATAGAAATTAGAAATTAAAGGTTAGAGGTTCAGGGGGGTCTAATTGGGCGAGGGTTTAAAATGTTGAGGATAGGCGACATGGGTGGGGAAAAGGTATTCTTCTTCCCCGCTTACGCGGGTAAGAAGAATGCTATCGCTCATCACCCCACCCCCTCCGTGCTGCCTGCGAGAGGAAAGTTTGAGTGCCCCCGCCCCTCAAGGGGCGGGGGCGTTCGCTTTGTTTGGGGACGCCCTCTCTTTCAGGTCTCAACGATGCTCGCACTTTCTGCGGGAAGATTATTTTTGTGGGCATCGTTTCGCGAAGGCTTGCGCCTTCGCCCGAAATGGCGGCGACAGATCGTCCACCGGATCGTTTGTGCTTGCTTCCTCTATCCGACAAGCCTTTTGAAAAAGGCTTGAGCGAAAACTTTTAAATTTTCCCGCCTTTCAAAATGCTGCTCCCCCAAAAAAGCCGCCCTGCACGGACGGCTTTTTAATAATATGTATGCTCCCTCGGCGTTTATTCGTGGTTCGCGGCATAGACCCAGATCGCCGCCGCGCACAGCGCGATGAACAGCGCCGCCGCGCCTAATTTTACATACCACTTCGATTCGCTCTCGCTGCGCTCCTCGATAATGTCGCGGAAATAGGTCATCTTCAGAGGCTTTAGCAGTGCGAAGTAAAGCGGAGTTGCGACCGCCACGGCTATCACCGCGTTGACCGTCGAGGTCATAAGATTCGTCGCCGAGGCAGTCAGCGCCGGAACGACCTCGGACATATAAACAAGCCGCTGAACGATATACGTCCTGCCGACGTACAAAACGATGTAGGTGAGCTGCCCGACAACGCCGCTCAGAACGATATGCGAAGCCTCGCTGCCGAGCCTTTTTTTGCGCTTTGCAAGATATCCGCAGACAAATCCCATCGCGAATTTCGATAAAAAAGTGAACGGCGCCGAGATGATATACATCGGGTCGATAAGGTCGTAAAGCCCCGCGCCGATGCCCGAAGCAAGCCCTCCCGCCAGAGGGCCGAACAGCAAGCCTGCAAGAATGCACATCGAGTTTCCGAAGTGGATCCTTGTGATGAGCACGCCGTTCGGAATTTTTATCTGAAGATAGTTCCCGACGAAGCAAAGCGCCGCCATAAGCCCCACCGCGACCATCGTCGCAAGTTTTTTGTTTTTCATTCCGATAACCTCTTTTCGGTGATTTGATGATATGATTATACTACCCCAAAAACCGCGGCGCAAATTTTTAAATAACGGCTGGAAAATTTTTACTTTTATGCAAAATGACCGTTATTCAACGTCTTAAAACGCCGAAAGCGGTCATCTTGCAAGAAGCGATATAAAGGAGAAAATGAACGAAGTTATCTGATTTGTAACTGTGCATATATTTCTGCTTTTTTGGGAGCAGCATTTTATGCAAAAAGTAGAATCAATCCTCTTCCGGCTCCTCGGGCATATCCCAGTTGTGGAATACCTCCTGAACGTCGTCGTTGTCGTCAAGGGTATCGAGCAAAAGGTTCATCAGCCTGATGTGCTCGGGGTCGGTGAGGGTGGTATAGGTCGAGGGGACCATGGCGTCGTCGGCCGAAACGACCGAATAACCGAGGTTTTTGAGCGCCTCTGCTACTTTAAAAACATCGTTCGGCTCGGTGGTGACCTCGACGGAATCCTCCTCGATATTGAAGTCCGAAGCGCCCGCCTCGAAGCAGTCCTCCATCAGCTTATCCTCGTCGCAGCCGTTGTTTTCGAGGATTATAACGCCCTTTCTCGTGAACATGAAGGAAACGCAGCCGGTGGTGCCCATGTTTCCGCCAAACTTGTCAAAATAGTGTCTGACGTCGCCGGCGGTGCGGTTTTTGTTATCGGTCAGGCACTCGACGATAACGGCGACGCCGCCGGGGCCGTAGCCCTCATAGACCATGGTTTCATAGCTGTTCTTATCGTTGTCGCCCGCGGCTTTTTTGATAACGCGGTCGATGTTGTCGTTCGGAACGTTGTTGGCTTTAGCCTTTGAGATGAGGTCGCGGAGCTTTGAGTTTGAAGCGGGGTCGGGTCCGCCCTCTTTAACGCAAACGGTAATTTCTCTGCCTATGCGGGTAAAGACCTTGGCCTTTGCGCCGTCGGCGGCTTCTTTTTTGCGCTTGATATTGTTCCACTTTGAATGTCCGGACATAAAAATTACTCCAATCAAAATAAATTCGACGTATTATTATAGCACAGAATTTTCGCCGGGTCAAGACCATTCAGAATCTTGATGTGCCCTAAGAGGACACATCAAGAAAACAGAGGTCAGAGGACAGATTTGCAGAAGCTGCTTCAATGAATAGGATAAGCGCCATGAGCGGGGAAAAGGTATTCAATCATTCCCTCTCACAAGGTAATGATTTCATACTATTTTAAGTCACCCCACCCCCGACTGGGCTTTGTAGTGAAGCACTACACGGCCCCGCCCCCGCCCCTCGAGGGGCGGGGGCTTCATAAAACCGACCTCTCCGCAGTCCGTACTGCGGGGGTGGGGTGATGAGCGATAGCATCCATATTTTCCGGCAGAGGAAAATATGGATACCTTTTAAGCGGTCGGCACGGTTTCCGACAAACGCAGGTAAAAAGTTGCAAACGGCAAGGTTACTTTTGCGCCAACGGCAGCTGCGTGGGGAAAAGGTATTCAATCACACCCGTTCTCCCCGTTTCCCTCCAAAATCATCTCAAATATCTGCTCGATCCTCCCGCTCTCCCCCGCGAGCTTAAGATACCCGAAAAGACATTCAAGCCCGGTCGCTCGGCGATAATCCTGCGCCGAGGAGTGCTTCGGCGGGGTGATGCCGTCGGCGTTTCTGCCGCGCTTATAGATCGCCTGCTCTTCCTCGGTCAGCCGGTCGAATATCCTCTCGACCGCGCTTGACTGAAACTCGCAGCAGACATACCCGACCGCCTCGTTGTGCAGCTTAGCGGCGGGCATATTTGCGCGGGTAACGATGTGCTCTCTGACAAGCTGCTCATAAACGGCGTCGCCCAAAAAAGCAAGCGCCGGCACGCCGTATTGGTTTGCGTCACGTTTCGTCATTTTTACCTCACATAGTCAAACTCAAAGCCGCAGACCGAAACGGTGTCGCCCTCCTCGATTCCGAGGCGTTCGAGCTCGTCGATTATACCGCTCGACTTCAAAACAAGCTGGAAATGCTGGAGGCTTTCATAGTCGTCCATGTCCGCCATTCTGAGGATCCCCTCGAGCCACTCCGCCTCGACAAAGTATACGCCGTCCTCGACGGTGACCTCAAAGCCCGACTCCTTTGCGTCGGCCTGCTGCCAAAGGGGCTGAGGGTCGGGCTCGAAAACTTTAAGCGGCGGAAGCTCCTGAAGCGCCTTATAGGTATAGTTCATAAGCTGACGGGTGCCCTCGGTCGTTGCCGCGGATATCTCAAAAAACGGCAGCCCGAGGCGCTTTATATATTCTCCGAAAGCCGTGATCTGCTCTTTTGAAGCCATATCGCACTTGTTCGCCGCAACGATCTGCGGGGCGTTTGCAAGCTCCTCGCTGAAATTTTTCAGCTCTTTGTTTATTATCTCAAAGTCCGAGATCGGGTCTCTGCCCTCGCTGCCCGAAACGTCAACTATATGAAGTATCAGCCGGCAGCGCTCGACATGGCGCAAAAACTCATGCCCAAGCCCGACGCCCTCGGAAGCGCCCTCGATAAGCCCCGGGATATCGGCCATAACGAAGGAATTTCCCTCCGAAATTTTCACCACGCCGAGATTCGGGGTGAGGGTGGTGAAGTGATAGTTTGCGATCTTCGGCTTGGCGGCGGATACCACCGAAATAAGCGTCGATTTTCCGACGTTCGGAAAGCCCACAAGCCCAACGTCGGCAAGAAGTTTCAGCTCAAGGTGGAGCTCCAGCTTTTGCCCCTTGAAGCCCGGCTTTGCAAAGCGGGGTATCTGGCGGGTCGGGGTGGCAAAATGAGCGTTTCCGCGTCCTCCCCTGCCGCCCTTTGCGATGACGACCGGCTCCGAGCCGGACATATCGGCAAGGATCCTCCCCGATTCGCGGTCGGTAACGACCGTCCCGCGCGGCACTCTTATGATAAGATCGTCGGCCGAGCGCCCGAATTTTCTTGCGCCCTGACCGTTTTCGCCGCGTTCGGCCTTGAATTTTCGCTGATATCTGAAATCGACGAGGGTGTTAAGGTTATCGTCTACCAAAAAAACTATGTCTCCGCCCTTGCCGCCGTCGCCGCCGTCGGGGCCTCCCGCAGCGACATATTTTTCGCGGTGAAAGGAAACCGCGCCGTCTCCGCCGTCTCCGGCCTCAACGGTGATATTCACTTCGTCAACAAAACCGTCGAACATATTTCCTCCTAAAGAAATTCACGAAAGAGAAAACCCCGAGCCTTGAGACCCGGGATCATTTCCGATTTGCGATTACTCAGCGGGGTAAACGCTGACCTTTTTACGGTCGCGGCCGAATCTCTCAAATTTGACCGTTCCGTCAACCTTTGCGTAAAGCGTATCGTCCGAACCGATTCCGACGTTTACGCCGGGGTGAATGTGAGTTCCGCGCTGGCGGTAAAGAATGTTGCCGGCAAGAACCGACTGACCGTCGGCTCTCTTTGCGCCAAGGCGCTTGGATTCGGAATCACGGCCGTTTTTGGTTGAGCTGACGCCCTTTTTGTGGGCGAAGAACTGCATACTGATCCTTATCATTTATCACACCTCCGAAACTGTTACGTTTATGTTCTCGGGATATTCCTCCTCGAGCGCTTTAAGGTGCTCGAAAAGACCTTTTATAACTCCGTCGCTTCCGCCGCGCTGATTAAGCGAGATGCATTCGCCCTCGACCTTAACGTCGGCGTCCAGCTTAAAGATATCGGTCGCAAGGTTGCAGGCGAGCATTACCGCCGAAGAAACGCTTGCGCAGACGATATCGCTGCCTGAGCTTGAATAACCCGAATGTCCGGTCACGGAAAAGCCGGTGAGCTTTCCACGGGACCTTTTGAATTCAGCTTTGATCATTACGCCTTGATGGACTCAATGCGAACCTGAGTATAGGGCTGCCTGTGACCCATTTTGCGGTGGGTCGAGCCTTTTTTGGGCTTATAGGTGAAAACGGTGATCTTTTTCGACTTGCCGTTTTTAAGGACCTTCGCCTCAACGGCCGCGCCCTTGACATAAGGAGCGCCGACGGTGACCTTTTCACCGTCCGAAACGGCCATCACCTTGTCAAAGCTCACTGTTTCGTCAGCCTCGGCGTTCAGCTTTTCGATGAAAACGATATCGCCTTCGCGAACCTGATACTGCTTTCCGCCGGTCTCGATAACTGCATACATTATAGCGGCACCTGCCTTTTCTATAAAACTCGCTGTGATCGGGCGGGCATAATACGCCTCTTTAAGCCCTTAACAAGCGGCTTGCCTATTATACCACAGGTCCCCGAAAATTGCAAGCGTGTTAAGAAAAGTTCACAGAAATTTTACAATTTCGTTATTTCAGCCCCTCGACCTTTATCTTTCCGTCCTCGGCGGTAACGTTTATCGACCTGAGCTTGATAACTCCGCTGTCAACTATCATGCTCGCTATTTTGTCCTCTATCTCTTTTTGGAGCACCCTGCGGATATCTCTGGCGCCGTATTTTTCGTCATAAGCCATGTCGGCGACGGCAAGCTCGGCGGCGCGGTCATAAGTGAACATGATGAGCTTTTCCGCGAGCGGCGCTTCCATCTCTTTCAGCATGATGTGCGCGATATCGGCGTAATTTTCCTTTGTCAGAGGGTTGAAAACGACTATCTCGTCAACTCGGCTGATAAACTCGGGTCTCAAAAATTCGCGCAGACCTTTTATCGCCCTGTCGCGAGAGATCTGGGCGGCGGTCTTTTCAAAGCCGATGCCGAAGGATTTATCCGTCGAGCCGGCGTTCGAGGTCATTATTATAACGGTGTTTTCAAACGAGACGTTTCTTCCCTGAGCGTCGTTGATATGCCCCTCGTCGAGTATCTGCAAAAGAATGTTCATAACGTCGGGGTGAGCCTTTTCTATCTCGTCGAACAAAACGACCGAATAGGGCTTGCGGCGAATTTTTTCGGTGAGCTGCCCCGCCTCGTCATAGCCGACATAGCCCGGAGGCGAGCCGATGAGCCTTGAGACCGTGTGCTTTTCCATATATTCCGACATATCTATTCTCACCAAAGGCTCGGTCGCGTCAAAAAGCTCCGCCGCGAGGGTTTTTGCAAGCTCGGTCTTTCCGACGCCGGTGGGGCCGACGAAGATAAACGACGCCGGGCGTTTTCTCTCGGTGAGCTGAACCCTTGAGCGCTTTATCGCCGCGCAGACGAGATCGACCGCCTCGGGCTGCCCGACGATGCGTTTTGAAAGCGCGTCGTGCAGGCTTCTTATCTTTTCATATTCCGACTCGACGATCTTGTTCGCGGGAATACCCGTCCAAAGCTCTATTACCTTTGAAAGGTCGTCCTCGCTGACGTTCACCGCGTTGACTATCGGCTCGAGCTCTTTTATTCTGTCCTCGACCCGAAGAAGCTCGGCGCGTTCGTTGGCGATAGCCTCATAATCGGGATTTTCCGCGTTTTCCTGCTCTTTAACGGCGTTTTCGCGGGTCTCAAGCTCTTTTTTGAGCTCGGCATATTCCCCGAGCTCGGGGCTTCTGATAGAGGCGCTCGCGCAGGCTTCGTCCAAAAGGTCTATCGCCTTGTCGGGCAAAAATCTGTCGTTTATATATCTCTCCGAAAGCACCGCGCACATTCTCAGCGCGGCGTCCGAGATCTTCACATGGTGATAGTCCTCGTAATATTTTCTTATGCCCATAAGCACCTGAACGGTCTCCTCGACTGTCGGCTCGGTTACGGTGACCGGCTGGAAGCGGCGTTCAAGCGCCGAATCCTTCTCGATATACTTGCGGTATTCTTTAAAGGTCGTCGCTCCGATGACCTGCACCTCTCCCCTTGAAAGCGCCGGTTTAAGGATATTCGCGGCGTTCATGGTTCCCTCGCTGTCGCCCGTTCCGACAAGGCTGTGCACCTCGTCTATGAACAAAATAACGTTGCCCTCGCGCTTGACCTCCTCGATAAGCCCTTTTATGCGGCTCTCAAACTGCCCGCGAAACTGCGTTCCGGCGACGAGCGCGGTAAGGTCGAGAAGATATACCCTTTTGCCCTTGAGCTGATAAGGCACGTCGTTCGAGACTATTTTCTGAGCTATTCCCTCTGCGATGGCGGTTTTTCCGACGCCCGGCTCTCCGATGAGGCAGGGGTTGTTTTTCTGACGCCTTGAAAGTATCTGAATAACTCTGCCTATCTCGCGTTCTCTGCCCACGATCCTGTCCATTTTGCCCTCCTCGGCTTTCGCGTTGAGGTCGGTGCAATAGGTCGAGAGGAATTTAAGCTCTTTTTTGCGATTTTTGCCGTCGGGCTTTTCCTCGGCGCGGCTCTGACCCTCGGGCTGCTTGGGCTGCCCTCCGTTCATTTTGTTTAAAATATTCGAGATGAAATTCGGCATGGTGTTCGAGCCGCCCGGCTCAAAGCTGTCGCCGTCCGGGGCGAGCTGCTCGGAAAAAGCCTCGAGGTCCTCGTCGGTGATGCCCATCTGCTTCATATAGTCGTCAACCTGCTGGATTCCGAGCTCTCTTGCGCAGATAAGGCAAAGACCCTCGTTTTTCTTTTCGTTGCCGTTCATCGTCGTTATAAAGACGACCGCCTGTCTTTTTCTGCATCTTGAACAAATCATTATCATTCTGCCTCCCTTTTTATCCGATAAGCGTCATGATGTCAAAGAAGAACAAATACTTAAATATATATGTGTTCAGCACCGTTTCGGTATTCAAAAACATCAGAGAATTTGATGTGAAATAGCAGATAAATCTGACCGTCTGGGCGATAAGGTATATCACCACAACGCCCTCGGCAAGCCCCAAAGCCGCGCCCAAAAGCGAATTCACCGGACCTATCACCGGAATTTTATTCAGCTTTTCAAAGGCTCCCGATACCGCTCTGGAGACGAGCATTAAAATGAACATCGCTGATATCCAGATAAGCCCTTTGAGCACCAGCTTGACCGTCGGCGCGACGACCGAGCTTTCGACGGCGTCCGCAGTCTTTTGGCGGTCGCCCTCAAGGAAAACGTTCACCGCCGAGCGCAGATTGTTTTCCGCGCCTCTTACCGATTCGAGAATCTCCTGAAGCGTTTCGGGAGCGACAACGTCGCCGACGAGCGCTCTTAACATTCCGTCGGTGACCGAGCTCTCCATTCCGCTCTCAATGGCCTCCGAGCTTTCGCTTGCGCCGTTGCTGACGATCTCTCCCGCGATGTTCTCGAAGAAATTGCCGGAGCGCGAGATTATCCCCTCGACCTCGGGAGCCGATATCTCGACCCCGTAGCCCCCGTCGCTCACCGCCTGTGAAACGACGTTCAAGGGGCTTGTTTTTGAAGAAGCGTCGCTTAAAGCGTTCATTATCGGCCGTTTGAGAACGTTATCATAGATCACCGGCGAAAGAACGGTGCAGCAAAGCCAGCTTAAAGCGATGGAAGCCGCGGTGAGTATCACGAGCACAACGCTTCTCATCAGACCTCTTTTTGCGCCGACATAGAGAAAAATAAGCGCTATGCCGATTATCAGAACGTCATAAAACCAATAAAGATTCGATGCCATAATTGCCTTCCTTTCTTAAACCGAAAACTCTATTTTCTCGACGGTATGATATCCGAGGAGAAAAATTTCGTCTCCCAAAACAGAGAATTCACGATAAACGGTGTCGAGCGGGGCGGTCGCGACAAGGTTTCCGCCGCTGTCGAGCGCGTCAATCTTCGAGCTCTCCAAAATATACACTCTGCTGTCCGAGGCGTAAACGTCGGCGATCTCATAGGCCGCCGCGGCGACGTATGTACCTTGGCTTTCGGCCTGAATGACCGCTATCTCGCCGTTTCCGCCCGCGCCTTTAAACGCCAGCGCCGCCAGCTTTTCGCTCAGGCTGAAGCTGCTGAGCTGATAGTTATATTCAAAGGTCTGCTCAACGCCGCCGTCAGAATTGAATCTTACGAGCCTGTCGTCTCCGATGAGCCACATTCCCCCGCTGCAATATGCAACCTCGAAGGCGAGCGTTTCGACCGGCGCGGTCTGCAATTCGACCTCGGTCTCGTCGAAGTTAAGGCGCGTAAGAACGGTTTTATAATCTCCGCCCCTCGCATAGACGCTCGCAAGAATGCAGCCCTTGCCGTTTTGGTCGATAGCCGCCGCCATTATCATCGTGCCGTCGGCCCAGTGATATATCTCCGAGCCGTTTTTGTCATAGATCGTAAGATACGAGTCGTATTTGTCGTTCTGAGTGACTATCGCAACGCTGCCGTCGGCCCCGACCGAGCCTAAAAGTATCTGATCGCTAAGGCGCTTTGAATATATCTGCTTTCTCGGTCCCAAGACCGTGAAGTTATATCCGCCCTGATCGTAAACGAGCGTTCGGCGCTCCGACTGCTCGACGATAGGATTTGAATACGACGCCTGCTCGGAATAAACGATATCTCCCGACGAATCGTAGACATAAAACGCGGTGTCGGCAAAAAGCGTCCAGAATTTCTGAATTTTCCCGATAGAGGTGTTGGTCTTTTTCGAGATGTCGATAGGATAGTTTCCCCCGGCGAGCTCGCCGTCGTTCTGAACCGCCGCGCCGGTCTGAGCCTTTGCGAGGATCCCGTCGAAGTAATCGAGCCACGCGTCCTTTGTTATATATATCAGCCCCGCGACGATGAGCACCGCGAAGACAAACGCCAGATTCTTGATATATCGCTTTGTGCGGCGCTTTCGGCGCAGCTTGCGCATATCCGTCTCAAACGAATTCACCGACGGCATTTTTTCACCTCCAAAAAGTCAATAGAACACCCTGTTCAGATAAAGCCCCTGCGGCGGAACGGTCTTTCCGGCAAGAGTGCGGTCCCTTGAAGCGATTATTTTCGGAACGGAATCCTCGGCGAGCTTTCCGTCGTTTATAAAGAGGAGCGTTCCGACCGTTATTCTCACCATGTTGTATAAAAATCCGTCGCCGCTGACCCTGAATTTCACAACGTCTCCTATTCGCGAAACGTCATAATCGAATATCTCGCGAACGGTATCCTCTTTCTCGCACGAGGCCGCGCAAAACGCCTTGAAATCGTGCTTTCCGATAAAATCCTTGCAAGCTCTGCCGAGCTTTTTTTCGTCTATCGGATACCAGCTTCGATACATTCTGTCGGCGTAAAAGGGAGATTTTATCTCGGAGTTGTGGATAAGATAGACATACTCCTTGCCCTTGCAGTCAAACCTTGCGTGAAAGCTCTCGGGCGCTTCTTGGACCTCGAGCACCGAAATATCGGGCGGCAGCACGCCGTTAAGCCCGTATTGAAGCCCTCGGCAGTCTATCGTTCCCGCCAAAAACACGTTTATGACAAATTCGTTAGCATGAACCCCCGCGTCGGTCCGCGAGCAGCCGTTTATCGCGGCCTTCTCGCCGATAAGTTTGAATATCGCCCGCTCGATCTCTCCCTGAACGGTTTTGAGCCCGCCCTCCTGCCGCTGAAAGCCGTGATAAGCGGTGCCGAGAAAAGCGATTTTAAGCCTGAAATTTCTCATATCCAAACCCTGTTCAGAAAAATTACCGCCGCAAGAAAAGCCAGCGCCAAAACAACAGCGACATAATCCCTCGGCGCGGTTTTAAGCTGTTTAAGGCGGGTCCTGCCCTCTCCTCCGCGATAGCAGCGGCACTCCATCGCAAGCGCAAGCTCCTCTGCCCGGCGAAAAGCCGAAACGAACAGCGGTATCAGAATCGGTATCAGCGCCTTCGCGCGTTTAATGAGGCTTCCCGTCTCCATGTCGGCTCCCCTCGCCTTTTGGGCCGACATTATCTTGTCGGTCTCCTCGATAAGCGTCGGAATGAACCTCAGCGCGATAGTCATCATCATAGCGATCTCATGCGCGGGGAATTTTATTATTTTAAGCGGAGAAAGTATTCTCTCGATAGCGTCGGTAAGGGTTATAGGCGAGGTGGTATAGGTCAGAAGCGATGTTCCGCAGATGAGAAGAATTATTCTCGAAGCCATAAACACCATCGTTCTGACGCCGCCCGTCGTCACGGTAATGAATTTCCAACTGAATATCACCTCTCCGGTCGAGATGAAAAACAGGTTCAAAATTCCGGTGAAAATTATTATCGGGAGAATGGGCTTGATTGATTTGAGCATCATTTTTATCGGTATCCCCGAAAGCAAAAAGCTGACGAGCAAAAACGCCACTCCCGCCGCAAGCCCCGCGAAGGTCTTTGCGGAAAACAGCATGACTATATAAATTACGGTCAGAAGAAGTTTTATGCGCGGGTCAAGCCGGTGTATCACCGATTTTCCCGGAAAGAACTGACCGATGGTTATATCCTTAATCAACCGACTCTCCCCTTTTTTCTTTAAGAAGCCTCATAACAAGGTCTTTTGCGTAATCTATGCTGAAAACCTCGTCGTCAAAGCCGATTCCCATAGCTCTCAGCCTGTCGAACACCCTTGTCACCTGCGGAACGGTAAGCCCCATTTCGGTGAGCTGCTCGGCCTTTGCGAAGACCGACGAGCGATCGCCGTACATAAACACCTTTGAATCGTTCATGACGAGAATTTTCGAGACCGTTTTCGCAACGTCCTCCATCGAGTGCGAGACCAAAAGCACCGTCGTTCCCTTTTCGGCGTGATATTCCTTTATCATGCCGAGAATCCGGTCCCGTCCTCTCGGGTCGAGGCCGGCGGTAGGCTCGTCCAAAATGAGCACCTTCGGCTCCATGGCCATTACCCCCGCGATAGCCGCTCGGCGCTTTTGTCCCCCCGAAAGCTCGAAAGGAGATTTTTCCAAAAGCTCAGCTCCGAGACCTACCATTTTCGCGGTCTCTTTAACTCTGCGGTCGGTCTCGTCGTCCGAAAGCCCCATGTTTTTCGGTCCGAAGGCTATGTCCTTATAGACGGTCTCCTCAAAAAGCTGATGCTCGGGATACTGAAACACCAGCCCGACCTTGAATCTTATTTCTTTAAGCCTTGACTTGTCGGCAAAAAGCTCCTCGCCGTCGATGAACACCTTTCCCGAGGTCGGCTTCAAAAGCCCGTTAAAGTGCTGAATAAGCGTTGATTTCCCCGAGCCGGTATGCCCGATTATCCCGACGATCTCGCCCTCGTCGATATCGACGTTCACGCAATCGACGGCGACGTGGCGAAATGGCGTTCCCTCGCCGTAAATATAGGTGAGATTTTCCGTTCTGATGATTCCCAATTTTTTCAGCCTTTCTTTAAAAGCTCATAGAGGCGCTCGACGCACTCGTCCTCGGAAATAATATCGTCGGGGAGGTCTAAGCCCTCGTCTATCAGTCTGTGAGTAAGCTCGGTCACGTTCGGAACGTCGAGCCCGACGGCTTTAAGCATTTCCGCCTTTGAAAACACCTTTTTGGGGGTATCGTCCGCTATCACCCTGCCGTCGTCCATAACTATCACTCTGCCCGCCTCGGCCGCCTCGTCCATATAGTGAGTTATCAAAACAATGGTAACCCCGGCGGCGTTTAGCTGTTTTATCGTGTTCATTATCTCGCGTCTGCCTATCGGGTCGAGCATGGCCGTCGGCTCGTCCATAACTATACATTCGGGCTGCATGGCAAGCACTCCCGCGATGGCTATTCTCTGCTTCTGCCCGCCCGACAGCTTGTGCGGGGCGTGCTCGCGGTAATCGTACATTCCGACGGTTTTAAGCGCGTTATCGACCCTTTCGCGTATCTCGGCGGGCGGCACGCCGATGTTTTCAAGCGCAAAGGCGACGTCTTCCTCCACAACCGTCGCTACGATCTGGTTATCGGGGTTCTGAAACACCATTCCGACGGTTTTTCTTATGTCGTAAAGCCGCGCCTCGTCCGAAGTCTTCATGCCGTCAACGATCACCTCGCCCGTCTCGGGCAGGTTTATCGCGTTGAGCATTTTTGCAAGGGTCGATTTTCCCGAGCCGTTATGCCCGAGCACCGCGACGAATTCGCCCTTTGAAATCTCAAGGCTCACCCCGCGTATAACGGTGTTTTTCGTCGGCGGGTCGTCATAATCGTTGACATAGCTGAACGTCACGTCTTTTATCTCAATGAAATTTCCCATTAAAACTCCTCTGAAAATCTTTTTCCGTCGGTCCAAACCGCCGTGCTCCCCGCGGGAAGCGACATATTTTTCTCCTCGACCAAAAGCCCTATCTCGTCCGCGCCGACTTCTCCGCCGAATTTCGGCTTCAAAAGCGCCCCGAGCATATATGACATGACCGAGGGCGAAAGCCCCGCGGTATAGCTGTTTAAAATGAAGAACAGCGGCTTTTCTCCGAGCACTCTGACGCACAGCTCCAAAAGGTCATAGACCGAATCCTCGAGCTTCCAGACCTCGCCCGAGGGGCCTCTGCCATAGCTCGGAGGGTCCATTATCACCGCGTCATAGCTTCTTCCGCGCCTGATCTCGCGCTCGACGAATTTTGCGCAGTCGTCTACTATCCATCTTATCGGCCGGTCCGAAAGCCCCGAAGCCGCGGCGTTGTCTCTTGCCCACTGCACCATGCCCTTTGAAGCGTCAACGTGGCAGACCGAAGCGCCCGCTTTTGCGCAGGCCAAGGTCGCCCCGCCGGTATATGCAAAAAGGTTCAGAACGCTTATCGGCCGCCCCGCCGAGCGTATCAGCCCCGAGGCGAGCCGCCAGTTCACCGCCTGCTCGGGAAAAAGCCCGGTGTGCTTAAATCCGGTCGGTCTGATGATGAAGCTGAGGCCGTCATAGCTTATTTTCCAGCTTTCGGGGAGCTTTTTTCTGAACTCCCACTCGCCTCCGCCCCTCTCCGAGCGGTGATAGACCGCGTCGCAGGTCTGCCAGAGGGGATTTTTCTTCTCGGTTTTCCAGATCACCTGCGGGTCGGGTCGGCAGAGGGTCTTTCCGCCCCAGCTTTCAAGCCTCATTCCGTCCGAAGCGTCGATCAGCCTGTAATCGGTCCAATCCGAAGCCGTTCTCATAGTTGAAATGTCTCCTTATTTATTCGGGATATCCCGCGTTGTCCGCTACCGTCTTTGCGATGGCGTGCGCATACTGCCAGACGGTTTCGCGGTCTCTGCCCTCTGCGATGATCCTAAGCGTCGGGCTGGTCGAGGATTCTCTGACGAAAACCCTGCCGTCGCCCTCAAGCTTTTGCGAGCAGAATTTTACCATTTCGTCTATCGCGGGCACCTCCTGCCAACGCCCGGCGAATTCGGGGCGAAGCTCAACGTTCAGCGCCACCTGCGGGTAAGGCTCGTAAACAGACGCGAGCTCCGACATTTTTCTCCCGCTTTTTGCGATTATTTCAAGCACCTTCGCGGCGGCGATGTGACCGTCGGCGGTTTTTGCGCAGTCCGAAAGAACGATATGCCCCGTCGGGCTTCCGCCGAGGTTATAGTCCCCGACGAGCATTCTCTCGACGATATGCCTGCTTCCCGCGCTCTGCGAGGTCGCAACGACTATTCCGTTCTCCTTTGCCCAGCGGAAAAAGCCGAGGTTTGCGTTCTGAGCCACAACGCAGGTGTTTGCGTTAAGCGTCTGATTCGCTTTCATATAATAGGCCAAAACGGCGATAATGCGGTCTCCGTCGAGCGGCTGACCCTTTTCGTCGATGATAACGCATCTTCCGCCGTCGCCGTCAAGGGCTATGCCCGCGTGGCAGCGGTTTTCGGCGACGCATTTTTTAAGCGGTTCAAGGTCGCACACCCCGCAGGAAAGATTTATGTTTTTTCCGTCGGGCTCGTTGTTTATAATGGTAACGCTCGCGCCTATGCCCCGAAAGAACTTCTCGGCTGTGCCGCAGGCGGCTCCGTTTGCGCAGTCAACCGCTATGCGGATCCGGTTGAGGTCGGCGTCGGTTTTTTTCATAAGCGCCCGAACATAGTCCCACTCGGCGTTTTTTTCATAGCTTATCGCGCCGATACCGTCGCCGTCGGCGCAGCTTATCTCCTCGGGGCATTTTGTGACAAGGCGCTCTATCTCCGAAATCGCCTCCCGCGAGAGGGCGTAGCCTCTGCGGTCAAATATCTTTATCCCGTTGAATTCAAAGGTGTTCCGCGAGGAGGTTATCGAGACCCCCGCGTCGGCGCAGTATTTCTCGGTGAGATACGACACCGCCGGCGTCGGGATTATCCCGAGGATATGCGCGTCGGCCCCTGCCGAGCAGCAGCCCGCCGCAAACGAAGCCGTCAATATCTCTCCCGAAAGGCGCGTATCCCGCCCGACAAGTATCTTCGCGGGTCTGCCGCTTCGGTTCTGAATAAGCGAGGCAAGCGCTCTGCCTATCAGCATGGCGGTCTCGGTCGAAAATTCGGTTATCGCCCTGCCGCTCGCGCCGTCAGGATTAAAGAGTTTTGTCATTTAAAAAGCGTCCCTTTCATGTCGAATTGTCACAGAAGCGAGGTCTGCCCGCCGTCGTCGTCTCCCGATCTTTTCAGCCCGAAGTGCCGATATGCAAGGTCGGTGGCGCAGCGCCCGCGCGGGGTCCTCGCCAAAAATCCGAGCTGCATAAGAAACGGCTCGCAAACGTCCTCCAGCGTGACCGATTCCTCGCCGATAGCCGAGGCGAGCGTTTCAAGCCCGACCGGTCCTCCGCCGTAGCCCTTGATTATCGTAAGAAGCATACGCTTGTCCAAAGAATCGAGGCCGAGGTCGTCAACCTCCATTCTGTCGAGGGCGATTTTTGCGATATCCCTTGTTATCCTTCCGTCGCCCATAACGTCGGCGTAATCTCTGACTCTCTTTAAAAATCTGTTCGCAATACGCGGCGTTCCCCTGCTCCGCGAGGCCATTTCAACTGCCGCGTCCCGGTCGAGCGCAACGCCGAGTATCACCGCCGAGCGGGTAATTATCTCGGCAAGGTCCTCGGTCGAATAAAGCTCGAGGCGCTGAATTATTCCGAACCTGTCCCTTAAAGGAGCGGAAAGCTGACCCGAGCGGGTCGTTGCGCCGATAAGCGTGAATTTCGGAAGATCTATCCTTATCGATCTCGCGGCGGGTCCGTTTCCGATGATAATATCAATGGCAAGGTCCTCAAGCGCGGGGTAAAGCACCTCTTCGATGGCGTGAGAGAGGCGGTGTATCTCGTCGATAAACAAAACGTCGCCGGGCTGAAGGCTTGTCAGAAGCGAAGCAAGGTCGCCCTTTTTCTCAATGGCGGGGCCCGAGGTCACCCTGATGTTCACGCCCATTTCGTGAGCGATTATCCCCGAAAGGGTGGTCTTTCCGAGACCCGGAGGCCCGTAGAGAAGAACGTGGTCCAAAGGCTCTCCGCGTTTTTTCGCGGCCTCGATGTATACCGCCATATTCTCCTTTACCTTTGTCTGCCCGATGTATTCCGAAAGGGTCTTCGGGCGCAAGGAGTAATCTATCTCGCTGTCCTCGGCTATCACCTGCGGCGAAACGAGGCGGCTTTCAAAGTCAAATTCACCGGTTTCGATCATTCAGCGCACCCCACTCAGAATTTTTTCGCGGATAAATATCTCAGCGCTCTGCGTATCATTTCGTCAATGCTCAACCCCTGCTCAAGCGAAGCCACTGCCGCGGCGGCCTCGGACTGGGTATATCCCAAAACAACGAGCGCTGCGACGGCCTCCGAGGCGTTGGACGAGCCGTTTGAAACCGCCCCGAGATCAACTCCCGATTTCGCTCCGATAAAGGCGAAGTCCTTCGCGATCTTGTCTTTAAGCTCCATAACAATTCTTTGCGCTATCTTGTTGCCGACGCCCTTGATCTTTGTGAAAGCGACGGCGTCCTGCGAGGCTATCGCAAGGGCGACCTGATCGGGCGTGAGGCTTGAAAGTATCGCGAGGGCGAATTTTGAGCCGACTCCGCTCACCGAGGTAAGCAGCTTGAAACATTCAAGCTCCTCCTGCGAGGCGAACCCGAAAAGCTCGACCGCGTCCTCTCTGACCGCCATAAAGGTGTAAAGCGTTGCGGTTTCCCGTCCCGAAAGCTGCTCGATGGTAAAAAGAGTGGTCTTGCAGGCATATCCGACCCCGCCGCACTCGATGACGGCAAGCTCGGGGGTCGTCAGAAGAATTTTTCCCGTAAGGCTGTATATCATCTTGTTCCGTCCTTTCCTCTGCGATATTTCTGATAGTCGCCGCTCGAATAGCTGTGCTTTGAGTATTCCGCATAGGCCGCCGAGCTGGCATAGTGTCCGTGCGCTATCGCAAGCGCGAGGGCGTCGGCGGTATCGTCGGGCTTCGGCACCTCTTTGAGACGAAGAATGGTTCTGACCATTTCCTGGATCTGCCGTTTTTCCGCTCTGCCGTATCCCACGACCGAGCTTTTCACCTGAAGCGGCGTATATTCGTTCACCGAGACCGATTTTTGCACCGCGGCGAGCATGATAACTCCCCTCGCCTGAGCGACGTCTATCGCGGTAGTGTGGTTTGTGTTAAAAAACAGCTTTTCCATCGAAAGCGCGTCGGGCTTATAGAGGTCGATAACGTCGCACATATCACGATGTATAGTCATGAGCCGCTCCGCAAAAGGCGATTCGGGGGTAGTGGTTATCGCGCCGAAATTTACGACCGAGAACTCTCTGCCGTCATAATCCAAAATCCCGAAGCCCACCGTCGCATAGCCGGGGTCTATGCCGAGGATCCTCAAATACCGCACCTCCCCATGATACCAGTATACATATTCAGTTTATTATAGCACAACGTTTCAAAATAATCAAGAGAAAAATGGTACTCGAAAATGTTGACGGTTTTGGTCAAAATGTGGTATTATTCTTTCAGCAATATTTCAACGGAGGGATCAAAGTGTCACGGTTCATCTGCTTTGACGTTGAAACGCCGAATTTCCGCAACGACCGCATGAGCGCCATAGGAATAAGCGTCGTCGAGAACGGCGCTTTGGCTGAGGAGTTCTATTCTCTTGTAAACCCCGAGGCCGAATTTGACAGGTTCAACATATATCTCACCGGCATAACGCCCGAAGCCGTTGCAAACGCGCCGACCTTTTTGCAGCTTTGGCCGAAGATCCGCCCGATATTAAAAAGCGGGCTTTTGGTTGCCCACAACGCCCAGTTCGACATGAGCGTTCTCTCAAAGTGTCTCAGCGCTTACAATATCCCCTGCGCCGAAAAAACGCGCTATGCCTGCACCTGCACGATGGGAAAGCGGGTCGAGGCGGCCATGCCCGACCACAAGCTGAACACCATGTGCCGCGAGCTCGGCATCGAGCTTGACCACCACAACGCCGGCAGCGACGCACGCGCCTGCGCGCTGCTTTTGATACACTATCTTTCAAAGGGAGCGGACGTCTCGGGCTTTGTCCGCGAATACGACCTTCACGGGTTCAGGACATTAAGAACCGGGGCGAGGTGATGGGGGAACGCCCAAGGCGCACAAAATTAAAAGTTTTCGGTCAAGCCTTATACAAAAGGCTTGCGGGGGTTGAGGGGGTAGCGCCCCTCACCGCTTCCGCAGAAGCGGAATCTTTTGCGAAGCGAAGCGCAGGAGGGGACGGAGCAATCCGTCCTGTGGACGGTTGCGACATGGGGAACCCTCGCCGGGGGTTCCCCATTTGCCGAGCGCCGAGCGAGGCAAACGAGCCAACCCCGCCCCCGCCCCTTGAGGGGCGGGGGCTCTCTAACTTTCCTCCCCGCAGGCAACTTGCCGGGGGTGGGGTGATAAACGATAGCATCCATATTTTCCGGCAGAGGAAAATATGGATACCTTTTAATCGCTCGGTTCGGCTTGCGGCAAAGGCAAGGATAAAGCTGCAAACCGTCCTTATTATTGCAAAAAACAGCGCCGGAGCTTTCATCTTCTCCGACGCCTAAATTTTATATCAGCTTCATCGCTTCCGACATGACCTCGCCTATCCTGTCTCTGAAAACAAGGTCGGCGCGGCTGTCATAGCCTGTTTCTCCGCGGTTTATGAGAACGATGCTCTCTCCCCCGAAATACCTCAAAAGCCCCGCGGCGGGGTATACCGCGAGCGAAGTTCCGCCGATTATCATAAGGTCCGCCGAGGCTATCGCCCTGACCGCGCCGTTGACGGTTCGCTCGTCGAGCGGCTCCTCATAAAGAACGACCTCGGGCTTGACAAGCCCGCCGCAGCGCTCGCAGCGAGGGACTTTGCCCTCGAGCGCCTTGATTTTTTCGGTCGGAAAATCCGCCCCGCACTTGCAGCAGCGATTTTTCGCGATAGTTCCGTGAAGCTCAAAGACCTTTTTGCTTCCGGCGGCCTGATGAAGCCCGTCGATGTTCTGAGTGATGACGGCGCTCAGCTTTCCGCGCCTTTCAAGCTCAGCGAGGGCGATATGCGCAGGGTTGGGCCTTGCGGTGCTCAGCAAAAAATATTTGTAGTAAAAGTCGTAAAAGACCTCGGGCTTCGAGAAGAAAAACGTGCGGCTCAGAATCTCCTCGGGCGGCACGCCGTACTGCCTGACGGTGTTGTAAAGCCCGTCCTCGCTGCGATAGTCCTTAACTCCGCTCTCGGTCGAGACCCCTGCTCCGCCGAAAAACACGGCGTTTTTGCAGCGTCTCAGCATCTCGGCGAATTGTCCTATTTTTTCCATGTCCATAAAAGCACCGCCTTTCGGTTTTATTATTTTTTCGAGCAGCGCCGCTCGCCAAAGCGAAAAAATCAGACCTCGGCGCTTTTTTTCGCGGTTTCACAGAGGCGAATCTTCTGCGCCACGCAGGCGATGAATTCCGCGTTGGTGGTTTTGCCCTTTTCGGGGTTGACGCAGGCTCCGAAATAGGCGTACTGAAAGTCTTTGTCGCCGTAAAGAAAGCAGTTTTCGATGGCGATACGCATCGAGCGTTCGACGCAGCTCGGCTTGACCCCCTCGCCGCACAGCCTTGCGACCTCGGGATAGAGGCGCTTTGTGACGTTCTGAAGATATTGCGGCTCGTCGATAACGAGCGACAGCGCGCAGACGAGGTATTCAAAGCCCTTGAAGTGCGGCTTCACCCCAAGCTCAAAAAGCGAGGTGGTTATTTGTCTGAAACGGTTGGCGTCTTCTAACATTATGTAATATTTCTCCTTTCCGCGTTTGCGGTCATTTCACTTTCGGGGAAAACCCCGCCCTGAAATTATATTACACCGACGCCCGCAAGAATGTCGAAATTTGTCGAAAAATAAATTCAGAATTTTCGACAAAAAATACCTGCTGTTTTTATGCACAGTGCGATTTAAAATCGGTGATTTAATTCTTAACAAACGCCGCGGCGTTCCAGATGTCTCGGTGAAGCTGCTCTAAGAGTGTAAAGCCACTCTGCTTTACAGCAGTGATAACTTCGTCGAGCCGATCGTCTATAATTCCCGATAAAACGAGCGTTCCCGCGGGTTTAAGCACCTCGGCAAAAACGTCCTTCATTCCGAGAAGCACGTCCGCCACGATGTTAGCTGCGACAAGGTCATAGCCTTTACACACCTTTTTGCGCAGCTTTTCGTCGCTGATAACGTCTCCGCAATAAAGCTCGAGCTTTTCGTCGGCTATGCCGTTTTTGGCGGCGTTTCTCCGAGAAATTTTCACGGCGTCCTCCGAAATATCCACCCCGACCGCCGAACCTGCTCCGAGCGCCATCGCCGAAATAAAGATTATTCCGCTGCCGCAGCCGAAATCGGCAACGCTGTCGCCCTCATGAATATATTTTTCGAGCAGCTCGATGCAAAGCTGAGTGGTATAATGTCTTCCGGTCCCGAAGCTGTTTTCGGGGTCGAGCTCTATTATTTTTCTTTGCTCCGAATCCGAAACGTTCTCCCACGAGGGCTTTATTATTATCTTCTCGCCGATGCGCTGCGGCTTGAAAAACTTTTTCCACTCGTTCGCCCAGTCCTCCTCGCGAATGCTGCCGCTTTCAACGCGGCAGTGCGTTCCGAGCCCCTCGAGCCTTGAAAGCGCCTCTGAGACCGCCTCGGTCATCGCGGCGCCCTCGTCGTCCTCGGAGATATAAACCGTGACGAACGCCTCGCCCGAGGCCGCAGTTTTAAGCAGCTCCTCGTCGATGTAATCCCAGCTCGAGCTTTTCTCGGCGGCGAACGCCTTTATATCCTCGGGGTCGTTTATCACAAGCCCTGTTATTCCCGCGGAAATAAGCGCCGCCGACAGGTCCTCGACGCTCTCGTGCCGCGTGTATATTTTCAGTTCTTTCCAGTCCATAAAAATCCCTCCGCGGATTAGTTTAGCATATCCGAGAGAAACAGTCAAGATAAATGAGGAGGGTTATCCCTACATTTGCCGAAAGGCACGCTGAGAGGGTAAAAGGTATTCAATCATTCCCTCTGCCGGGAATGATTTCATACTATTTTAAATCACCCCACCCCGGCGAAAGTACAGCAGAAAGGTACATTTTGTAACGCCCCCTCCCCTTTAAAGGGGAGGGGGCGGATTCGTGTTTCCGTTCCGCAGGCAGTATAGCGGGGGTGGGGTGATAAACGATAGCATCCATATTTTCCGGCGGAGGAAAATATGGATACCTTTTTACCCGGCGGAGCGGGCGGCGCTCGGCGCGATTGCCTATGCGCTCATTCGTCCTTGATTATTCCTTTAAGCCCTGCGGCGAGGCCCGCGACGCCCTGAATCTCGCTCGGAATGATGATCTTCGTGGCTTTGCCGTCGGCGGCCTTGGCGAACGCTTCAAGGCTCTTAAGGGTAAGAACGCTCTCGTTGGGGTTGGCGGCGTTCAGCTTTTTAAGGCTTTCCGCAAGTGCGGTCTGAACGGCGTCGATAGCTTCGGCCTCGCCCTGAGCTTCAAGTATCTTCTGCTCTTTTACTGCGGACGCGCGCAGAACCATCGCTTCGCGCTCGGCCTCGGCTTTGAGTATCTCAGCCTGCTTGTCGGCTTCGGCGCGGAGAATTTTAGACTGCTTCTCGCCCTCGGCGACGAGGATCTGCGACTTCTTATCGCCCTCTGCCTGAAGTATCTTCTCGCGGCGCTCGCGCTCGGCCTTCATCTGCTTCTCCATAGCGTCCTGAATCTCACGCGGAGGGATTATGTTTTTAAGCTCGACGCGGTTGACCTTGATGCCCCAGCGGTCGGTGGCCTCGTCCAGAATTATTGTTATCTTCTCGTTTATCGTGTCTCTTGAGGTGAGGGTCGAGTCGAGCTCGAGCTCGCCGATGATGTTTCTCAAGGTCGTCGCGGTGAGGTTCTCGATAGCGGCGATAGGACGCTCGACGCCGTAGGTATACAGCTTCGCGTCGGTTATCTGGAAGAACACGACCGTGTCGATCTGCATGGTGACGTTATCCTTTGTGATGACCGGCTGCGGCTTGAAATCGGCGACCTGCTCTTTTATCGAGACGCGCTTCACCACCTTGTCGATAAACGGGAAAAGCATATGAGGTCCGGTGTGAAGCTCGCGGTTGAACGCTCCGAGGCGCTCGACGACAAAGACCTGCGCCTGCGGCACGATCTTGAAGTTCGCGATGACTATGAAGAACAAGATAAACAGAATGATAATGATGACTGCCAGTTCCATTGTTTTTCCTCCTTAAATATCAGCGTTTTGCAACGATCAGCTTGGTTCCGTCAATATCCTTGACGACGACTATTTCACCCTCCGGAATGTCGGTTCCGTCGGCGCTGACGGCTTTCCATGACACTCCGCCGATCTTCGCCCTGCCCTTTGAGGAATCGTTGTCAACGGCCTCGGTCACAACGGCGGTTTTTCCGATGTTGAGGTCGGCGTTGGTGCGAACGAATCCCCCGCGGAGCTTTTGAACGATCGGTCGGGTCAAAATCAAAAGTATCGCGGTCACTGCCGCAAAAACCGCAAACTGCGCCCATCTCGGCGCGCCCATTCCCGCAAGAATAAGCGGAACGAGCGAAGCCGCCGCAAACCATATCGATACAAACTGCACCGTTATGACCTCGACGACGATGCCGACGATAAGCACCGCTATCCACGCGGCTATCATCATAACGTCCATAAAAACACCTCCGGCGCTGATTTTTGCTGCGGTTTTCCGCACAGATATATAATATCACAGTTTAACCTGTTTGTAAATATCAATTATTGGTTTCAGAGAAGTTTTTTCCCTGCCGTCAGCGGCCTTTCAGCCTCACGTTCTGTCTTCCGAAGAGCTTTTCGAGCTCGGAAAGCCCCGCGCCGCTTAATCGGCAGCCCGAAGCCCCCTTTAAAACGGTCAGCTTTTTAAGATCGCTCAGATAGACCTGAACCGGCGTTTCGCCGATATTTTTTTCGCAGAATTCCCTCAGCGCTTCGATCTTTTCGCGCTCTGACGAGCCGAGCCTTATGCAAAGCGTTCGGCTTGAAAGCCTTTTGATAAGCTCCTCGACCGGCTCGACCGAATCTGCAAGTATCTTCGGGTCCTCTTCGTCTTTTATCGAGACCTTGCCGGTTATCGCGAGCTTTGCGCCCGGCTGCAAAAGCTGCTTCGCCGCGCCGTAAACGTTTGGGAAAACTATAACCTCGATTTCTCCCGAAACGTCCTCGAAAACCGAAAAGCACATCAGCTTGCCGCTTTTTGTCGTGAACATCTTTTTTGAGCGGAAAAGCCCGATTATCGAGACCTCGCTGCCGTCGGAAAAGCTCTTAACGTCGGGCGAAGCGCCCTCGATTATCTGCCTTGCGGTGTTCATTCCGCCCGCAAAAAGCCAGCCCGAATACTCGGAAAGCGGATGCCCCGAAACATAGATTCCGATGGTCTCTTTTTCCATTTCCAGAAGCTCGGAAAGAGGATATTCGGCCGCCGAGGGGATAGTCGGCTCGCTTCCGCTCTCGCCGAAAAGGTCGAACTGCCCCTCAAGGTTTTCGCGCTTCGATTCGGAGACCGCCGACATTATAACGTCGTAATTTCCGAGCATCTCGCGGCGGTTGTTCGGAAAACAGTCGAACGCGCCGGACATTATCAGCGCCTCGACCGCCCGAGAATTGAGCTCCTTGCCGTACATTCTCTCGACGAAATCGTAAAGCGACGTGAACGGCCCTCCGCTTTCGCGCTCGGCGATGAGGCCGTCTATCATTCCCCTGCCGAGGCTTTTTATCGCCAAAAGCCCGAAGCGTATGCCGTCGCCGTCAGAGGTGAAGCCCACGCCGCTTAAATTGACGTCGGGGCCGAGTATCTTTACGCCCTTTGACTCGCACTCCTCGGTGTATTCGGTGACCTTCGAGGCGCTGTCAAGAACGCTCGTTAAAAGTGCCGCCATATACTCTTTAAAATAGTGCAGCTTTAAATATGCGGTCTGATAGGCCACCGTCGCATAAGCCGCGGCGTGGGATTTGTTGAAAGCGTAGGAGGCAAAGGAAAGCATATCGTCGAAAAGCTGGTTCGCAACGCTTTCGGAAACGCCGTTTTTAAGGCAGCCGGGGGTGTTCTCGTCTCCGAAAACGAAAGCCTTTCGCTCGGCCTCCAAAACGTCGTGCTTCTTTTTTGCCATCGCCCGCCTGACAACGTCCGCCCTGCCGTAGGAATACCCCGCAAGGCTTCTGAAAATCTGCATGACCTGCTCCTGATAGACGACGCAGCCGTAGGTGACGCCGAGAATAGGCTCAAGAAGCGGAGTTTTATATGCTATCTTCGAGGGGTCGTGGCGGTTGCGGATATATGTCGGGATCGAATCCATCGGCCCCGGACGGTAAAGCGAGATGACCGCTATCAAATCTTCAAGGTTTTGCGGAACGAGCCTCATTATCGTCGAGGTCATTCCGCCCGACTCGAACTGAAAAACTCCCGAAGTGTCGCCTCGGGCGAGCATTTTGAACACCTCTGGGTCGTCATAGGATATCTTTTCGATGTCAAAGCCGGGGTCGGTCTTTTGGACGGCGTTCTGCGCCTCGCGAATGACCGTCAGGTTTCTGAGGCCGAGAAAATCAATCTTCAAAAGCCCGAGCCTTTCAAGCACCGTCATGGTGTATTGAGTGACCGGCTGACCGTCGTTTGTCTGAAGCGGAACATAATCGCTGACCGGGCCGTCGGTTATAACTACGCCCGCGGCGTGGGTCGAGGCGTGCCTCGGCATACCCTCGACCTGCTTCGCCATATCGACGAGCTCGCGGATCTTCGGGTCGCTCTGATATATCTCCCTGAAATCGGAGTTTTCGTCAATGGCGCGCTGAATGTCATATCCGAACGGCACCGCCTTTGCGACCCTGTCGGCAAGGCTGTAAGGAAGCGCCATGGCGCGGGCAACGTCGCGGATAGCGTTTTTTGCAGCCATCGTGCCGAAGGTGATTATCTGAGCGACATGGTCGGCGCCGTAACGCCTTTTCACATACTCGATGACCTCCTGTCGGCGCTCGACGCAAAAATCAATGTCAAAGTCGGGCATAGAAACGCGCTCGGGGTTCAAAAAGCGCTCGAAAAGAAGCCCGTATCTCAAAGGGTCGATTCCGGTTATCCCGACGCAGTAGGCGCAAAGGCTTCCCGCGCCCGAGCCTCTTCCGGGGCCTACGGGTATCCCCACAGACTTTGCATAGCGGATAAAATCCCAGACGATGAGATAATAGTTTACAAAGCCCATTTTCTCTATCACCGAAAGCTCGTATTCAAGCCTTTCGCGAGCGCCCTCGGGCGGGCTTTCGCCGTATCTCTCAAAAAAGCCCTTTTCGCAGAGATCTCGAAGATAAGCCGCGTTGTCCGCAACTCCTTCGATAGAAAAACCGGGCAGCTTGGTTACTCCGAATTCAAAATCAAAGCCGCATTTTTCGGCTATCTCGACCGTCGAGGATATAGCCTCGGGGTGAGCCGCGAAAAGCTCGGTCATCTCCTCGGGCGACTTGAAATAAAACTCGCCGGTCTTAAAGGTCATGGCGTCGGGGTCGTTTTCGGTGGTGTTGGTGGCAATGCACATCAGCAGCTTCTGAGCCCTCGCGTCGGACCTGTCGATATAGTGGCAGTCGTTAGTCGCGCACAGCTTTATTCCGAGCTCGCGCGAGAGGCGGTACTGATATGGCAGGATCTCCCGCTGCTCCTCAAGGCCGTGGTCCTGCACTTCGATATAATAATCTTCTCCGAAAAGAGAACGGTATTTTTGCGCGGTCTCTTTTGCGCCGTCGTAATCGCCGTCCGAAAGCCGCCGGGCGACTTCTCCCGCAAGGCAGGCGGACATACAAATCAGCCCGCCGTGATATTCTTCGAGAAGCTCGAAATCTATTCTCGGCTTTGAGTAAAACCCCTCGGTATAGGACAGCGAGACCAGCTTGCAGAGGTTTTTATAGCCCTCGGCGTTTTTGCAGAGAAGTATCAGGTGATAGGGCGAAAGATCGGCTTTTCCGGCCTTGTCAAAGCGGGTCCTCGGGGCGACGTATACCTCGCAGCCGATTATCGGCTTGATTCCGGCGGCGCGGCACTCGTTGTAAAACTCAACGGCGGCGCAGACGTTTCCGTGGTCGGTCACCGCAAGCGCTTTCATGCCGAACTGCTTTGCACGCGAAACGAGCCGCTTGATACGGCAGGCGCCGTCAAGCAGCGAATATTCGCTGTGAACGTGTATATGCACGAATTCAGGCATTTTTGCCTCCGATCTTCTCTGCCGCGGCGAGAATTCTCGCGAAGCGGTGGTTTATACCCGAGCGGGAAAGCGGCGGGTTTGTTTTTAAACTCAGCTCCGAAAGGCTCATTTCGGGGTATTCGAGCCTCAGCCGGCAAAGCTCCCTAAGCTCGTCCGGCAGTGAAAAAAGCCCCTTTTCGCCCGAGGCTATCTTTTCTATCGCCTCGATCTGCTTTGCCGCCGAACGGTTCTGGCGCTCAAGGTTTGCGGTGTCGCAGTTCGTTGCGCGGTTGGCGTGGTTTCTCAGATCCTTATATATTTTTACGTTCATCAGCTCAAGGCTCTCTTTCTGCGCACCGATGAGCGTAAGTATGTCCTCGATCTGCTCGCTCTCTTTGAAATATAAAACGCTCGCGCTTTTTCGCGGAGTTATTCCCCCGCCGAAGCCGATGCGACCCTCCAAAAGCCCGCTCAGGCCGCGGCAAAGCTCGACGCTTTGCATTACGAATTCAAGGTGATAGCTTTTCTGAGGCTCGACGACGGTGCCGCAGCCCAAAAAAACTCCCGCCAAAAAAGGGCCGACGTCGCCCTCGGAAAGCCCCGAGAACGGCTCGAAAAGCCCGCCGACTGGCGAAACGGCTGCCCCCGCGTCTTCTAAGACCGCAGAAACGGCGCTTTTGCCCGAGACGGTTATTTCAAAGCGAGGCGAGCCGCTTGAGCTTCGGCGCTCAAAAACGCCGACGCCGCTTTCGCCCGCAGCATGGGCGCAGAGGCGGAAGAAAAGGTCGCAGACGTCGGGGTTTTCGGTCTTGAAGACGATCTTATCGCTTCCGACGAAGCCCGCCGAGACGAGCATACCCTTTAAGCACGCGACGCACTTTTTGCGCCCCGATATCCCCGAGGCGGCCTCGGCCTTGACCCGATGAGAAAAAAGCGGAGCGTTCATCTTTCAACGCACCTGTGCTCGGCCCGGGCGTCAAACCCCTCGGCCTTTAAGTCCTCAGAAAGGCGGCGCGCAAAGCTCACGCTGCGGTGCTTTCCGCCGGTGCAGCCGAACGCCACGACAAGGCGGGTCTTGCCCTCTTTGATATAAAGCGGTATCAAAAAGCTGACGAGCTCTTTTATTTTGTCATAAAGCTGCCGGGCGCTCTCCTCGCCGAAAACATAATCGAAAACATCGTCGCAAAGACCGTTTTTAAGCCTCAGCTCGGGAACATAGAACGGGTTTTTCAGGCACCTGACGTCAAACATCAGATCGGCGTCTTTCGGAACGCCGAACATATAGCCGAAGGAAACGACGTTGATTATCATGCTGCCGCCGACGCTCTCGAAAAGGCTGCGTATCCTTGTTTTTAGCGCCGAGGCGGAAATTTCGGTGGAATCAAGATAGATGTCCGCAAGGACTCTTGCAGAAGAAAGCTCTGAGCGCTCCATCTCTATCGCCCGAAGAAGATTTCCCGAGGTCTCGTTCTCAAGAGGGTGCCTGCGGCGGGTCTCTTTATATCGCTTGACAAGTTCATTGTCGTCGCAGTCCATATAAACGACCGTGACGTCGTTTCCCGAAGCCCTAAGCGCGTCAACGCTCTCTCGGAATTTCGAGAAAAGCTCGCCCGAGCGAATGTCTATCGCAAAGCAGAGGCGCTCGGTCCTCGGGTCGGAATTGCGTATCAGCCCCGCGAAGATGGAAAGAAGCTCGGGGGGCATATTGTCTATGCAATAATAGTCAAGGTCCTCAAAGACGTTGAGCACGGTTGATTTTCCGGCGCCGGACATTCCGGTGACGATAACGATTTTCATTTTGTCAGCTCCTTGAAATTACTGTTGCTTTTCGGGCGGAATAAGCCTTACCTCGGGCTCTAAAACAAAACCTGTCTTCTCCAAAACAGTTTTTTGCGCAAGCTCGATAAGCCCGACGATGTCCTTTGAAGTCGCTCCGCCGAGATTGATGATGAAATTCGCGTGCTTCGGGCTTATCTGCGCCTTGCCGACGGTTTTGCCCTTAAGCCCGCTCTCTTCTATCACAAGCCCCGCAAAGGTCCCCTCGGGGCGCTTGAACGCCGAGCCGAACGATGGATATTCAAGGGGCTGGCGCGCCCGTCTTCTTGAAAGAAGCTCCTGCATTTTGGCGCCGATAGCTTCCCTGTCGCCCTTTTCGAGCCTGAACGTTGCGGAAAGAATCACCTCGCCGCTGAAAGAAAACCTCGACGAGCGGTAGCCGAGCATGAGGTCCTCGGCGGAATAATCCCTTATTTTCCCCGAGAGGTCCATGGCTCTTGCGGTCTCGATTATCCCCTTTATCTCTCCGCCGTAAGCCCCAGCGTTCATATAGACCGCTCCGCCGACCGTTCCGGGTATGCCGCAGGCGAATTCAAGCCCGGTAAGCGAGCTTTCAAGGGCTTTTGAGCAGACCGCCGAAAGCTGAGCCCCCGCCGGGGCGGTTATAAGGCCTCCCGAAACGGTTATACCGCCGGGGTCTTTGAGCGGAACTATCACCGCTCCGCGAAAACCGTCGTCGGAAAAAAGGCAGTTCGAGCCGTTGCCCAAGATCATCGAATAAAGCGAAATCCCCGCGAATTCAAAGTGGAGCCTCGCCGCTGTTTCGGCGTCGGGCGCAAAGATCATCAGGTCGCAGGGCCCTCCGACTCTGACAGAAGTATGCTTTGAAAGCGGTTCGCCGCGCAAAACGGCGCAGCCGAAATCCGAAGCGAGCGCCTCGGCCTTGCTCAGCATTTCAGGATATGTCATAAATTATCCCCTTTAAGTTATATATCAAGCGTCGGACGCTTTTTTAAGATTTTCTCGCGAAGCCGCTCCCATTCAAGGTTGGCGATGAGGCTTTGCGGAAACCCGGTCTCCTCAATAACGCGCATAACATTTTTAACCTCGGCTATCTGCGTCCAAAAGTGCGCGTCGCTGTCGACCGCTATCTCGCAGCCGTACTTTTTGCAGGCTTCAAGCATGGCGAGGATATTCTCCTTCGGGCTTTTTTTGGTGACAAACGAGCTTTCGTTAAGTTCAAGAAGGATATCGCGCTCCTTCGCGGCTTTTACGAGTCTTTCCCAATCGACGGGAAAATTTTGCGTAGTCGGATGCCCGACGATATCGACAAGATATCTGTCAAAAAGTTTGAGATAGCCCTCGGTCACGGTTTTCGGGTCGGCGGGAGAAAAGCCGTCGAAGTAATAGCGGTGATATGAAGCCGCGACCCATTCGATCTGATCGAGGCGATTTTGAGGAATATCGAGCTCGCCGTCATAATTTATTATGTTCGCCTCGACGCCTTTGAGAACGGTCACGCCGCAGATTTTTCTCGGCAAAACGCGCATATTGCCGAAATGCCATATGTGCGGAGAATCGGGCACGGCGGTTCCGTGGTCTGTCAATGCGACGCACTTTACGCCTATCCTTTCGGCCTGAGCGCAGTTTTCGGTTATTGTTGAGTACGCGTGCGTCGAAGCTACGGTGTGCGTATGCAGATCCGCTTGAATAGTCACTTTTTATCCCCTTTTATCAGAAATCCTGCCAGTTTGAAACGGTCTCGTTCGATTCCATTTCAAGCCCGAGATTGCCCAAAAGCTCCTGCGCGGCGTTATAGCCCATCTTCTTTTCGCGGTTGTTCATCGCGGCGACTTCAAGAATGACGGCAAGGTTGCGCCCGGGCTTTACGGGAATGGTTATGCTCGGGACCTTTACGCCCAAAATGCTTGTGAACTCGCTGTCAACTCCCATGCGGTCATAGAAACGGTCGGGGTCCCAAGGCTCCAGCTTGACGACAAGGTCGATGCGCTCGGTGGTTTTTATCGAGCCCATGCCGTAAAGCCGGCGGACGTTGACTATGCCTATGCCCCTGAGCTCGATAAAATGCCTGATGTTTTCGGGCGACGAGCCGACAAGGGATATCGCCGAGACCTTTTTGATCTCGACCGCGTCGTCGGCGACAAGGCGGTGACCTCGCTTGACAAGCTCTATCGCGGTCTCGGATTTACCGACGCCGCTCTCTCCGACAATAAGTACGCCCTCGCCGTAGATTTCGATAAGAACGCCGTGGCGGGTGATTCGCTGGGCGAGCTCGACGTTGAGATAGGCTATGCCCCTCGCCAAAAGCTCGGACGAACCGAGGGTGGTCCTCAAAAGCGGAACGCCGTATTTTTGCGCCGAGGAAAGCATTTCGGGAAAAACGTCGTGATTCATGCAGATTATCAGCGCGGGGAACTTATAGGAAAACAGCTTGTCAAGCCTCAAAAGCCGTGTTTCATCGTCGAGCTCTTTGAGATAAGCGAACTCGGTGTTTCCGCAGGCCTGGACCTTTTCGGTGTTGAAGTATTCATAAAAGCCGGTGAGCTGGAGCGCGGGTCGGTTTATATCGTTGTTGTAGATATATATCTTGTCAAGGTCGCCCGGGGTGTATATCACCTCAAGGCGAAGCTCATCGACAAGCTGCTTCAGCGAAACTTTGTAGACCTCTGACATTTTTTATTCCTCCTTCAAAGAGTAAGCGTTTTTTCGTCGAGCATATTCTGGGCGGCCATGATAACGCCCATTCTGCCCGCGGGATATGTTATTCCGCCCTGAAGCCATGCGGCGAACGGCTCGCGAATCGGCGCGTCGGCCGAAAGCTCTATCGAAGCGCCCATGGTGAAAGCTCCCGCCGCCATTATCACTTTGGATTCATACCCCGGCATATCCGACGGCTCGGGCGAGACAAAACCGTCTATCGGTGAACCGCGCTGTATGCCCCTTATGAACGAGCAGAGTGAATTCTCGTTTTTCAAGAGTATCGAAGCGATGATGTCGGCCCTCGGCTCGCCCGGCGCGGGAAGAGTCTCAAACCCGAGCGACGAGAAAAGTCTGCACGCGAACACCGAGGTCTTCACCGCGTTTGAAACGGTCTGAGGAGCGAGGAAGAAGCCGAGATACATCTCGCGGTTCTGATGAAGCGTGGCGCCTATCTCCTTCCCCATTCCCACGCAGGTGAGGCGGTATGCGCAAAGCTCGATAAGGTCGCGCCTGCCGGCGATATAGCCGCCGGTCGAGGCTATTCCTCCCCCGGGGTTTTTTATCAGCGAGCCCATCATAAGGTCGGCTCCGACGTCGGTCGGCTCGCGCTCCTCGACGAATTCGCCGTAGCAGTTATCGACCATTACTATCGCCGAGGGCTCAGCCGCCTTGACGGTTTTAATTATCCTTTCAATGTCCGAGACGGTATAGGACGGGCGGGTGGAATATCCCCGCGAACGCTGGATATAGGCGACTTTTGCCCCTTTCACCCTCTCGGAGATGCGCTCAAGATCGGGCATACCGTTCTCTTTCAGCCCGACTTCCTCGTATAAAACTCCGTAGTCCCGAAGCGAGCCGTTTCCGGCCTCTCCGCGCTTTCCGACTATCTCTTCAAGAGTGTCGTAGGGCGCTCCGGTGCACATCAGAAGCCTGTCGCCCGGTCTTAAAACCCCGTAAAGCGCGGTCGATATCGTGTGAGTGCCGTTGACGAAGTTGAACCGCACAAGCGCGTCCTCGGCGCCGAAAGCCTCGGCGTAAACGCGGTCCAAAACGTCTCTGCCGAGGTCGTCGTAGCCGTAGCCGGTGGTGCCGTGAAGGCAGGGCTCGGAAACGCGGTTGTTAATGAACGCCGCAAGCACCTTTTCGCCGTTCGCTCGGGCTATGCTCTCGATTCGCTCAAAGTCCTTTTCGCAGGCCCTTTCGGCGGCCTCGGCCTTTTCAAGAAGCCTTTTGTCGATGTTAAAAAAATCTCTCATTTTCTCTCTCCTGTGTTTTTAAAAATCTGCTTAGGGTCGGTTGCCCTTTGCCGAAAAGCCCTGTCGCTTCCTATCTCGGGGTATCCGAGCGAGCGGTAAAACCCGGCGGCTTCGGGGTCGGCGCAAAGATATGCCGAAATGCCGTCGTCGGCAAGCGCTTTTGAGACCCTGCCCAAAAGCTCCCGCGCAAAGCCCTTTCCGCGATCCTCATAAGGGGTCGCGACGTCGCTTATAAACGCTTTTCCGTCCAAAATGAAGCGAACCGTCAGCACCGAGCTTTCAAAGCCGTAAAGCTGCGATATTCCCAAGTTTACCCGCCTTAGCGTATCAGTCAGCCAGACGCCGTAATCGGCCTGCTCCGAGGAAAAAACAGTTTTGAAAACGGTCGCGGGGTCGGGCTCGAAAAGGCCGTCGGAGGAATCGGCGCGTGAAACCTCGAAGAAAGTGCGCGGAACCGCCTCGAAGCCCTGAAAGCCCTGCCTCGGCGCAAGCTCGGGCGGAAGCTCGCAAAAGCTCGGGCTGGAAAAATCAAGGAATTCGGAAAGCTCTCTTTTTGCCTCGCGAAGATTTTTCGCGCCCTCGCTGAGACCGACCGAGACCGAGCCGTTGAAAACGCATATCACGCCGACGCGGCGGCGATAGACTATCTCGTAAAAGCGGCAGAAATCGAACCCGACGCCGTATGCCGAAAGGTGCGAGAGTATCTGCGCCGAACAGTGCGAGCTTATAAGCCCCGAGCCGTCGAACTCGTCAAGTAACCTTATCATTTCAGCGCGTTCACTATCGCTTTGAAGTCGCGCCCGCGGGCCTCGAAGTTGGGGTACATATCAAACGACGCGCAGGCCGGCGAAAGCGAGATTATGTCTCCCGGGGCTGCCGAGCTTCTCGCAAGGCTGACCGCCTCGGCCATAGACGAAGCGTGAAGTATCTTTAGGCTCTCGGGGTCGTAAAGCGGGGTGCCGGTCACCGCTTTTTCGATCTTTTCGGCGGTGGCGCCCATCAAAACGAGCACCTTTACGTACTCGTTTACCGGCCCTGCAAGCGGCTCAAAGGGTATTTTTTTGTCATAGCCGCCCGCGATGACGATTATCTTTCTGCCGAACGAGCGAAGCCCCGCGATGACCCTCGTCGGACTTGAAGCTATCGAATCGTTATAGTATTTCACGCCGTCGAGCTCGCGGACGAATTCTATGCGGTGCTCTACTCCTCCGAACGAGCGCGCCACCTTGCGGATGGATTCTATCGACACGTCGCCCCAGACCGCGGATATCGCGGCGAGATAGTTTTCGACGTTGTGCTCGCCGGGTATCCTTATTTCGGCGGCGGGGATTATTTTCACCGATTTTCTGCCGTCGCAGTAGCATAAAACCCGGTCCGAGTCGAGATACGCCCCGACGGCGGGCTTCTCAAGCCGAGAGAAGAAGGCAAGCGTTCCCCTGACGCGGTCTTTCAGTTTCAGGGTCTCGGCATTGTCGGCGTTTAAGACCGCGCGCGAAAACGCGCTCTGGTGGTCCAAAATGTTGCACTTCGCCGAGATGTATTCCTCCATGGTGCCGTGAACGTCAAGGTGGTTCGGCGCAATGTTTGTTATCACGGCGACGTCGGGGCTGTGCCTCATCGAAATGAGCTGGAAGCTCGAAAGCTCGACGACGGCGTAATCGTCCTCGGATATGCTCTCGATACGCGGCAAAAGCGCCTTTCCGATGTTTCCTCCTAGCCAGACGGTATAGCCATCGGCCTTTAAAAATTCCGAGATGACGGTGGTGGTCGTGGTTTTTCCGTCCGAGCCGGTCACCGCGAAAATGCGGCAGGGGCAAAGCTCGAAAAAGCTCTCCATTTCGCTCGTTATGACCACGCCGTTCTCCCTCGCCCGAACGAGCGCGGGGTGGTTGTAATACATTCCCGGGGTGCGGTAAACGACGTCGAAATCCTCGAGGCTGTCAAGATATCCATCGCCGGTGAGGAATTTTGCGCCCGCCGCCTTTAATTCTTTCAGAAGCGCGGGGTCGTACTGCTCCTCTGTTTTTTTGTCGAGAACGGTGACGTCTATCCCCTTGCGGAGAAACAGGGCGATAAGCTCGTTGTGGCTTACGCCGGTGCCGATGAACGCCACCCTCTTGTCTTTAAGTCCCTCAAAAAAGCGCGCTGTCTTGCTCATATGTCGGTTTCCTTTCAAAGTTATCACGGGATCTGCGCCCCGATTTTTTGCGTTCGGAACGCTCTCCCGTATATTATATAATATTCTTTCGGAAATTTCAACCTTTGCGAGAGGTAAATATTTGTTCATTTTCAAAAAAGAATCATCTCGGGGAAGTCGTTTTTTGTATGAAATGAAAAATTATTTTTTTATTATTGTAATAGCGGAAAAAAAGTATTATAATGTTTGCGGCGGTAACTGTCCGTTCAATATTCTCAAAATGGAAAAGGAGACAAAGAAAGTAATTGGAAAATACTATCATCAGTTTGCGAAACGCTGTCGTCGAGTATGACGGGGAACAGATTCTCAAAAACATCAGCCTCGACATTATCGACAAGCAGTTCGTAACTCTTCTGGGGCCGTCGGGTTGCGGCAAGACTACAACCCTGCGTATCATCGGGGGCTTCGCCGAAATGGCGAGCGGTGAACTATTTTTTAACGGTGTTAATATCAAAAATCTTCCTCCCCATAAGCGGCAGGTCAACACCGTATTTCAGAAGTATGCGCTGTTTCCTCATCTGAACATCTATGAAAACATAGCTTTCGGTCTGAGGATCCAGAAGCTGCCCGAGGACAAGATCAGAGAACGCGTCAGCGAAATGCTCGAGCTCGTTAATATGCAGGGCTATGAGAAGCGCTCGATAAACTCTCTCTCGGGCGGTCAGCAGCAGAGAATCGCCATTGCGAGGGCATTGGTGAACCGTCCCAAGGTGCTTTTGCTGGACGAGCCTTTAGGCGCGTTGGACCTTAAGCTCAGAAAGGATATGCAGATCGAGCTTAAAAGAATGCAGCAGGACCTTGAAATTACTTTCATTTATGTCACTCACGACCAGGAGGAAGCGCTTACAATGTCTGATACCGTCGTAGTCATGCGAGACGGAATGATTCAGCAGATAGGCACTCCGCAGGACATTTACAACGAGCCGAAAAACGCTTTCGTCGCCGACTTTATCGGCGAATCGAACATAATCGACGGCATCATGCGCCGCGACTTTCTTGTTGAATTTGCGGGGAAGGATTTCGTCTGCGTTGACAAGGGCTTTGATGAAAACGAACCGGTCGACGTCGTTATCCGCCCCGAGGACATCAAGGTGGTCTCTCAGGACGAGGGAGCTATCGTCGGCGTGGTCGAAAACGTCGTCTTCAAGGGCGTTCACTATGAGATAACCGTGGACGCGCTGGGGTATAAATGGATAATCCAATCGACAAGGAGCGAGGATGTCGGTTCGGTTATCGGAATGAACGTCACCCCCGAGGACATTCATATCATGCACAGGACGGAGGACGAAAGATGAGGGCGCCGAAAGCTCTTGCCGCCCCCTATGTCGTCTGGGTGCTGATATTTACCGTCGTCCCGCTCGGGCTGGTCGTCGGCTTTGCCATGACCGACCCCGACGGAAACATCACTCTTGAAAACATCTTTGCGATGTCGGATTATATGTCGGTGCTGTTCCGCTCGATACTTTTTGCGATAATCGCTACGGTGATATGCCTTGTCATCGCCTTTCCCGCGGCTTATATAATCTCCCGCGCGAACGCGATAAATCAATCGACGCTGATAGTTCTTCTCATGGTTCCGATGTGGATAAACTTCCTGCTGAGGACTTACGCATGGATGACCCTTTTGGAGCCGAACGGACTTATCAACAAGCTGTTCGGGCTTGTGGGGCTCGGGCCTTATAACCTGATAAACAATTCGGGCGCGGTCATTTTGGGCATGGTATACAACTATCTGCCGTTCATGATTCTTCCGCTCTATTCCGTTATGGTCAAAATAGATCAAAGCGTGATAGAAGCCGCGCAGGACCTCGGCTCGAACAAAGCGAGGCTCGTCAGAAAAATAATCTTTCCGCTTTCAATGCCGGGCATCTCAACCGGTATCATCGCGGTGTTCGTTCCCTCGGTATCGACATTCATAATCTCAAGAATGCTCGGCGGAGGCACAAACGATCTCATCGGCGATATCATTGAAATGCAGTTTTCGGGAAATTCATACAACCCGCATCTCGGCTCGGCGATGGCGCTTGTTCTCATGATAATAGTGCTGTTCATGATGAGCCTCTTCAATCAGTTCGGATCGGAGGATGACGTGCCGCTATGAAACATATTTCCTCGAAAATCTATATGTATATCCTCTATACCTTCCTCTATCTGCCGATCCTCGTTCTGATAGTCTTTTCGTTCAATCAGTCGAAATCGCGGGCAAACTGGACCGGCTTCACGCTGCACTGGTACGCCGACCTTTTCAGGGACGAAAGGATACTCTCGTCGCTTATGAACACCGTTATCGTCGCGCTGGCGGCGTCGGTTTTGGCGACCGTTCTCGGAACAATGGCGGCGCTCGGAATTTATTCTATGAAAAAAACCGGCCGCACGATACTTATGGGAGCGACGTATATCCCGGTCATCAACCCCGAGATCATCATGGGTATCTCGCTGATGATACTTTTCAGATTCTTCGTCACCCACTTCAACTTCAAGTTCGGCTTCGCAACGCTGATTCTTGCGCACATCTCGTTCGACGTGCCCTATGTCATCTATAACGTTCTGCCGAAGCTGCGCGCAATGAACCCGAACCTCGTCGAGGCCGCGCAGGACCTCGGCTGCAACCCGAGACAGGCGTTCTTCAAGGCCGTGATACCCGAGATCATGCCGGGTATCTTCTCAGGCTTTTTGATGGCTTTGACCTATTCGGTCGATGACTTCGTAGTGTCTTACTTCACCTCGGGCACAAACGTCGAGACCCTTGCCGTGACTATCGAATCTATGACGAGGGTAAAAGTATCCCCGAAAATCAACGCGCTTTCGGCGATAATCTTCGTCGTCATCTGCGCGATAATGATCACAAGAAACGTGCTTGAAAACCGCCGTCTGAGGCGAGACCTTGCGCTTTCACGCGCCGCAAGAAACGGAGGCGCCTGAATGAAAAGATTTATTTTTGCGCTGACCGCTTTTGTGATGCTTTTGTCGCTTGCGGGCTGCGGACAGGCCGCCGCCGGCGACGAAAGGGCTTCGACTGAAGAGATCCTCGAAGAATTCGGGCTTGACCCCGAGCTTTTCTCGGATTACGACTACGGAAGATTTTACGGAGAAGAGATAACCCTTAACGTCGCCAACTGGGGCGAATATATGTCGATAAACGACGACGAGATGACCGACGTGAACGAGCTTTTCGAGGCTCTCACCGGCGTCACCGTAAACTATAAGACCTACGCCTCGAACGAAACGCTTTACTCTAAGCTGCTTTCGGGCGGAGCGACTTACGACATCGTTATCCCCTCGGACTATATGATCTCGAAGATGATAAACGAGGGAATGCTTGAAAAGCTGGATTTCGACAATATTCCGAACCTCAAAAACATAATGGGCGGCTTTTTGAACCCTCAGTACGACCCGACCAACGAATACTCGGTGCCCTATCTCTGGGGAATGGTCTGCATCATCTATAACACCACCATGGTCGATGAGGAGATAACCTCGTGGAAAACGCTCTGGGACGAAAAATACGCCGGAAATATCCTGATGTTCAACAACCCGCGAGACGCTTTCGGTATCGCTCAGGCTTATCTCGGTTACAGCCTTAACACCGAGGATAGGGAACAGCTCGACAGATGCGCGGAGCTTCTCAGAGAACAGAAAGAAATAGTTCAGGGCTATGTCATGGACGAGATCTTCGACAAAATGGAGGGCGGCTCGGCTGCCGTTGCGCCCTATTACGTCGGCGACGCGGTGACGATGTGTGACGATAACCCCGACCTCGAATTCGTTATCCCCGAGGAGGGCACAAACTGGTTCGTTGACGCTATCTGCATTCCGACGACCTCGGACCCCGAGAACAAAGAGGTCGCGGAGGCTTATATCAACTTTCTCTGCGAGGCCGAGATCGCCCTTGCAAACTGCGATTATGTCGGCTATTCGACGCCGAATCAGGCGGCCTTTGAGCTTTTGGACGACGACGCCAAAGAGGACGAGCGCAGATATCCCTCGGACGAATTTCTTATTGAAAACACCGAGGTCTTTGTGAACCTCAGCGACGACGCCAACGCCTATATGCAGGAGCTTTGGACTCAGCTCAAGGTCGATAATTCAAACGTCTGGTTCGTGCCGATATTCCTTGTATGCCTTATCGCGGCGACGATATTCGTCAACGTCCGCAGGGCAAGAAAGAAAAAACGCGACAACTTCTGATTCCTGCCAAAGTTTATTCCGCCGCCGGTGAGCGGCGAGAAATATACGCCCGAAAAGGGTCTCGGCGAAAGGCTTTTTGAAGCCTTTGCCAAAAGAAAGGAATTGCTATGACAACTTCAAAACGCAGAAAAACCGCGCAGGTCTTTAACCCGTCAGTAAGCGTAGCTCCGCTCGGTATCATCGCGATGGAGGGAGCTAAAGAACTCGGCAGCAAGATCAACAACTATCTTGTAACTTGGGCGCGTCAGTCGGGACAGGACGTCGATACTTTCCTGATTCCCTGCAAATGCCCGAGGTTCCAGTCGGGAGACGCAAAAGCTCTCATCGAAGCAACGGTTCGCGGACTCGATCTCTTTATCATCTGCGACACCGGCAACCATAGCTGCACATATCCCCTTTTCGGGCACGAAAACCATATGTCGCCCGACGATCACTATCAGGACCTAAAAAGAATCATTCAGGCCGCGGGCGGAAAAGCTCACAGAATCAACGTCATCATGCCTATACTCTATGGCGGAAGGCAGCACCGGCGCAACTATCGCGAATCGCTTGACTGCGCGTGGATGCTTCAGGAGCTTTCGGCGATGGGAGTTGAGAACATTCTCACCTTTGACGCCCACGACCCGAGGGTTCAGAACGCCGTTCCGCTCATGGGATTTGACAACATCATACCCTCTTATCAGGTGTTGAAAGCTCTTGTGAACACCGTCTCGGACCTTGACATAAGCAAGGATACCTTTATGGTCGTCTCGCCCGACGAGGGAGCGATGTCGAGAAATATGTACTATGCCTCGGTGCTCGGGGTAGATCTCGGAATGTTCTATAAACGCCGCGACTACTCGGTGATCGTAAACGGCAGAAACCCGATAGTCGCGCACGAATACCTCGGAAACGACGTTGCGGGAAAGGATATTTTCATTGCCGACGACCTTATTTCGTCGGGAGAATCGGTTCTCGACATAGCGCACGAGCTTAAAGCGAGAAACGCAAAAAGGATATTCGCCTATGCTACATACCCTATCTTCACGAACGGCCTCAAAGCCTTCGACGAAGCGTATGAGCAGGGCTGCCTCAGCGGAGTTTACGGCACTAACCTGAGCTATCTCAACCCCGATCTTTTCGAGCGCGAATGGTTCCGCACGGTTGACTGCTCGAAGTATGTTTCATATTTCGTCGCGGCGCTGAATCACGATATGTCGGTGAGCGACATTCTCGACCCGCACGAAAAGATCAGGGAGCTTCTCAAGGAGCACAGTCATATCATAAGATAAAAAAGAATAGAATCTATGAGCGCCGCGCCCATGGACTGCGGATCTTGCGGGGGCTTTTCCCCGCCCCCGCAGGGGGCGGTCGCCGAGGGGTGAAAAATCCCGCCCCGCGGGATTTTTCACCCCTCGGCGGGGCGCGGCTGCGCCGCGCAGAAAAGCCCCCCTCGCAGACGTGCGGGCGGGCGCGGCAAGCAGGCAAAGGAGGAAAATCGCCATGCTCAAGGAATTTGATGTAAAAACTCTCAGTTTCAACCCGTTCGAGCGCATCAACAACGATTGGTGCCTCATCACCGCCGGAAACAAGGACAGCTTCAACACGATGACCGCTTCGTGGGGCGGCGTGGGAATTCTCTGGAACAAGGAGGTCGCGACCTGCTATATCCGTCCGCAGAGATATACGAAGCAGTTCGTAGACCGCGAGGATATGTTCACCCTCACCTTCTTCCCCGACGGCTTCCGCAAGGCGCTCGCGCTCTGCGGCTCGGTCTCGGGAAGAGATCACAACAAGCCCGCCGAGGCCGGCATCACCCCGCTTTTTATCGACGGCACGGTGACCTTTGAAGAGGCAAACCTCGTTTTGGTCTGCAAAAAACTCTTTGCGCAAAAAATGTCGGCCGACAGCTTTACCGACAAAAAGGTGCTCGAGACAGTTTACCCCGAAATGGATCTTCACACGATTTACATCGGCGAGATAGTCAAGGCTTACAAGGCCTGAAAGTCATAAAAATCTTCTCCTTTTCATACCATGTCCCAGAGGACAGGTTTGAAAGGAGATTTTTTATGCGCGAATATACCGGACTGACAGACGAACACGCCGAGCAGCTTTTGAGAAAAAACGGCGAAAACCGCCTCGAGGCCGAAAAAAGACCCGGCGCTCTTAAAATTTTTGCGGGGCAGTTCCGCGACGTCATGGTTCTGATACTTCTTGCCGCGACCGCCGTTTCGGCGCTTATGGGCGAGGTCTATGACGCCGTGACGATAATAGCGATAGTGCTTATGGACGCGATCTTGGGCTTTATGCAGGAATATCGCACCGAGCGCACCCTTGAGGCTCTCGAAAAAATGACCGCCCCGACGGCAAAGCTCATCAGGGGCGGAAAAATTTCCGAGACCGAAGCCGCAAAGATCGCGGTCGGAGATATATTCATCATCGAGGCCGGAGACAGAATTCCCGCCGACGGCAAAATTCTCGAGCAAAACGACCTTCGCTGCGACGAATCGCTTCTTACCGGAGAATCGAAGCCGGTGAAAAAGTCGGTCTATTCTTCCGAGGACCCGACCCTCCCCTCTCAGGCGGGCATGGTCTATATGGGAGCCTCGGCGATTCGCGGAAGCGCGGTATGCGAGACGGTCCTCACCGGAATGAACACCCAGATGGGAAAGGTCTCGGGAATGATAACCCGAGAAAAAGAGGATAAAACGCCGCTCCAGAAAAAGCTCGCAAAGCTCGGAAGCGCCCTTTGCGCGATCTGCATTTTGGTATGCGCTCTCGTCGCGGCGGCGGGTATCCTTCGCGGAGAACCCCTTTTCGATATGCTTATGACCGGAATCACCATCGCCATAGCCGCTATCCCCGAGGGGCTTCCGGCGACCGTCACCATCGCCCTCGCACTTGCAGTCAGAAGAATGCTCAAGCAAAACGCGCTCGTTCACAGGCTTCATTCGGTCGAAACGCTCGGCTGCACCACCGTTATCTGCACCGACAAGACCGGCACCCTGACCGAAAACAAAATGACCGTCACCTCTCTTTGGACCGACGGTCAGCGCCTTGAGCTTTCCGGCTCGGGCTATTCAAGCAGAGGAAAGGTCACCGAAAACGGCGTCGAAGCGCTTCCGCGAGCCTGCATGACCGAAGCGCTTCGCTGCGCGGCCCTTTGCAACAACGCAAAAATAACGCCTCTTGCGCAGGAGAACGCGCGCGAGAGAAAAAGCCGAGGGCGCTTCGATATCTTCGGCGACCCGACCGAGGCGGCTCTTTTGATAGCCGCCGAAAAATGCGGCATAACCGAATCGGGTGAAATTTCGGGCTGCCGCAGAATATCCGAGATACCCTTTGACAGCGACTCGAAAAAAATGAGCGTTACCGTTCGCACCGAAAAGGGCGACGAGACCTTCTCAAAAGGCGCTCCCGACGTCATTCTTTCGCTCTGCTCGTTCATCATGACGCCGTCCGGCATATGCCGGCTCGACCGAGAAAAACGCTCCGAAATAATCTCGGAATATGAGAAAATGGCTTCTTCGACGCTGAGAGTTCTTGCAATGTCAAAAACCTCCACAGAGGGTGAGGTGTTCTTGGGCCTCGCCGGAATGATGGACGCGCCGCGCGAGGAAGCCGTAAAATCGGTCAAAGAGTGCAAAAAAGCGGGCATAAAAGTCGTCATGATAACCGGCGACCACCTTTTGACCGCAACGGCGGTCGCAAAGGAGACCGGAATACTTCGCGGGGGCGGAAAAGCAATCTCGAAAGCCGAGTTAGACGCTATGAGCGACCGCGAGCTTGAACGCGCGGTCTCGGATATTTCGGTGTTTGCAAGGGTCAGCCCCTCGGATAAGCTGAGAATAGTCAATGCTCTTAAAGCCAGAGGAAACACCGTCGCCATGACCGGAGACGGCGTGAACGACGCTCCGGCAGTTAAAGCCGCCGACATCGGCGTCGCCATGGGAAAGACCGGCACCGACGTCTGCAAGCAGGCCGCCGACATTATTTTGCTGGACGACGATTTCTCGACACTTTGCCTTGCGGTAAGGCAGGGGCGCACGATATTCTCGAACATAAGAAAATTGGTGAGATATCTCATCTCCTGCAACATCGGCGAGGTCGCGGTCATGTTTTTGTCAATACTTCTCGGGCTGCCGGTGGTTTTGCTGCCGACGCAAATTCTGCTTGTGAACCTTGTCACCGACGGTCTGCCGGCCGTGGCGCTCGGGCTTGAAAAACCCGAGGAGACGGTCATGCAGATGAAGCCTAAAGATTTTTCGGGCAGCTTTGCGAGCGGCGGGCTTTGGGCGAGAATTGCTCTGAGAGGCGCGCTTATCGGCGCCTGCACCCTCGGCTGCTTCGCATACGCCCTCAGAACCGGCTATGACCTGCCCTCGGCGAGGACCGCCGCGCTTGTGACGCTTATTCTCTCGCAGCTGATTCACGTTTTTGAGTGCCGAAGCGAGAAAAAATCGGTGTTCGAGATGAATCCGTTCGGCAATCCGGCGCTTCTTGTCTCGGTGGCGATATCAACCGCCGCGACCGCCGCCTGCATCTGGTGGGCTCCGCTCTCCGCTGTCATGCAAACCGCGCCGCTCGCCCCGCTAATGCTGATTCCGCCGGTGATCTTCGCCGCCGCGGTGCCGTTTGCGGCAGGGATAATAGGGCTGTTTGCGGAGAAGGTGGGGAAAGAGGAGGAGTAAAAAGGTATTCATCTTCCCGATGCGCGAGGGGAAGATGAATGCTGTCGTTCAGCGCCCCACCCTTTCGTCCCTCCCCGAGGGGAGGGTTCCTTCACTTTTCTGTCCGCGCAGAAAAGTGAAGCGAAAAGACGCGCAAAAAGGTATTCCCATTTCCCTTGCGGGAAACGGGAATGCTATTTTAAGTCACCCCACCCCCGCTATGCTGCCTGCGGAACGGCAAGTTAGCGAGCCCCCGCCCCTTTAAGGGGCGGGGGCGGCTCATTTGCTCCTCTCCGAGAAAAGTGGGCCGGGGGTGGGGTGATATACGATAGTATCCATATTTTCCGGCAGAGGAAAATATGGATACCTTTTCTTCCACGCTATGTCCCCTAACGCTCCATGCGCACAAAAGCCCCGCAGGGGCGTTGTGCCACAGACGCGGGGTTTTGTCCAAGAGGACGAGCCGCCGATTCGGCATGGCGGCGAAGCCCGTTTGGCAACAAAACCAGCTTCTGTTGCCCCTACAAGGGGCGGGGGCGTTACAAAATGTACCTTTCTGCTGTACTTTCGGCGGGGGTGGGGTGGCTTAAAATAGTATGAGATCTTTACCTCGTAAGAGGGAAAGATTGAATACCTTTTACCCCCACGCGCGAGCGCTGCTCTCTTATTCCCCTTTTCTCATCTCTCCGTAGGTGCAAAGGTCTCCATTATCCTCATAGCAGTGCGAAGTCCGTCGGCGGCGGCGGACATTATGCCGCCGGCATATCCGGCGCCCTCGCCGCAGGGATAAAGGTTGTCAAATCCGAGCGCGCTGCCGCTTTCGCCGCGGGTTATCCTCACCGGAGAGGACGTTCTTGTCTCGGGGGCGGTGAGAAGCGCGCCGCGGTTTGAGAAGCACTCCATCTCGCGAGAGAATTTTCTTATGCCGTCGCGCATGGCGTTGCAAACGAAGTCGGGTAGCGCCTTTTCTATGCCGCAAAGCTCTACTCCGGGGCGATATGTCGCCGCCACTCCGGGCTTATCGCTTCCGCCGTCCAAAAACGAGCCGACGGTCTCGGCGGGGGCATAATATCCCTTTGTCAGGTCAAAAGCGCGGCGCTCGATTTTTCTTGCAAACTCCATTCCGCCGAGCGCGCCCGCGGGAAAATCTCCCTTATCGACCGAGACGACGAGCGCGGAGTTAGCGTTTTCGCCGTTTCGCAAAAAGCCGCTCATTCCGTTCGTGACGACGCCGCCCGCCTCGCTTGAAGCCGCGACGACCTCGCCGCCGGGGCACATACAAAACGTGTATGCCGCTCGGTCGCCGTTTCGGTATGAAAGCTGATATTCGCCTTTCGGCAAAGAAAGCTCGTCCGATGTTTTTCCGTAGAGGCTTCGGTCAACGTCGCTCTGAAGATGCTCTATTCTCGCGCCGACCGAAAACGCCTTGGGTTCAAGGCAGACGCCGTTTTTCAGAAGCATTTCAAAGGTATCCCTCGCGGAATGACCGATAGCGAGGACCGCCGCCGAGGTCTTTATGTGCTCGCCGCCCGAGATCGCCTCGGTGATCCTTCCGCCGCTCATTGAAAAGCCGTCGAGGCGGCTCAAAAACCTGATCTCCCCGCCGTTTTCAATTACCCTTGCGCGGAGGTTTTTCACAATGCCCCGCAGCTTGTCGGTGCCGACGTGGGGTTTTGAAAGATACATTATCTCCTCGGGAGCGCCGAACTCGCAGAACCTTTTTAATATATAGCGGCAGAGAGGGTCGCCGATCCGGGTGGTCAGCTTGCCGTCCGAGAATGTGCCCGCGCCGCCCTCGCCGAACTGAACGTTCGAATTTTCGTCGAGCACCCCGCCGCGCCAAAAGCCGCTGACCGCGCTTTCGCGTGAATCGACGTCGGCGCCCCGCTCAAGAACTATCGGGCGGTAGCCGTTTTCCGAAAGCAAAAGCGCGCAGAACATTCCGGCGGGGCCGAAGCCCGCTATCACAACTCTGCCCTCGCGTTTTTCGGTCGAGATCTTCGCCTCCGGCTCGGTCTCCTCGAAATATCGAACGTCCTTTCTTCGCTCCGAAAGCGTTATCTCTCGCTTTTTCGAGAAAAGCCTAAGCATCACCGAGCAAACGCTGTGAATGTCGGCTCGGTTTCTTGCGTCGAGCGACTGCCTGTAAATCCCCGAGCCCGCTACCTCCGAGGCTTTCAGCCCAAGCGTCTTTTCGGCCGAACGGCATATCTCGCCGTGAGGAGTTCCTACCGGTACTTTTATATTTGAAAGAATTATCGGCACGTTATACCTCCGTTAAAAAAGCGGAACGGCTTTTTTGACCGCTCCGCAATATTTTTTATTCGCCCTCGTCCTCGGCGTTAAAATCGTCTGCGGCGGGTTCATAGCTTGCATAGACCTGATTTAAGCCCGCCGTCCAGACCTCAGGATGATCGGGAGCATAGACCGAGGCGGTCAAAAACCTCATTCCGGTCTCGGTCGGATAGGCCAAAAGGTCGATCTCGGCGACAAAGTTTGAAGCGTCAAGCGTTTCAAGGACCTCCTCGGGGCCGACCACCATTATTCTGAGGATATCCTGCTCGACCGTAACGTTGTAATCGGAGGGCTTGTTGAGCAGGAATATCTGCGAATTTGAAAGCGTTATGCTCTTTGTGGCATATCCCTCGAGGTCGAACATGACCTGGACCTCTTCGACGCCCGAAGCGTTGGTATAATAGCTGCTCTCGCCGATGATGAAGGTTTTTGCATAGCCGGGAACGATGTCGCGGGTGTCGATATATCCGAGGTTGATGTCCTCGATCTCGTCGATGGCGCTGTTCTGGCTTCTTACGAGTATGCTGTCGGTCGAAAGGGTATAGGGAATGGTCGATGTGTCTATTTTATCGGGATTTCCCTGAATAGTCACCCTAAGCGGCAGAGTTTTGGTCGTATATACCGGTACGAAAACGTTGAATGTGGCGGTGCTCTGCGAGACCCTGCTGTTGTCAAAAACAGCCGTGCCGTTATAGAGGACCGCTTCGCTCGGAGAGAAGTTCGCCGAGGCTTTTATTCCGCTGACCGGATCGAACCTGAGAACGCATGAAGTCACCTGCTCGACGTAATCCTGCGGGCCCGAAATGGTTATTCTCGACGGAGTTATAACTATCTCCTGCGGGTCGATGACATAACCCGCGGCGGTGCGAAGGTTTGAGATATCGACTGTCAGCGAGCCGTCTTCGACCGAAAGCTCTTTTGTCGAAATTCGGTCGAATTCGACGTGCACCGTCTGAGGATATATCTCGATGTTGCTGATCTGATCGCCCCGCTCGCTCGTTACGACAAGGGGGATATCGTATGTTCCCGAGGCCCTTACGTTGTCAAGATTCATGCGTACCTGAATGTCGCTGTTCTCGTAATCGTCGATAAGATATCTCAGACCGGTAAAGGAGACCGAAACGGTCTCGGCGTCCTTTGATATGACTGAATAACCCGCAAGGCTCGCATATGAGCCGGTCATGTCAAAATCTATCGGAACGTCGCGTAAATTGACCGTTACCTCGGGATATTGGGTAATGACCAGAACGGTCCAGATTATCACGGCGATTATCAGCGAAACGATCATCAGAAGAATGTTCGAGCGCTTGAGCTTAGTCGTCTTTCTTTCTGCCATTGATAAGCTCCTTTCCCGATTTAAGTATGCCGAAAATGTTTACCTCGTGCCCGTTGTCGGGAATCAGCTTTGCGCGGAGATACTGCACAAGCCTGTCCTTCGTATAGCCGCGCGTAAGCTCGCCGTTTTCGGCGACCGAAACGGTGCCGGTCTCCTCGGAAACGACAATGATTATCGCGTCGGAATTCTCACTCATTCCGATCGCCGCGCGGTGCCTTGAACCGAGCTGCTTGTTTATGCGCTCTTCTTTCTGAGGGGTGGGCAAAAAGCATCCTGCGGCGATTATTCTTGCGTCGCGGATAACTACCGCGCCGTCGTGAAGCGGGGTTTTGGGGAAGAAGATGCTGCCGAGGGTCGGCACGCTCGGAATACAGTCCATTATCGTGCCGTTCTCGATCTGCTCGCCGAGCTTGTTGGTTCTTTCAATAACTATCAGCGCGCCGGTCGCGGTATCGGAAAGCTGGCTGACGGCCTCGCCGATAACGTCTATCGTCGCCGACCAGCTCTGAGCGAGGTTATCGTTTCGTGCTCCCGACGAGAAAACGGATTTTACGTTCGCTCTGCCGACTCGCTCCAAAACCCTGCGGAGCTCAGGCTGGAAAACGACGATTATCGCGATCAAGCCGACCTGGAAGAAGTTTTCAAGGAGATAGGTCATGACCTTGAGCTTGAGCGCCGCCGCCAGAAGATATATCGCAACGACTATGATGATTCCGGTTATAAGCTGCTGCGCCTTCGTCTCGCGGATTATCTTGAAGCCTTTATAGACGATATATGTCAGAAGCAGGATATCGATGATATCGACAAGCTGCACCGACACCGCAATATTCATTATTCTTGAACCGAGATCGGCAAGAAATTGAAATATCGTTTCCAAAACCATTTCCCTTTCCCGCTTACGCGAAGTTATCGTCTTTAATATTTTAACAGCTTTTACCGAAAATTACAATAGCTTAAAGGCCCGTTTTGCAAATTTTTTTCAAATAATTTATCAGCGAAACAACGTCGCGCTCCGAGCTGAACACCGAGGGCGAAAATCTCACGGTGCCGTCGGGAAGAGTGCCGAGCGTTTTGTGCGCCAAAACCGCGCAGTGAAGCCCTCCGCGAAGGGCGTATCCCTGAGCGGCGAGCGCGTTTGAAAGCGCCGGCGCGGGAATTCCCTCGACGTTAAACGAAACTATCGGCGCAAATTTTTCGCCCCGGCGGTAAACCTTTGCGCCCTCGGCGCGCTTTAAGCCGTCGATGAAAAGCCCGCAAAGCTCGTCTTCATATATCCTTATTTTATCCACGCCTATCTGAGCGACATATTTCAGCCCCTCGCCGAGGCCCGAAATGCCGACGGTGTTGACAGTGCCGCTCTCAAGCCTTTCGGGCATAAAGCCGGTCTGCTCAAGCTCGGCCGACGTGGCGCCCGTTCCGCCCTCGATTATCGTCGAGGGGGCGTAAGCGCCGTCGGATATAAGAAGCCCGGTGCCGGTCGGGCCGTAAAGCCCCTTGTGACCCGCTGTGCAGAGAAAATTCATGCCGTCTTCAAGGCTTATCGGCAGCGTTCCGCAGGCCTGAGCGCCGTCAACGATAAAGCATACTCCCCTCTCGCGGCAAAGAGAGGCCGTCTCGCGAATAGGCATTATTCTTCCGGTGACGTTTGAGGCCGCCGTGAAAATAACGCAGCGCAGGTCGCCCTTCATCAGCTTTTTAAGGTTTTCAAGGGTCTCGCCGTCGGTTTTTCCTACCCACGAGACCTCGGCGCGAACGCCCTGCTTCGTCAGCGCATAGACCGGCCGCGCTACTGAGTTGTGCTCCATCGAGGAGATTATCACCCTGTCGCCCGGGCGCACAACGCCCTTTATCGCAAGGTTGAGCGCGTGGGTGCAGTTTTGAGTGAAAACGACGTTTTCGGGCTGAGCCGAGAACATCTTCGCGGCGAGCTGCCTCGTTTCAAAGACCTTTGCGGCGGCGTTCTGAGAAAAATAATGCCCTCCCCTCCCGGGGTTGCCGCCAAAGCGCTCGACCGCCGATCTGACTGCCTCGGCGACGCCCGGAGGCTTCGGAAAGGTGGTCGCGGCGTTGTCAAAATATATCTGTCTCAAAAGATCACCTCCCCCGCTCGACCGTCTGTCTGCCCTTTACTGCTATGCCGTTTTTCTCCAAAATGCCCGAGATTATCTGCGGGTCGTCCTTAACTCTCAGGGTATATCCGCAGCCCGAGCGGGCGTTTCGCTCCTGCCGTTCGATCTCGCAGTAGTAGCCCATGTTGTTCAGAACGTTTTTGCCTTTCATCGCATAGGTCACCGATGAAACGGATATCAATGTATATGTCAATGCTATCACCTCATATATAATCAGCGCAATGCTCTTACATTCTATGAAGTGCGCGGGCGTTTTGCCAAAGGCCGATATTTTGGGCGCTTCGCTTTGAGACGGCGGTTTTCGGGGCCGGCAGAGAAGCAAAAATCGCCCCGAGAAGCCTTTATTGAAAAAATTTCACAAAACCTATTGAAAAATGCGGACAGGTCATGTATAATGTTCATATAGCAGGGGTTTTCGCCAAAACCCGAAAGCCCTGTTTATTACAATCATTCAAATCTACTTGGAGGTATCACAAATGGCAAACATTCCTGAAGTAAAACTCGGCATTATCGCAGTATCGAGAGACTGCTTCCCGATAGCCCTCTCGACCGCCCGCCGCGAAGCCATTGTCAAGGCATACGGCGAGGGAATTTACAACTGCAAGACCACCGTTGAAAACGAAAAAGACGCGCTTAAAGCCGTCGCCGACGTTACCGCAAATGGCTGCAACGCCCTCGTCGTTTTCCTCGGAAACTTCGGGCCCGAGACCCCCGAAACTCTCATCTGCAAACACTTTGACGGACCTGTTATGTATGTCGCGGCCGCTGAGGGCGACGGCGACATGATCAACGGCCGCGGCGACGCTTACTGCGGAATGCTCAACTGCTCTTACAACCTCGGTATGCGCCATCTGAACGCCTACATACCCGACTACCCCGTCGGCACCGCCGAGGAGTGCGCCGAAATGATCAAAGAGTTCGTACCCATCGCCCGCGCTGTCATCGGCGTCAAGAACCTCAAGATCATCACTTTCGGCCCGAGACCGCAGGACTTCTTCGCTTGCAACGCTCCTATCAAGGGACTTTACGAGCTCGGCGTCGAGATCGAGGAAAACTCGGAGCTTGACCTTTTGGTCTCCTACAAGGCTCATGCCGGCGACCCGAGGATCAAGGAAGTCTGCGCCGACATGGCAAAGGAAATGGGCGAGGGAAGATATTATCCCGAGCTTTTGGAGAGAATGGCGCAGTTCGAGCTTACTCTTCTTGACTGGGCCGAGGCTCACAAGGGCGCCCGCAAATATGTCGCTTTCGCCGACAAGTGCTGGCCCGCTTTCCCCGAGCAGTTCGGCTTTGAGCCCTGCTACGTCAACTCACGCCTTGCAAGCCGCGGAATCCCGGTATCCTGCGAGGTCGATATCTACGGCGCTCTTTCCGAATATATCGGAGCCTGCATCACCGGCGACGCCGTTACGCTTCTGGATATCAACAACTCCGTACCGCGCTACATTTATGACGAAGACATCAAGGGCAAGTTCGATTACAAGCTGACCGACACCTTCATGGGCTTCCACTGCGGAAACACCCCCGAGTGCAAGATGTGCGACACAAGGGCGGTCAAGTATCAGCTCATTCAGCACAGGCTTCTTGAACCCGCCGGTTCCGAGCCTGACTTCACCAGAGGCACTCTTGAGGGCGACATTGCTCCCTCCGAGATCACCTTCTATCGCCTCCAGTGCGATTCCGAGGGCAACCTCCGCTCCTACATCGCCGAGGGCGAAGTTCTTCCCGTCGCGACCCGCTCGTTCGGCGGAATCGGAATCTTCGCTATCCCCGAGATGGGCAGATTCTATCGCCACGTTCTCATCAAGAAGAGATATCCTCACCACGGCGCGGTCGCCTTTGCGCACTGCGGCAAGGCGATGTTCGAGGTCTTTAAGTTCCTCGGCGTAAAGGATATCGCTTACAATCAGCCCGCCGGAGTTCTCTATAAAGGCGAGAATCCGTTCGGCAAATAAAATTTTACCCGATTAAAACTACCCCCCCCCCGATGAATTTCGGGGCGGGGGTAGTTTCGGTTTGAAGGAGAAATTATGAAAAAAATCATCGCGCTTGTCATTTCCGCGATGTTCTTGCTCACCGCCTGCGGCGAAAAAGTCTATGCGGGAACGGACATCGCCGAGGAATTTGACGGCGTTAAAATCAGCCTGCATATGCCCGAGGGCTGGAATTACCGAGCGGTGCGCTCAAACGGGGTTTTCGAGCTTCAGCATCAGGGCATACAGCTTTTTGACGGAGATATCCCCGAGCAGAAAGAAATGTACGACGGCAGGCTTTTTATAGCCGTAGCCGCAAACGGCCACGCGGAAAGCTATATCGACAGCCTTGGGGAAACGTCGGAAAAAGACATCACAGAGGAAAAGCTCGTGACCTCAAAGGGGTATAGCCTCAGAATGATCAGCGCCGACGGGCTGCCCGAATACGCGGTTTTTGAGGATCTTCCCGAGATGTGCATATTCTTCGACCTTGACGAAAACGATCTCGCCATGGCATATAATATCATTAACACCATTAACATTGAAAAGGAGTGACGGCATGAAAAAATCTGCGATCCTCTGCGCGGCGCTGGCGCTCGCCCTTGCGATATCGATAGGCGCGCAGTTTGTCTCAAAGGCGTGGCTAAAAACGACTTTCGGGGCGGCGGATTCGGTGACGATGACCGTTGACGATAAAGACTTTGAGTTCCCGCTCGTTTGGCGCACCGCGGTGATGTATAAGACCTCGGACAGCTCTTATGTGCTGCTCTCGCGGGGGGATTTTTCGGACGTCGAAAATTTTTATGCGATCTCAAAAAAATATGAGACGACGTCGCCCGACGGTCGGGGCGATATTATAGCCGTTACCGCCGACGGTAAGACCTATCTCATCGAAAAGCTCGCGGACGACCTTGATTATGTGAAGTATTCGGTGGAAGCCGTGCGATGAAAAGTCCCCTCTTTTGGGGGGATTTTTTAGCTGTCGCTCTCGACGTAATAGAGGATATCCTCATCGGAATCGTAGACCGCAAAGGTGAAATTCAGCGGCGGCGTAAAGCCGTCGGAGCGTGGGTCGCCGCCGAGGGCGTGACCTTCGGGGCTGCGGTCAAAATAGCAGTACCAGCCGTTTTCGACCCTCGGGATCTTTGCCGAGGTGAACGGTCCCACGCCGAATTTTTCGCCGTCTTTTTCATACTCTATCCCCCAGACGGCCGCGATAACGCCCTCGCTCGCCGGAAGAGGCCGCCAGTCGGGCGACTCGGAAATTTTTTCTTCAGCGTCGGAGCTTGAAAATTTCAGCGCCAAAAAACGTTCGCCGTCGCCGAGCCAGCCGTGAGTGTCGGTATCTGAGATCACCTCTGCCGAGCGCACGTCTATGCCTAAAACCGTGGAGATATTGTCCTTTCGGCAAGCCGTCAAAACCGTTGCAAGCAGGCAGATAAGCAAAATCGCCGCCGCTTTCTTCATAAGCTCATCTCCTTAATTAAAATGCACAGCGCGGCAAGCATGATAAGCTGCACTGTCGGCACCGTCAGAAGCACTCCCGCCGCTGTGAACCACAGCGCCGACGGAAGCCCCGTGCGGCGCTTATGAACGGCATAAAACAGGCAGCCGAGCCCCGAAGCCGTGCAAAATATAAACGGTATGGTCCAAACGGTCGGGGCGGACGGCATAAACACCGCGAGCGCGATGAGCATTAACCCGATGAAAGACAGCGCCACGGCGGCTATAATGAATTCTCGCCTGTCGCGCTTTAAATTCGCAAGCTCAATAGTGTATGAAAGCGCCTTTTCGGCGGCCTCCTCGCTGATATCTCCCTCAATTCTCTCCGAGCGAATAAGCTCGACCACGCTTATACCGAGCGCCTCGGCAAGAGGCTCTAAAGTATTTATGTCGGGAAAGCCCGCGCCTGCTTCCTTTCATTATGGTGACGATTTTTTAATCTCAATCGATTTTTCCTATAAACCTGTAATAGATGTCTACTTTCTGGCGCTTTTCGCCGTTTTCGAGCGTTTCGGCGTTATGAACGGCGATCTTCTCAATCAAAGCGTTCAGCATTTCAGCGGTCAGTTCCTTTGGGTCGGAGTATTTCTTGATAGTTTCAACCCAATTCCTGACGTTCTGCTGCCTGTCGGCTTTTGCGTTGACCTCTGCTGTCAGCTCGATGATTCTTTTATCAAGCTGTTCCTGCTCGGTCTGAAATTTGGTGCAAAGGCTGTCAAAGTTTCGCTCCGTAATTCTCTCGGAAGGCCTGTCCTCATAGAGCTTCGCTAATAAGCCGTCCAACTCTTTCAGTCGTTTTTGCGCGTTTTTCAGTTCCCTTTCGGCATATGAATCCGCAGAGTTCTTTTCGCCGTCTTTTATAAGATACTTGAGCATCTCCTGCTCGTCGGCTTCGCACAGCTTCGACCAGTGCTGCAACCTTGAAAGAACGTAGTCATAAAGTTTACTGTAATTGATGTAGTGTATGGAGCAACTCTCTTTGCCGTACTGCGAGTAAGTCGAGCAGTTAAAATATCTCCGAACGCCGTCTTTCTTTTTGACAGTTGCATACTTTAAAGCTAAGCCGCAATCTGCACACTTTATCAAGCCGGCGAACATTTGCTGCTCTCCGCTTTCAGTAGTCTTTCGTCTGGATTTAATCATCTCCTGCACCTTGCAAAAGTCATCGCGGGAAATGATAGGCTCATGCGTATTCTCGACCTTTATCCATTCGGAAGCTCCCTTGCACTTTTTCTTTTTGTTTTTAAAAGAAATCGTGGACTGCTTGTTGTGGACCATAGTGCCGATGTATACCTCATTTTTAAGTATTGATTTCATCTGCGCGTGCGTCCAGATACATTTTCTGTCCTCGGATTCCCTGTAAAATTGAGCGAAGGTTCCGTATCTGGAATAATTGAACCATGACGGAGTGGGAATTTGCTCGGCAATCAAGGTCTTAACAATTTTTCCTGCTCCGTATCCCTGCAAGGCAAGGTCGAAGATATGACGGATAATCGGCGCGGTTTCCTCGTCTATGATGAGCTTCGTGTGGTCGTTCGGGTCTTTTTTGTATCCAAACGGAGCATATGTGCAAAAGCTCACGCCCTCTTGAAATTTCGTCCTCAAAGCTGCTTTGATTTTCTTTGAGGTATCCTTGGCGTACCACTCATTGATGATGTTCAAAAACGGAGTGAAGTCGTTATCCTGCTGTGTTGCGCTGTCGATGCCGTTGTTGATTGCGATGAATCTGACGTCATTTGCAGGAAAATACATTTCGGTGTATTTGCCGACTTCCAGATAATTCCTGCCGAGGCGGGACATATCCTTTACAATCACACAGTTTACCTTGCCGTCGTCGATGTCGGAAATCATTCGCTGAAAGCTCGGACGGTTGAAGTTTGTTCCGCTGTATCCATCGTCAACATACTCGTCAACCACAGAGAAATTGTTGTCTTTTACGTATCTTTGAAGCATCTGTCTTTGCGTCAGTATGCTTGAGCTGTCGCCGGCAAGGTCGTCATCTCTTGAAAGCCTTAAATAAAGAGCTGCCCTTACATTTGTTGCAGAATTTGTCATTTTGTTACCTCCTAAAACAAGACAATTTAAATTCTGCACCCATGTTGGTTTTATTATAACATAGGTGCAGCACTCAGTCAAGCCGCAGGCTTAGATATTTTGACATTCTGCGCTTCTCTTTTGATCAAGTCTTTCAAAATTTCCTTGATGTCCTTGCCGTTCTCGGCGAAGAACTCATCGCCGTAAATTTTTACTTTTGAGTTTCTTTTATCTTCTTTCAATTTGTTTCCTCCAATCTTGCACGTCTTGTGCTGACGCGCATATTACAGTCGTTTTTATTCGTATAAAAGGGCGGCAAGTTACAGTTTGCCGCCCATGATTGTTTGTGTGTTTTCTGTTTCCGACATATTTGCTGCAAGCATAAACGCGGGGTTTTGTCTGTGAGAGCGTCCTGTGGACGGTCGAACGGCAACAAAACCGCTTTTATTCCTGCCGAATAGGGAATGCTGTGAATTGTTCGTGGCAAGAACATCATGGGAATCTCACCCCTTGAGGGTACTCCTCAAGCCGCATACGGAAGTATCATTATTATAGTTTTCATCATCTTGGCGAGAAAGCGCACCACGCGCTTTTTGAGTTTCTCTGTTGATCGCTCGCTCAAAAAAGTTTGAGGTCATGGCGGCAGAAAACAAGTCGCTCCGACAAAAACGGAAAGTTTCACAGCACTGTACTATTCGGTTTTCAAGATGCAGGCGAGAAAGTAATTATTTTTTACACTCACTTTACAACGGACATTTTTTGGGCAAATGACCATATATGAAATTGTAAATTTTTTGTGAATTTTTACTTTTCAATCTTCATCAGTTAATATTTTTAGAAATTTCTTCTGTATTCCCTGCTTGCTTCTACCGCTGCATTTATGTCCCGTTGTCGAGCATACTCTCGCAAGCTCAATCCTTCACAAATACATTTCTGGTAGACATCGCGCTGAACAGAGGATAATCTTTCAACTAATTCCCTTTTCAGGATTATTAACGGCACAATTAGTTCGGGATTCGAAGCGTTGTCAACTAACCACGAAGGGCAGTTTTCATTCTCGCTGAAATTATCCAAACTAAGAATGTCTAAAGATAAAAGCGTTGTCTTTTCTGTCTTGCTTCCCGAAATCGGAACGCCCTCCATTTCACGTCTGTGCCTTTTTTCCTCGGCACGAAGCAACCTCATAACCTTAGAGTTGACCTCCGTTACCTCGCCGGTCGCTTTGATACGAACCATGTTTTTTCCGTCCTCCGTTGTCCAAAGGTCGTAGTCGAAATCTTTTGGTGTTTTCATAAAAAGTCCTTTCCGCTGCCATGAAACAGCGAAAAGGACTATCTTATACTCAAAGCCGCTGAACCGATGTACCCAAGTCGAGGACAGGCATTCCCTTTCGGGGAATACCCAGTTCGTGCGACTTTGGGAAGACATCGCGTCCATGCAAGCAGGTTTTGCCCAAGAGGAAGTCCGATTGGGAACAAACCGCTTGCATTTGCGGCTCCACAGTACAGCTTATTAAATTTTATTTGTTATCTCCTTGCGGAGTGATAACCGTTATCTTTTGATTCTCCTCATGCTTACAACATCAAACAAAACCTCATGTCCGCAGTTCTTGCACTTTGTCTGCACATGACCTCTTGCGTCCGCATAGACGATTAGTGCGCTGTGCTGACAGTACGGACATCTGACTGTTCGCTTTTCCATATTGGAGGTTTCGTCTTTTGCGCGAATCATTTTTATGAGCATCTCGGCGGACGGCTCATTGCTCTTACAGTATCTGCTCATGCCGCCGCCTCCTTAATATAATCATCGCGAACATACCCCAAGTTGTTGAGCCTTATTATCAACGCTTTCTTAGATACACCGAGATTCTCTGCAAGCTTGCAGATGATTTTATAATCTCCAATCCCGAACCAACCGTCATAGCTGACCAACTTCCTGCCTCCTGCATATTTCTGCATGGCAAAGTTTATTTCCCTGCGCGGCATTATTATCGCGGCAGCAAGTATATTTGCCTGACGTTCGTTTGAATCTTCTTTATCTTTGAGATCGCGGAGTGAATATGTCCTGCGCTCAGAGTACATCTTGCGAAACGACTGCTTTTCACTGTCGCTCACATACCGAAAGAGAATTTGATGAGCGCACTCATGCGCGAGGGTGAATCTGCGCTTTTCGCAAAGTTTTCCGACCATGCCCGATTGCATAAAGCTCTCGTCGAGTATGACTTCGTTCTGTCGAAGCGGAAGAATCTTGCCGTCAGCCTTGTATTCCGTATCGGCGTAAGCGGTCAACCCGCAGATACTGCCGTCGTCCGAAAGTCTGGCAAACTCCACGTT
>CANQHA010000004.1 GCA_947623585.1 uncultured Clostridia bacterium | reverse complement strand
CTGCCGGAAAATATGGATGCTATCGTTTATCACCCCACCCCCACTATGTTGCCTGCGGGCGGGCTGATTTTGTGAAGCCCCCGCCCCTCGAGGGGCGGGGGCGCTTTATTTGTCCCTTTCCGACAAACGTACTGCGGGGGTGGGGTGGTTTAAAATAGTATTCAATCACTCCCTCGCAAGAGGGAGCGATTGAATACCTTTTAAGCGACTGCATAAGCTCCGCAGAAAGTTGGTAATTGCTTCAAGTTAGGGACTTGGTATGTGCGCCGAATGGCGCAACGCCGCGCCGTTTCCCTCTGTATACCTATTCGGCATAAGACTTTTTGCGAAGGCGCGGCTACCGGCAGCGTTTCAAGGGGTGAGTCAAGAGAGGGGGAAATCGCAATCCCCCTCTTTTGCGTGTCTTTTCGCTTCACTTTTCTGCACGCTCAGAAAAGTGAAGGAGCCCTCCCCTTTAGGGGAGGGAGGAGAGGGTGGGGTGATAAACGATAGCATTCGCTAAAATCCCGCCCCGAGGCGGGATTTTTGCGAATACCTTTTAAGCGGTCGGTTCGGCTTGCGGCAAACGCAGATATAAATCCTCAACCCGTCAGCTTTGCGCTGCGGCGGCTCTGTAACGGCGGGTAAGATGAATCCTTTTCCCCTCCCGCCGGTCGCTCAGACCTGTGTCGAATAGTTCGGCGCTTCCTTGGTGATATAGATGTCGTGCGGGTGGCTCTCTTTAAGACCGGCGCCGGTTATGCGCACAAATCGGGTCTTTTCGTGAAGCTCCGAGATGTTCTTGCAGCCGCAATAGCCCATTCCGCTGCGAATTCCTCCGCAAAGCTGGAAAACGGTGTCGGAAAGAAGTCCCTTGTAAGGCACCCTGCCCTCGACGCCCTCGGGCACCAGCTTTTTCGAGCCGGTCTGGAAATATCTGTCCTTCGAGCCCGCAGCCATTGCGCCAAGGCTTCCCATTCCGCGATATACCTTGAACGAGCGCCCCTGATAGATCTCGACCTCGCCGGGGGCCTCCTCGCAGCCCGCCAAAAGCGAGCCGAGCATTACGCAGCTTCCTCCGGCAGCAAGCGCTTTAACGATGTCTCCGGAATATTTGATACCTCCGTCGGCGATGACGGGAATATTGTATTTCGCAGCCATGCAGGCGGCGTCATAAACGGCGGTTATCTGCGGAACTCCGACGCCGGCGATAACTCTCGTCGTGCAGATCGAGCCGGGGCCGATGCCCACCTTGACGCAATCAGCGCCCGCCTTGATGAGCGCCTCGGTGCCCTCTGCCGTCGCAACGTTGCCGGCGATGACCGTCACGTCGGGGAACTTGTTTTTGACCTTTTCGAGGCAGTTGATGATGTTGCGCGAGTGGCCGTGCGCCGAATCGAGCACCAAGCAATCGACCTGAGCCGCGACAAGCGCGCCCGCTCTGTCCAAAACGTCCTCGGTAACCCCGATAGCCGCGCCGACGACGAGCCGTCCCTGCGAATCTCTTGCGCTGTTCGGATATTTGACCGCCTTTTCTATATCTTTAATGGTGATGAGACCTTTAAGCCTGCCGTCTGAATCAATGAGCGGCAGCTTCTCGATCTTATATTTTCTGAGGATATCCTGCGCGTCGGAAAGAGTGGTGCCCTCGGGCGCGGTGACAAGGTTCTCCTTTGTCATGACCTCGCTTATCTTCATTGAAAAATCGGTGACGAAGCGCATATCACGATTCGTGATAATTCCGCAAAGTCTTCCGTCGTCGCCGACGATCGGCACGCCGGATATTTTATATTTCGCCATGAGCTGTTCGGCGTCTGAAACAAGGTGATTCGCCGAGAGATAAAACGGCTTTCCGATAACTCCGTTCTGCGAGCGCTTAACGCGATCGACCTCGTCGGCCTGACGGTCTATCGTCATATTTTTGTGAATGATGCCGACGCCGCCCTCTCTTGCAACGGCTATCGCCATTTTCGACTCGGTGACGGTATCCATCGCCGAGGTCATGATGGGAATGTTCAAAGAAAGCCGATCTGACAGCTTTGTTCCCAGCTCGACCATATTCGGGGTGACGTCGGACTCGGCCGGTATCAAAAGAACGTCGTCAAAAGTCAGACCCTCTTTGCCGAACTTGATGTTCTCGTTTGTTTGCAGCATGATGTTTCCTCCCTTTTAGCTCACAAGGTTTCCGTTTCGACTGGATTTGTGTAAATTTCATTGATTGTATCACAAACCCGCCGACTTGTCAAGACTTTGGAAGCGCCTGATGTGTCCTAAACGGACACATCAAGAAGATAGAAATCAGAAATTAGATGTCAGAGTTTCAAGGTGTCGCCTTTGGCGACATATTTTAATTTTGCGAATAATGCGTGCGGAGCCTGAACAGCCGCTTAAAAGGTATTCATCTTCCCCGCTTCCGCGGGTAAGAAGAATGCTATCGTTTATCACCCCACCCCCGTTCGCTATCTTTCCGAACGCTCCATGCGCACAAAGCCCCGCAGGGGATTTGTGCCACAGACGCGGGGTTTTGTCCAAGAGGACGAGCCGCCGATTCGGCATGGCGGCGAAGTCCGATTGGCAACAAAACCAGCTTCTGTTGCCCTCGAGGGGCGGGGGCTTTCGCTTTGCCACCTTTTATACAAACGTATTGTGGGGGTGGGGTGACTTAAAATAGTATGAAATCACTCCCTCGTAAGAGGGAGCGATTGAATACCTTTTAAGCAACTGCACAAGCTCCGCAGAAATTATGAAAATGCAACAAGTCAGGGGCTTGGAATGTGCGCCGAATGGCGCAACGCCGCGCCGTTTCCCTCTGTATAAATTAGCGGCAAAAGTCTTTTTGCGAAGGCGCGGCTACCGTAAGCGTTTTAAGGAGAGAGTTTGTTGGGCGAAGGCGGAAGTCTGCGAAGCAGACCCGAGGCAAAGCCGAGGCGACTTCGCTTACGCCGCGTGACTATGCTATCTATGCTTCAACGTAATGGCGCGGCGTTTCCCTCTCCCTTGCGTGTCTTTTCGCTTCACTTTTCTGCACGCACAGAAAAGTGAAGGAGCCCTCCCCTTCAGGGGAGGGAGGAGAGGGTGGGGTGATAAGCGATAGTATTCAATATTTTTCTAAAAAATCGACCCCCTCTTACTCCCCCTCTTCCTCCATCACAAAATACGTCTTTATCTCCTCTGCAAACGACGCGTCAACGTTGAAATATCCCCTCGAATCCCACGAGCCGGTCGGCAGGCGATAGCTCGCCGGCGAGGTCGAATTGCCTATGAGATATTCATAAGCCTCGCGCACCTCTGAAAACCTCTTCGACGTTATGTTTGAATCCGAGTTGTTATAAATGACGTTGAAGATAGTCTGAATGTTTCCGATGACCGCGCCCGAATTATATGCGCAGGCAGAATTTATCAGCGAGACCGAAAGCTCGCCCAAAACCTGAAGCCGCCGCTCGTTTCCGCCGTCGTAAAGCGGATAGGTTATTATTCTTCTGATGTCGTCGCCGTAAAGAGTGCGGGTCGCCGCGCCCTGAGAGAAGCTGGTTATCTCGCCGGTCTCCTCGTTTTTATAGTACATATCCTGCGGGAAAGAATACGAGCTCGTTCCGCCGAGGTAATCTACAAGGCTTTTCCAGCCTTCGTCGGTGATTTTAATGTAGCAGTCGCACTCAACGCCGAGCGCCGTCTCGGCAGCGGTTTTAAGATATGACATTCCGCCCGCCTCATAAAGCGACTGTATCGTTCCCTCGACGCTTCCGACCGAGGTATAGGTATAAGGCGAAACGGGAACGATTCTTATCGCGGTCAGATCGGGCAGCATTCTTATCATAGCCATGCCGTTGATGACCCCGCCGTTCTCTCCGACAAATAAAACCGTGCCACGCGCGGAGGAATAATCGTCCTCGTCTTCGTTTGAGGGCGCTTCGCTGTTTTCGGCGTTTTCCGAAGCCTTTTCTCTTTCAAGCTCGGGTCGGGTAACAAAAATGTCGCGAAGGACCAGCGCGGCCGAACCGAATATCGCAAGGCTGACGAGCATCGCAAGAACATAAGCTATCAGGACCGAGACCTGATTTTTGCGCTTTTTCGCCATTTCCGCTCCTCCTTAAAAACAAAGTTTAAAAACCCCGTTGCATTTTTCTTTGCGCGGGTGTAAAATATCATTATCGGTCCGCTCGGCTGAACCCGTATTGCTCGCCGAAAGCCCGAAGATCTATCTCGTCGGCTTTAAGCCCGAGGCTTTTTGCATATCTAAGGGTCTGGCCGGTGCCGCTTCTTCTGTCCGCCACCGCGCCGATGATAAGCGACGAGCGCTCGACCATGAACCGGTTGCGTTTTGCAAAGCAGCCCTTGTCATAGCTTTTTTGCAAAACTATATATCCGTCGCAGGCGTCAACAAGGCGGTCGTAATCGAATCTGTCGCGAGGCTGCCGGCTCTCTCGCTCGCCCGAAAAAGGCGAAACGCAGATAAGCCGCAGGTTCGGCATTTTCTCTTTCAGGCGGAGTATCTGATTCCCCGCCCAAACGTCTATGCCGCGCTGCATTCCGCACAAAAACGTGTCGTATCCCTGCTCGGCGGCCTCCATCGCATGAAGATAGAGAACGCTTTCAAGCGCCTCGCGGAAAAATTTCACGCCGGTGTCAAAGGGTATCTTCTCGGGCCGATGGCCGGTAAAACAGGCGGTATGCCGCGGGTCGGTATAAATTCCGTTATCCTCCATGCTCGCCGCCCTCCCGCGTATAATTTTTTCATATCTTTTATAGAATATCACATCCGCAGCGGTTTTTCAAGTGCCGCCGCAAATTGTTATCGAATTTTCATAAATCCGGAGGTTTTTGTCATGCAAAAACTGAAAAAAGAAGCCCTGAAACGCGCATGGGCCGAGATTTCTCTCTCAAGCCTTAAAAGCAACGTCGAAAAGTGCCGCTCGCTCCTCCCCGAGGGGGTCGAGATGATGTCGGTCGTAAAAGCCAACTGCTACGGCCACGGCATCGAAAACGTCATCCCCTGCCTTGAAAACGACTGCGGCGTATCGAAATTCGCCGTCTCGAACCTCGTCGAGGCCGCCGAGCTGCGCGATCTCGGGCTTAAAGGAAGCATTCTCATTTTGGGCTACACTCCGCCGAAAAACGCCGCCGACCTTTTGGAGCTTGACGTCGTTCAGGCGATAACCGACGCCGACTATGCCGCCGAGCTCTCAAAAAGCTGCCCCGCCGGCAAAAAAGTCCGCTGCCACCTTGCCGTCGATACCGGCATGACCCGAATCGGGATACGCGGCGACGAAAAGCAGCTCGTTTCTCAGGCCGAGGAGATATTCTTGCTGCCCGGGCTTTGCGTCGAGGGCATTTTCACCCACCTTTCCTCGGCCGACAGCGCCGACCCCGACGACGTCAAATATACCGAGGCTCAGATCGAAAAGCTGCTCGCGCTGAAAGACGGGCTTGCGAAAAGAGGCGTGACCTTTGCCGAAACGCACTTTTTAAATTCTGCGGGAGCAGCGTATCACCCCGACCCGCGCGGAAGCCTTGCAAGGTTCGGAATAATGCAGTTCGGGCTTTCTCCGAACGCCGAGCTTGAGCTGCCGGTCAGGCTGAAGCCGGTAATGCAGTTGAAAGCGGCGGTCTCGCAGGTCAAAACCGTCGAGGCGGGCGCCGACGTAAGCTACGGCAGGACCTTCACCACCCAAAGAGAGACCCGCGTCGCCGTCGTGACGATAGGCTATGCCGACGGTTACCCGCGCCTTCTTTCGGGAAAAGCCGAGGTGCTAATCAAGGGCAGGCGCGCAAAGATACTCGGGCGGGTGTGCATGGACCAGATGATGATCGACGTCACCGATATCGAGGGCGTGCGCGAGGGCGACGTCGTCACCCTCTTCGGCTCGGACGGAGACGAAAGCATCACCGCCGATCAGCTTGCGCAAAAAATCGGCACCATCGGCTATGAGATAGTCTGCGGAATAAGCCCGAGAGTTCCGCGAATCGCCGTAGAATAATCTACGCAAAGTAAATTTAGCTTGAAATATTGCAAACTGTTGATTTATTTTAACGACAGTTTGTAATGTTTTTGCAAAAATTAACATTCCGTATAAAGGAGCTGAGCAAATGGAGCCTTTGAGCGAGAGGGTTATCTGCGGGTTTCGGGTGAGAGAGTTTAAAACCCTCGACTCGACGAGCAGCTATCTCAAGCGCCTTGCAAAAACCGACGGCCGTCACAAAGACGCCGCCATCGCGCTTTCTCAGACCGCCGGCAGGGGTCGGAGCGGGCGCAGCTTCTTCAGCCCCGAAAGCGGACTTTACCTGTCGGTGCTGCTCAAAAAGGGCCTTGAAGCCGAGACCGCCGGGCTTATCACCCCCGCGGCGGCCGTCGCCGTCGCCGAGGCCCTTGAAGAGACCGGCTCGCCGCGCGCGGGTATCAAGTGGGTCAACGACATCTATATCGGCGGCAAAAAGGTCTGCGGGATCCTCACCGAGACCGGCGCCTCGCAAGCGCTCGACTGGGCGGTCATCGGGATCGGCGTGAACATCAAAGCGCCCGAGGGCGGCTTTCCGAAAGAGATCGCCGAGCGGGCCGGCGCAGCGTTTTCAAACCCCGACGGGACAACGCGCGAACGGCTGCTCGAAAACGTACTGAAAAACCTTGACAAAAGGCTTTCGCAGCTTAAAACGCGCGAATTCGTGCCGATATACCGCGAGCGCTCGATTCTTTTGGGCAAAAGCGTCCTGCTTCGCTCACAGGGCGGCGAGACCCCCGCGGAGGTCGTTGACATCGACGGCGGCTGCCGCCTTGTCGTCAGGGTCGGAGGGGCTTTGCGCACGGTTTGCAGCGGCGAGGTCAGCGTGATTTTGTGATAAAAAATAAAGCAGACGAGTTTTTCGTCTGCTTTTTGCTTAGAAGGGAGCTTTTAAAATCCGCCCGACGGATAAATCGGGATTTATATGAGTGCGATTTCTATTCCCATAACTCCGTATTGATTTTGCTTTTCTTTAGAATAATACAATTCCATATCATCAGGAGAAGCTGTATCAATATTTTCCGCAGTATAGCCGCATTTCAAAAGCGGCAAATTATCATATAACTCAGGAAACGACTTATAAACAAAAATATTCTTTACAGTAACGGATAAGGTGTCATTTGAATTCTCTGAATTGATAAAAACAATAATATCTCCGACAGAGATGTTTCTCCTCTTTTCATCATATAACCTAAGCTCTATTGTTTTTATGCCTTCTCTTATTTTTTCCATCGGAGAGGGATTTAATTTCATTATGTGTTCCTTCATATTTGTATATTCCCCTCTAAATCCCTATTTTTCCTATTATTACGCCCATTTAGTCTGCTTTTTGCGTTAAAAATCAATTACTGCCTGTAATGCTTCTTTGGGTTTATACTCCTCGTCGAACAAAAGTGGGAAATTCTTGCGGCCCTCTTCGTTTTTGAAGTGGTTCAGCCAGCTGTGGCGGTCCGAAACTCCCCAAAGCGTAACGTTGTCGATGAAGTCGCTGAACTCGCGGAAGATTCCGAACAGCTTCGAATAGGTCTCGGTGACCTTGCGCTCGAGGTCGGCGGGGGGCAGCTTGTCGGGGTTCTTCCAGTCGATCGCGTTGACGTCGAGCTCGGTGACGTGTATCCTCAGCCCGGTGTTCGCATACATCTCAAAGCCGCGGCGCATCTCGTCGAACTGCTTGTCGCCCATCTGAGCGTTCACATGGCACTGGCAGCCGACAACATCGACGACCCCGCGCTCTTTGAGCGTGCCGATGAGTTTAAGGATACTGTCGCGCTTTTGCGGGTTGAACTCGTTATAGTCGTTGCAGCAAAGCAGCGCGTTCGGAAAATATTTTCTTGCAAGAGAATATATCTCGGGGAGATAATCATCGCCGAACTTCTTTTTAAACACTGTCTCACGAAGATATCCGCCATGGTCGTCAACGGCCTCGTTCACAACGTCCCAACAGAAGCAGTCGGGATAGTGCTCAGACATCATTTTAAAATGCTCAATGCTGTTTTCTTCGAGTTCCTCAGGTTCAAGCTGCTCAAACATACCCCAGGGGTAGTTTCCGTGCCACATAAGGGTGTGACCACGAACGGCGATGCCGTTTTCGCGCGCAAAGTTATAGATCTTATCTCCCGACGAAAAATCGGTCTCAAGCGAGGGGTGAACGAATCTTTCGCGGTTGGTCATCGGCGGCGGGGGCGGAAGCTCACGCTTTTCGCCCGGCTTGGGCGGTCTCATATGGCGAAAATCCGGCTTCTGATAGTCGTGTGGGTGAATACTGTTATACTTCATCTCGTTTTCCGCTGTGACCGTATTAAAGTGTGCCTTGACCGTTTCGGCGGCCTCGTCGAGCCAGTGCGCCGAGACTGCGGCGCCGACGGTGAAATAGTTCTTATAAGCCTCTTTAAGTGTTTTCATGAATAGCTCCTTTCGCGGGGTTATGTCGAAAATGTGACGGGGCTGTTTATGTTTATGAATCTTCAAGCGGAGTTATCTGCCGATAACGCTCATTCCGCCCATATAGGGGCGCAGCACCTCGGGGATATTAACGCTGCCGTCGGCGTTAAGGTTGTTTTCAAGGAAAGCTATAAGCATTCTCGGCGGCGCGACGACGGTGTTGTTAAGAGTGTGCGCGAAATATTTTCCGTTCTCGCCGTTTACGCGTATTTTAAGTCTGCGCGCCTGAGCGTCCGAGAGGTTCGAGCAGGAGCCGACCTCGAAGTATTTTTTCTGCCTCGGGCTCCACGCCTCAACGTCAACCGACTTGACCTTTAAATCCGCAAGGTCGCCCGAGCAGCATTCAAGCGTGCGTACGGGTATATCGAGCGTTCTGAACAGATCGACGGTGTTTTGCAGCAGCTTCCAGAACCACTCGTGGCTCTCCTCGGGCTTGCAGACGACGATCATCTCCTGCTTCTCGAACTGATGGATCCTGTAAACTCCTCTTTCCTCCAAGCCGTGAGCGCCTTTTTCCTTTCTGAAGCAGGGCGAATAGCTCGTCAGGGTGATAGGCAGGCTCTCCTCGGGGATTATCTGGTCGATGAAGCGGCCGATCATCGAGTGTTCGCTGGTGCCTATAAGATAGAGGTCCTCGCCCTCGATCTTATACATCATCGCATCCATCTCGGCAAAGCTCATTACTCCCTGAGCGACCGCCGAGCGAATCATGAACGGCGGCACGCAATAGGTGAAGCCGCGCCCGATCATGAAATCGCGGGCATAGCTTAAAACCGCCGAGTGCAGGCGCGCGATATCTCCCATAAGATAATAGAATCCGTTGCCGGCGACCCTTCTTGCGCCGTCCATGTCGATGCCCGAAAGGCTCTCCATTATCTCGGTGTGATAGGGTATTTCAAAGTCCGGCACCTTCGGCTCGCCGAAGCGCTTGAGCTCGACGTTTTCCGAATCGTCCTTTCCTATCGGCACGTCGGGGTCGATGATGTTCGGAATAATCATCATTATGTCGGTGACCTTTTTCTGAAGCTCCTCCTCGAGCTTTTCAAGCTCTTCAAGGCGCTTGGCGCTCTCGGCGACCTGTTTTTTAACGGCCTCGGCCTCATCTTTCTGACCTTTCGCCATAAGCCCGCCTATCTGCTTTGAGAGGCGGTTGCGGTCGGCTCTGAGGCCGTCCGCCTCGGTTATCGCGGCGCGATACTGCTTGTCAAGCTCGATGACTTCATCGACGAGCCCGACCTTTTGCTCCTGAAATTTTTTGCGGATATTCTCTTTTACCGCCTCGGGGTTCTCCCTTAAAAATTTGATATCGATCATTTTTTTCTCTCCTTATTTTTAATGGCTGCGCCTGCTTTTCCGATCTCACCGATCGCCTTTGCGAGCGCGCTAAGATCTTCGGTTCCGTAAAACTCGACGGTCATCGTTCCGCCGCCCTTTTTGTTCTCTTTTACCGTGCAAACCCTGCCGGCTGTCTCGCGAAGCGATATCTCGACCTCGTGATAAAAGCTGTTCCGCTTTTTCTGAGGCTTCGGCGCGGGTTTTTCTTTCGGAAGCCGTTTAACGAGCTCCTCGACCTGCCGCACCGAAAGCTCGCCGTTTTTGACCCGCTGAGCGATCTCGTCGCGCTGCGAGATATCCTCGACCGCCAAAAGCGCCCTTGCGTGGCCCGGCGACACCTCTCCCCTCTTAACAAGGTCGAGCAGCTTGGGGTCAAGCCCCAAAAGCCTTATCGAGTTTGCGACGGCCGAGCGTGATTTTCCGACGACCTTTGATATTTCCTCCTGCGAGGCCCCCGATTCGTCCATGAGCTGCTTATATCCGAGGGCTTCCTCGATGGGGTTTAAGTCCTCGCGCTGCAAATTTTCAACCAGCGCGAGCCGCGCCGCCTGCCTGTCGTCGATATCTTTAACATAAACGGGGACCTCTTCAAGCCCCGCAAGCCGCGAAGCGCGCCAGCGCCTCTCCCCCGCGACGATCTGATAACCGCCGGTTTGAAGCGGTCTGACGAGTATCGGCTGCAACACCCCGTGCTGCTTTATCGAGTCCGCAAGCGCCTCGAGCGCCTTGTCGTCGAAGTCCTTTCTCGGCTGCGCCTTGTTCGGAAATATCTCGGTCAGTTTAAGCGTCTGAGCGGTCTGGTTTTCGGCGTTTTCATAGTAAAGCGCCTCCATTCCCATTCCCAAAACCTTCTGTCGTGCCATGTTCTCACCTCTTGTTTTCGCCGAAGCGTTTTGATTTTTTGTAATATAAGGTTAATGCGGTTTACTTTCTTCCGCGCTCGCGTATCCTCTGCAAAAATTCTACGCAAAAGCTCTCATAAGCCTCTGAGCCGCGCGAAGCGCGGTCGTAATACATTATCGGCTTGCCGTGGCTCGGCGCCTCGGAAAGCGCGACGTTGCGCGGGATAACGGTCTCATAGACCTCGTTCGGGAAGTATTTTTTCACTTCTCCGACGACCTGCGCCGTAAGATTATACCTGCCGACATACATCGTGAACAGAATGCCCTCGATATACATTCTCGAATTATAGCCGTCCTTGATCCTCTTGATAGTGTCCATGAGCTGAACAAGGCCCTCGAGCGAATAGAATTCGCACTGAATGGGTATCAGCACCGAGTCGCAGGCGGTCAGCGCGTTCAGGGTTATCAAGCTGAGCGACGGCGGGCAGTCGATAAGAATGAAGTCATAGCGGTCCTTGACGGTCAAAAGCTGCATTTTAAGCCTCATCAGGCGGTTGTCAAAGTTTGCAAGCTCAATCTCGGCCCCCGCGAGCTTCTGCGCCGAGGATATAAGCGAAACGCCCTTGAAAGCGGTCGGAACGATAGCGTCCTGAGCGCGGCAGGCGCCGATGATGACCTCGTAAACGGTGCGGGTTATCGACCTTTTGCGAACCCCGAGGCCGGTGGTCGTGTTTCCCTGAGCGTCAACATCGACGACGAGGACCTTTTTGCCCTTTCCGCCGAGCGCCGCCGCAAGGTTCACCACCGTCGTCGATTTTCCGACGCCGCCCTTCTGGTTTGACACCGCGATTATTTTTCCCATTTTTTCGCCTCCTTACCGAAAATTTTCGATTATTTTCAGTATACCATATTTTACGGGGATTTCAAGGGGTAGCGCGAAATTTTTTGTTTCACGTGAAACGGGGGGAGGGAGGGAACCCGCCCCCTCCCCTAAGAGGGGAGGGGGCTTCGATAGCTTTCCCGCCCGCAGGCAGTGTGGCGGGGGTGGGGTGATGAGCGATAGCATTCGCTAAAATTCAGCCCCGCGGCGGGATTTTGCGAATACCTTTTAAGCGGTCGGTGCGGGCTTGCGGCAAAGGCGGGGATAAAATTGCTAACTGTAAGGCTGCGTTCGCGCCTGCGGCAGCTAAGCGGGTAAAAGGTATCCATATTTTCCTCCGTCGGAAAATATGGATACTATCGTCTATCACCCCACCCCCGCCGCACGTTTGTCTAAAAGGTGACAAAGCGAATGCCCCCTCCCCTAAGAGGGGAGGGGGCGGGGCCCCTAAATTTCCCCCCAAATCCCCCAAAACCCGCGCGCTTTTTCTGTCGCCCCGAGGCGCAATTTATCGCTCGGGCGGTTTTTCTGCGCTTTTTTGGCGCAACTGCTCGGAAAAAACTTCTGGAAATATGCATAGCGCGGTGTTATAATGGGCTAAAGGAAGTGAAGATCATGGCTGCAATTTTTCAGCAAAAAAAGGAGAAGACCGTCGGCAAGGTGCTCGAGATCCCCTGCGAGCAGATCGCCCCGAACCCCTATCAGCCGCGGCAGGAATTCCCGCAGAACGAGCTTTTAAGCCTTGCGGCGAGCATCAAGTCCGACGGCGTGATCCAGCCGCTTTCGGTGCGGCGTCAAGGCGACCGCTTCGAGCTTATCGCGGGCGAGCGCCGACTTCGGGCGGCGATGCTTGCGGGGCTTGAAAGCGTCCCCTGCATCGTTTCAGAGGTTTCCGACAGAAACTCGGCGCTTTTGTCGCTTGTCGAGAACATTCAGCGGCAGGATCTCGGATTTTTCGAGGAGGCCGATGCTATTGCGCGGCTTATCGACTTTTACGGAATGACGCAGGAAGACGCGGCGCTGCGGCTCGGATATGCTCAATCTACGCTCGCGAACAAGCTGAGGCTTCGCAAGCTGGGGGCCGACGAGCGCAGGCTTATCACCGAGCACGGCCTGACCGAACGCCACGCACGGGCGCTTTTGCGGCTCGACGACAGCGAAAAGCGCGTCTCGGCGATAAATCAGATAGCGCGGCGGCATTTAAACGTCGAGAGCGCCGAGCGGCTGATCGATTCGATGATAGAATATGACCGTTACAAGAGCAGGATCCGCAAGGGAAGCGCGATTTTCCGCGATCTGCGGCTATTCATGAACACTGTGAACAAGGCTGTCGAGACGATGCAGATCGCCGGCGTTGACGTCAATGTCGATAAAAAGCAGTCGGACGACTACCTCGACTATCACATCAGAATCCCGCTGAACAAGTAAAACTAAAAGTTTTCGGTCAAGCCTTATTTCAAAACTTAAAGTTTTCGCTCAAGCCTTTTTCAAAAGGCTTGCAGAGGTTGAGGGGGCGGAGCCCCTCGTCGCAGCCCGCAGGCTGCGAAAGCCTTTACAGCGTGCGCTCCGCAAGGGGTGAATTAAAAAAACAATCCGGTGGATTGTTTTTTAAGAGGGGACGCCTTGCAAGAGAGGGCGTCCCCTAAACATAGCGCTTTCCGATACGTTCCCCATTTGCCGAGCGACGAGCGAGGCAAATAAAAAAGCAATCCCAATGCCGCTAAAACTACCCTAAACTCGCCCCCTATCGGGGCTGATTTATTTTTTCGCCGGTTTTCCCGTCCGCCGCTCGGTTTTTCTTATTATCACAAGCGTACGGCGGTCGCCGCTCGGAAGCGCATAGCTGACCGTTTTTTCAAGCGTTCCGCCGAATTTTGATATCTCGCTTTCGGCCTCGCTTATCTCCTCGGCGCAGTCCGAGCCTTTCAGTGCCAAAAACGCCCCGCCGACCTTAAGAAGCGGCAAGCAGTATCCGCACAGCTTTGAAAGCCGGCTGACCGCCCTCGCGCTCACAACGTCGAATTTTTCCGCAAAGCTCCCCCGCCCCGCGTCCTCGGCGCGAATGTGCACGCACTCCGCGCTTATTCCGAGCGCCGCGCAGAGGTCTTTGAGAAAAACCACCCGCTTGTTGAGGCTGTCGATCAGCGTGAGCTTGATGTCGGGACGCATAACGGCTATCGGCACGCCCGGAAAACCCGCGCCGGTACCGACGTCGCAAAACTCCGCCCCAAAAGGCAGCTCGAACATTTTAAGCGACAGACAGCTGTCAAGAAAATGCTTCTCGGCGACTTCGGCGGGCTCGCGAATGGCCGTCAGGTTCATGACGGCGTTTTTTTCGGCGAGCATATCCGCATAAAGCGCGAATTTTTCATAGCTTTGCCCAATGTCGAGCCCCGCGCTTTCAAAAAGCGCCCGAAACTCGCTTTCAGAAACGAGATTCATTTTCAAGCCTCGCTTTCGTTTTTAAAATGCTTCTCAGCCGCGGCGCTGCTGCTCGAGCCAAATCAAAAGCACCGAGATGTCGGCGGGGTTCACCCCCGATATCCTTGACGCCTGACCGACGCTTCGGGGCAGCACCTTTTGCAGCTTTTCCGCCGCTTCAAGCCTTAAACCGCGTATTTTCGAGTAATCGATCCCCTCGGGCAGAAGCCGGTCCTCTAACCGCCGCATCTTCTCGACCTGCTCCTGCTGGAGCTTGATGTAGCCCTCGTATTTTATCCTGATCTCCGCCTGCTCCCAAACCTCGCGGGGAAGCTCGGGGCGGTCGTGGTCGAACGGCGCAAGGTCTGAATAGCTTATCTGCGGGCGCCTTAAAAGCCTTGAAATCGAAGTCGCCTCGGTTATCGGCGTCGTTTCACGTGAAACAAAAAGCTCCGAAAGCCGCTCTGACGGCGAAATTTTGGTGTTTTCAAGGCGATTTATCTCGCCGTTTATCATTTTCAGTTTTTCGAGCAGCCGCAGGTAGCGCCGCTCGGAGACCAGCCCGACCCGCCTGCCGAAAGGCATAAGGCGTTCGTCGGCGTTGTCCTCCCGAAGAAGCAGCCGATATTCGCTGCGCGAGGTCATCATTCTGTAAGGGTCCGAAACGCCCTTGGTAACGAGGTCGTCGATGAGCGTTCCGATATAAGAGGTCGTGCGGTCCAAAACGAGGGGTTCTTTTCCGAGCAGCTTCATCGCGGCGTTTATCCCCGCAACAAGCCCTTGCGCCGCGGCCTCCTCATAGCCCGAGGTGCCATTGAACTGCCCCGCTCCGAAAAGCCCCGGAACGCGCTTGAATTCAAGCGTCGGCAAAAGCTCGAGCGAATCGCAGCAGTCATATTCGATGGCATAGGCGTTTCGCATAATCTCGACGTGCTCGAGGCCCTCTATCGTTCTGAGGAACTTCAGCTGCACCTCCTCGGGGAGCGAGCTCGACATTCCCTGAAGATAATATTCCTCGGTGTCAAGCCCCATCGGCTCGATGAAAAGCTGATGTCGGGGCTTGTCCGAAAAGCGCACCACCTTGTCCTCGATAGAGGGGCAATAGCGCGGCCCGACGCCCTCAATCCTGCCGGAATAAAGCGGCGAGCGGTCGAGGTTCTCCAAAATAATGCGGTGCGTTTCGGCGTTGGTATAGCTGATATAGCATGAGACCGTGTTTTTAAGCGGCCCCGCTGTGTCGAACGAGAACGGCGAAATATCCTCGTCGCCGTCTTGGCGCTCCAGCTTTGAAAAGTCGATGCTGCGGCGGTGCACCCTTGCCGGCGTGCCGGTCTTGAAGCGGCGCAGCGTTATTCCGAGGGCGCGAAGGCTCTCGGAAAGTCCGTTCGAGGGAAGCGTGGCGTCGGGGCCGCTCTCATAAGACGTTTCGCCGACGTGTACCACGCCTTTAAGATAAGTCCCGGTGCAGATTATCGCGGCGCGGACGGCATATTTTGTGCCGAGGCGGGTAACAATCCCGCAGACCCTCCCCTCGCCGTCGGTCTCTATCTTAACGACCTCGGACTGCCTTATTTCAAGGTTCGGCTCGCTTTCAAGCGCCCGCTTCATATAGATGTGATATTTCACGCGGTCTGCCTGAACGCGGTGGCTGTGAACGGCGGGGCCCTTTCCGAGGTTCAGAACGCGGCTCTGCAAAAAGGTCGCGTCGGCGGCCTTAGCCATTTCTCCGCCCAAAGCGTCGATCTCGCGAACGAGGTGACCCTTCGCGGTGCCGCCGATAGACGGATTGCAGGGCATATTCGCTATCGAATCGAGGGAAATGGTGAATATCGCGGTTTTAAGCCCCAGCCGCGCGCAGGCGAGCGCCGCTTCAACTCCGGCGTGACCCGCCCCTATGACCGCGACGTCATAGCTTTGAATTTCGGCCATTTTTCTCCCTCCTCTTTTTTGCGAGCACGGCGCGGTCACTTCCCGATGCAAAAGCGCGAAAATACGTCGTTTACAACGGCGTCGGTGACCCTTTCTCCGGTAAGCTCCAAAAGCGCCTCGGCGGCGCCGTCGACCAAAACCGTCACCGCGTCGAGCGTTTCGCCCTCTTTAAGCGCCGAAAGCGCCTGCCTGACGCGTTCGAGCGCGCGGTCGCAGCACAGCTTTTGGCGCTCGTTTGCAAAGACCGCCGGGTTTTGCGCATAGCCCGAAAGCCCAAACATCTCATAAACCCTCTCGCGGATCTTTTCCAGCCCGAGCGATGATTTTGCCGATACTTTCAGTATATTTTCATCTTTAAAATACTCTGAGTCAATTTTTTGCGGCAAATCTGCCTTGTTTACGATAACGATATGCCGCCGCCCTTTAAGGCTTTCGAGCAGCTTTAAATCGCCCTCGGAAAGCGGCGCCGAGCCGTCGAAGACCGCAAAAACGAGCTGAGCATTCAAAAAAGCCCTTTCGGCAAGCCTGACCCCGAGGCGCTCGGCCTCGTCGTCGGCGTCTCTTAGTCCGGCGGTGTCGCTTATGCGAAGCAGCACGTCGCCGAGCCGAAGCTGCTCCTCAACGACGTCGCGAGTAGTGCCTGCGGCGTCGGTAACTATCGAGCGCTCATAGCCCAAAAGCGCGTTCATCAGCGTCGATTTGCCGACGTTCGGCCGCCCGACGATGGCGCAGCTTATTCCGTCGCGAAAAACCAGCCCGCTGTCATAGTCGCGGATTATTTTTTCAAGCTCGCCCGAGGCGGCTTCAAGCGCCGATCCTATTTCTTTCGGCTCGGTCTCGGGCAGGTCCTCGTCGGGATAATCGGTCCATGCCGAAAGCCCCCCAAGCAGCGATATCAAACGTTCCGAGACCTTTTTTATCTCTTTGAAAAGCGCTCCCTCGCGCATCATGTTTGCGCTTTGAAGCGCGCTTTCGCCCTCGGCGCTGATGATGTCGGCGACCGCCTCGGCCTGAGTCAGCGACAGCTTGCCGTTCAAAAACGCCCGCTTTGTGAACTCCCCCGCTTCGGCAGGCTCGGCGCCCGCGGCGATGACCTCGCGCAAAATCCTTCGGGTAACATATATCCCTCCGTGGCAGGATATCTCGACAATGTCCTCGCCGGTATAGCTCTTAGGCGCTCTGAAAACCGTCAGCAAAACGTCGTCGAGCGTTTCTCCGCCCGAAACTATTCTGCCATAGGCGCACGAGTGTCCGGGCATATCTGATAAACGCTTCGGGCCGAACGGCAAAAACAGCTTTTCGGCGATCTCAAGCGACCTTTCGCCCGAGACCCTTATAACGGCGATGCCGCCCGCTGCCGCCGGCGTTGATATCGCGGCGATCGTTGACATAAAAGCTCCTTTCGGCGGAGGCGCAAAAAACCTCCGCGAAGAAAAAGACGGCATTCCGAAAAAGAAGCCGCCTTTTTGAAATTAAAATTCGATCTTGGAGTAAAGCCCGCTGCCGATCTCGTCCTCGGGCTTCGGCTTCTTGTAATCCCTTTCAAAGGTCGAGGAGATGTCAAGCGACCTCGCCTTGAAATCCTCGCGTCTGCGTCCGCCGCGGCGGCCGTTGTTTTTGCGATCGTTTCTGCCGTCGGGCCTTCTGCTGTGATATCCGGTCCTTTCGGTCGAGCTTATCAGCACCTTTCTGTAAGGCTCTTCGCCGACCGAGCGGCTCGTCGCGTTTTCGATCTCCGAAACGGCGGCGTGGATGATTCTTCTCTCATAGGGGTTCATCGGCTCCAAAGCGACGGTCCTTCCGGTCCTTTTCGCCTTGTTGACCATTTTTTTCGCGAGCTCCTCAAGCTGGACCTTTCTTTTTGCCCTGAAGCCGCAGCAATCGGTGGCTATTCTGTAATAGCTCTTATCGCTTCGATTTGCGACCAGCGACGCGAGATATTGGAGCGCGTCGAGAGTTTCGCCTCTGCGGCCGATGATTCCCTCAACGCCCTCGCCCTTGATCTCAAGAAGCGAGCCGCCCTCGATATCGGAGATTTCGACGGTAGGGTCTTCAAATCCCATCGACTTCATCACCAAAACGATATAATCGGCTGCAAGCTCGGGCTTTGATTTTTCATATTCCGCCTCGACCTTGGCCTCGCCCTTCATTCCGAAAAGACCCTTTTTAGGCTCCTCCAAAACGTTGAAGGCGATATTTTCAACTGATGTTCCGAACTCCTGCGCGGCAAGCGCTTTGGCTTCATCGACTGTTTTCGCGGTAAAAACCTGCTTCATCATTTTGCCTCCTTTTTAAGTTCCCGACGGCGACGCGCAAATTTTTGATGCCCCGTGCTTGGGTGCTGTCCGCCGTCTTTATATAGCAATGGCGTCCGCCATCCGACTATCAATAATCGTCTCCGTACTTCTCCGCCATCTTGCGGCGCGCCTCGATAACTCTCGGGTCAACGTCGTCCTCATCGTCGGCGGCCAGCTTTTTGCGGGCCTCGTTGATCTTCTGGCGCTCGATCTCTTTGCGCTCGTTTTTCGACAGCTTCGCCGGAGCGTCGGGTGAATCAAGGTCTTCAAGAAGGCTCGACGAGCCGCCCTGCTGAGCCTTTTGCTGCTCAAGCGCAAGCTGATAGATAGACGGTTTTCTCTTTTTCTTCGAGGATTCCTTTGCAAGGATCTTCTCCATTCTCGCCGGAGTGAAGTAAAGGTTCAGCGCGACGGTCTGCATAAGCGATACCACCGACGAGAATATCCAGTAAATACCGATTCCCGCGGGGAAGCTGAACGCGATGATGAACGAGATTACCGGCAGCGCGTAAAGCATACCCATCATGCCCTTGCCCATTCCGTTCGCCTGACCGTTGCGCTTCATCATAAGCTGAGAAATAACGGTCATGAGGATCTGGAACACGAACGAGAGTATCGGGATAAGAATATAGATCGAAGTCCAGCTCGGGTATTCGCCGAGATAGAAGCCGAGGAAGGTATAGTTAAAGTCCTCGCAGAAGTTTGCGACCTCGCTGTCGAAAAGCTGCGGATAATCCTTCGCCACCGACAAAACGATAAGCTCGGCCCTTGCGGTGCCGCCTGCAAGCAGCCTCTTTGAGACCTTCTTTTCGTCGTTGAAATATTCGTCGAGCCCCGGGTTTTGCTCAAACGCCGAAATAACGCCCTCGAGGCGCTCCTCGGGTATCCTCTGGCGCTCGTTTAAATTTTCGTTGAGCCCCGAGATGAGGTCCGAAAGGTTAGTGTTTTCGTCAATCCGCTGAGAAAGCGTCGGCGCGGCGGCAAAGCCTTCGGGAACGTCGTTTGCGACGGCCTGAGAGATAACATAGCAGTCTGCGACGGTCTGAGAAGCGGCGCTGACCTTTTCGGAGGGAAGCCCCGAAATGAAGCTGAGCGGCGCATATACGACCTCGATTATCGCAAACAGAATGACGTAGGTTATTATCATCGAGCCGCAGCCGCCGGTCGGGCTGATGCCCTCCTCGTTGTAAAGCTCCATCGTGGCTTCGTTGAGCTTGTCGCGGTTGTTGGCGTATTTTTTTCTTATCTGTTCGAGCTTCGGCTGAAGCCTTGCGGTCTTCGCCGAAGATTTTTGCTGCTTAATGCTTGAGGGAAGCATTATCAGTCTGATTATAACGGTGAATATGAACAGCGCGGCGCCGTAGTTTTTAACAAGGAGGTAACAAGCCCTCATGATCCACCCGAAGGGGATCGCGATTATTCTCATCATAACAAAAAGTCTGTCCTTCCGATTATTTTTGCGGCTTTGCGCCGGACTCTCTTCTTTTTTGTTCGCCCTTCAGCGTATAGAAATGAAATTTTTCGGGAACATGATCTATTCCCCCGCCGCTCCATGGGTTGCACCGGGCGATCCTCCACGCGGCGAGCATAAGGCCCTTTATCGCGCCGTGCTTTTCAACGGCCTCAAAGGCGTATTCCGAGCAGGACGGATAGTATTTGCAGCAGGGCTTTTTAAACGGCGAAATGTATTTCTGATAAAAGCGTATCAGCCAAAGTTCGATTTTTTTCATACCGATTTTTTCATCGAAGCCGACAGTCTTGAAAAGAACCCGTCGAGCTGGGTGGACTTTTTCTCCAAAATTTCCGCTCTCGCTACAAAAACTATATCATATCCCAAAGGCAATAAAAGCTCGTTTTTTCGGTACGCCGCGCGTATGATCCGCTTGGCGCGGTTGCGTTCGACCGCCCCGCCGACTTTTTTCCCGGCGGTTATGCCGAACCGGTTGAACGGGCGCTTGTTTGAAAGATAAAACGCCGATATTCCGGTGCCCGCCGTCTTTTTTCCTTTTTTATAGAGCTTTGAAAAGACCGCGGGGTCTTTAAGAATTTCGGTGTAAAGCACGATATACCCCCTGCGCGCCGATTCTAAAAAGAAAGACCACATAGCTATGTGGTCGGACATGACGAGAGAAGATAGAAAATAGAACCCGTCGGGCGTCTATTTTCTATTTTCCGTTTCTCATTCAATAGGTGAGCTTTGCTCTTCCCTTTGCGCGTCTGCGCGCCAAAACCTTACGACCGTTCTTGGTTGCCATTCTTTTAAAGAAGCCGTGCTCTTTCTTTCTGTGTATCTTCTTAGGCTGATAGGTTCTTTTGATTTGAGCCATTTCTCTTGCCCCCTTTTTTGATGATGATCGGACTTGCTGCCAAAATAACAGAATCCGCCGGCAGATGCCCTTACAAGGTAGTATTATATAACACTTTTCGGGCGCTTGTCAATAGGAAAAGCGAAAAAATTTCTTGACGTGGGGCTCATTAAACCCGATTTTGTTTAATTATACCATAAATCGGGCGGAAAAGTCCATACTATTATAAATATATTTTACTTGAAATTTTTTGAGAAATGTGCTATCATATATTATGTGAAAATGAATATGGGCAGTATGCCCGATTTTTGTATGAACGGCGCCGAAGTCTCAAAAATTCGGAACCGCAAATTTTAATTTTAAAAATCTTCTCAGAAATTCAAATCGGAAGGGACGAAAAAAATGGATTCTTTTTACGAGCTTTTTGAAAACGTCAAGCGCGTCTGCCAATCTGATCCGAAGGTAAGCGAAGTGGGCTATAACAAATGGATAAAGACGCTTGAAGCTCAGAAATTCGAGAACGGCGTGGCGGTCTTGGCGGCCTCAAACGACTTTATGCGCCGCACCACCGAGGAAGCATACGGAGAGACTTTGCGCCGCGCCTTTGAACAGGTCGCAGGCTTTCCGGTCGCGATTGAATTCGTCGTGAGCGGCGACCCCGCCAAAAAAGACGACTCGGACGGATTCAACGAAATCGAGCAGCGCATGGCCGACCTTCTTTCAAGCCACCAGCGCAGCGATTACGAGCTGACCTTTGAAAACTTCATCAAGGGCAAATCAAACGAGCTCGCCTATGCTTACTGCATCGCGGTCTCGGGCAAAAAAGCCGTCGGAAACCGCGAGCGCACAGTTTTCAACCCTCTTTTCATCTATGGCGACTCGGGCCTCGGAAAGACCCACCTTTTAAAAGCCATTGAGCACGAGGTCAAGGCGAATTTTCCTAACCTGAAAATAATCTACACCACCGGCGAGAGCTTCACGAACGAGCTCGTCAAAGCCATCACCGACGAGGATACATATACCTTCCACGAAAAATACCGCAGCGCCGATTATCTTTTGGTGGACGATATCCAGTTCATCGCCGGCAAGGAAATGACTCAGGAAGAATTTTTCCACACCTTCAACGAGCTTTACAACGCCGGTAAACAAATTGTAATAACTTCGGATATTTCGCCTAACCGTATTAAAAAACTTGAGGAGAGAATTAAAACTCGCTTTGCCCTCGGCGTTCAGGCAGATATCCAGCCGCCGGATTTTGAAACGAGAATGGCGATAGTCAAGCGCAAGGCCGAACTTTTGGACTTAAATCTCCCCGACCCTGTCGCGAGGATAATTTCCGAGAAAATAAAGAACAACATCCGTCAGCTTGAGGGCGCCGTGAATAAGATAAAGGGCCTCACTATGTTTTCAAACGAAAGCCCGTCAATTTCGATGGCTCAGCGGGTGATAAAAGAAACGCTCATCGACGCTCAGCCCGCCGAGATAACCGTCGATAGGATTTTAAACGAAGTCAGCGCTTCCTTCGGCGTTCAGGCCGAGGATCTAAGATCGGCAAACCGCAACGCGCAGATTTCTTTGGCAAGAAAGGTCGCTATTTATATCGTCCGCGAGGTCAAGGGAATGTCGTTCACCGCCATCGGCGAGGAATTCAGAAGAAATCACTCTACCATGACGATAAGCTATGCCGACGTCAAGGACCTGATAAAAAAGAACAGTGATATGCGCGAGACCGTCGAGGACATCATCAACAGCTTAAAACAGATATAACTTTCAAGATTTCAACCGTTTTTTCAACAATAAAAACGGCGAAGTCGCGCAAAATCAAAGCGGTTTTTTACATTTTCAACCGAAATTTTTCAAAGATCGGGATTTTTTCAAAAAGTTTTGAACATTCAACCGACCGCCTTTCAAATTTTCAAATCAAAAAATATCTTTCAAAAATTTTTAAAACCTCGGTTGAAAAAATGTTGTCCGAAAATTTCCGAGTGCAAAACGCTTTGACCTGCCTTTCAACTTTTTAACCGGCTCTAATACTATTACTAAAAATATTTATTTATATGTTCTTTAAAAAGAGAAAATTTTCTTCGGAGCAGCCGGCTTTTTAAACCATAAAAATCTCTGATACGAGATTACCGATAATAAAATCGTCAAATAATCAAAAGGAGAATAGTTATGAAAATAATCTGCAACAAACAGGCTCTTTATGAGGCGCTCGTAAACGTTTCAAAGGCCGCGGCCGACAAATCGACGATCCCAGCGCTCGAGGGCGTAAAGCTCCGCCTTGCAAACGAAACGCTTATCCTCACCGGCTACGATCTCGAAATAGGCATCAACACCGCTATCCCCGTCGTTTCCTCCGATTCGGGCGAGCTTGTCGTCAATTCAAGGCTGTTTTCCGATATCGTCAAAAGAATGCCGAGCGACGAAATTGAAATCGACGTCGCCGAAAACTTAGCGGTCACGATAATCGGCGGAGTGACCGAATATACGATAACCGCCCTCAGCGCTCAGGAATATCCCTCTATTCCCGAGCTTGACGAGGGAGAGGAGATAAAACTTTCTCAGGGCGTTTTAAAAAGCCTCATTAACGAGACAGTTTTCGCAGTTTCAACGAACGATACCAAGCCCATTTTAAAAGGCGAGCTTTTTGAGATAACCGGAAACAGGCTCAACGTCGTCGCGTTGGACGGCTTCAGGCTTGCGGTCAGAACCGAAAGCGTTAAGATCGATGGTGACATGAAATTCATAGTCCCCGCGAAAACGCTTCAGGAGGTCTCGCGCCTTTTAAAAGACGAGGACGACCTTGAATGTGCCGTAAGGGTCACCAAAAAGCAGGTAGTTTTCGATTTTTCGGGCTACACCGTTTTTTCAAGGCTTTTAGAGGGCGAATTCCACAATTACAGAGGGTCTATCCCGCAAAACAGCGTCACCGAGGTAATAATCAATAAGCGCGAGCTTATCGACTGCCTTGAAAGAGCCTCGCTTCTTATAAACGAGAGAATAAAAATGCCGGTGCGCTGCGTTTTCGATAACGGCTCGTTAAAGGTGAGCTGCCAGACATCTATCGGAAAGATAAACGACGAGAACCCGGCTGACATTACGGGGCCGAAGATAGAGATAGGCTTTAACTGCAAATTCCTTTTGGATTCTCTTAAAGTTATCAAGGACGAGAAGATAAAACTTTTGATGAACAGCGGAACGCTTCCGATGAAAATCGTTCCGGTTGACGGCGACGAGTATACTTATCTTGTTTTGCCGGTAAGGCTTCGGAGCGAATAAAAATGAGCGAGCGCCAAAAAATCGAGATCCGCGGGGAATTCATAAAGCTGGATTCTTTGCTTAAATTTGCGGGATTTACCGAGACCGGCGGCATCGCGAAGGAGATAATTCAAAGCGGCAGGGTTTCGGTGAACGGCGAGGTATGCTTGATGAGAGGAAAAAAGCTCAGAAGCGGCGACGTTGTTTCAATTCCCGAAGCGGACGCCGAGATTGAGATAATTTAAAAAAAGAGAAAAGGTTATGCGTATTCTCAGCTTTTCAGCCGACGGCTTTAAAAATCTGAAAAACATATCTCTTTCGCCGTCCGAGGGCGTAAACATCGTTCACGGCGAAAACGCCCAGGGAAAAACGAATCTCATCGAGGCAATATGGATACTTTCGGGGGCAAAGAGCTTTCGCGGCACCAAGGAAAAAGATATGGTCGCTTTTGACGGCGACTTTGCAAGGCTTTCGCTCACTCTTTTTGACAACGAGCGCGAGCAGACCGTCGAGGCGGTGCTTTCAAAAAACCCGAAAGAGCGAAAAATCCTGCTGAACGGCGTTAAGCTGAGATATATGACCCAGCTTTTCGGGGCGTTAAAGTGCGTGGTCTTCACCCCCGAGGATTTAGAGCTTTCAAAGGGCTCGCCCGAAAACCGCCGCGCCTTCATCGACCTTTGTATCTCTCAGATAAAGCCCGCGTATTCGCGGACCGTTGCAAAATACGAAAACGTTCTTTTGCAGCGAAATACCCTTTTAAAAAACATCGCTCAGGGAATTTCCAAGCCCGACGATCTTGACGTTTGGGACGAGCAGATGGCCCGCCTCGGTGCGTATATCTCGGTGCTGAAATATCAGTACACCAAAAAGCTGGCGATCTTTGCCCGCAGGCTTTACGATGAAATTTCAAAGGGCAAGGAGCAGCTCGATTTAAAATATCTTTCGACCGTTTTTTCCGACCTCGAGGGAAAAGAGGATTGGTCGGGCGAGCTTTCGGGCGAATATCTTTCCCTGCTCAGAAAAAACCGTCAGGAGGATATTCGGGTCGGGTTCACGCTTGCGGGGGTCCATCGCGACGATGTTTTGGTCACGGTGAACGGCGCCTCGGCAAAGGATTTCGGCTCGCAGGGGCAAAACCGCTCGTCGGCGCTTTCAATGAAGCTCGGTCAGGCGTTCATTCTCAACGAGGAGACAAAGGATATGCCGGTGATACTTCTGGACGACGTTTTATCCGAGCTTGACAGGTCGCGGCGCGAGTTCATCATCTCAAAATTAAAGGGTATGCAGATTTTCATAACCTGCTGCGAGCCTGTCTCAAGGCTGAGGGGAAAGCGCTTTGAAATGAAAGCCGGAAGCATTTTAACAAAGTGAACGGAGGCTTTTTTATGACGCTCCACCTCGGAAACGGCCATACCGTCGATTCAAAAAACGTCGTCGCGGTGATGGATATAGAAAAGGCTTCGACCTCTAAAATAACCCGCGAATATCTCGCCTCGGCGGGAAAAGCCGGCAGGGTCATAACCTGCTCATACGAGCTTCCGAAGAGCTTCGTCGTCAGCCTTGACAGCGACCTCACCGAGCGTGTCTATATTTTGGGCATAGCCGCCGAAACGGTCAGAAAACGCATAAGAGATATCAATAACATAAGGTAATAATTATATTTTATATAACAATCAGTAGAAAAGGAGAAAGTGTTTTGAACGAATTTGAAGAGATAAACGTCAACGCGACGGCTGTTGACAAGTCGAACAACTATGACGCGAGTGAAATTCAGGTTCTTGAAGGCTTGGAAGCCGTTCGCAAGCGCCCGGGAATGTATATCGGTTCGACGGGTCCGAAAGGGCTTCACCACCTTGTTTATGAGATCGTAACGAACTCTATCGACGAGGCGCTCGCCGGATATTGCGACCGAATCGACGTTGAGCTTTTGCCCGACAATATCGTTAAGGTGACGGATAACGGCCGAGGAATACCGGTCGGCATCCACCCGAAAGAGGGGATCTCGGCGGCGACCGTTGTTTTCACGGTTCTGCACGCGGGCGGAAAATTCGGCGGCGGCGGATATAAGGTCGCGGGAGGACTTCACGGAGTCGGCGCGTCGGTAGTAAACGCGCTTTCCGAGTGGCTCGAGCTTACCGTCAAGGACGGCAAGCACATCTATTATCAGCGCTTCGAGCGCGGAGCTTATGAAAAAGATCTCGGGATCGTCGGCGACACCGACGAGACCGGCACCACCATCGTTTTCAAGGCCGACCCGCTCATCTTCGAGCAATCTACCGAATACGACTATGAAACGCTTTTAAAAATGCTTCGCGAGCAGGCGTTTTTGAACGCCGGCGTAAGGATAGTCTTTACCGACAGGCGGCAGGGCGGCGACAATACCGTCGATTTGAAATACAACGGCGGAATCCGCGAATTCGTCACCCACATTCATGAGACCCGCGGGCTCGACGTCTTGAACCCCGAGGTCATATATGTCAGCGGCACCAAGGACGACTATACCGCCGAGGTCGCGATGCAGTATAACGACAGCTATAACGAGCTGGTGCTCAGCTTTGCAAACAACGTTCACACGCCCGACGGCGGAACTCACGAGACCGGCTTCAAAAACGCGCTGACTAAGGTAATAAACGACTACGGCAAAAAATTCGGCCTCTTAAAAGACGGCGTAAAGCTGCTCGGCGAGGACGTTCGCGAGGGGCTGACCGCGATAGTTTCGGTCAAGCTGACAAACTGCGAATTCGAGGGACAGACAAAGGGCAGGCTCGGCAACCCCGAGGTCAGGCCGTTCGTTGAGGCGCTTGTGACCGAGAAGCTGATGAACTATCTTGAGGAGAATCCCGCGATAGCAAGGACTATTTTTGACAAATCGGTTCAAGCCCAGAACGCAAGAGAAGCTGCGAAGCGAGCAAGAGAGCTTACAAGGCGAAAATCCGCGCTCGAATCGGCGTCGCTGCCCGGAAAGCTGGCCGACTGCTCGGAGCGGGACCCCTCTCAGACCGAAATTTTCATCGTCGAGGGAGATTCGGCCGGCGGCTCGGCTAAAGAGGGACGCGAGAGAAAATATCAGGCGATACTCCCTCTTTGGGGAAAAATGCTCAACGTCGAAAAGGCGAGGATCGACCGCGTTTACGGAAACGACAAGCTGACGCCGGTAGTTACCGCCCTCGGCACCTCAATCGGCGAGGATTTCGACATTTCGAGGCTAAGATACGGCAAGGTCATAATCATGGCCGATGCCGATGTTGACGGCTGCCACATCAGAACGCTGCTTCTTACATTCTTCTTTAGATTTATGCGCCCGCTCATCGAGGAGGGACACATTTATATCGCTCAGCCGCCGCTTTTCAAAATCACCAAGGGCAAGCAGGTGCGCTATGCCTTCTCGGACGAGGAGCGCGACGCTTATACTGCGGAGCTCGGCGGAAAGTGCGACGTTCAGAGATATAAAGGTCTCGGCGAGATGGACCCCGAGCAGCTTTGGGAGACCACCATGGACCCCGAAACGAGAACGATTCTGAAAATAACCCTCGACGACGCCGTAAGAGCCGACGAGACCTTCACCATTTTAATGGGCGACAAGGTCAACCCGAGGAGAGAATTCATCGAGAAAAACGCTCAGTTTGCCGAAAATCTCGACTTCTGATTTTACTTTCCGTTATATTATAATCAAATATTACTTTTTGGAGAAGATAAATGGAAAAATTGAAGCTGTTATATCCCATAAAGCCGGAGGAATGGCTTGAGGGATACGATCTCTATCAGAAAATGTACCGCAGAAAATTCACCTACATCAAGGCGTGCGCGTTTCTGATCCCGCTGATACTCTTTTTGCAGCAGATATGGATCGACCCTTATTTCACCGTCGGGTATATCTGCATAGCAGTGTGCGTCGGCGCGATAGTCTGCATTTTCCTGACGCCGGGCATCGAGCGAAAAACCACCGAGCGCGCCCTTGAAGCGATAAAGGACGACAACTACGTTCTGACGCTTTTTGACGACAGGATAGAGATCTCGACCGTTTTGCCCGAGAGCGACGAAAAATTCCTCGAGCCCGACGAGAGCGGAGCAAAAAAGCCTCTGCCCGAGATAGCGCCGACGGTGATCCTGCTTTCCGAAAAAAATTTTCGGGCGGTAGAGACCGAAAAGATCATCGGAGTTTTCACAAGCAAAACGAGCGCGGTGATACCCAAATCGGCGCTTAACGACCGCGACGTCTCGGTTTTGAAAACGGCGCTTAATATCTGAAAATTCAAAATACATAGAAAGAAGTTGATTTTTTGTTCGCAGAAGACAAAAAGATCGTTTTGAAAGAGCTTAACGACGAGATGCGCTCCAGCTTTCTCGCCTATTCGATGTCGGTAATAATCCAGCGCGCGCTGCCCGACGTCAGGGACGGTTTGAAGCCGGTGCACCGCCGCATTCTCTATACGATGTATGAGGACGGGCTGACCCCCGACAAAAAATATTTAAAGTGCGCCACCACCGTCGGCGACACGCTCGGCCGCTATCACCCTCACGGCGACGCTTCGGTTTATGACGCCATGGTAAGGCTTGCGCAGAAATTCTCGATGCGCTATCCTTTGGTAGACGGTCACGGAAACTTCGGCTCGGTCGACGGCGACCCGCCGGCGGCTTACCGTTATACCGAGTCGAAGATGGCGAAAATGGCGATGAATATGCTGACGGATATCGACAAGGATACCGTCGACTGGATGCCGAACTATGACGACAGATTGCAGGAACCCAAGGTTTTGCCGTCAAGATATCCGAATATTTTGGTCAACGGCTCGGTCGGCATCGCGGTCGGAATGGCGACAAATATTCCACCGCACAATCTCGGCGAGGTCATCGACGGCTTAAAGCTGGTCGCGAAAAACCCCGACTGCACCCTTGAGGAGCTGATGGAGCATATAAAGGGCCCAGATTTTCCGACTGGCGGCATAATCATGGGCAGAGCGGGCATTCGCGCCGCCTATGCCACAGGCCGCGCAAAGATCACCCTGCGCTCAAAGACCAACATCGAAGAAATTCACGGCCGAAACTGCATAATCGTCACCGAGATACCCTATATGGTCAACAAGGCGAGGCTCATCGAGTCGATAGCCCAGCTCGTCAAGGATAAAAGGGTGGACGGAATCCACAATCTCCGCGACGAATCCGACCGCTCGGGAATGAGAATAGTTATCGAGCTCAAAAAAGAAGCCAACCCGCAGATAGTCCTCAACAAGCTGTTCTCGTATACTCAGCTTCAGGACACTGTCGGAGTTATCATGCTTGCGCTCGTCAACGGCGTTCCGAAGGTTTTGAGCCTCAAAGAGATTCTCACCGAATACTTAAACTTCCAAATAGAGGTCATCACAAGAAGAACTCAATACGACCTTAAAAAAGCAAAAGAGCGCGAGCACATTTTGCAGGGCCTTGTCATCGCCCTCGACTATATCGACGAGGTAATAAAGATAATTCGCGCCTCAGCGGGTCCCGCCGAGGCAAAAGCCGCGCTTATCGAGCGCTTCGGCATCACCGAAATTCAGGCGGAATACATCGCGAATATGCGTCTTATCCAGCTTTCGGGGCTCGAGCGCCAGAAGATTTACGACGAGCTCGCCGCTTTGGAGGAAAAGATCAGAGACTTTGAAGACATTCTTGCAAACCGCCAGAGGGTCATCGACATTGTTGTTTCCGAGAGCGAGGATATCGCCGCGAAGTTCTCGGACGAAAGAAGAACAGAGATCCAGTCGGTCTCGGGCGAGGTCGATATCGAAGACCTCATTCCCGAGGATATGAACGTTATCTCGCTGACAAACAACGGCTATATCAAGCGCACCAGCTCGTCGGAATATTCTGTCCAGCGCCGCGGCGGGCGAGGCGTTTCGGGCATGAAGCAGCGCGAGGAGGATTTTGTCGCCTCTATGCACGTCTGCTCGACGCACGACAACGTTTTGTTCGTTACCGACCGGGGAATTATGTACAAGCTGAAATGCTTTGAGATTCCCGAGGGCGCCAAGGCGGGCCGAGGCACCAACGTTATCAATCTTTTGCCGCTGCAAAACGGCGAAAAGGTCGCCGCAATGCTTTATTGCCGCGATTTCGACGACGGCAGCTTTGTCACCATGGTTACCAAAAACGGCAAGATAAAACGCACCGCGCTTTCAAGCTATCAGAACGTCCGCAAAAACGGACTTATCGCCATCGGGCTTGACGAGGGCGACGAGATCAGGGGCGCTTTGATGACCTCGGGCCGCGACGAGCTTTTGGTCGCGACCAAAAAGGGAAGAATAATCCGCTTCGACGAGGGCGAGCTTCGGGCGATGAGCCGTTCGGCTCACGGCGTCAGGGCGATAAAGCTCAGAGACGACGACGAGGTCGTTTCGATGGAGGCTTTAAGAGAGGGCGCGCTCGTTCTTACCGTGACCGACAAGGGCTACGGCAGGCGCGTCGATCCCGAGCAGTATCGCAAGCAAAGGCGCGGGGGCTACGGAATACTCAACTATAAGACCGGCGGCGCAAAGGGCGACGTCTGCGGAATAAAGGTCGTTGACGACGACGAGGACGTCATTCTGATCTCGAACGACGGCATCATAATCCGCGTCAGAGTGTGCGACATCAGCGTGATGGGCAGATATTCCGGCGGCGTAACTATCATGCGCACCAAGGATTCTCCCGACAGACGGGTCGCCGCGTTCACTTCGGCCGCCCACGACGACGAGGCCGAGATAGAGGAGGTCGAGCAGCTTTCTCCCGAGGAGCTTGCGCAGCTCGCCGAGGCCGCGGCCGCCGAAGAAGCCGCCGAGGAGGCCGAAATTTCGGAGGAGCCGGAAGACCTCGACGACGAGCAGGAATGAGCGTTTAAAGCCGCAAAATAAAAAGCAGACGGATATCGTCTGCTTTTTTGTTTAGAAGCGCGCACATCAAAAGCCGCATACGGATAAACGGAACCAAGCCGGTAATTCTGCCTCGCTTTTATATGCCGCTTTGTAAAAATCCACGCAAATATTACTATTTGTCTTTAGATTCGCGTATATGAAGTATCCCGAGCGACAAAAACGCAACGGCGGTCAGCGCGCTGATAACGCCCGAGGCTTTTTTGCCCTCGGCAAAATCAAGGTCGGTAACGTCGCGCCAAATAAGCGCCGATAAAAGCTCAATAACTCCGAGCGCTAACAAAAGCCTGCCGCGGCGGCGCTCAAGCCTTTTTCTTGTCGGTGAAACGGTCATAAAAGCCCTCCTCACTCTCCGGTATATTCAACCATCACCGCCGAGGTCACGCCCTCGATAGCGGTGAAGCGATCAAGCAGGTTCGCGTTTTTCTTTTTAAAGCGAACGTCGGCGGTAAGCTCGTTCTCGCCCTTATATTTCGCCTTGCCTCTCAGCTTTCCGTGAACCTCGCCGAGCAGCTTTTCGAGCTCCTCCTCGGCCTTGTCCTCATATTTTATCACAACGACGAATGTGCGCCTGCCCCTTGCGCAAAGGCAGAAAAGAATATAGCAGAGCGCTATCGCCGCGGTGGCGATCACGGCGAAAGGATAAAGCCCCGCGCCCGAGGTTATTCCGACGGCTATTCCCCAGAAAAGAAAACCGACGTCGAGGGGGTCTTTGACCGCCGAGCGGAAACGAACGATGGACAGAGCGCCGACCATTCCGAGCGAGAGAACGAGGTTCGAGCCGATGGTTATGGTAATGAAAGCGGTTATAACCGTCGTCATAACTATCAGAACGGCGAAATTCTCGCTGTAAACCGCGCCGCGGTAAAACAGCTTATAGACAAAATATATCACCAACGAGCAGAGGGCCGCGCAAAGAAGCGACACCAAAATATAGGCGACGGTGAGGTGCTCGACGAGGCCGAGTTGTTCGATTGATTCGCGTAAAACCGAGCGTATTGACTGCATAACTGTTCCTTCCTTTTGTCAGTATTTTGGTTTGAACGCCGCAAGCCTGTCGCGGCAGAGAGTGAATTTTGAAAGCGCCAGTTTTGAGCCGCGCGCTCCGGCGATGACGCCCTGAATGAACTTCGGCAGAACGTCGTCATATTTGACCTCGAATATTATCGAGCCGTCGGCAAAAACAGGGACGGTCGTTAATTGCTCGTCGAAGATATCGGGGCTTTTTATGCCCGCGTGAAGCGCCTTGTCAAAGGTCAGGCGAACGTTTGAGACCGGGTGCAAAAACGCCTCGCGGTCATAATCGACGACGACCGAGGGTCTAAGCAGCTTTCCGTGCGCCAAAGCCGAGACCTCGCGGCAAAGCGGGTCGTCGTAAAGGTCGAGCAGAGAGAAATCGCCGAGCGACATTTTTTCGGCGCACTCGCGGCTGATCCCCGTCGAGCGCTTTCTGATCCGGTCTCCCCGCTTCTCCTTGCATTCGAGCTTTATCGTCTCGTCGCTTTGGTTATAAATTCTGACGCGGTATTTTTTTCTGTCGGCGACTCCCGCCAGCTTCTCAAAATAAGACGTTTTGTTCACGTCGTCAAAATAAAGGCTGCGTATGAAATATTCGCCCGAGGGCCCCGCGTTGGGGTCGGTCGGCAAAAGCGCCGAGAGCTTCGGCTTAAGCGCCAGATAGTCGGGATAAGAAAGCAGCAGCTTAATCTCGTGACGGAAATTCGCCAAAACGCCTCACCCCTTTGCGACTTTTAAAAAAGCTCATGCGCGCAAACTGCGCAACAATACAAAATACATTATATACGATTTCTATTCGCGTTTCAAGGGCAATATAAATATTTAGTGAAATTGCAAAAAATCAAAGAGCGATTTTTGTGAATAAAAGGCAATTAACGGTTAAAATGCGCTTTTTCCCGTCGGTTTATTTACAAATCGCGAATTTTGTGATATAATGTCTGTGAATAATCGCTCAAATTTCGGGCGGACGGAGGAGCTTTCGGAATGAAAAACAAAACGGCAAGAAAGGTCGCGCTGGGCATATGCGTGGTTTTGATATTGGCGCTCGGGTCGCTCGGGGCGGTCTGGGCTGAGAATTATTATGCCGCTCATCCCCTGCCGGTCGAGGCCGAAGCCGTTGACCCCTCGGCCGAGGAGACCGAGACCGTTATCCCCGTCGGCTCGACCGACCTTGAGCCGGTGCGCTTTTCCCTCGCCCCGGGATTTTACGACGTTGACAGCAAGCTGGCCCTCAGCGCCGAGGGAGCCGAGAAAATTCTTTATACCCGCGACGGCTCGGACCCCCGCGAGGACGGCAGGGTCTATCGCAATCCCATCACTTTAAATTCGACCTCCGATACTAAAATTTACACTATATCCGCCTGCGCCGAATATGCCGACGGCACTCAAAGCGAGCCGGTCACCCGGTCTTACATAGTCGGGGACGATATTTCAAACCGCTTCGACTGCCTTGTTTTCTCGGTGTCCATCGACCCCGACTACCTTTATAATTACGACGACGGCATTTTCATTCTCGGCAAAATGAGGGACGATTACCTTGCGACAAATCCCACCCGCGAAATTCAGCCGACCGACCCCGCGAACTGGAATCAGCGCGGCAGGGCGGGCGAGCGCCCCGCGTTTGTCGAGGTGTTTGAATACGACGGCACCTGCGTGGTTTCTCAAAACTGCGGGCTGAGGATATTCGGCGGCTGGAGCAGGGCCAACGACCAAAAAAACCTCCGGCTTTATGCGAGGAGCGAATATGACGAGACCGACAACCGCTTCAGATATGAATTTTTCCCCGACGCGCTCGATTCTCAGGGAAATAAGATAGTCTCGTATAAAAAGCTGTCGCTGCGAGCCTGCGCCAACGACAACGGCTATCTCTTCGCCCGAGACGACGCTATCTCGGGTTTAGCCGAGGCGACCGGCCTTGAAGTGAAAAAATCGCGCCCCGCGGCGGTGTTTCTCAACGGCGAATACTACGGCTTCGCGTGGCTTCAGCAGGTCTTTTCCGAGGACCTTTTAGACCACAAATACAACGTCGAGGACGGCGAGTGGGATATTTTAAAGGGCTGCGAATATATGATGATAGAGGACGAGGACGACCCCGACTGGGCCGAGAAAAACCTCGACTGGCGCATGATGTATGACTACGCCTATAAGGACCTCACCGACGACGAGACCTATGCCGAGCTTTGCGAGATGCTCGATATCGACAACTTTTTGACCTATTACGCGTTCGAGTCATATGTCGGAAACGGCGACTGGCCGACGAACAACTATAAGGTTTTCAGATACAAAAACGGCTCGGTGCCGAAAAGCGATCAGCCGCCCTTTGACGGAAAATGGCGCTTCATGCTTTATGACACCGATTTCGCGCTCGGGCTTTACGGCCACGATTTTCTCACCAAGCATATGCAGGACCTTTTCAACGAGAAGTATTTCGGACAGTTCCCCGAGGACTGGCGAAACGACGTTCACGACAAAAGCGAGCAATACAGCCGCTCAGACCTTTTGATATCCCTTTGCAAGCGCGACGACGTCAGGGAGAGATTTTTAGAGATACTCTGCGGCATTTCGGGCTATTATCTCAACGCCGAAAGGACCGCCGATTATCTTGACGAATATCACAACTGGCGCCTGCACGAGCTCGTCGCGGCTTCGGAAGAGGGCAAGGCCGGCGTTTGGGGAGTAATGGGCGAGCTTGAAAACGCGAAAAACTGGATAGAAAAGCGCCCCTACGCCGCAAAGCTGCATATGTCAAAGGTCTTCCCCGATTACTGCTCGAACGACGAGACTTTCACCGTTGTCTGCCCGCCGACCGAGGGCGCGGTGATAAATCTCGGCACGGCGAATATAACCGCGGGCGGCGCGGGCTTTGACGGTTGGTTCTTCAGCGGCCGCGAGGTCAAGCTCGGCTGCACTCTCGAGGAGGGCGCAAGGTTCCAGCGGTGGGAGATAAACGGTTCGGCGGTTTTGGACCGCGACACCGTCATTTCCGAGCAGCTTTACGGCAGCGAGATAGAAATTAAGCTGGTCATAGCAAGAGAGGGCGGCATAAAGATCTATGAAACGGCCTATAAAGGCTCGGCGGGCGGCGATTATATCGTCATCAAAAACTACGGCAAGGATATCGCTTCGACCTCGGGGCTGGTTTTAAGCGACGGAAGCAACGAATTCGTTCTTCCGACGATGAACCTCTCGGGCGGACAGACCGTCAGACTTATCGGAAAGAATTACTCAAAGATGGACGCTCTCGGAACGGTGGAGCTCGGCTTCAACCTCAAAGAGGGCGAGACGGTCACCCTTAAAAATCAAAACGGAGATCTGCTGTCCTCGGTCGAGCTGCGCCAAGCGCACCGACGGACGGCTCTCAGGCTTGACCCGTTTGCGGGAAGATACATCGAAGTCTCCTGCAACTATACCGACCGGCGGCTTGAAGCCGAGCTCCCTCAGTGGGGCGGCTGGGGCTGGTGGGGCTGAGCCGATATAACGCAATTTTTTACTCGGAGGAATTATTATGGAAAAAATCAAAATCACCTGCGACTCGACCTGCGACCTCACCGACGAGCTTTATAAAAGCTGCGGCGCCGATATCGTTCCGCTCGGGGTCTATGTCGGAGAAGAGCTTCGCCACGACGGCGTTGACGTCACCGTCGATCAGCTTTACGACTATGTGAAAAAGACCGGCGAGCTTCCCAAGACCTCGGCCATTTCTGAGTATGAATATCTCGAAAAATGGCGCCCTTATCTCGACGAGGGTTACAGCGTAATACATATAAACATCTCGAGCGCGATATCCGCCTGCCACCAAAACGCGATGATCGCGGCTTCCGAGGTTTCAAACGCCTATCCCGTCGATTCCTTGAGCCTTTCGACCGGCTCGGGGCTTTTGGTGCTTAAAGCGCACGAGCTTGCAAACAAGGGGCTTTCTGCCGCAGATATAGCCGAAAAGCTCAACGAGCTGAGAGAAAAGATCGACTGCAGCTTTGTTTTGCAGACACTTGAATATCTCCAAAAGGGCGGCCGCTGCTCAAGCGTTCTCGCTTTCGGGGCAAATCTTCTGAAACTGCGCCCCGAGATCGTTTTGAAGCCCGACGGCTCGATGGACGTCGGCAGAAAATATCGCGGCAGCGCCGAAAAGACGATTTTGGATTATGTTCGCGGAAGACTTGAAAACCGCGACGATATCGACAAGGCGACGGTCTTTGTCACCCATTCAAAGGCCGAGCCGCAGATTGTGAACGAGGTCGTGAACGTGGTTAAAGATTACGGCTTTGAAAACATTTATGTCACCACCGCGGGGAGCACCATTTCAAGCCACTGCGGAGCGGGAACGCTCGGAGTGATATTCTTCAAAAAATAAGCCATAAGAAACGGGGCAAGGAAAATGTCAGAAGTAAAAAGTTTCGATACCAAAAAGAAGCCCAAAAAGCCGCACCCGATACTTATGCCTATCGAGTGGGGCGGAACGAGCGTGTTTTCAAGGATATCGGGAGGCTCGGACATTGAAAAGGCAAACTGCGAGGGCCTTAAACCGCCGTTTTTGGTGCTTTGCAATCACGCTTCGTTCATAGATTTCCCGATGGCGATAAAAGCGATGTTTCCCTATCGCACAAGCTGGGTCATCTCCATCGAGGAATTTATCGGCAAGGAATGGCTGATGAGGGGCATCGGCGGCATCTATAAGCGAAAATTCACCGCCGACATGACGGTCGTGCGCCACATTCTCAACGCGCTCACCCGTCAGAAGATATGCTGCACGATATATCCCGAGGCGAGATATTCTCTTGCCGGAATAAACGAGCAGATCGACGGCGCGCTCGGAAAGCTGGCGAAAAAGGCGAAGGTGCCGGTGGTGGTTTTCATCACCAAGGGCAATTTCATTCGCTCGCCTCAGTGGAACAAGCACCCCTATCGCAAGGTGCCGATAGTGGGTACCTTCCGCCAAATCGTCACCCGCGAGGAGGTTGAAAAGCTGCCCGCCGAGGAGATACAGCGCCGAATCGAGGAAGCCTTTGTTTACGACGACTTCGCCTATGTCAGAGACAATAAGATAGCCATAACCTGCCCTCAGAGAGCGCAGAACATTCACAAAATACTCTATCAGTGCCCCGTCTGCGGCACCGAGTTTTCGACCGATTCAAAGGATACAAAAATTTGGTGCTCGCACTGCGGCGCAATTTGGGAGATGGACGAATACTGCCGGCTTCACCGCCAAAACGGACCCGACATTTTCACCCATGTCCCCGACTGGTATAGGTGGGAGCGCGAGAACGTTCGCCGCGAGGTCTGCGAGGGCCGCTATCATTTCGAGGACGTCGCCCGTCTCGAGCGTCTCGTCAACGGAAAGATAGGTTTTTCGTCGCTCGGCGAGGTCACCCTCACCCACGACAAAAACGGCTTCACCATGAAAGGCGACATTTTGGACGGCAAGTTCGAGTTCAACCGCTCGGTCGCGTCGATGCGCTCGGTCCACATCGAATACGACTTCAAGGGCAGGGGCGACGCTATCGACCTCTGCACGCTTCAGGACACTTATTTTGTCTTCCCCCTGACCGCAAGAAACGTGCTGACAAAGCTGCACTTTGCAACCGAGGAGCTTCACAAGCTGGAGCTTTCGGAGAAAGAAAAGGAAAAAACCCCGGTCCGATAAGCCCGCAAGCGCTTTATACAAAACAAAACGCCCCCGATTTTTCGGAGGCGTTTTTGCGATAGTTTAAATTATTTTGCCTTTTCAACAAGCTGCTCGTAGGTTTCCTTTGCGTTCTCAACGGCGCTTGCAAACAGCTTCTCGGCGCGCTCGGGGTTCGAGCGGGCGAGCGAGTTGTATCTGACTTCGCCCATGATGAAGTCCTTGTAATCGGCGGTCGGAGCCTTGGAGTCGAGCTGGAACGGGTTCTTGCCCTCGGCGGCAAGTCTCGGATCGTACCTGTAAAGGTGCCAGTAGCCTGCCTCGACAGCTTTCTTCTCCTCGGTCTGAGCGATAGACATTCCGCCCTTGATACCGTGGTTGATGCAGGGAGCATAACCGATGATGAGCGACGGGCCGTGATAGCTCTCCGCCTCGGCGATAGCCTTGATGCACTGGTTGTAGTCGGCGCCCATAGCAACGTGAGCGACATATACATAACCGTAGGTCATCGCGATTCCGGCGAGGTCTTTCTTCTTGGTGACCTTTCCGGCCGCGGCAAACTGTGCGATAGCGCCGGTCGGGGTGGCTTTCGAGGACTGTCCGCCGGTGTTGGAGTAAACCTCGGTGTCAAATACAAAGATATTGACGTCTTCGTTCTGAGCGATAACGTGGTCAAGTCCGCCGAAGCCGATATCATAGGCCCAGCCGTCGCCGCCGAATATCCAGATGGACTTCTTGCGGAGGTAATCCTTATCCTTGAGAATCGCCTTTGCCTCGGGCTTATCCATTTTTTCGAGGACTTCAATGAGTTCGTCGGTAGCCTTGGAGTTTGCGGCGCCGTCCTCAACGGTCTCGAGGTAGTGCTCCATAACGCCCTTGCAATGCTCGCACTCGGTGTTCTTGGCAAGCTCGAGAACCTTAGCTATGGTGCGGGTTCTGATGGTGTTCTGTGCGAGGAACATTCCGTAGCCGTACTCGGCGTTGTCCTCAAAGAGCGAGTTTGCCCATGCCGGACCCTTGCCGAGCTTGTTGGTGGTATAAGGAGTCGACGGCGCGGAACCTCCCCAAATCGAGGAGCAGCCGGTCGCGTTGGCGATATACATTCTGTCTCCGAAGAGCTGAGTGATGAGCTTTGCATAAGGAGTTTCGCCGCAGCCTGCGCAAGCGCCGGAGAATTCGAGAAGCGGCTGCTTGAACTGCGAGCCCTTAACGGTGGTCTCCTTGAATTTCTCGTGCACTTCGGGCTTGTCGGCAAGGTTGAGAGCATAGTTGAAGACTTCCTGCTCGGCGAGCTGCTCGTCAAGGGGTCTCATCGAAAGGGCCTTTTCGCCCTTCTTGCCCGGGCAGACGTTTACGCAGCTTCCGCAGCCGGTGCAGTCGAGAGCCGACATAGTCATAACGAAGTGATAGCCGGGCATTCCGGTAACGGGCTTCGCTTTTTTCTTTGCAAGCTCGGGAGCAGCTTCAAGCTCGGCGTCGGTCATAACGACGGGTCTGATAACGGCGTGCGGGCAGACATAAGAGCAGAAGTTGCACTGAATGCAGTTGTCCGAATTCCACTCGGGAACGTCGATAGCTATGCCGCGCTTTTCATATGCGGCAGAACCCTGCGGGAACGTGCCGTCGGCGGTTTCAACAAAGGTCGAGACCGGCAGCTTGTCGCCCTGCTGAGCGTTGCAGGGGATCAAAACGTCGTTGATGAAATTGACTAAGGTCTTGTTTTCGCCGGTGACCTTGGGCATACCCATTTCCGAATCGGCGGCGCTCTTCCAAGCCTCGGGCACTTTGACCTCGACGACTTCCTTATAGCCGGCGTCAATAGCGTCATAGTTCATCTTAACGACCGCTTCGCCCTTCTTGCCGTAAGAGGCAAGCGCTGCGTCCTTCATATACTTAACGGCGTCCTCGATCGGAATGATCTTTGCGAGGCTGAAGAAAGCGGACTGCAAAACGGTGTTGATCCTTGAGCCGAGACCGATCTTTTTGCCGATCTCAACACCGTTGATGATATAGAACTTAACGTTGTTCTCGGCGATATATCTCTTTACCTGACCGGGAAGTCTCTCGTCGAGCTCCTCGGGGGTCCACTGGCAGTTGAGGAGGAATGTTCCGCCCGGCTTAACGTCCTGTACCATGTCGTACTTGGTGATGTAGGACTCGTTATGGCAGGCGACGAAGTCCGCCCTATTTATAAGGTATGTGGACTTAATCGGTGTGTCGCCGAATCTCAGATGAGAAACGGTTACGCCGCCCGACTTCTTGGAGTCGTAGCTGAAGTAAGCCTGAACATACTTGTCGGTGTGGTCGCCGATGATCTTGATAGAGTTTTTGTTCGCGCCGACGGTGCCGTCAGAGCCGAGACCCCAGAACTTGCAGGAAACGGTTCCGGCGGGAGCGGAATCCAGAGCGCCCTCGGTCTTGAGCGAAAGGTTTGTAACGTCGTCGTTGATGCCGATAGTAAAGCGCGGCTTGTAGCCCTCTTTGCAGTGGCAGTTGTCAAAGACGGCCTTGATTTGGTCGGGAGTAGTGTCCTTAGAACCGAGACCGTAGCGGCCCGAAGATACGGCGACGCTTTCAAGCTCGGTGCCTTTAAGAGCGGCGACAACGTCGAGATAAAGCGGCTCGCCCAAAGAGCCGGGCTCCTTGGTCCTGTCAAGAACCGAGATCTGCTTAACGGTCTTCGGAATGGCTTCGACCAGCTTGTCTGCGCGGAAAGGTCTGTAAAGTCTTACCTTGACAAGGCCGAGCTTCTCGCCCTTTGCGTTGAGGTAATCGACGGTCTCCTCGATAGTGTCGCAGACCGAGCCCATCGCAATGATGACCTTTTCTGCGTCGGGAGCGCCGTAATAGTTAAACAGCTTATAGTTTGTGCCGAGCTTTTTGTTTACGACGTCCATATATTCCTCGACGATGCCGGGGACCGCGTCGTAATAGGTGTTGCAGGCCTCGCGCGCCTGGAAGAAGATGTCGGGGTTCTGGGCCGAGCCGCGAAGCACGGGGTGTTCGGGGTTGATTGAGCGGTCGCGGAAAGCCTGAACGGCGTCCCAATCGATCATTTCCTCAATATCCGCCTTGTCCCAAGTCTCGATCTTCTGGATCTCGTGAGAGGTCCTGAATCCGTCGAAGAAGTGAAGGAAAGGAACTCTTGACTTTATGGTCGCAAGGTGAGCGATGGTGCCGAGGTCCATTACCTCCTGCGGGTCGGTCGAGCAGAGCATTGCATAACCGGTCTGGCGGCAGGCATAGATGTCGGAATGGTCGCCGAAGATGTTAAGAGCGTGAGAAGCGACGCAGCGCGCGGAAACGTGGATAACGTTCGGCAGAAGCTCGCCCGCGATCTTATACATATTCGGGATCATAAGCAAAAGACCCTGCGAAGCGGTAAAGGTCGTGGTAAGGGCTCCGGCTGAAAGCGAGCCGTGGACCGCGCCGGCAGCGCCGGCTTCCGACTGCATTTCGGCGATTTTGACGGGGGTGCCGAAGAGGTTTGTCTGCCCCTTGGCGCTCCAAGCGTCGGTCACCTCAGCCATTACGGAAGAGGGGGTGATGGGATAGATGGCAGCAACTTCGGTAAAGGGATATGACGCCCAAGCCGCAGCGTTGTTGCCGTCCATGGTTTTCATTTTTCTTGCCATGAAACTTCCTCCTTGAAAAAATTAAAATAAACCGTTATGGTATCCCGCATAACTTTGCACCCTATATATTATCACGGTTTTTTATTTTTGTAAAGAGGGAATTTTGATTTTTGCGCCCTGTCGGCATGAAAAAAATAATTTTGCGTATACCATTATAATATAGGGCAATTTCTTTTTTGCGGCTATTGCTTTTTTCGGAGCGTTGTGCTAAAATAAACTCAGTCTTTGCCGAGCGGAATATTCTGTGAATATCCGCAAACAATAAGGGGGCGCAAAAATGCTTTTCGGGCGCAAAAAAATTCAGACCGAGGCGCCGATGCCTCAGGGTCTTATAGATCTGCACTGTCACATTCTTGCCGGAGTTGACGACGGAGCCCGCGACGACGAAGCCATGTTTGACCTTATCCGTCTCGAATATTCCTGCGGGGTAAGGCACATCTGCTTCACGCCGCATTTTAACCCCGCGCTTTTCACTCCCAAGCCCGATAAGATCGCCGAATCGTTTGAAAAGGCAAAGCGCTTTGCGGAGGAGAATTTTGAGGGTCTGAGCGTTTCTCTGGGAAACGAGGTCTTTATCCGGCCCGACACTGTCGATCGCCTGCGCGAGGGCGCCTGCCGCCCTTTGGGAGGAACGAAAACGGTGCTCGCGGAATTTCACCCGACGACCAGCGTTCAGGACATCAGAATGAACACCGTGAAGCTGCTTTCAAACGGCTTCTCCCCGCTGATAGCGCACATCGAAAGATACGACCGCCTTTGCGAGCCCGAGGATATCTATGAGCTGAAAAGCCTCGGCGCAAAGCTGCAGATCAACACCGCGGCGTTTTTCGGCGACCGCAAAAAGCTGATCTTCAAGCTGGTCGAGCAGGGCGCTATCGACGTTGTCGCCGACGACCGGCACAATCGCGAGCGCGGCGAGCCCAATCTCGGGGTATGCTATAACTTCGTCGATCAAAAATTCGGCCGACGCGCCGCCGACGCGCTGTTTATCCACCGACCGATGAGCATTTTGAACATATCGGCATAACAGCACTTGTGATTTTTGTCAAGTTTGCCGAATTTCGACTAAATTTCGTTCAAGAGCTTGACAATATCGGGGCGTTGGTGTATCATAAACGTGGATTCACTTCGGGGGGTCACCTCGAATGATTTCGGCTTGGGGCACCGTAACGCCCTAAAGAATTTCAAAATCTATGAAAAAAATGAAAGTGGGGAATTACTCATGAAGAAAATTCTTTCAATCGCCCTGGCGCTTTGCCTGGCACTTTCGCTCAGTGTTTCCGTCTTCGCATCTGCGATGCACAACCAGAGCCCTGAAGTTGGACCGAGCTACAGCCCGAGTATTACCGTTACTCCCGGTACTACTGCAGGTTCTGCAGCAGCCAGCAAGCTGACCTTCAGCGCGAAGGATGCTTCCGGCAAGCCCGTTACCGCTCAGGTTAGCGTTGTTACCGGCGGTTCTGAGTACAAGGAGATCGAGGCTTACGAAGTCGTCGGTATGTGGGACATCAGCGTTCTTTCTGCCAACAGCGGTCTTGTAACCTTCGACCTTTACTGCACTTCTGCTCCTTCCAAGGACGACATCGTTATCGTTCGTGATGCTTGGGAAGCCGGTCTTGCAACCCTCGACAGCGTTAGCGGCAACCGTGCCACCATCACTGTTGATGCTGCTCTGATCAACCAGTACCACTATATCGCTCTTGTTAAGAGCTTCGACGCTGTTACCGTTGCTCCTCCGACTCAGGGAACTGAGAACGACGAGGACAATGCAGATGACGACGCTGACAACTTCGACGCTGCTGACGAGCCCGCCACTACTCCTGCCGACACCAACCCGACTACCGGTGTTGCTCTTGCAGTTGTTCCTATGATGGTCGCCGCTGCTGCTGTCGTTGCTTCCAAGAGAAGATAATCTCGACGCTTAAAAACGAAACACCAATGAAATCAGCAAGCCCTGCGGTTTGCTGATTTCAATAAGTAAAGATTTTTGAGGTAAACATGGATCAGAATCAATATCAGACCGACGGCGCGATGATGAGACGCAACACCGCCGCCGGAACAGCCGCGGAGGAGACCCAGGAAATCGATCTTCTGATGCTGTTCAACGCGCTGAGAAAAAACATTCTTGCGATCGTGGCCGTAGCGCTTGCGTTCGCGCTTTGCGCGGGAATAGTCGTGCAGTTCTTCATCACTCCGATCTACGAGGCGACGACCTCTACTTATCTCGTCTCGCAGAGCGGCGCCAACTCGCTTCTCAGCCAGCTCGACCTTCAGCTTTCAAACAGCATCATCGGAGACTATTCGGATATCATCAAGTCCCGCAGGATCCTTGAGAGCCTGATCGAGCAGATGCAGCTTGATTATACCTATGAAGAGCTTTATAAGAACGTCGAAGTCGTCAACCCGACCGACACGCACATAATCAAGATCACCGTCAGCGACCCCGACCCCTATCTTGCGGCAAAGATCGCAAACGATCTCACCAACTATGTCGTCGAGGAGCTTTCCGACATCATGGCGATAACCGTTCCTAACGTTTACGACTACGCCATAGCTGCGGACAAGCCCGCCTTCCCGAGCCTTACAAAAACCGTTGTTATAGCTTTCGTTCTCGGAGCAGTCGTTGCGGCCGGCGTTATAATCTTCGTCACGGTAATGGATACCACCATCAAGACCGCCGAGGATATCGAAAACCGCTGCGGCATGGTAACGCTCACCAAGGTCTATATGGAAGGCGGCAAGAAGAAGAAAGGCTACGGATACGGCTACGGATACGGTTACGGATACGGTTTTGATACATCCGCAGGTAAGGATTCCGGCAAGTCGAAGCTGTCTCACAGACCCGCGAAGTCCGAGAAGACCGATAAAACCGACAAGTCTAACACGAACGGAGGCGCCGCAAAATGAGAAGTATAACCATTTCCGATCTCAAGGAGCCTTCTTATGAGATGAATGAATCCATGAACGTTTTGCGCACCAACGTCTCCTATTCGGGCGAGGGCGTAAAGCTGGTGGCTATCACGAGCGTTGACGAAAACGCCGGTAAGTCGCTCATCTCGTTTGAGATGATGAGAAACTATGCGGCGGCGGGCTATAAGGTCCTTCTTATCGACGCCGACCTTAGAAAATCGGTGTTCTCCGCCCGTTACGGAGCCACTGCCGACGACAGTCAGAAATTTATCGGTTTGGCCGATGTTCTTTCCGGTCAGGGCGAGATCAATGACGCCGTTTATAAGACAAACATTCCGAACGCTTATGTTCTTCCGATAGGAAGCTATGTTCAGAACCCAACGCCTCTTTTCAGCGGCAAAATTTTCACTGCAATGCTTGACGTTCTGAGAAACACGTTCGATTTCATTATTATCGACACGCCGCCGCTCGGACGAGTTATCGACGCGGCCATCATCGCCCCCAACTGCAACGGCTCGATCATTGTCGTCAGCGCAAACGAGGTCGATTACCGTCAGGTGAACGACGCCAAGAACCAGCTTCTTCGCGTCGGCGCAAACGTTTTGGGCTGCGTTCTCAACAAGGTCGTCGAGGAAAACTCGCGCTATGGCGGGCATTACAGCAGATACGGCTCGGAGTATCGTTATTAAATCCTATAAGGGGTAACCCAAATGGCAAATGCAAATAAGTCTAAGAGCTTCAAGCTGAGAAAACGCGACGCACTGCTTTTCTTTATAATAATAGCCGTCGTGCTTTTGGCTGTTTTGGTCGTAGCAGATGTCGTCGAGCACGCTTCCGACAAAAACAGGTCGAAGTTTTCCGATATAACCACCGCCCCGACCGAGCCGGCAGCTCAGGAAAGCGGATTTCCCGAGCCGATAGGGGGACTTGCCGACAATGTCGATGTTCCCGCGGACGACAATGCCGAAACCGGCGCGCCTGACAGCTTGGCCGACGAATATGCTCCCAGAAACGACGAGGATACCCCCGACGGCGAGGAAGAGTATGAAGCCGCCGAGACCCAGCTTCTCTCGATGCCCGAGGACACCGGGCTTATACCCGGAGCAAGAACGGTCGATGAGGTCGATCTTGAGACCGAAAACCGAAAGGTCACCGAGGGGCTCGCCTATAACAACAATATCAAAAATATCGTGCTCATAGGCGTTGACCGTCAGCAGCTCGGCGAAAGCGATTATTACCGCGACGGCGGCCAGTCGGACGTTATTCTTGTCGTCTCGATGAACCTGAAAACCAAGCAGTATTTCATTCTGAGCATAAACCGCGACCTTGCGGTGCCGATCGAAAACTATGCGACCGACGGCTCGTCCTACGGCGTTGTTGACGAGCAGATCGCCCTTGCATACGCCTATGGCGACGGCGCAAGGCCGAGCGGCAACAACGTTTTGAAATCGCTCAACTGGCTTTTGGGAGACGATATCAAATTCCTCGGCTACATCGCCGCGCCGATACCGATCGTAAGCACATTGGCGGACGCCGTTGACGGCGTTGAGGTTTTGGTCGAGGACGATTTCAGCGGAGTTGACGACACTCTCATAGAGGGCGAGCGCGTCGTTCTGAGAGGAATACACGCCGAAAACTTCGTTCGGGCAAGAATGACCATGAAGGTCTCGAACAAAAACGTGCTGAGAATGAACCGTCAGATCGTTTTCATGAAGGCTTTCATGGAAAAGGCGAAGAGCACCATGACCGCGAACCAGATGGTCGATCTTTACGACGACATCATGGACATGACGGTAACGAACATGGGAAAATCCGACATCACGAACTGGATACTCACCGCTTATGATTACGAGTTCACCGGATTTTACAGGATCGACGGCGTTGAGGGCGAGCGCAAAAACAACGCCCGCTGCACCTACGAGGATCCCGAAAAGGTCCAAGAGCTTGTTGAGAGCCTTTATTATCAGCAGAAAAATTAAACAAATCGGCGTCGAGATTTTCGGCGCCGTTTTTGCTTGACAGGCGAATAAACAAAGGTTATACTTAAACTGATAAAGCTCAAAGGAGGCTTATAAATGAAGGCAACACTTTTGGTTCTGGCAGCGGGTCTCGGCTCAAGGTTCGGCGGAGACAAGCAGATATCCCACGTCGGGCCGAACGGCGAGTTTTTGATGGAATATTCTATCCACGACGCGCTAAAGGCCGGCTTCAACAAGGTCGTTTTTATCCTCAAGGAGGAAATGGTGGAGACTGTCAAGCGCGAGGTCGGCGACAAAATTTCCGACCGCGCCGAGGTTTTTTATGCGGTGCAGAGCTTTGACCGGCTCCCCGATTGGTACGGCGTTCCCGCCGAGAGAACAAAGCCTTTCGGAACGGTCCACGCGGTTTTGTGCGCAAAGGAGTATCTGACCGAGCCGTTCGTAACCGTCAACGCCGACGATTATTACGGCGCGGAGTGCTTTAAGATCATGCGCGGAATGTTCGACGAGATGAACGAGCACCGCGGCGCGATGGTGCCTTACATTCTCAAAAACACCGTCAGCGAAAACGGCGGCGTCACCCGCGGCGTCTGCAAGATCGAGGGCGGCAAGTTGGTGAGCGTTACCGAGACGGGCGGCATAATCCCGAAAGACGGAAAGATAGTCTCCGAGGTCGGCGAGGTCGATCCCGAGGCCGAGGTCTCGATGAACTTCTGGGGATTCAGCGACAAAACGCTCCCCGCCATGGAAAAATATTTCGAGAACTTCCTCAAAGCCCTCAAGCCCGAGCAGATAAAGGCCGAGTGCCTGCTGCCGGTCATGGTGAACGATATGCTCGACGACCGCAGCCTTGAGATACTTGCGAAGCCCTCGACCGACAAGTGGTTCGGCATCACCTATAAAGAGGACAAGGCCGACACCGAGGAGAAGCTGCGCAGGCTTCACGCGGCGGGCGCATACCCCGCGAAGGTGCTTTGACCGAGAAAATCGGTTTTTGCGGAGCAGGGTGCTATAACAGAGCGTTGATTCTTTTACAAATATTTTGATATGTATAACTTTTCCGCCCTGAGTTTCGGCTCGGGGCGGAAGTTTTTGCGCGTCGGCGAAGCCCGCGCACAGAGTGCGGGCGGTTTTTCGGGGGCGCTTCGCGCCCCCCTCCCCCGCCGCGGTACGCCCCGACGGGGCGTATCGCGGCGGGGCCTGCGAACGAAGTTCGCGAAAAACCGCGTCGCAGCGCGTTGTCGGGCTTCGCCCCGATCACGCGGCGGGGGTAGTTGCGAGGCTCTGGATATAAAGCGAGGCGTTAGGCGCGCCGGCGGTCGCGTCAGCAAGGGTCGCAGCGGCGGCGTCGGTGTTGACGACGGTGATGGTGTCGCCCGCTCCCGCGGTAACGATCACCGGCCCGCTTGCGGTGTTTCCGCTGTTGGGCAGAGTTCCGCCCGCAACCGGTGCACCGTTGAGATATACGGCGAACTGTCCCGCGGCGTCGGGCGTAACCGTCGGCATAACGAGATAGGTCCCCGCGTCGGTCACGGTCGCTGCCGAACCGCCGGGCGTAAAGGTCACGCCGCTCGTCGCCCCGACCGTGTCAAAGGTCACCGGCGTGCTCGGCGCAACCGTCTGCGCTGCGGTGTTATAAACCTGCGCATAGGCCGCCGTCGGCGAAACACCGTCGGCCCCCGCAGCGCCTGTTGCCCCGGTTGCGCCGGTAGCGCCAGTAGCTCCGGTAGCCCCGGTTGCTCCTGTCGGTCCAACTGCTCCCGCAGGTCCTACCGCTCCGTCAGCGCCTGTGGCGCCGGTCGCCCCGGTAGCCCCTGTCGGTCCAACCACTCCCGCAGGTCCAACCGCACCCGCAGCTCCCGTTGCTCCCGTCGGCCCGATAGGTCCGACAACGCTGAGGCCGGCAGGTCCGGTAGCTCCGGTCGCCCCTGTGGCGCCCGTTGCTCCTGTTGGGCCGACTGCGCCTGCTGCACCGGTTGCTCCCGTAGCGCCGGTTGCCCCGGTTGCGCCGGTAGCGCCCGCAGGGCCGGTCACGCCGGTCGGGCCGATGACCATGCTCCCGCCGCAGCCGCAGCCGAAGCTGTATACGTTCGTGCCGTTCGGATAGCGGTTGTCAGAAGACGAGCCGCATCCGCAGCCGAGATTGTTGTTTGGCATATGATTTCCTCCCTGAATGATTTTTTGTGAGGCGGCAAAGTCGCAGGCGGAGCCTGCGCGCCGCGTCGCGGCGCGCTTTCCGGCGCGCCCGGGGCGCGCCGGATCCCCGCGGGCCTTGCCCGCGGGGAGGGCTCCGCCCCGCACAAAGCGAGGGCTTTTTATTAAAGTTTATTCCGAGCGCTCCCCGAGCAGCGTTTTAAAATATCTGCGGTTTGCGGCGACCGCTTCGCTTTCGGGGTGAAATCTCCCCGCAAGGCTGTTAAAACTCTCGGCGAGGCGGTGCTGCCCAAGGCGGTCGTATATCACGCAGAGCTGAAGATAAGGTATATACCCTCCGAAATCCGCGTGAACGAAGCCGCCCTTTGCCCGCCTGAACTGCTCGGGCGCAAGGGAATACCAAAACCGAGCGCTCATAAGATCGTTTTTCATCAAAAAGCGCCTGCCGAGCTCGCAGCAAAGGTCGGCGCGCGGCTCCCCGAGGGACAGCGCCCGAAAAAGGGCCTCCTCCGATTCTTTTTCTCTGCCGAGCAGCTCAAGGCAGCCCGCCAGCTCGAACCAAGCCGAGATCCGGTTTTCGACCCAAGCGCTGCCGTCCTCCGCGCAGCCGAGATAAGCCCTCGCCGCTTCTTCAAGTCGGTTTGCGCCGAAAAGCTCTCGGGCGTAATAATATCTCATTCGCGGCTCAAGCGTTTTCCCTTCTTTGAGCAGCTTTTCAAAAATCCCGAGGTTTCGCCCCGGCTGATTTTCCTTTACCTTTCGGTGAGAGATCGCCGCGTTTGCATGGATTATTTTCCCCTGCGGAGCTACGGCCTCGTGGACCGCGCCCTCGAAAAAAAGCCCTCTGCGCAAGATGCGCTCGCGCTCATAGGAAAGAAGCGCCCCGCCGCGCTCGTCGAACGCGACGATATAGGGAAGCATAACGACGTCGGGCTTTTCCGCATCAAGGCGGCCGAGCACGTCTTTGAGAAGCCGATAGTTTTCGCCCTCCACAACGTCGTCTGCGTCGAGCCACATGATATAGTCTCCGCGAGCAGCCCTCAGCGAAAAATTCCTCGCGGTGGAAAAATCATCGGTCCACTCAAAATCAAGGACCCTGTCGGTATATCTTTTCGCGACGCTTTTTGTGCTGTCTTCAGATCCGGTGTCCGCGATCACGATCTCGTCGAAAAGTCCCGAAACGCTTTCAAGACATCGCGCCAGAACGTCCTCCTCGTCGCGCACTATCATGGCAAGACTTACCGTAGCTCTCCCCTCCCTTTGATTCAGCGCTTCTGCAATATACTATGCCTTTGAGGGCAAAAAGGTCACCGCTGATTTCGCGCAAGGTTTTCTTTTGCGCATTAAATTGTGCCATATCACAATCAAAGCGCCCCAATGTTGTGAAAAGTAACGGTTGCCAAAATGCAAACAAAATGATATAATATGTATGTTCTTTATCAAAAAGCCGTCCGCTTCGGCGGATTTTTAAAGAAAGGTAGGACGAACATGAAAAGAATTTTATCTCTTGTCTTTGTTCTTGTAATGATCTTCGCGCTCGTCGGCTGCGGAGGTCAGAAGCATCAGCCGATCGAGATAACTCTCTCGACCGAAGACTCCGCGGCGATACTTGCCGCCGCCGGAATCCATCTTCCCGAGCCTTCCGAGATAGGCGAGGCGGGCACCGTAAGCTGGCTCAGCTGGCTCGACCCCTTCCAGAACTATGACGAGGGCGAAATGGTAAACACCGGCTATTACACCTTCACCAACCGATACGGCGGAAAGCTCGACTGGCACGAGGTCCTTTACGAGGATATGAACTCGACCCTTGCAAACCTCGTTCTTGCAAGCACCTCGCCCGACATGACGCTTGCCGGAACTTCAAACACCGCGACCTTCCCGCTCAACTGCCTCAAGGGAATGTATCAGACCGTTGACGCCTATATCGACTATACCGACCCTCTGTGGGCCGACATGGCCGACGCCGCCGATTACTTCGCCCTTGGCGACAGGCACTTTGCGATGGTCTATGACATCATCTTCAAGGATATTGTCCCCTATAACCGCAGAGTCGTCGCCGAGTGGGGCTTCGACGACCCCGCCGAGCTGTTCTATAACAACGCGTGGACATGGGACGTCTTTAAGGAAATGTGCATGGAATTCTCCGACCCCGACGCCGACCGCTATGCCCTTGACGGCTGGTATTACGTCATCGGCCTTGCCGAGGAATCCACCGGAGAATACATGATCGAAAAGGACGCAAACGGTCAGTATTACTCGAACGTTGACAGCCCTTATATCGAGACCGCGATGAACATCATCTACGATCTCGTCAGAAACGACTGCACCTATCACGAGGGCAACGACTGGTGGGCAAGGCGAGGCGACACCTCGGGAACCGGCGTTAAAGACGGTCTCTGCCTGTTCTGCCCGATCGACGTCAACTCGGCGTTCGCTCAGCCCGTTGCCGATATTGCCGCCCTTTGGGGAGACATGACCGAGCAGGAGTGCATGTTCGTTCCCTTCCCGAGAAACGAGAACGGCGACGGCAACTATTATATCAACTCTCAGCCGACCGGTTATATGCTTTGCGCCGGAGCGCCCAACCCCAAGGGAGCCGCGCTTCTGGCCTCCTGCATGAGGTTCAAGGTCGTCGATCCTACGGTCATCGACATCGACAAGAAGATGCTTAAAGAGATCTATCTCTGGACCGACGAGATGCTCGAGATGTATGACACCTGCGAGGACCTTGCGGCCGAGAACGTCAGAATGTTCTATACCGGCAACCTGCCCGAGAATCTTCAGAGCGCATATAACTCTCTCGACTGGGGAATCAACCGCGCCGGCGGAACAAGCTCGTGGGCTCAGCTTAAAGAGACTTACGCCGACCAGATCGATTACTACATCGGCTTGCTGAACGAAGAGCTCGATCTTTACATCACAACGGGTCAGTCGTCATATTCTCAGACCGAGTGATGTCAATACGTCAAAATTCCGCCCCTCTTGCAAAAAAGAGGGGCTTTGACTGTTTCTCAGATAAAAATAACAGATGATTACCGGCTGCATGAGAATAGCACCGAAAATTTTATAAACTGCCTAAAAATCCGCTCGGAATTCTGTATGTTATTTACATTGATAAAACCGTTGAAATATGCTATAATTGATGTAACATCTGCGGATTGTCTGCATTTGTAATCTGAGTTTTAACCAAAAAAGAAAGGCAGGAACCCATGAAAAGAATATTAGCCCTTGTGCTGACGCTGCTCATGATAGTCGCACTCGTCGGGTGCGGCGGCAAAAAACGTCAGCCTATCGAACTTACCCTCTCAACCGAGGACGCAGCAGCCATCCTCGCTGCGGCAGGAATCAAACTGCCCGACGTCACCGAGGCGGCCGGAGCGAACTCCATCGTCAAGTGGTTCTGTTGGTATGACCCCTATCAGAACTATGACGAGGACCAGATCGTAAACTCCGGATACTGGACCTTCAAGACCAAGTATAACAGTGAGATCGAGTATATCGAGACCACCTATGAAGAGCACAACACCAGGCTCGCCGAGCTGCTTTTGGCAAACGACCCGCCGGATTGCGCCCCCGCCGGAACCTCGAACACCGCGACCTTCCCGCTGAACTGCCTCAACAATATGTATCAGCCCGTCGATCAGTGGATCGATTACACCGATCCCCTCTGGGCCGACATTGAGGACGCCGCCGAATACTTCGCGCTCGGCGATCTGCACTTCGCGATCATAACCGACCTCGCGGTAAAATCCGTTATCCCTTATAACCGCAGAGTTATAAACGAGTGGGGCTTCGACGATCCTGCCGAGCTTTACTATAACGATCAGTGGACTTGGGACGCTTACTATGATATGTGCATGGAGTTCAACGACCCCGATTCCGACCGCTATGCCCTTGACGGCTGGTATGTAGTCAACTCGCTCGTCGAGGAATCTACCGGACACTACATGGTCGAAAAGGACGGAACCGAGTTCTATTCCAACATCTATGACCCCGTCATCGAGCGCGCCGAGAACTTCATCTATGACCTCGTAAGAAACGAGTGTACTTACCGTGTCGGAACCGATTACTGGCAGAACAGAAACAACGCTCAGTACGGCGCCGGCGTCAAAGACGGTCTCTGCCTCTTCTGGCCGTGCGACGATTCCGGCTTCACCGATACCGTTGAAAACGTCAAGGCCGTTTGGGGAGACATCGAGGACGGCGAGCTTATGTTCGCTCCTCTGCCGAGAGACCCCGACGGAGACGGGATCTATTACCTCAACTCCACTCCTACCGGCTTCATGATCATCGCGGGCGCGCAGAACCCTGCCGGCGTTTACCTGCTTGCAGCCTGCAACCGCTTCAAGATCATCGACCCGACCGTTGTCAACATCGACAAGAAGCAGCTTCAGGAGACCTATAAGTGGAATCAGGAAATGCTCGATATGTGGGACGAGTGCCGCGAAATAGCCGCCGCAAACATCAGAATGTACTATACCGGCAACCTTCCGCAGACCGCGCAGGACGCTTATAACTCCATCGACTGGGGTATCCACCGTTCGGGCGGAGCAAACTCTTGGGCTCAGCTCAGAGAGCAGAACGCCGACAGACTTGAGTTTGCGCTCGACGATGTAAACGCGCAGATCGCAAACTATAAGTATACCGGTCAATACACCGGCTGATAACCGATTCAAAACTCCCCTCGGGCTTTTTGCCCGGGGGGATATTTTTGGCTGCGCCTCATGAGAATACATCAATTTTAATATTTGAAAAACCGCAAAATAAGCAGGGTCACCAAAATAAGAGGTTAAAATATGTCAGTATTTGCCCTTGCAAAATCAAATCGACTGTGTTAAAATTATAGTATTCGATAAATATTTTCAGAAGCGGCCTGCTTTGCCGCTTTCAAAATCACCACGAATCGGAGGAAAAAATTTATGAAAAGACTGATTGCATTTGCGCTGACTCTGCTGATGATATTAGCGCTTGTCGGCTGCGGAAGAGGGACCCGCCAGCCCATCGAGCTCACTCTCTCAACAGAGGACTCCGCCGCGATCCTTGCTGCCGCCGGAATCCGCCTTCCCGACATTGAAGACGCCGCCGGAGCAAACACCGAGGTTCAATGGTTCGGCTGGAGCGATCCTTTCCAGAACTACAACGAAGCCGAGATCGTAAACACCGGTTTTTACACCTTCAAGGAAAAATACAACTGTACCCTCAAGTTTATAGAGACTACATATGAGGAGCACTCAAGCGAGCTTGCCGCCCTCGTTATGGCGACCACTTCGCCCGACGTTATGCCCGGCGGCTCAAACGCCACCGCCATCTTCCCGCAGAGCGTTCTGAGCGACATGATCCAGCCCTGCGACCCTTGGATCGACTTTGACGATCCCCTTTGGGCTCCGATGAAAGAGCTTGCCGACCTCTTCGCTATCGGCGACAGGCACTATCAGATCTGCATAACCACCAAGCCCTCGAACGTTGTGACCTACAACCGCAGAGTATTTTCCGAGTGGGGATTCGACGATCCCGCCGAGCTTTATGCAAACGACCAGTGGACTTGGAAGGAATTCTATGATATGTGCGTCGAGTTCTCCGACGTTGACTCCGACCGCTTCGCCCTTGACGGCTATGCTTATGTCGGAATGTTCACTCAGGGCGCCGGCGTTCAGGTCCTTGAGCACGACACCGAGAACGGCTATTACGCAAACATCGACGATCCGAGGCTCGAGCGCGCGATGCAGTATCTCTATGACATCAAGAAGAACGACTGCACCTATCGCGGCAAAAACGGCGAGCGTTGGGCGCTTCGTGAGGGCGGCTTCGGCGCCGGCCTGAAAGAGGGTCTCTGCCTCTTCTATGTCATCGGTGAGAGCTTCTTCACCAACACCGTTGAAGAGATAAGCGCAACTTGGGGCGATATGGAAGCCCACGAGCTCATGTTCGTTCCGATCCCGAGAGACGAGCAGGGCGACGGCAACTATTACCTCGAATCCAGCTTTGAGGACGTTAAGGGCGCCATGGCGATAATCAAGGGCGCAAAGAACCCCGAGGGCGCAGCGCTTTTGGCCTCCTGCATCAGATTCAAGGTCATCGACCCCGTCGTTATCAACATCGACGAAAAGCAGCTTAAAGAGAAATATCTCTGGACCGACGAAATGATCGACATGAGCAAGACCTGCAAGAGAATTGCAGACGAGCACTTCATTGTTGACCCGACCGGAAACCTTCCCTCTAACCTTCAGGATCCTATCCGCGCTTTGATGGGCGACGGAATTATCAGGACCTCTAACGACACCTCTTGGGCTCAGCTTAAAGAGACTTATTCCGAGCAGGTAGAGTATTACATCGAACAGCTCAACGCTCAGCTTGACGCCCTTGCACAGTCATAATCAAATAAAAAGCCGCGGCTCCGTCTGCTTTTGCGGGCGGAGCCTTTTTCTCAAAGCTATTCGCTGCTTTTAAAAAAGGAGAACCCTATGAAAAGACTGCTATCGGTTTTTGCGGCGCTTGCGCTTGCGTTTTCGCTGAGCACGGGGCTTTTCGCCGCCCGCGAGGAGGAGACCGTTCATATTGACCTCGACGATACATATCAGACTATCGACGGCTTCGGAGCCTCATACACATGGTATCTCGGCTGGGCGGTGAACCACAACGAAAGCGAGACTATCTGGGATTGGGTCTTTAACGAGACCGAGTTCAACATTCTCCGCTTTCGAGACCTCAACGAGATAAGAAACGAGGACGAGGCCCAAATGGCCCGAGACGGCTATCCCGAGTATTGCGCCGTATATCAGGCCGCGCTCGCCCGGGGAATTGAGCCGACGGTGCTCGTCACCTCTTGGGGAGAATACCGCTGCGACCTGCCCTTTGTCGCCTTCACCGAGAAGGCCGACAACGGCTTCACCTATTACACCCTTGCAAAAAACGCCGACGGCGAGTATATGTATGACGAGCTGGCCGATTTCTGCGTTCAGTCGGTTCGCTATTTCTTCGACGCCGGAATTCCCGTCGATTACTTCTCGATATCCAACGAGGCCGAATTTCAGGAGCGCGGCACCGATGAAAACGGCAACGCCCGCGCCGAGGCCGGGTTTTTCCTCGGGGCTGACGAAAACGAATACCACGCCGCCTATTGGAAAGCCTATATCGCCGTTTACGAGGCTTTTAAAGAGGCTTTCGGAGAGTTCGCCCCGGTTTTGATAGGCGCCGAGACCATGGCGGCATACCCCGACCTGCTGAAAAGCTATATCGACCCTATCGCCGAAAACTGCCCCGAGAGCTTAAGCGTCGTCGGGCATCATCTTTACGGCACCGACCTTGGCGAGCGAAATCTTCGCGCAGTCGGCGAGGCGATGTCGGGCTACACGATCTGGCAGACCGAGCTTTACAACAACGACTGCTTTGCCCACTCCGAGACGGTTTTGGACGAGCTGGTCTACGAGGGCGTTTCGGCATATCTTTACTGGAACGGCGTCTGGGACTTCGATATGGGAAACTGCCTCATTGAGGTCGGCTATCAGCCCGATTCGATGATAACGCGAATGAACAACCACTACGCTCTCCAGCACTTCTCAAAATACATCAAAAAGGGCTATAAGCGGGTCGGTGTCTCGGAGGAGCTGAAATCAAAATTCGGCGCGTTCAAGTCGCCCGACGGTTCAAAGCTGACTGTCGTTGCGATAAACCGCTCAAACGAGGACGAATATATGACCCTCGATCTCGGCGGAAAAGAGATCTTAGGCTCAAAGGTGATACTTTCGGTCGAGGGCGAAAACCGCTTTTCGCACGAATTTCTCACCGATATGGGAGAATATGAGGACGAGCTTTTGCTCCCCGCCGGCGGGCTTATGACCATCGTTTTGGACCTTGAGCCCGACCCCGATTACGTCGAGCCGGTCGTTGAGAAAAAGGAGAATCCGTTTGTCAAAAAGCCCTTGGGCGTAAACGTTTTGGCAATAGTAATAGCCGCGGTGGCGGTCGTTGTCGTCGCGGCGATAGCGCTAAGCGCCGTCATCGTGATAAAAAACATGAAAAAGCTCGCCGCAAAAGAAAAGGAGGATAACCAATGAAATTTGTCTGTTACACAAGGCGTGCCGTCAGCGAGGCGGAATATGCCCCGAGGCTTGGGCTGAGTATGCATCTCGGCTATGAAAAAAACGGCGTTTTTGAGCCGCTTAACCACAACTACGGCGTTTTGTTCGCCAAGGCAACGCAGGATAAAGTTAGCGGCAGAATTTTCCCTAAAAGCCTTAAAAAGCCCTTTGTGATGCCCTTTGAGGGCGGCTTCAAGGTCGTCGCCATACGCTGCGAGGCAAACGGCGAGCCCGACGAAAGCTCAAAGGGCTGCGCGGTGGTGTTTGAGACCCCGGACCTTGTGCATTATAATGAGCTCGGGCTTTTAAAGCTCTGCGACGAGCACCTTGACGACGTTATGTTAAAGGTCTGCCCGAACTGCAAAAGCCTTGTCGCGAAGTTTTCGGCCGGCGGAAAGGTCTATCGCAGAAAGCTGCGCTCGCTGACCGAACCCACCGACGACGTTAAAGAGGTAGAGGGCGGCTGCGGCTGCTCGCACAAGGGCGGGCATTTTGAGTATACCGCCACCGGCATTGAGGGAGCATATGACGAAAGGACCTTCGAGGTCTCGGACGAAAAGGCCGATTACGCCCTCAAAAAGCTGCTGACGCCGGTTGCGGTCTCGGTCGAATATGAAAAAGAGGTCGAGCTTGACCGCCTTTCGGATTTTCGGGTCAAGGTAAATTATTCCGACGGCTCGCATCATATGAAGCGGGTCGATTGGCAGGAGCCGCAAAACGGCTTCGTCGAGGGGAATATCCACCTCGACCACTATGACTTCCCGATAGCGATAAACCGCGCTGACCCTTGCGTTTACCGCTATAAGGGCGACTATTACTTCATTGCGACGAATGACGCCGACGGCAACCGCTCGATATATGTCCGCCGCGCAAAAACCATACCCGAGCTCGTAAACGCGCCCGAGAAGCTGATTCTTGACGCGGTGACATATCCGCACGTCGGCGGGCTTTTGTGGGCCCCCGAGTTTCACAACGTCGCGGGGAAAGAGTATATCTTCCACGCCTGCACCCCGAAGGAATTCGGCGACGAGCAGTCTCACGTTATGGCGCTTAAAGAGGGCGGCGAGCTTGACGACCGAAACTCTTGGGAGGCGCCGCGCAGAGTCCTCAAAAAAGACGGCACGCCGCTTTACGACAAGGGCATAACGCTTGACATGACCACCTTTGAAAGCGGCGGAAAGCAGTATGTCGCATGGAGCCAGCGCCAATTTGACCCGATCGATCTCGGCGCGTGGGTCTATATCGCGACCATCGACAAAAACGAGCCGTGGAAGCTGACCTCCGATCCGGTGCTTTTAACGATGCCCGAATACGGTTGGCAAAACAACCACACGCTCGTCGATGAGGGCCCGTTCGCGCTGATCCGCGACGGAGTAATATATCTGACGTTCAGCTCGGCGCTCGTCGATTCGACATATTGCGTCGGCATGATGACCGCAGAATTGGGCGCAGACCTGCTTGACCCGAAAAACTGGCGTAAGGGCAACTATCCGCTGCTCCACTCGCTTGTCGCAAAGGGCGAGTACGGCCCCGGCCACAACGCCTACGTCGAGGACGAATTCGGCGACATCTGGAACACCTACCACGCCCGCCCCGGCATCGACGCCCCGCGCTCAAGCGGCATCCGCCGCGTCCACATCGGCTTCGACGGCGAACCCGTCCTCGACCTTACCGAGGACAAAGACCTCCCCTCCTCGCTCCGAAGCGTCAGGGTGAGGGTGAAAGGTTGAGAGCAGAAGATCCGACAGAAATAGCAAAAAAGACGTCCGAAAGGACGTCTTTTTTGCTGGTGGGAGAGAATGGATTTGAACCATTGAAGCGAAGCGCAACAGATTTACAGTCTGCCCCCTTTGGCCACTCGGGAACTCTCCCATATTAAATTGATTGGTGGAGCCGGTGGACGGACTCGAACCCCCGACCTGCTGATTACAAATCAGCTGCTCTACCAACTGAGCTACACCGGCTTGGTGCCTGCCGCAACAGTGCTATATTACCATAACCGGCGGCAAATGTCAAGCGGTTTTTGAAAAATTTTTTCGGGAGCAGCTTTGAAAAAGCAAGGCGCGGAAACCCTGTCTCCGCGCCGAAACTTCGGTAAAGTCAATGTCCGCTGTATGAGCTTTCCACAATGTCGGCCGAGCCTACCCGAATGATCGAGGAGCTGACGATGACCGAGCTGATCCTGCCCTCGGAGAGGACGTAAAGAACGCCGTCTTTGAGGATCGCGCGGCCGTATTCAAACACGTCGTCGACCTCGTGGGTCTCAATCTCGCCCATAAGCTCGAAGCCGCTGTCAACCGCTCGGTAAAGCGCATAGCGATAGGTATAATCATATCCGTCGAAGAAACCGTAAGGAACGCCGACGACGTCTCCGCTTATGAACATGATTCCGTTGTTTGAAAGCGCGGTCGAGCGGGCGCCGTCCTCGGCGGTGACGGTGGTCTTATAGTCGAGCCTGAGCTCGCCCTTCATATCTTTAAATATCCTTGCGAGGCAAATGCTGCCGTCGGCGGCCTTTGTGAGGGTGACGTATCCGTCCATAAACTCAGTCAGTCCGTCAGATTCGTCTTTGTAAAGCGAACCTTCTCTGACCGAGGGGTTAGCAAGATCGCTTAGGTCGATGACCCAGCTTCCGTCGGCGCCGCTGAGGCAAAGGCTGCTGCCCTCGCGCTTGATGTTTGTGAGGGCGACCCCCGAGATGTCCGCTCCAGAGAATCGGTTCATGGTGCCGTCATAGACCCCGAGCGAGGTAACATATCTGTCTTCGCTCTTGCGAATGGCGGTCACGGCGATATAGTTGCCGAAGACCGATATTCCGTCTCCTCCGAGGGCAACGCCGTCGATGTTGACGAATCCCGCATAGGCGACGTTTCCGCCCGAAACGCTGAACACTCTGACCGAGGTGAGATCGACCCCCGCCGAGCTGTCGTAGCTGAAGAGGTAGACCGCGCCGTTTTTGAGGATAACTCTGCCCTCATAGCCGAGGACCGCTTTGACCGAGACCTCGCCGCTTGAGGTGTTGATGCCGGAAATGACGGTATAATCGGTGGTCGAGAGGTAATCGGGTATCATAATGTCGGGCGCGGAAACGTAATATCTCTGCCCGTTGACGGTATAGCCCGGAACGTAGCTGTTCAAATCGTCAACGCCGATGATGGGCTCGCTGCGATCGTCGCTGTAAGCGGTCACGAGATAGATAGAGCCGTTGACGAAATTCATGTCGATAAGGGTGCCGTCCTGAACGACGGTGGAAAGAAGCGTCGCTCTGCCGCCGTAGACGTCGTAGGTGCAGACCTCGACCTCGTTGCGCGGGCTTGCTCCGTAAACGCCGTCAAGCGCTCCGGCCGACGAATATACCGCGACGACCCTGCTGCCCTCGCAGAAGAAGCCGGAGAGGGTCTTGACGGTGCCGGTATAGCTCGGGAAAATGTTGTCGGTATATACGATATCTCCGTTTCCGGAAGAGGTTATTATTCTGATGATGTTGTTGTCTTTAAGAAGTATGAATCCGTCGCCGAAAAGAACGTCGGAAAAGTCGGTCTCGGAAGGGTTCAAAGGAAGCGGAACGTCCTCGTCAACTATCTCGGCGGGCGGCTCGGGAGGAAGAACCTCGGGCTGATCGTCGGGCTCGGGCTCGGTCTGAGAGGGAGCGGGAGTATCGACCGAGGATTCGGTTGAAGGCGCTGCCGGCTCGACCGGCTCGGGAGTCGAGACCTCGGGGGTCTCGGGCTTGGTTTCGGGCTTGGTCTCGGGAACGTTTACGCCCTGACCGTTTGCGTTTTCAGATTCGTTGTAGGAATGCTCGATCTCTTTAAGAGCGGAGTCGAGGGTCTTTTTGTCGGAATCCCCGACGTAATATTTTTCAAAGGTCTTGTGAACGTCGTCGTAATCGGAGGCATAGGTGCCGCCGCCGGGGTTGTTTTCGGTCTTGATCTCGGGTCTGCCGACGTTCATATATCCGAAAATGCCGAGCGCAAGCGCCGCGCACGCCGCTATGGAGGCAATTGAGCGGTATGCGACGGTCGTCTTGCGGGATTTGTTACTGCGAGTGATTGAAGGCTCGGAGGAAATTTCTTCATGAGAAACTTCGGGAGCGGGATTGTGGGAGAAAGCTATCTTCTTTGCGGGCTTTACCGAGGTCTTTTCGGGCATGGCTCCGGCCGCTTTGACGCTTTCGAGCATCGCGGCGATGTTTTTGGGCTCAAGCCTTTCCGGAACGGAAAGCTGCTCGTACAGTTCGATATACGGGTTGCTGACCTTGTTTGCCACCGAAAATTCCTCCTTCCCTTATTTTTTAATTATGATGTTAAGTGTCGTCCAAAAGACGGCGGAGTTTTGTTTTTCCTCTTGCAAGATAGCTTCGTACCGTCGCGGCGTTTATGCCGGTGATTTTGGAAATCTCGTCGCTCGTATAGCCGTAGATAGCGTTGAGCGAGAAGCAGATCTTTTCGTTTTCGCTGAGGTTTTCTATATGGTCCAAAAGCTCGATTCCCTCATATTTTGATTCGCGATAGGGAATGTTAAGCTCGTCAATGTCGTCGTCGCCGTCGGCCGAATGCCCGGCGGAGATATATGTGAGATTTTCACGCTCGGAAACATATTCCGCCTGTTTTCGCTTTATCTTCGCCGTTAGGATCCTTACCATCCAGCCTCGGAAAGCGTCCTCGTTCTTGAGGTTTTTGAGCCCGACGAAAGCGTCGAGCACTGCGTCCTGCACGGCGTCGGCCGCGTCGTCGGGGCTGTTGAGGTTTGTCAGCGCATAGTAATAAAGCTCTTTATATACGGCGGAATATAGCTGAGCAAAGGCGTCAGAATCGCCTTTCTGAGCTTTTTTAACAAGCTCGCCGAAGCTGTTTTGCAAGTTCCTCACCCCGATTCCGCGACATACAGAGCCGCATCACGGGGCTTCTGTATATATAGTGTCAAAAATCATCGCTTTTGTTGCATCGCCGTTTAAAAATTTTTGCTCAAAAAACGCCGAACATCACGCCGAGAAATTTTGAGCACAATGCGATACAATAGCTTATTATACACCAAAATTTCGGCAATTACAAGATGTTGCGGCAAAAAATGTGAAATTTAATGAAAGGGGGGCGCAGGGGGACGCCCCCGCCCCTTGAGGGGCGGGGGCATTGCAAAACGTTCCTTTCCGTTGTACTTTCCACGGGGGTGGGGTGGCTTAAAATAGTATGAAATCTTGCCCTCGTGAGAGGGAAAGATTGAATACCTTTTCTCCTGCGCTATGTCACTGAACGCTCCATGCGCACAAAGCCCCACAGGGGATTTGTGCCACAGAAGCGGGTTTTGTCCAAGAGAACGAGCCGCCGATTCGGCATGGCGGCGAAGTTCGATTGGCTGCAAAACCCGCTTATGTTGCCCTCGGCAGAGGGAAAGATTGAATACCTTTTAAGCGGTCGGTTCGGCTTCCCGACAAGCGCGGGAAATGCTGCAAACCGCGAGGCTGCGTTTGCGCCTGCGGCGGCTGAGCGGGTAAAAGGTATCCATATTTTCCTCTGCCGGAAAATATGGATGCTATCGCCTATCACCCCACCCCCGCTATACTTTCTGCGGAGCGGAAAGTTAGAGCCGCCCCCGCCCCTCGAGGGGCGGGGGCGGGGCTCGCAGTGCCTCCTCATTCTGCACAAACTTCGGTTAGCTTTTGCTAACTTTATTGTCTGATACGCCGAAATTAAAATTTTCCCTCAAAAAAGGTTGACTTTTTTGTGCGGCGAGCATAAAATATATTGCAGTTAGCAAAAGCTAACCAATTCGCGCAAAGGAGCAAATTCAATGATCCCACTGACATATGCCGACGTCGGCGCCGAACAGATTATCCGCAAGGTCGGCGGAAGCCCCGATATGAAAAAACACCTTGAAGACCTCGGTTTTACCGTCGGCGGAAGCGTGACGCTCGTTTCGGAAATGGGCGGAAACCTTATCGTCAAGGTCAAGGAGTCGCGCATCGCTGTCAGCCGCGAAATGGCTCAAAAGATCATGGTATGATCGCTTTTTATGAAAAAGGAGGCTTCGGCTTCCTGTTTTTCAGACCCCGCGTTAGCTTTGGCTAACCGCATGAAAAGGAGGACGCAAAGTGAAAACATTGGATCAAGTCAAGGTTGGCGAGACCGTTAAGGTCGTAAAGCTCAACGGCGAGGGCGCCATCAAGCGCCGAATAATGGACATGGGCATAACCAAGGGCGTTTCCGTTTATGTCAGAAAAGTCGCGCCGCTCGGCGACCCGTTCGAGGTCAACGTTCGCGGATATGAGCTGAGCCTCAGAAAAGCCGACGCCGAAATGATCGAAGTCGAATAACGGAAAGAAGGTATAAAATGAGCATCACCATCGCCCTTGCGGGCAACCCCAACTGCGGAAAAACAACGCTTTTTAACGCGCTGACCGGCTCGAACCAGTTCGTCGGAAACTGGCCCGGCGTCACGGTCGAGAAAAAAGAGGGCAAGCTGAAAAAGCACGACGGCGTTACCGTCACCGACCTGCCGGGAATCTATTCTCTCTCGCCCTATACCCTTGAGGAGGTCGTCGCGAGAAACTATCTGATAAACGAGCGCCCCGACGCCATTCTCAACATAATCGACGGCACCAACCTTGAAAGAAACCTATATCTGACCACTCAGCTCACCGAGCTCGGAATACCCGTCGTTGCGGCGGTGAACATGATGGACGTCGTTCGCAAAAACGGCGACAAGATCGACACCGACCAGCTTTCAAAGCGCCTCGGCTGCAAAATCGTCGAGATTTCCGCGCTTAAAGGCGACGGCATTATGGAGGCCGCAGAGGCGGCTATCGAGGCGGCGGAAAGCAAAAAGCCGGTGCCGGCTCACACATTTTCGGGCGTTGTCGAGCACGCGCTTGCGCACATCGAGGAGGCCGCGGTTCACGATCTTCCCGCCGAGCAGCAGCGCTGGTATGCGGTGAAGATATTCGAGCGCGACGAAAAGGCTATGGAGAATCTGAACATTCCCGCCGACGTTCTCGCGCACATCGAAGAAGACATCAAATCGGCCGAGGCCGAGCTTGACGACGACGCGGAATCAATCATCACCAACGAAAGATACGTCTACATAGCCGAGGTGATAAAGGGCTGCTGCCGCAAAAAGGGCGCGGGCAGTCTTACCGTTTCGGATAAGATAGACAAAATCGTCACAAACCGCTGGCTCGCGCTGCCTATCTTTGCGGTGGTAATGATAATAGTATACGCGGTGTCGGTCACAACGCTCGGCGGCGTTTTAACCGACTGGGCTAACGACGGCGTTTTCGGCGACGGCTGGCATCTTTTCGGAATCGGCTCAAAAGAATATGAAGAAGCGGCCGAGGAATACGGCGAGGCGGTCAACGCGATAGACGCTTTTGCGGGGCAATACGGGCTTGAAGCCCCCGATCTTGAGACCGCAAGCCGCGCCGAGATAGATTCTTTTGCCGAGCAGTTCTCGGCGGGCGACACGGCGGTCCTCACCGTTGTTGACGAGGAGACCCTTGCCGAGGACGAGGTTGTTTATACCGGCGAGGATCTGGCGCTTTCGGGCGCGGTGCTTGAAAAATACGGCTTTTCCGAGCCCGACCCCGCCGATCACGGAGTCTGGATACCCGGCGTTCCGGTTCTTATCGAATCGGCGCTCGACGCATTAAACTGCGCCGACTGGCTCAAAGGGCTTATTCTTGACGGCATCGTCGCCGGCGTCGGAGCGGTGCTCGGGTTCGTTCCGCAGATGCTTATTCTTTTCATCTTCCTCGCGTTTTTGGAAGCGTGCGGATATATGGCGAGAATCGCTTTCGTCATGGACAGAATCTTCCGCAAATTCGGGCTTTCGGGCAAGTCGTTCATTCCGATGCTCATCGGCTCGGGCTGCGGTGTTCCGGGAATAATGGCCTCGAGAACGATTGAAAACGAGCGCGACCGCAGAATGACTATTATGACGACGACATTTATTCCCTGCGGCGCAAAGCTGCCCTTTATCGCAATGATAGCCGGCGCTGTTTTCGGCGGAGCATGGTGGGTCGCGCCGTCGGCATATTTCCTCGGCGTTGCGGCGATAATCGTTTCGGGCATTATGCTCAAAAAGACGAAAATGTTCGCCGGAGACCCCGCGCCGTTCGTTATGGAGCTTCCCGCATATCACTGGCCGACCGTTTCAAACGTCCTGCGTTCGATGTGGGAGCGCGGCTGGAGCTTCATCAAAAAGGCCGGCACGATAATACTTCTTTCGACTATACTCGTTTGGTTCGCGACGTATTTCGGCTTCGTCGGCGGCAGCTTCAGAATGCTCAGCGATGAAGAGATAGGAAATTCGCTCCTTGCAACGCTCGGCGGCGCTATCGCCTGGATATTCGCGCCTTTGGGCTGGGGCAACTGGCAGGCCGCGGTGGCTTCGATAACCGGTCTTGTCGCAAAAGAAAACATCGTCGGCACCCTCGGAATCCTCTACGGCGGCGGAGAGACCTCGGTCTATTCCGCAATAGGCTCAGCCTTTACCGCGGTCAGCGGCTATTCCTTCCTTGTGTTCAATCTTCTCTGCGCGCCCTGCTTTGCCGCGATAGGCGCCATTCGCCGCGAGATGAACAGCGCAAAATGGACTTGGTTAGCAATAGGATATCAGTGCGTCTTCGCCTATGCGGTCGCGCTCGCGGTGAATCAGTTCGGACTTCTGTTCACCGGCTCGGCAAACGTTTTAGGTCTGATATTAGCGGTGCTGGTCGTCGCGGTCATAGCGTTCATGCTCTTCAGACCCTATAAAGAAGCGACCTCGCTTTCATCGAAAAAAGCGAAGATACAGGCAAAATAAGGTGATATTATGGCATGGCTGATCTCGAATCTCGGAACGATCGCGGTCGTCGCGATACTCGTTTTGGTGGTCGTCTGGATAATCCTTTCTCTGAAAAAAGATAAAAAGTCGGGAAAATCCTCCTGCGGAGGAAACTGCGCGCACTGCGCCTGCGGCTGCCCGCACGCGCAGGGAAAGAGCGGTAAGTAGCACTCCGCCCCGCCCCCCGCCCCTTGAGGGGCGGGGGCGGATTCGTGTTTCCGCTCCGCAGAAAGTATAGCGGGGGTGGGGTGATGAGCGATAGTATTCTTCTTACCCGCGGGAGCGGGGAAGATGAATACCTTTTACCCGCTCAGGGCGTCTATCCTCAGCGCTTGAACCGTCGCCACCGGCGACACCTTGCAACTCTAACATCTAATATCTAATTTCTATCTTCTTGATGTGGCACTTGGGCCGCATCAGCGAAATTTAATCTGTTGACATTTATGCGCATACAGGCTATAATTTTTCGGGGAATCTTTCACGGCGCAATATTTTGCCCGCGAAAAACGTATTATAAATGCAAATAAATTTCAGAGGAGATATAAAATGAAAAAAATTCTTGCAATTCTGACGGTTATTTTAATGCTCGCCTCGCTTTCTGCCTGCGGCGAGACCGCCCCGACCCCCGAAGTCAATACCCCCGAAGTCGATACCCCCGAGGCGACCGACGCCCCCGCCGACGGAGAATCGGCGCCCGAGGAGGGCGACGACATGAACCCGCTCACAAGCGCGGTAGACGCCATCGCCCGGGTCTGGAACGCCTATTCCGAGGACGACCGCTTTATGACCTTCGGCGGAGACTATAACGAGGAAAATCAGGTCGAAAACGCCCCCGGCGTTCACAACATCGAAACCGAGGACGACGCGGCGATGCTCAACGACGCGGTGGGATTCCCCTCCGAGATGATCGATAAGATCGCCATGGCCGCGGTGATGCGCCATATGCTCAACGTGAACACGTTCACCTGCGGGGCTTACGCCGTTAAAAGCGCCGACGACCTTGACGCGGTTTGCGGCGGAATAAGAGACAGCCTGATGAACCGCTCGTATCTGTGCGGCTGGCCCGAGGTACTCTTTGTGATGAAGCTGCCGAACAACTTCGTCATGAACGTCTACGGCGCGCGCGACCTTGTTGAAAAGTTTGTCGATACCGCAAAAGAGGTTTACGGCGACGCTCTTGAGGTCTATTGCGAGGAGGATATGTCGGAGGCCGGAGGCGACAACACATTCCGCATTGCTGTGCCTCAGCTCGGCGAGCTTTCCGCTGCCGACTCCGATATCGGCGGTTTTGATGAGGCGCCCGAAGATGGAGATAATTTGCCCGGCGGAAGCCTTATGCCTTTGGGATCGGTCCCGCCCGAAAACGAGTATCTCAGAGACTATTTTGACGATATGGAGCAGCTTTTGGACGGCTGGCGCGACGAGGGAGAATTCGGGATAAACAAGCTCGGGTTCGACCTCACCCTGCCGAGGATAGATATCGTCACGGCGACGGATTCGGACGCAGAGGCGCTTAAAAACGAGCTTATATCTATGGGCGATTATTCCGAGAAAATACCCTATTATAACGAGGATGTTATCCGCATAACGATAGGCGAGCATTTCCCGGACGATATGAGATAAACCATGGTCTTTTCAAGCATACCTTTTCTCTATTATTTTCTGCCCGCGGTCATAGCCGCATATTTCATATCGCCGAAGCGCCTTAAAAACGCGATGCTGCTTGTTTTCAGCCTGATATTCTATGCTTGGGGCGAGCCGAGATTCGTGGTCTTTATGCTTATCTCGATAGCTCAGGGCTATCTTCTCGGTCTTCTGATAGAAAAATTCCGCGAAAAGCCGAAGCTGCGCCGCGTTTTCACGCTTCTTTCCTGCGCGATAAGCGTGGGACTTCTTATATGGTGCAAATACGCCGACTTTTTCATCAAAAACTTCAACGCGCTGACAGGGCTTTCTCTGCCGCTTTTGAATATCGCCCTTCCTATCGGAATCAGCTTTTATACGTTTCAGATCTTAAGCTATACTATCGACGTCGCTCGGGGAAGCGTTTCTGCTCAGAAAAACCCGATAACTCTCGGCGCATACGTCGCGATGTTTCCGCAGCTCATCGCGGGGCCTATCGTCAGATATTCCGATATAGCCGATCAGCTTTCGGGGCGCACGCATTCTCTTGAAAAAACTGCCGCCGGCGCAAGAAGATTCGTTATAGGGCTTGCCAAAAAGGTGCTGATAGCAAATCAGCTCGGCGAGCTGATTGCGGCTTTCAAGGCCACCGGCGACGGCTCGACGCTTTATATGTGGCTCTATGCCGTCGCTTACGCCATTCACATCTATTTCGATTTTTCGGGATATTCCGACATGGCGATAGGCCTCGGAAAAATTTTCGGCTTCGATTTTCCCGAAAACTTCAACTATCCGTTCATCTCAAAAAGCGCGACGGAATTCTGGCGCAGATGGCACATCACCCTCGGCTCGTGGTTCAGAGATTACGTCTATATCCCGATGGGCGGAAACAGGGTGCCGAAGCCGCGCTGGCTTCTTAACATCTTCACGGTGTGGTTTCTGACCGGCTTTTGGCACGGCGCAGATTGGACCTTTATCCTTTGGGGACTGTTTTTCGCGGTGCTTCTTGTTGCGGAAAAAACGCTCTATTTAAAGAGGCTTGAAAAGTCAAAGGTATTAGCCCACGTCTATACGCTGCTTTTTGTGACGCTCAGCTTTGTGCTGTTCGATTCGCCCTCGGTCGGAGCGGCCGCAAAAAACATCGGCGCAATGTTCGGCGCGGGCGGGCTTCCGCCGATATCCGCCGAGGCGGTATATAACCTGAGAAGCTATGCGGCGATACTTATTATCGGCGCGGTGGGCTCGACGCCGCTTTTGAAAAATGCTCTCGGAAAAATATCGGAAAAGCCGCTCGGCAAAAAGCTGCTGAACATATGCGAGCCGATCGCTCTTTTGGCGCTGTTGGCGCTTTGCACGGGATATCTTGTTGACGGCTCGTTCAACCCGTTTTTGTATTTCAGATTCTGAGGAGGCGGCATTGTGAACGATAAACTAAAAAATATCGCCGTGACCGCCCTCTGCGGGCTTTGGATTTTTGCGGCGGCGATCTGGGGGCTTGTTTCTTCGGACGCGGAAATCTCTCTTTCCGAAAGAAGAAAGCTGGCGCAGTTCCCCGAAATAAGCGCGGAAGCCCTTTCGAGCGGCGGCTTTATGAGCGGCTTTGAAAAATACGCCGCCGATCAGTTTCCGCTAAGAGACGGCTTCAGAAGGCTGAAAGCAATAGGGGAATTCTATATTTTCAGGCAGCTCGATTCAAACGGAATATATCTGAAAAACGGCTATGCGTCGAAGCTCGAATATCCCCTCAAAGAGGAGACTGTTAAAAACGCCGCCGAAAAATTCAGGCGGATCTATGACCTCTATCTTTCGGGAAGCGGCGGAAAGGTCTATCTTTCGGTGATACCCGACAAAAACTTCTTTTTGGCCGAGGCGGGCGGCTATCCCTCGATTGACTTTGAAAGGCTGGTCGGGCTGCTCCGGGAAAACACTGAATTTGCGGAGTATATCGACATTTTTCCGACACTTGAAATCGAGGATTATTACCGCACCGACACCCACTGGCGGCAGGAGAAGATAGTCGATACCGCGAAAGCCCTCGCCGAGGGAATGGGCGCAAAGCTCGACGAGGAATATGAGGAGATGACCCTTGAAAAGCCGTTTTACGGGGTCTATTACGGACAGTCGGCGCTGCCGCTCTCGGGTGAGAAGATGATATATCTTGACAGCCCGATATTTGACGGCGTTTCGGTCTATAACCTTGAGGAGGATTCCTACGGCGGGGTGTATGACCTTGAAAGGGCGAACGGCGCAGACCCTTACGAGCTGTTTCTGAGCGGCCCGCGCTCGCTTATGGTGATCGAAAACCCGAACGCCGAGACGGACAGGGAGCTTGTTATTTTCCGCGATTCGTTCGGTTCGTCGATAGCGCCGCTTTTTGTCGAGGCGTATAAAAAAATAACGCTCATCGACATAAGATATCTTCCGACGATGAGCATTAAGTATTTTGCTGACTTCGAGGGCGCAGACGCGCTGTTTCTTTACAGCACCTCGGTGCTGAACAACTCGGAGACGTTGCAGTGATGCGCCGTAACAAGCCGGTTTGAGGCGTTATGACTGCGTTTGCCGGGCGCCGGGGCGAGGGGGTAAAAAGGTATTCATCTTCCCCGCTCAGCTGCCGCCGGCGCAAATGTAACCTTTTACTCGTAACCTTTATCCGCACTTTTGCCGCAGCCCATGCCGACCGCTTAAAAGGTATTCGCAAAATCCCGCCTCGGGGCGGAATTTTAGCGAATGCTATCGTCTATCACCCCACCCCCGTTCGCACTTTCTACGAGTAGGGACAAATGCAACGCCCCCTCCCCTTTGAGGGGAGGGGGCGTTCGCTTTGTGACCTCTTACACAAACGTACTGCGGGGGTGGGGTGGCTTAAAATAGTATGAAATCTTTACCTCGTGAGAGGGAAAGATTGAATACCTTTTCACCTGCGCTATGTTTCCAAGCGCTCCATGCGCACAAAGCCCCGCAGGGGATTTGTGCCACAGAAGCGGGTTTTGCCCAAGAGAACGAGCCGCCGATTCGGCATGGCGGCGAAGTTCGATTGGCTGCAAAACCCGCTTATGTTACCCGCTCACGCTCGGGGCGAGAGGACCTTTCTCAGCTTTGCGCCCAAAACGCTTGCGCAGGCGATCTTTATCGCGTCGCCGAAGAGAAACGGCAGCACGCAAAGCGTCAGCGCGTGCAAAAGCGCCGAGCCGGTCAGCGCGCAGAACCATGCGGTGCCGAGGGCGTATAAAACGACCGTTCCCGCAATCATGCCGACGGGATAAGCCCAAGGCTTTCCGATTTTGTCGGCAAAAGCGCCGCTCAAAAACGCGCAGGGGATATATCCGACGAGATAGCCGCCGGTCGCGCCGAAAAGCTGCTGAAATCCGCCCGCGAAGCCGGAAAACACCGGCAGCCCGACGAACCCGAGCAGAAGATATACTCCGACCGCCGCGCCGCCCCTCTTTGCGCCGAGGACCGCTCCGCTGAGATATACCGCAAAGGTCGCAAGCGTCACGGATATCGGCCCTATCGGCACCGCAAACGGCGATATAACGCACAAAAGCGCCGCGAAGACCGCAGTAAGCGTAATTTCTCTTGTCTTTGATTTTTCGATGTTTGACATATTTTTCTCCTCTAATTTGTTTCTCGGCAAAACTCTGCCCTCTAACTTCTATCTTCTAACATCTATCCTCTAACCGTCAGCTCTCCGAATAATTTCCCAAGAACTTGAAGCTCTCGCAGGTCTGCTCAAGCGATTCGAGCATCGCCGCAACGCGGGGGTCGCGGACCGAGCCCTGCATCTCGAAGAAGAACATGAACTCGAAATCGTGGCCGACGATAGGGCAGCTTTCGAGCTTTATGAGGTTGATCTCAAGCGCGGTGAGCTTTGCCAGAATTTCATAAAGCGCGCCGGGGCGGTGCTTGCAGGCGAGAATAAGGCTTATCCTGTCGGCCCCGGGGTAGATTTCGCAGTCCTTTGAAATGCAGATGAAGCGGGTGTAGTTATTGTCGCTGTTCTGAATGTTTTTCGCGATGGGCACAAGCCCGTAAAGCTCGCAGGCGGGGTGCGAGGCTATCGCAGCGATATCCGAGAATTCCGATCTTGCGGCGATCTCGGCGGCCATGGCGGTGTTGGCGCAGGGAACTATCGAGACCTTTCCGCCGAGGCTTTTAAGAAATTCCGAGCACTGACCGAGCGCCTGCTCGTGCGAGCGGATCTCTTTTATGTTTTCAAGGGAGGCCCCGGGCTTTGCCAAAAGCTCGTGCCGAATGCAAAGGCGCGTGCTTCTTACGATGCTGACGTTTTTGCGGTTCAAAAGCTCATAATTCGCCCTGACCGAGCCGTTCGAGCTGTTCTCAATCGGAAGCACCCCGAACCGGCAGAGACCGCTTTCGACCGCGTCGAAGACCGCCTCGAAACTCTTGAAGAAGATGAGGTTTCCGCGGGGGAAAAGACTGTCCGCCGCCATCTGAGAGTTTGCGCCCTCGACCCCCTGAACGGCGACGGTCCCTCCCTGCGGAAAGACCTCGTTTTTGCCGCAAAGGGCTTTTTCGATGACGCTTTTGACTTTTCCGCCGAGCGGCGAATGAGTTTCGCGATAGGCTCTGCCGAGCTCGAAAAGCTGGGTATAGAACCTGTGTATATAAGGCTCCATTTCGCCCGCCTGCTGCTCGCCGGCCCACTTTAAAAGCTCGCGCTCTCTCTGTTTTATCTCGGCGGGGCTTAGCGCTCCCGATTCGAGCGCCGCCGCCGAAAGCTCCATTCTTTTGAGAACAAGAGGCAAAAGCCCCCGGTCAAGCTCGTCTATTCGGCTTCTTATTTCGTCAAGCTCCATGATATGCTCCGTCCTTTCAGAAAGGCTCAAATGTCGGCGCTTCTTAAAACCGCCGTCTTTTTCATTATGCGTTCAAATCTGTCCGGTCTTATTGAAAGAGGTCCGTCGCACATCGCGTGGGCGGGGTCGGCGTGGACAGTCATTATAACTCCGTCGGCTCCGGCGGCCGCAGAGGCAAGCGCCAGCGGCTCGACGAGGGTGTATTTTCCCGAGGCGCTGCTCGGGTCGGCTATGACCGGAAGATGCGAAAGCTGCTTTAAGACCGGTATCGCCGAAACGTCGAAGGTGAACTGAGTCTGCGGCTCAAAGGTCCTTATTCCGCGCTCGCAGAGGATAACGTCGGGGTTGCCGGAGGACATTATGTATTCGGCGCTCATTAAAAGCTCCTCATATGTCGCCGAGACGGCGCGCTTTAATATCACCGGCTTTTTAGACTTGCCGACCGCCCTCAAAAGCTCATAGTTTCGCATATTTCTGCCGCCGGTCATCAAAAGATCGACGTCGCCGAGAAGGTCGAGCTGAGACGGCTCGGAAATTTCGGCGCAAATGGGAAGCCCCGAGGTCTTTTTCGCCTTTATCAAAAGCCTTATTCCCTCCTCGCGAAGACCTTGGAAGGAATAGGGCGACGTGCGCGACTTGAACGCCCCGCCCCAGAGGATATTCGCGCCGAGGCTTTTGAGCGTTTCGGCGAGCGAGCATATCTGCTCTTCGTTTTCGACCGCCCCGGGGCCCGCTATGCCGACAAAGCCCCCGCCGCCGATTTTTACGCTTCCCACCGAAACGACGCTGTCGCTCGGGTGGAATTTTCGGTTTGCGCTTTTATAGGGCTCCTGAACTCTGCGCACCGCTTCGACGATATCGAGCGCCGATATGAGGTCGATGTCGATAGCGGAGGTGTCTCCGACGAGGCCGAGAATGGTCTGCTGAGCGCCGACGGTCGTTTGCACGCCGACGCCTTTCGATTCGAGCCATGTCAAAAGCCCGCGAAGCTGCGCTTTATCGGGGTTGGGTTTCAAAATAACTACCATTTCCGGCGCCTCCCTTTTTTAACGGTCAGATTTTTACTCGTAATCGACGACGTTTACCCAGTTGAGCAGGAAATCGCGCTCGCGCTCGTTTTCTTTGACCGACTGCGAAGCCGCGACGATGGGCATCCACTTCTGGACGTATTGCCTTGCAGTGTCGGACTTTTTGCAGAACAGGTCGAGATATTTCTTCGCGGTGTCGAATTCGCCGTCAAGGCAGAAAAGAAGATAGGTGCGGGCGGCGTCGGCCGAGGCGTTGCCCTGAGTTGCGTGCGCCCAGTCGATTATATAAAGCTCGCCGTCGGGGGTTACGATGACGTTCGAGGGGTTAAAATCGCCGTGGCAGACCTTGTTGTGCTTCGGCATTCCGTCAAGCCTGACGTGAAGCTCGTATCTTGTGGTGGCGTCAAGCCGGGCCTGAGAAATCTTTGAATTCATCTTGTCTTTCAGCTTGTTGAGCATCGGACAGGTCTTTGACTGCACCGATATCTGAAGATCGACGAACATTTCAAGATATTCGTCCTTTTTCTCGGGGTTTTCGCTCATCAGCTTCGCAAGGGTCTTGCCCTCGATATATTCGGTGACTATCGCCCATCTGCCGTCAACGGTGGTGACCTCGAGCAGCTTGGGCATTTTAATGCCGGTCTCCTCGATTCTTGCGTGGTTGAGCGCCTCGTTGAGAATGAGCGCCTTTGAATAGCCCTCGACAAACAGCTTTATGCATCTGTCGCCGTCGCGATAGACGGTTTTTGTGGGTCTTTCGGCAATTACCTGAGCGTTTTTAAGATTCATGATTATTCCTCCCATTTCTTTCCGTAATAGGCGTTAAGATACATCGTTTTGATCTCGCTCATGAGCGGATAGCGGGGATTTGCGCCGGTGCACTGATCGTCGAACGCGTTCTCGACCATCTCGTCGAGGCGGTCAAGGAAGTCCTTTTCGTCGGGCACGTAGTCGCGAATGGTCGGCTTTATGCCGATTTTTTCTTTAAGCGCGTCTATCGCCCCGATGAGGTTTTCGACCTTTTCGGCGTCGGTCTTTCCGCCAAGCCCGAGCGATTCTGCTATTTCGGCATATCTTCTCTGAGCGTGAGGATAAGCGTATTGCGGGAAGGTGCCCATTTTCGCGGGGGCTTCGGAGGAGTTGAAGCGAATCACCTCGTCGATAAGCAGCGCGTTGGCGATCCCGTGGGCGATGTGGTGATAAGCGCCCAGCTTGTGAGCCATTGAGTGACAGACCCCGAGGAAAGCGTTTGCAAACGCCATTCCCGCCATTGTCGCGGCGTTGGCGGTTTTTTCACGCGCCAAAACGTCGGAGCCGTTGTCGTAAGCCCTCGGGAGATATTCAAAGAGGATTTTTAAAGCCTGAAGCGCAAGGCCGTCGGTATAATCGGTCGCCATGACCGAAGCGTAAGCCTCGAGCGCGTGGGTAACGGCGTCGATGCCCGAAGCCGCGGTGAGACCCTTGGGCGCGGACATATGGAAATCCGTATCGATGACCGCCATGTCGGGCAGAAGCTCATAATCGGCGAGCGGATATTTTACACCCGAGGTCTCGTCGGTTATGACGGCGAACGGGGTGACCTCGGAGCCGGTGCCGGCAGAGGTCGGAATTGCGACGAAATAAGCCTTTTCGCCCATTTTCGGAAATTTGTAAATCCTTTTTCGGATGTCGGAAAATCTCATCGCCATGTCGGCAAAGTCGGCCTCGGGGTGCTCGTAAAGCACCCACATTATCTTCGCGGCGTCCATCGCCGAGCCTCCGCCAAGGGCGATGATAACGTCGGGCTCAAACGAGGTCATGGCCGCGGCGCCAGCCTTTGCCGAGGCAAGCGTCGGATCGGGCTCAACGTCGAAGAATGAGGTGTGGATTATTCCGAGACCGTTAAGGATATCCTCGATTGGCTTTGAGTAGCCGTTTTTATAGAGGAAGCTGTCGGTAACTATGAACGCGCGCTTTTTGCCCATGTCTGCAAGCTCGGCGAGCGCGGTCGGCAGGCAGCCCTTTTTGACGTATACCTTTTCGGGAGCACGGAACCAAAGCATATTTTCTCTCCTTTCGGCGACGGTTTTTATGTTGAGAAGATGTTTCACCCCGACGTTGTCGGATACGGAGTTGCCTCCCCACGAGCCGCAGCCGAGGGTGAGCGACGGGGCGAGACGGAAGTTGTAAAGGTCGCCGATGCCTCCGTGAGAGGAGGGCGTGTTGACTAAAATTCGGCAGGTCTTCATTCTCTCGGCAAATTCGTTCAGCTTTTCGGTCTCGGTCTGAGCGTTGAGATATATCGACGAGGTGTGACCGAAGCCGCCGTCGGCGATAAGCCGCTCGGCCTTTGAAAAAGCGTCCTCAATGTCGTTCGCCTTATACATCGCAAGGACAGGCGACAGCTTTTCGTGAGCGAATTCCTCGGAAAGCTCGACGCTTTCGACCTCGCCGATGAGTATCTTAACCGAGTCGGGGACCTCGAAGCCGCACAGCTTCGCGATGGTCGGCGCTCGCTGACCGACTATCTTTGCGTTCAGCGCGCCGTTGATTATCATCGTATGCCGCACCTTGTCGGTCTCCTCGGGGCTGAGGAAATAGCAGCCGCGCTTTGAAAACTCTTTTTTGACGGCGCTGTAAACGCTCTTTAAAACGATTACCGACTGCTCGGAGGCGCAGATCATTCCGTTGTCGAAGGTCTTTGAGTGGATTATCGAGTTGACCGCAAGAAGAATGTCGGCGGTGTCGTCGATGATTGCCGGCGTGTTTCCGGCGCCGACTCCGAGCGCGGGCTTTCCGCTCGAATATGCCGATTTGACCATTCCCGCGCCGCCGGTCGCAAGAATAATGTCGGCCTCGCGCATCAAAAGGTTGGTCATTTCAAGCGTCGGAACGTCTATCCAAGCGATTATTCCCTCGGGCGCTCCGGCTTCGACCGCCGCCTCCAAAACGATTTTTGCGGCCTCGATGGTGGATTTTTTCGCTCTCGGGTGAGGGCTGATGATTATGCCGTTTCTCGTTTTCAGCGAGATGAGGGTCTTAAAGATCGCGGTAGAGGTCGGGTTGGTGGTGGGGATCACCGCCGCGATAACGCCGATGGGCTCGGCGACCTTCATTACGCCGCCCGCCTTATCCTCTTCGATCACTCCGCAGGTTTTGAAATCCTTGTAGTGATTATAGATGTATTCGCTCGCATAGTGGTTTTTGATCACCTTGTCTTCGACTACGCCCATGCCGGTCTCCTCGACCGCCATTTTGGCGAGCGGTATCCTTTGGCGGTTGGCGGCAGTTGCGGCGGCAAGAAAGATTTTGTCCACCTGCTCCTGAGAATACTCGGCGAATTTTGCCTGAGCCTCGCGCACCCGCTTTATGAGCGCTTCGAGCTTCGGAACGCTGTCAACGGTTTCATAGTTTTTCTTGTTCATATATAAACTTAGCCTCCTAAAAATAGTTCTGCTTAAAACTCTCGGGAATCGTACCAATCGCCCTCGAGCGAGGTCCAGTCGAGCGTTTTGCCCTCCCAGAGAATGAATCCCCTCGGGCTTCCCTCTTTGGGAATAGATACCGAGCCGGGGTTTGCATATATAACGCCGTTTTTCACCGTGTTATCGGGCACATGAGTGTGACCGTAAAACACGATATCTACGCCTTTGAGCGGGAGAGTATCCATGTTTTTGTGCCCGTGTATAAGAAGCGCCGAAGCTGCTCCGTTAAAAATAAGCGCGGTCTCTGACATTATTGGGAAGTCGAGCACCATCTGATCGACCTCGCTGTCGCAGTTGCCCTTTATGCAGACGATACGGTCTGCGTATCCGTTAAGCATTTCGGCGACGGCTTTCGGTTCGTATTCCTCGCTGAGGCCGTTTCGCGGGCCGTGATAAAGCAGGTCCCCGAGCAGCGCAAGGCGGTCTGCTCCCGAAAGATCAAAGCGTTCGAGCAGCTTTCGGCAGTATTTCGCCGAGCCGTGGATATCGGACGCTATCATTATTTTCATATTCTCACCCCTCGGCGGTCGGATATACATATTATAATATATCAGACTTCCGCTTTAAAGTCAACAAAACCGCGCTGTTTTCAGCATTTGATACAAAAAATCCGACCGCGAAAGCCCGCAGTCGGCTGTTTTTAAGGTCAATAGGCGGCTTTTGACATCTCGTCGCGGATCTTTTTAAAGACCTCCGCCGCCTCGGGCGAGACGCGCTTTGCCTTTGCCTGAATATCCTCAGAAATGAGGCGGAACGCCTTTATCAGATCGTCGGCGTATTTTTCGCAGGGCTCGGGGCTTTGAAGCATCGCCGCAGCCACACCGCCGATATCGCCGAGCTCATTTGCGCTAAGCCTCGGATATCCCCTGCGGAGAAGGATAAGAACGCTTTTAGCCTCGGAATTTCTCTTTGCGAGGGAATAAAACTCCAAAAGCCTTTCGCCGGCCATTTCCGCGCCATCGGGGTCAAGACCCGAGGCAAAGTCCGAGACGTGCCGCTCGGCGGCGGCGAGAAGCTCGCACGAAGTCAGGCGGTCCTGCTTGACGCGGCGGGTGATATCGACCTCGGCGGCGAGCCAGAATATGCAAAAGACTATCGCGGCGATATAGACCGCGAAGAGGCGGATCTTGTTTCGCGTCTCGGGTGAGATCTTTCGGCGCTTCATGGGTAAATCTCCTTTTGCTGAGAAGCCGGGGGCGAAGCCCCCGCCCGAAGGGCGGCACCCGCGCCTTGCGGCGCGGGGCGGCGGCTGCGCCGCCGAGGGCTTCGCCCCTCAGGGCGCGGAAGTTCGTAATCAGTATGCCTTGCCCCAGATGACCATGCACTTGGCGGGTTTTTGGCAGCAAACGCACTTGTCGTCAATATGCTCCTGGTCAAAGGGTATGCACCTTGAACCGGCGCCGGTGAGCTCTTTGACCTTTTTCTCACATTCCTCGTCGCCGCACCACATCGCTTTGACGAAGCCGTCGCCTTTTTCCGAAAGCGCGGCGTTTATCTCGTCGATCGAGCGGCAGGCATATGTGCGCCGCTCCTGATTTTCAAGCGCCTTGCGATACATATCGTCGTGGACTGCCCGAAGCCTCTCGTTCACCTTTTCAACGAGCTCGGAAAGCGGAATGAAGCTCTTGTTTCTGCTCGGGCGCTCGACCGCAACGCAGTGACCTTCCTCGATGTCCCTCGGACCTATCTCTATTCTCAGCGGAACGCCCCGCATCTCGTATTCCGAATATTTCCAGCCGGGCGACTGCTCGGAATCGTCCAGCTTAACGCGTATGCCCGCGGCCTTGAGGGTCTCGTAGAGCTCGTTCGCCTTTTCAAGAACGCCCTCTTTATGCTGAGCGACGGGGATAATCACAACCTGAATCGGGGCGACCGCCGGCGGAAGCACCAAGCCGTTGTCGTCGCCGTGGGTCATTATTATCGCGCCGATGAGGCGGGTCGTAACTCCCCAAGAGGTTTGATGCGGCACCTGAACGGTGTTGTTTTTGTCGGTATAGGTTATGCCAAACGCCTTTGCAAAGCCGTCGCCGAAATAATGCGAGGTGCCCGCCTGAAGCGCCTTGCCGTCGTGCATAAGCGCTTCTATCGCATAGGTCGAGACAGCGCCCGCAAACTTGTCGCTCTCGGTCTTTTTGCCCTTTACGACAGGCATAGCCAAGGCCTGCTCGCAAAAATCGGCGTAAACATTCAGCATACGCTCGGTCTCCTCGATCGCCTCCTCGGCGGTGGCGTGAATGGTATGGCCCTCCTGCCATAAAAACTCACGCGACCTCAAAAACGGTCTTGTGGTCTTCTCCCACCTGACGACCGAGACCCACTGATTATACAGCTTCGGCAGATCGCGATAGCTGTGAACTATGTTCGCGTAATGCTCGCAGAAAAGCGTTTCCGAGGTCGGACGAACGCAAAGGCGCTCCTCGAGCTTTTCCGAGCCGCCGTGAGTTACCCATGCGACCTCGGGCGCAAAACCTTCGACATGGTCTTTTTCTTTGTTTAAAAGGCTCTCGGGAATGAACATAGGCATACAGACGTTTTCATGCCCGAGCTCTTTGAAGCGGGCGTCTAAAATCTTCTGCATATTCTCCCAAATAGCATAGCCGTAAGGGCGAATGACCATGCAGCCCTTGACCGAGGTGTATTCGATAAGCTCGGCTTTTTTAACGATGTCGGTATACCACTGGGCGAAATCCTCGTCCATCGAGGTTATCGACGCCACCATTTTTTCATTTTTAGCCATAATTTTTTATACTCCTTGAAATATTTATTTTTTGTTATACTCATTGTCGATAGAATTTTCCGGTTCGGCGTTATCATCTTCTCCCGCCCTTTCGGGTCGAGGAGTTTCGGGTTCTTCGCCCTTTTTGCGACGCTTGTCAACAAAAGCCGCCAGCTTCGGGGTGGCGATTATGATAACGTATATCCCCGCGAAAAGTATCGCCAGCTTGACAAGAAGCTCGGCCATGACGCTTATTTCCATGATATCCCTCCGTAACGTCGTCCGCGGCCGAAGAAAAAGGCGCGGCGCGGGCTTTTTTGAGGCTTTTACTAAAACAGTATAAAACTTTGCGCCGAAGTTGTCAACCCGAAAGCGAAGCAAGAAGCGCTTCGACGTTTTCGGGGCAGTGCTCGATCTCTTTTGATATCATAGATGCCGAGGCGCGAAAATTTTTGCCCAAGGTTCGGCAGAGGCGGTAAAGCAGGGCGATATAAAGGCATTCGGAAAAGATATCCTCGGTGTTTATCGCCTTTAAAAAGCGGCGGTAGACAAGATATAAAAGATAATTTTTCCGCTCTTTTTCCGAGCCGGAATTTTCGGGCAAAAGTCTCAGCGCCTCGAACCACTTCGGCGAAAGCGGCTCGGTTTTTTCAAGAATAGTCTTTCTGAAAGCGAGGTCGCGCTCGGGGGTCAGAATATCGGGCGAAAACGCCTCGACCTCGCCCAAAAGGTCGAGCCGGTCGTAATCTATAAGCTGCTGGAGCCCGTCGGCATATCCGCAGAGTTTTTCGGCGGCGTCGTCGGCAAAGTTACATTCAAGGATCATTTTCATGGCGGCGCTTCTCGCCGAAAGGAGAAATTCAAGAAGCGGGTCGCCGGTTTTGTGGGAAATGTCGTTATAGGGGAAGCCGTCGCGCTCTAAAACGAGACGTGCGGCCTCGACGCAGGACAGAGACAGCCCCGCCTCGGAAAAGCCGTCGAATTCTTCATAAAAGCGGGGATATTTTTCGCAGATCTCGCACTGGCGGCCGGTCTCGGAATAAAGCCGGCAAAGTCCGCTTCCGTCAAGATATCGGCAACGGCTGCCGTCGAGCAAAAACACCCTTTCGCCGTCGGAATTTTGCAGGGTGTTCTCGGAAATGTCGTCGACCCGAGAGAGATAAAACGAATATGTATCGGGGTCGATAGGTATCTCCCACCCCGAAAGACAGCAGCTTTCGGGGCAGCCGCCCGCAAGGCATTTAAACCCGCCGAAATAGTCGGGAACGCTGAAAGTCATTTTTTCCTCCTGAAAATATATCGCTTCTGAACGAGAAAGTTAAACGCAAACATTATCGCCTCGGCGAGCGGCTTTGCTATCGCTTTCGGGATAAGCAAAAGCCTTACCGCTATCTCGAGCAGGACAAAGGTCTTTATTCCGAAGCTGACCAGCGCGAGGGAATAATATCCGCAAATTTCGGGCAGCGGGGGCTTGTTTGAGTGAAAGACCCATCTGCGGTTAATCCAGAAGTTTATCTGCGAGCTGACCGCAAACGCGATGACGGCGGCGATCTCCATTGAAAGAAATGAGGCGCCGCTGAGCAGCCTGTCGAACGCCAGAAAAAGCGTATAGTCGGCCGCGAACGCCGTGCAGGAGGATATGAGATATCTCAGCGGCTGAACGCCGAGAAGCCTTTTTGCAAGCGATTTTAACTTTTGCATCTCAAAACCCTCCTTTTCTTTGCTTAGTATGTCACATTTGCGAGAAAATTTCAAGGGGGAGAGAAAAAAAGATGCGGAGGGGGCGGGAGCAGGATATAAGACAGGGGACATGGCGGCAGAGCTAAAGGTATTCAATCATTCCCTCTGCCGAGGGAGTGATTTCTTACTATTTTATGTCACCCCACCTCCGCAGTACGTTTGTCGGATAGGGACAAATGCAACGCCCCCGCCCCTCGAGGGGCGGGGGCTCTCAAACTTAGCCTGTCCGCAGGCAACATGGCGGGGGTGGGGTGACTCCCGATAGCATCCATATTTTCCGGCGGAGGAAAATATGGATACCTTTTACCCGCTCGTGCGCCGCAGGCGCAAACGCAGCCTCGCGGCTTGCAGCTTTTCCCGCGCTTGTCGGGGAGCCGAACCTGCCGCTCACTCCTCCGCGTTATCGGACTTATAGTCGCAGCCGACGATATACCACTTTCCGCCGGTCTTGACGACAAAACATTCAAGCTCGATCTCGTCCGAGGATACGCTTCCCGAGAAGGTCGCGGTGACGTCGAGCTCAAAGGCCGAGCTGATGTCGATCTCCTCGCCGTAAAGCTGAGAGTACGATATTTTATAGTCGTTGAGATATATCGCGTCTACACGCGAGCGGTCGGTGAATTCAAGGCTTACCGTCATGTCGTCGCCGAATTCAGAGACGTAATCGGCATAGAGTTTTCGCATATAAGCCCTGCCGTCAAGCCCCGAAGCCTCAAGGTCGTCTTTATATCCCCGGGCGATCCTTTCGGGCATAGACGAAACATAGCTCTCAAAATCCCCCGAGGCTATCGCCGCAAGATACTGCTCGACCGGTTTTTTGGAGGCCGAGCCGCCGATGACGCCGTTGTTGTAAAGTATCATCACCGCCGCGGCGGCAATAAGTATCAGCAGCACGATGAGTATCCTTTGCTGCTTCTTCTGCTTTTCCGGGTCGCTTTTTTGCGGTATCACCGGTTTTTTCTGCTCTGCCATGAAAATCGCCTCCGAAATGACCTACCTGTTTTTGCCGACAAAGAAGACCGCAAGCGTGCCGGGCCCCGAATGTGCGCCGATGACCGGCCCGATGTCGGTTATCAGCTTGATGTCGGCGTCGGGCTCGCTGCTTTTTATGATTTCGGCGAGGGCTGCGGCGTCGTCGGCGCAGTCGCCGTGAGAGATGAACACCGTTTTGTCGCCGTCGGGCAGCTTAAGCTCGCTCAGCTTGTCTGCGATAGCCCTTATCGACGCTTTTCTGCCCCTTACCTTAGACATATTTATAAGGTGACCCTCGTCGTCAACGTGGAGCACCGGCTTTATGCCCAAAACTGTCCCCGCAAGCGCGGTCGCGGCGCTTATTCTTCCTCCGCGTTTGAGATAAACAAGGTCGTCCACCGTGAACCAGTGGCAGATGTGCAGCCGCGTTTCCTCGCAGTATTTTTCAAGCTCTAAAATATCTGTGCCGCCGTTTCTCTTCTTGACGGCAAGCCAGAGGAGCAGCCCCTGCCCCGCCGAGGCGCAAAGCGAATCCGAAACGATTATCTTTCGGTCGGGGAATTCCTCCGAGAGCTCCTCGGCGGCGAGCTTTGCGGTCGAATAGGTCGAGCTGAGACCCGACGAAAACGCAAGGTAAAAAACATCGTTTCCGCGCTCAAGCTCGGGGCGAAAACAGCTTTTCGCGGTCTCGGCGTTCAGGGCGGAGGTGCGAGCTATTCCGCCGTCTCTCATTTTGTCGTAAAACTGCTTGACCGGCATTTCGCTTCCGGCAAACGACCGCTCGCCGCTGTCAAAGGCAAAGGTCAGCGGGCAGCATTTCACGCCCCATTTTTCAAGCACGGCGTCCGAAACGTCGGCTCCCGAATCGGTAAAAATAACGTAATTTCCCATATTTCTCTTCCCTTCTTGAAAATATTTGTTTTCCCTCGAAAAAAACGCACTTACTTATATAAATATTATACCGCCGCGCCGCGCGGCTGTCAAGTTAGATGGTAGAAATTAGAAGATAGAAGTTAGAAGCGGGAAATTTGACGTTGAGGGGATTTGGGACGGAGCGGCAAGCGCCGAAATAAAATTTCACAAAAATCGTTCTTTGCCGTTGATTATTTTTTCGGGCTGTGATATAATTATTTTAAATATTCTGCGCGAAAACGGCGCGAGGGATCCGGGAGGAATAGTCATGTCCCTGAAAACATTCAGAGGGGGAGTTCACCCGAAAGACAAAAAGGCGCTTTCGGAAAACGCCGAGACGGTTAGGCTTGAAGCCAAGGGCGAGCTTACATATCTGACGAATCAGCATATCGGCGCGCCGGCAAAGCCCGTCGTAAAGGTCGGCGACCGAGTTCTTGTCGGTCAGATAATAGCCGAGGCGGGAGGTTTTGTTTCGGCCTCGGTCGCGGCTTCGGTCTCGGGCAAAGTCAAATCGGTGGGGCCGAAAATGACCCAGTCGGGCGACGAAGCCCTTGCCATAACCGTTGAAAACGACTGCGAATACGAAGCCGTCGCGGGGTTCGGCGAGCCGCGGGATTATGAAAAAATGTCGAAAGACGAAATACGCGCCGCTATCCGTGACGCGGGGATAGTCGGAATGGGCGGAGCGGGCTTTCCGACCGCCGTTAAATGCACCGTCAAGGACGACTCGAAGATAGATCACGTCATCTGCAACGGCGCCGAGTGCGAGCCCTATATCACCTGCGACTATCGCCTTATGCTTGAAAAGCCCGACGACGCCGTTACCGGCATGAAGATACTTCTGAGGCTTTTTGAGAACGCTTCGGGAGTTTTCGGAATTGAAAACAACAAGCCCGAGGGTATCGCTTCTCTGCAAAAGGCCTGCGAGGGCTCGGAGAGAATAAGCGTTCAACCGCTGAGAAAAAAATATCCGCAGGGCGGAGAGAGAATGCTTATTTCGGCGATAACGAAAAGAAAAATAAATTCAAAGCAGCTTCCGGCCGACGCCGGCTGCGTTGTCGTCAACTATTCGACGCTTATCGCGATATCGGACGCCGTGACGAAAAACATTCCGCTGATAAGAAGAGTCGTCACCGTCACCGGAGACGCGATAAAACAGCCCTCGAATTTCGACGTGCCGATAGGTATCTGCGCGAGCGAGCTTATCGAGGCGGCGGGGGGATTTGAGACCGAGCCGGAAAAACTTATCTTCGGCGGCCCGATGATGGGCGCGGCGGTATATACTGCCGATCTTCCCATCACAAAAACCTCCTCGTGCGTGCTCGCACTTTCAAAGGACGAGACCGCGGGGCTTGAGCCGACCGAGTGCATTCGCTGCGGCAAGTGCCTTTACGCCTGCCCCGAGCACCTTATGCCGATTCTTCTGAAAAACACCGCCGACGCGCACGATTACGCCGGCTTTGAAAAGGCCCACGGGCTCGAATGTATCGGCTGCGGCTGCTGCACATATGTCTGCCCCGCGAAAAGGCGTCTTTCTCAGACCATTACCATGGCGAAAAGATATGTTTTGGCGGAAAAGAAGAAAGGAGCGGCAAAATGAGCAAGACCCTCAACGTTTCGATATCTCCGCACACCCGTTCCCGCGAGACGACCGCTTCGATAATGGCGGACGTCATCGTAGCGCTGATACCCTCGATAGCGGTCGGGGTCAGCGTTTTCGGGGCGAGGGCTTTCGCGATAACAATGCTTTCGGTGGTAAGCTGCGTCGCCTCGGAGTACATATATGAAAAGCTGCTGAAAAAGCCGGTGACGATAACCGACCTCAGCGCCGTCGTCACGGGGCTTATACTTGCGGTGAACCTTTATTCCACCGCGCCTTGGTGGCTGCCGGTGCTCGGCGGAGCTTTCGCCATAATCGTCGTCAAGATGCTTTACGGCGGGATAGGGCAGAATTTCATGAACCCCGCGCTTGCCGCCCGCTGCTTTTTGCTTCTTTCGTTCTCAAGAATAATGACCGACTATCCGACGCTCGACGGCGTTTCGAGCCCGACCCCGCTCACCCTTGCAAAGCAGGGGGTATATACCCCGCTTAACGACCTTTTGCTGGGAACTCACTCGGGCACCATCGGCGAGACCTCGGCGGTCGCGATAATCATCGGCGCGGTATATCTTTGCGCCAAAAAGGTGATAAGGCCCCGCGAGCCGCTTTCGGTGATAATCTCTACCGGCGTTTTCGTCACCTTCTTCGGGCTTATTCAGGGCACCCCGATAACGCTCGACTATCTTTTGGTGCATATGCTGGGCGGAGGAATGCTGCTCGGCGCGGTGTTCATGGCTTCGGACTATACCACCACGCCCGTCACCCCTTGGGGACAGGTGATGTTCGGCTGCTGCGTCGGCTTCATAACGGCGCTTATCCGCTGCGTCGGCGGAGGGGTCGAGGGCGTTTCGTACGCCATTATCATCTCGAATATCCTCACGCCTTATATCGAGAAGCTGACCGCTCCGAGACCCTTCGGAGTTAAAAAGGAGCGTGATAAAAAATGATGAAAAAGATCATTAAAGACACGCTTTCGCTCGTTACGATAACCCTTGTCGCCGCGGTATGCCTTTCGTTCGTTCACGGGCTGACCGCAGACCGAATCCTTGAAGCCGAGGCAGAAGAACGCGCTGCTTCCTATCGCGAGGTGTTCCCCGAGGCCGCGGACTTTAGACCCTTTGATGGCGGCGAGGCGGCGTGCGGAACGCTTTCCGTCGCGGGGGTAACCGTCGGCGAGGCGCTTTCGGCGCTCGACGGCGAGGGAAACGTCATCGGCTGCGTGATATCGGCGACCTCGGCAAACGGCTACGGAGGGGACATTACGCTTTCGGTAGGTATCGACCTTGACGGCGTTATCACCGGAATGACGGTTACCTCGATGAGCGAGACCTCGGGTCTCGGCTCGCACTGCCAGGACGAGGATTTTCAGGAACAGTTCAAAGGCGTCTCGGGCGAGGTAGTATATACAAAAAGCGGAAAAACTCAGCCCAACGAGATAGATATGATCTCGGGGGCGACGTTCACAACACGAGCGGTGACGGAAGCCGTGAACGGCGCGCTTGAATTTGCCGCAAGCGCAGGATTTGTCGGAGGAGGCGATGGAAAGTGAAACAGAACACGCCGATAGAACGCCTTTATAACGGCGTTCTGAAAGAGAATCCGACATTTGTTTTAATGCTTGGAATGTGTCCGACCCTCGCCGTGACGACCAGCGCGATAAACGGCGTCGGAATGGGGCTTTCGACCTGCGCGGTGCTCATGATGTCGAACCTAATAATCTCGCTTCTCAGAAAATTTATACCCGACAGGGTGAGAATGCCGGCTTATATCGTCGTCGTCGCCAGCTTTGTCACCATCGTCGAAATGCTTATGCAGGCTTATGTCAGACCGATATATACCGCCCTCGGGCTTTATATCCCGCTCATCGTCGTGAACTGCATTATCCTCGGCAGAGCGGAGAGCTACGCCTCGAAAAACAAGCCGCTCGCGTCCTTCTTCGACGGGCTGGGAATGGGCCTCGGCTTCACCCTTGCGCTGACCGTCATCGGCGCGGTCCGCGAGCTTTTGGGAGCCGGAGAGATATTCGGGCTGAAAATAATGCCCGACGCATTTGAGCCGATCGCTATAATGGTAATGGCGCCGGGAGCTTTCTTCGTTTTGGCGGTGCTGACGGCGCTTCAGAACAAATTCAAAGCCCCGAGCGCAACGAACAAAAACGATAAATTCTGCTCGGGCGGGTGCGCCGGCTGCCTGCAAAAAGACTGCGGTTTCCGCGAAAGGAGCGATGAGGAATGAGCTTTCTTTCAACACTGTTTCTCGGAATAATCTCGGCGGCGCTCGTCAATAACGTCGTGCTGAGCAGATTTTTGGGGCTTTGTCCTTTCCTCGGCGTCTCGAAGAAGACCTCGACCGCCCTCGGAATGGGCGCCGCGGTCATCGCGGTAATAACCGTCTCCTCGGCGATAACTTACGTTATAGACCACCTTATTTTAAGAGATAACCTCGTTTATCTTCGCACCATAGTTTTTATTCTTATAATCGCCGCGCTGGTGCAGTCGGTCGAGATAATACTCAAAAAGAAAATGCCCTCGCTTTATAAGGCGCTCGGGGTCTATCTTCCGCTTATAACCACAAACTGCGCCGTTCTCGGCGTTGCGATAGACGCCGCTCAGAAAAACTATACCTTCTCCGAGACCATGATCTATTCGGTCGGCACCGCCGTCGGCTTTATGATAGCCATTGTTTTGATGGCCGGCGTGCGCGAAAGGATCGAAAACAACGACATTCCCGACAGCTTCAAGGGAATGCCCATCGTTTTGGTCACGGCGGGGCTGATGGCGATAGCTTTCTTCGGGTTTAAAGGCACGATATCATGACGGAGGCTGAATTATGATTATACCGATTTTGATCGCCGTTGCCGTTATCGGCGTTATAAGCGTTGTGATAGGGATCTTGCTCGGAATTCTCGCCGAGAAGTTTAAGGTCGAGACCGACCCGAGAGAAGCCGAGGTGCGCGAGCTGCTTGCGGGCTCGAACTGCGGCGGCTGCGGATATGCCGGCTGCGACGCCTATGCTCATGCTATCGTCGCCGAGGGCGCTAACCCCGGGCTTTGCCCCTCCTCGGACAAGGACCGAATTGGCGAAATAATGGGCGTCTGTATTCTTGAAAAGGCAAAGAGGGTCGCGGTGGTGAAGTGCTCGGGCAACTGCCAAAACACCGCCGACAACTATCTTTACGGCGACGAGCGCGATTGCAGGATAGCGTATCTCGCCCCGGGCCACGGCGCGAAAAAATGCGCCTACGGCTGCTGCGGGCTCGGAACCTGCGCCGCCGTCTGCCCGTTTGACGCGATAAAGATAATCAACGGTCTGGCGCACATCGACCCCGAAAAATGCATGGCCTGCGGAAAATGCGTCTCGGTCTGCCCGAACGGACTTATTGAAATAATGCCCGCCGACGCGCCCTATACCGTTCTCTGCTCGTCTCGCTCGAAGGGAAAAGACGTCAAGGCCGCCTGCTCGGTCGGCTGCATTGGCTGCGGAATGTGCCAGCGCGTTTGCGAGAGCGGCGCTATTAGCGTTGAGAACAACCTTGCAAGGATAGACTATACGAAATGCACAGGCTGCGGAAAATGCGCAGAAAAATGCCCCTGCAAGATAATTCGCGCAGGAAAGCGCGGCAAAGTTTCGGCAAAATGAAAAGGACCTTTTTGATCATCTTAGCGGCGCTGACGCTGTTTTCGGGTTGCAATGCCGCCCCGAAGCGCTTCAGCGCCGTTTATACGGACGTTTTTGACACCGTGACCGAGTTTACGGCCTACTGCGAAAGCGAGGAGGAGTTTGAAAGCCTTTCGGAGGCGCTGCACGCCGAGCTTTTGCGGCTTCACGGAATATTCGATATATATGACCTTGCCGAGGGGATAAACAATGCGAAAAGCCTTAACGACGGCGTAAAGGGCGATTATCCTCCCGAGCTTTGCGAGCTTATTTCGTTCGGGGTCTCGATGTGTGAGCTTTCGGGCGGGCAGCTCAACATTGCGCTCGGAAGCGTTTTGAGCCTTTGGAGCGACTGCCGCGAAAAGGGCGTTCTGCCCGATGCGGACGAGCTTTTGAAACGAGCGGAGCACTGCGACATCGAAAAGATAAACCTAAGCGGCGGGGAGCCGAGCCTTGAAGACCCCGAGATGTCGTTGGACTTCGGGGCGCTCGCAAAGGGCTATGCCGCCGAAAAAGCGACGGAATTTCTTCATGGCTTGGGCGCCGAGCGCTTTGCGCTTTCTCTCGGAGGAAACATTTCGGTCAGCGGCGAAAAGCCCGACGGAAAGTGGGAGATAGGCGTTCAAAGCCCCGACGGCGGGATTCTGACCGTTTTGAAAATATCCGACCTCTCGGTCGTTACGAGCGGGGATTATCAGCGATATTACGAGGTCGGCGGGGTGAGATATCACCACATAATCGACCCGAAAACGCTTTACCCAGCAAAGCTCTGGCGCTCGGTAACGGTGGTATCGAAAAGCTCGAAGGAAGCCGACGCGCTTTCGACGGCGCTTTTCTGCCTTGACCTTGACAGCGGTAAGGAGCTGCTCGAAAAATTTTCGGCCGAGGCGGTCTGGGTATCATATGACGGCGAGGTCGTTCGCTCAAAGGGGTTTGAAAGCTATGAAAAATAAGCGCCCGATCTTTGACGCTTTGCTTATTTCGGCGATTTTTCTGATTGCCGGGGCGGCGTTTTTGTGCTTAAAATTTTCGGGCAGGGCCGGCGACAGGGTCGAGATAAGGGTCGGCGGCGAGCTTTTTGCGACCCTGCCGCTCGGCGAAGACCGCGTAATAGACGTCAACGGGCTTTGCGTCGTTAAGATTGAAAACGGAAGCGCAAGGGTCCAAAGCGCCGTCTGCAAAAACCAGATATGCGTTCATCACCGCCCGATAAGCCGCCAAAACGAAACGATAGTTTGTCTTCCCGGCGGCGTGACCGTTAAGGTCGCGGGTAGCGGCGGAGTCGATCTTATTTCGGGGTGAGAAGATGACAAAAACACGCAAGATCGCGATATTGGGGCTTTTGACCGCGCTTTGCTTCGGGCTTTCTTATATCGAATTTCTGCTGCCGCTTTCAAGGCTCGGCGTTCCGGGAATAAAGCCGGGGCTTGCAAACCTTTGCGTTATGGCGGCGCTTTATAAATTCGGGCTGAAAGAGGCGGCGGGCATAAACCTCATAAGAATAATTCTGAGCTGGATGTTTTTCGGCAGCTTCACCGGCCTGCTTTACAGCCTTGCGGGCGGCGCGCTGAGCCTTTTTGCGATGGCGGTTCTGAAAAAGACGGGTCTTTTTTCAACGGTCGGAGTTTCGGCGGCGGCCGGCGCTGCGCACAACGTCGGGCAGCTTGCCGTCGCGGCGGCCATAACCGATGCCTCGGCGCTTTGGTATTATCTTCCGGTCCTTCTTTCGGCGGGAGCAGTCTTCGGCGCCGTGAACGGAGTTATCCTCGGGGTGATTCTTGAGCGGACCGGCTCGAAAACAAAAAAATGAAAAAGCCCGCAAAACCGCGAAAAACCGTCTTTGCAACCGCCCCCGCAACCGACGCCGCAGAACAGGGCAACAAATATTTTTTGAAAAAACCGCGCCGGTTGGTAGACCGCAACCGACGTTTTGCGCTATTATTAGGGCAGCTTAAGAAAGGAGCGATAAATTATGACAATAGCAGACAGGATCTCCGAGCTTCGCCGTGCAAACGACCTCTCTCAGGAGGACTTGGCCGAAAAAACCGGGGTCTCGCGTCAGGCGGTATCGAAGTGGGAGAGCGAGCAGTCGGTGCCGGATATGTATAACATCGTGACGCTCAGCGAGATATTCGGGGTGACGACGGACTATCTTTTAAAGGGCATCGAGCCGACCGCGCAGACGACTTTTGTTCCCGCCGCAAAAAAGATCTATCCCGAGGCAAAAGTATTCAACATAGTCGGCACGACGCTGAACGCACTGGGGCTTGTGCTGTCGGCGGCGCTTTACGCTTTCAGCGAGGACGAGAAAATGTCGCTGATAGCGTTTGTGATGATGACGCTCGGCATAATGACGTTTATGCTCGGAACGACGAAGCTGCGCGAGGGCGAACAGCTTGAAAACGCCTGCAAATTCATCAGGGCGAACGTCTGGATAGTCGGGTTCTTCGTTCTCTCGCTGGCGTTGAACGCGTTTTTGCACGCAACGCTTGCGCCTTACCCCGCAGACTTTTACATCTCGCATTCGACCGACGACGTCTGGACGATAAACGGCAATGTCTGCTCGGAGGGGTTCATTCACTTCGCGCTCGACGTTTCGCTGCCGCTGTTTATCATCGTCTATACCGTTCTGTGCGCCGCGGTTACATATATCACCACCCTCGCCTGCAAGCGCAAGCAGCAGGGGCGGCCGTTCTTTGCAAAAAAAGCCTCGGCGGCAAAGCGGGCAGAAGAAAATTAAATTTAAAATCAAGAAGTGTGTTTTATAAAAAGCGGCGGAGGTCCGAGCGGATCTTCGCCGCTTTCGGAATTTTTTTGCGAAAGCGCCGATTTTCATTGACATTTCGCCCCGCGAATGATAGGATATTTAAAAAGAATATTTCAGGAGGCAGGCTATGAAAAACGGAAATGAGTTATCGTCAAAATGCGAGTGGCGCTGCACTTGGGCGGCGGCGACGCTCAACCCCGAGCCGGATCAGATCCCGAAAGCGCCGAAGCTCGGCGGAAACACCCTGAGGCAGCAGCTTCAGGTATCGTCGGGCGGAAAAAAGCTGAGGCTGTGCTTTTCAAACGAGTATTCCGAGACCCTTGACCCGCCGAGCTGCGGGCTTGAGCTCAGATCCGTTCACATCGCAAGGCTTTTAAAGCCCGGTGAGCCCGATATCGACCCCGCGACAGACGTTGAGGTGACCTTTGACGGCAAAAAAAGCGTGAAGATACCGGCGGGTGGAACAGTGACCTCGGACGGCGCGGATTTTGACTGCCGCTCGCTCGATTTTTTGGCGGTGAGCGTTTTGTTCGGCGAGGGCCCCGAGTTTTTGGCCTGCCACCGCGAGGCCGACTGCTCGAGCTGGACGGCTTCGGGTAACAAGGTGTCCGAGAATTTTTCGCCAGAGGAATTTAAGTGGAGCTATTTTTCTCTCTGCCGGGCCGACGTTCTCTGCGAGCCCGAGGTCGAAACGCTCGTATGCTTCGGGGATTCGATAACCGACGGCGCGGTCTCGACCTTCAACGGCTTTGACGCTTGGCCCAACCTGCTTTCTCAGGGGCTTAAGGCCGACCCGAAGACCTCGCATATATCGGTCGTCAACACGTCTATCGCCGGAAACGCCATCTTCGGGGGCTGGGGAACGCCGGCAAGAGAGCGCTTTGAGCGCGACGTCATCAATATTCCCGGCGTGAGCAGGGCGCTTATACTTATCGGCACGAACGACATTCCGGGCGCTCAGACCGACACCTCGGAGGCCATGATAAACGAATACAAGGCCATGATAGCCGCCTGCCGCAAAAACGGCGTCAAGGTATACGGAGGAACGATAACGCCGTTCGGCAAAAACGAATGGTGGGCCTCCGAGCTCCACGAAAAGATAAGAAAGACCGTCAACGCGTGGATGATGAGCCCGGACAGCGGCTTTGACGGCTATGTTGATTTTGCCTCGGCGGTCTGCGACCCCGACGACGAGACCCGCCTTGCCGCCGAAAACGATTCGGGCGACGGGCTTCACCCGAGCCCCGCGGGGCATCACGCAATGGGCAGAAAGGCCGTTTCGGAGATGAAAAAGATCATCGCGGCCGAAAAATGACAGCGAAAAGGAGCGATCGGAATGCTTGACTCTCACCTTAAAGCAAAGACCCGCCCGCAGGTCCTCAAGGAAAACACCTTCGTCGCGGGGGACGTTAGGATATCGGTTCTCGGCGGCAGGCTTTTCAGAATAGAAAAGGGCGATTTTTGCGACGAAGCCACCCAGACCGTCTGGTTCAGAGATATGCCGAGGCAGAGCTTTTCGGCAAAATCGGAAAACGGCGTTATAACCGTTTCGACCGACGACTGCCGGCTTTGCATTGAGCCCGACCTTTCGGGGTACGTTCTTTTCGGGCGGAGAAGGGTCTCGCTTCAAAATTCGGGGAATCTTCTCGGAACATATCGGACCCTCGACGGCTGCGACGGAAGCACCTATTTGCCCTACGACGGCTCGAAGCCTTATGAGATCGAGCTTGAAAACGGCGTCTGCTCAAAATCGGGCGTAGCGGTTTTGGACGATTCAAAAAGCCTTATTTTAAAAGCCGACGGCTCGCTTTCAAAAAGAAACGGCGGCGCGAGAGATATCTATGTTTTCGCGTTCGGCCGCGATTACAGGGCGGCGGTACGGGCGCTTTATATGATATCGGGCAAAACGCCGATAATCCCCCGCTTCGCCCTCGGAAACTGGTGGAGCCGCTATTACGCCTATACCGAAAAGCAGTATCTCGATCTTCTTGAAAGATTTTCCGAGAGAGATATCCCCCTCACCGTCGCGACGGTAGATATGGACTGGCACTGGTCAACGACCCTCGACGAGAAAAAGAAGATAACCGAGTCGGGCAAAAACGACGAAAAACACGGCGGCGCCGACGGCTGGACCGGTTACAGCTGGAACACCGACCTTTTCCCCGACTATCGGGCTTTTCTCGCAAAAATCAAGGCGAAAAACCTCAGAGTGACGCTTAATCTTCACCCCGCGCTCGGCGTTCGCTGGTTCGAGGATATGTATGAAAAAATGTGCCGCGAGGTCGGCGCAGACCCCGAAACCGAAGAACGGATTAAATTCGATATGTCGGACGAAAAATTCATCAACGCTTATTTTAAGGTGCTCCACAAACCCTATGAGCGCGACGGCGTTGATTTTTGGTGGGTAGATTGGCAGCAGGGCACAAAAAGCGCGCTCGAGGGGCTCGACCCCCTTTGGGCGCTGAATCACTATCACACTCTTGACATCGCAAAGGAAAAAGAGCCGCTGATACTTTCAAGATATTGCGGGCTCGGCTCGCACAGATATCCCCTCGGCTTTTCGGGAGATACATATGTCACTTGGAAAACGCTGAAATATCTGCCCTATTTCACCGCGACCGCCTCGAACGCGGGATATTCTTGGTGGAGCCACGACATCGGCGGACATCAGGGCGGCTCGAAGGACGACGAGCTTTACGTCAGATTTTTGCAGTTCGGTGTCTTCAGCCCGATAAACAGACTGCACTGCTCCTGCTCGGAGGTGTTCTCAAAAGAGCCGATGTTTTATATGAACGGCAAGGGAAAAATCGCGGAGGACTTTTTGAGGCTCAGGCACCGAATGATACCGCTGCTTTATTCCGCCGCCGTAGACACCTCGGAGAGCGGAAAAGCGCTTATCGAGCCGATGTATTACGAATACCCCGAGATCGGCGCGGCCTATTCCTGCCCGCAGCAGTATCTCTTTGCCGATCAGACCATCGCGGCGCCCATCGCCGAAAAAACCGACGCTTCGGGAATGGCGGGGGTAACGGTGTTTTTGCCCGAGGGGAAGTGGACGGACGTTTTCACCGGCGACGAATATATCGGCGGCGGCAAAGTGAAAATGCTCCGCTGGCTCGACAGTCTGCCGGTTCTGGCAAAAGAGGGCGCGATCATCGCGCTTGACGGCAAAAAGACCGGAAACTCGATCGACCTGCCCGAATGCCTCGAGGTTTTGGCGTTTAACGGAAACGGCGGCTTTGTTTTGCACGAGGATAGGGACGGCCAAAGGCTCGACACGGAATTTGCGAGCTTCTCGGAAAAAAACTTGCAGCAAATCGACATCTTCTCGGCGGTGACGAGAAAATTCAGGCTGGAGTTCAGAAACATTCCCGAGGGGAGCGTTTCGGTCAAAAAAAACGGCCGAGCCGTGAAATTTGCCCTCGGCGGTGACGAGCGCCTTGCCGTTGAGTTTTGCGCCAAGGCCGGCGAGACCTATTCGGTAAAGGTGAGATATTCCGAGGACCCTCGCCGAAAATTCATCGAGCGCCTGAAATATAACCTCACTCGGTTCGAGATTAAAACCGACGTTAAAAACCGCCTCTATGACGAGCTGTCAAAAGCCCCCGCGGAAAAAATCGCGGAGATCATCGCCGCCGCGGATATTCCGAGGCGCTGCAAAGACCGCCTCCGCGAAAGCCTCGGAGCGGGAGAGATGAGATAGGGCGGCTGCGCCATACAGGCGCTTTGAGTGGGGCTCTGCGCCCAACAACTTAAACCAAATAAAAAAGCACCTAACAGGTGCTTAAAAAAGGGGTTCCCGCAAAGTCGAAGACTTTGTGGGGAAAAGCCGGAGCGACGGAGTGAGCGAGAGGCAGCATTGAGAGCGTAAGCGTGAAAATGCCGCCGCGAACGATACGTAGTCCGCGAAAAAGGGGTCCCCGAAACGCTTGCGTTTTGGGGGGAGGCGGAGCAGCGGAGCGAGTGAAGCGGCGATTTCAAATGCGAAGCATGAAGAAAGCGCCGCAAGCGATACGGAGCTTGCGACGCCGTGGTCGGAGTGAAGGGATTTGAACCCCCGACATCCTGCTCCCAAAGCAGGCGCGCTGCCAACTGCGCTACACCCCGAAAAATAAGCCCGATTTGTCCTCGGGCTTATATTATATTCCCGAAAAGCCGAATTGTCAAGCCCCGGCGCCCAGTTTTACCGCTTCGCGATAGCGCAGCTTGATGCGGTCGGCGATCAGCGCGATGAATTCGCTGTTGGTCGGCTTGCCCTTGCCGGTGTTCACCGTGAAGCCGAAATACGAATTCAGCGTTTCAACGTCGCCGCGGTCCCACGCTATCTCGATGGCGTGACGGATAGCCCTCTCGACCCGCGACGGGGTCGTCTGAAACTCCTCGGCGACCGTCGGATAAAGCAGCTTAGTAACACATTCGAGCATTTCGCTGTCTTCAACGCAGTGAAGTATCGCGCTTCTCAGATAATGATAGCCCTTGATGTGCGCGGGGACCCCGAGCTGATGTATCATTTCGGTGACGACCACCTCAAGGCTCAGTTCTCGCTGAGCAGGAAACGCCGGCTGAGGCTCCTCGAGGAAATCATAGCCCATAAGCTCGTTTATCCTGTCTCCGAGGGCTTTAGGGTCGAACGGCCTGATGAGATAATAAGCCGCGCCCGCCTGCATTGCCTGCCGCTGTCCGAAAACGTTGTCGCAGGGCGAAGTTACGATGAACACCGGCTTCTTTGAAACGCTGCGGTTCACCTTTTTCATAAGCTCGATAGCGTCGAGATTCGGCATCGAAAGGTCGAATATCGCAACGTCGGGAAGCTCGTCTTTTACCGCCTCGAACAAAACGCCGCCGTCTTTCGGTCTTGTTATGCAGAAAAATCCCATTCCCCGCAAAACGTCCGCCGCCGCGACTCCGAACTCTCTCGAATCGTCGCCTATAAGCACCTTGATCTTCTTTGTCATGATTTTGTCCTCCGTTCTTTTTAAGGAATTTACAATATTTTCCTTATCTGTACCATATTTTACCAGAAATCGTCGGAATAATCAAGCGAAAAAGTAAAATTCGGAGGAATATACAAAACCGGCGCGGATTTTTTGCTTTCGGTTTATCGTCTCGCGTCGAAATATAGTGTTATGTGAAGAAGTTTGCAACAATATATGGGGGTAGGGGTGGCCGGGGCACACAAGCCGAGTATGTTTTCGGGGAGACCGGCGAGGGGCCAACGAGGCTCGTCACTCTGCGGGCGAGTGGGTTTTTGTTTGCCTCGCTCGTCGCTCGGCAAAAGGGGAACCCCCGCCCCTCGAGGGGCGGGGGCAGCTCGTTTTTTCCGTCCCGCAGAAAGTGTAGCGGGGGTGGGGTGATAGACGATAGCATCCATATTTTCCGGCGGAGGAAAATATGGATACCTTTTAGCCCGCAAACGTCGTTCGCTTCGCTCCGACCCGACTTTCATGCCCCCTCAACCCCCGCAAGCCTTTTAGAAAAAGGCTTGAGCGAAAACTTTTAATTTTATGCGCTCAGGGCGGCGCCACTTCTCGGGCAAAAAACAACCGCCCGACGGGCGGGCGGCGATCTTTAAAAATCAGTTCTTAAGGCTGTGCAGCGGCGCGGGGATCTGGCCGCCGCGGTTGATGAATTTTGACGGCGACATTTTGTTGACCCTCATTATCGGCGCGTGACCGAAAAGCCCGCCCCAATCGAGTTCTTCACCGTCCTTTTTGCCGATAGCGGGGATCACTCTCACTGCGGTGGTCTTTGAGTTTATCATTCCGATAGCCGCTTCGTCGGCGATGATGCCGGCGATGGCGTCGGCGGTGGTGTCGCCGGGGATCGCTATCATGTCAAGCCCGACCGAGCATACCGCGGTCATGGCTTCTAACTTTTCTATCGTCAGCGAGCCGCTTTTTGCGTCGGCGATCATTCCAGCGTCCTCCGAGACCGGAATGAACGCTCCCGAAAGCCCTCCGACCGACGAGCAGGCCATTACTCCGCCCTTTTTAACCGCGTCGTTCAAAAGCGCAAGGCAGGCCGTTGTGCCGGGCGCGCCGCACTGTTCGAGGCCGATTTCTTCAAGGATATGAGCTACGCTGTCGCCGACGGCGGGGGTCGGAGCAAGCGAGAGATCGACGATGCCGAAAGGCACCCCGAGGCGCTCGGAAGCGGTTACGCCGACGAGCTGACCCACGCGGGTTATCTTGTAAGCGGTGGTTTTGATGATGTCGCAGACCTCGTTGATGTTGGCGCCCTGATGCTTTGAAAGCGCGGCGCGGACCACTCCGGGACCCGAAACGCCGACGTTTATTATGCAGTCGGGCTCGCCGACGCCGTGATATGCCCCCGCCATGAACGGGTTATCGTCGACGGCGTTGCAGAAAACGACCAGCTTTGCCGCGCCGAAGCAGTCGGAATCGACTGTCGCCTCTGCGGTCTCGCGGACTATTCTTCCCATCAGCTTGCAGGCGTCAAGGTTTATTCCGGTCTTTGTCGAGCCGATATTTACCGACGAGCAGACCCGCGAGGTAAGTTTTAAAGCCTCGGGGATAGATTCGATAAGCTCGCGGTCGCCCGCCGAGAAGCCCTTTTGCACCAGCGCGGAATACCCCCCGATAAGGTTTACCCCGACCGCCTCGGCAGCTTTATCCATCGTCAGGGCGAATTTCACCGGACTTTCCTTGCAGGCCGCCGAGATCATCGCTATCGGGGTCACCGAGATGCGCTTGTTGATTATCGGTATTCCGTATTCCTTTTCTATCTCTTCTCCGACCCTGACGAGGTCGCGGGCGCAGGTGGTTATTTTTTTATAGACCTTTTCGCAGGCGGCGTCGATGTCGCTGTCGATGCAGTTAAGAAGAGATATTCCCATGGTTATCGTTCTGATATCGAGGCACTCGTCCTGGATCATTCGGATAGTTTCCAAAATATCGCTTATGTTTATCATCTTTTAACCCCTATTCTCAAAGGTGATGCATGGTGTTGAAAATGTCCTCGTGCATGACGTATATAGACAGCCCGAGAGATTTTCCGAGGGCGCTCATCTTGTCGCTCAGCTCGGCGAGGGGGATAGACAGCTTTGTGATGTCAACGAGCATTACCATCGCAAAAACGTCCTGCAGGACCGACTGTGTGACCTCGGTGACGTTTGCGTTGCAGTCGGCGCATATCGCCGAGACCTTTGCCAAAATACCGACGGCGTCTTTTCCGATGACAGATATTACCGCTTTCATGTTTATTGCCCTCCGAAATAAAATATTACGTTTTTCGGGCCCCGCCCGATTGACAGTTGACAAAATGAAAAAGTGTGATATAATAGATATCAGAGACGGCTGTACCATGCCACAGGCGGTCGTTCCTTAAAAACTTAATAAGGTTGGGAAACGCCGCTTACCGCTATGGTTTGCGGTTATTTCTTTTTATTTATAATCGACAGGATCAACATTTATAATCGACAGGATCAACGCAGTCAGACTGATGATCATATTAAAAAGAAGAAACAACGATTCATATGTAACCATCAAGCCGCCACTCCCCTTTCTTCGGAAAAGTGAACAACCTGACCGTCTCTGACGCTTGTATTATCTCATACGGGGCGGTTTTTGTCAATACCCCGAAAGCTCATGTATCAGCTCGGCGAGGCTTTTGCCGACGAGCTCGCCGCTGTAAAGAGCCTCGTCGAGCGAGTTTGCGTTCGAGCCCATTTCTATAAGAAACGAGCCGTGGGTCATCTCCTGATTATAGTTTCGCTCGTCAAAGAGTATCGGGCGGGTAAGCCCCGGCCAGTCGCTTTCTATCACGGATTGAAGCCGCGAGGCTATCCTTAAATTATACCGATACTGCGGAACGTTGGTGCAGCCGCAGATTATCATGACCTGTGCGGCGCTTTTTCCGTCTATTTCCGCCGTCGGGGCGTATCTTACCGAGTCCTCCTCAATGGCGTCGCGGTGAACGTCGATGACTATTTGTATCGACGGATATTTTTTGAGATATTCCTCGACCGTTTCGGCGCTGCGGTCATATGCGCCGGTATACTGAGGGTAATCGTGAACGGTCTCGTCGTGGATAACGCCTATCCCCGCCGCTTTGAGCTGCTCGGCTATCTTTTCTCCGACCGCCGCGACGCTTTTGTCAAGCTCTGTCGTCCGCGAGGAGGAGATCTCGTCGTAAAAATCGCGCTCGCTCATTTCATAGCTTTCGGTGGTGTGAGTGTGCATTATTAAAACGACCGGCTCGCCGCCGACGGCGGGTTCAAAGTCGGGCGTGCGGGCGCACTGCTCCAAAAGATATTCCGGGTCGATGTCAGTGCAGTTTCGCAAAAGCCCTCCGCCGGGAAGCTCAAGATATGTCGCCGACGGGCGGTATGTATAGGTTTTTCTGACGATCTCCCCGCTTTGCTCAACGCCCTCGTCGGGTTCGCCGCCGTCCTCCGGCTCGGTTTTTGAGGCGCTGTCCTGAATCTCCTGCGGGGCGGCCTCAATGTCCCACCCGCCGAAGCCCGACAGCTTTATAAGCCTGCCCGCAAGGCGGGGGTCTATTGAAGCGGGCGCTTCGGGCTTCGGCTCGGTCTCTTCGGGCGGATCGGCTGCGGGCGCGCTTAACCTTGCGGATATCACCGCAAGCCCCCTGCCGTATTCGGGGACGCGCAAAAGCGCTCCCCCCGCGACGGTCAGCGAGCAAAACACCGCGAGGGCGGTCGCGGCCCCCGCCAAAAAGTCGGCAAGGCGGGTTCTTTTCTCTTTCAAAAGGCATCACTCTTTTTCTTTAAAAATTTTTTCGTTTTGTAATCGAATCTTCATTTTCTTTAAAAATTTTTCAGGTTTGTAACCGAATCTTTACCTCGGCATTATTGCAACGCGGATAAAAATGTGGTATCATGGTTTTGAAGAAATTTCGGCGCGTTCGACGGATTTTTCGTAGCGCGTGATTTTCTGCCGGTATTTTTTCCGGTTTCGGCAATAAACTGATAAGGACGTGACAAAAATGAATTTCGGATATAGGCGCGTCGCCGCGGCGATTTTTGCGGCGCTTGCGCTGTGCGGCTGCGCTTCTCGGCAGGCGGTGCCGGTTTCGAGCGCAGATCAGGCGACCGAGGCCCCTCCCGCGACCTCGGCGGAGATATCCTCAGAGATTGAGACCGCGACCGCCCCGAGCGAGACCGCGACCGCCCCCACTGAGGAGACGACTTTTGTGACCACAGACCCGCTTGATTATGCTTTCGAGCCGCTTTCGGCGAAAATGTATTCGACCGACACCCTCAACGTTCGCGAATATCCCTCGACCGAGGCAAAGATTGTCGGACAGCTTAACCCGGGAGACGAGGCCGACGTCGTCGGCAGAACGCCGGACGGCGCTTGGTATGTTATAAACTTCGACGGTTCAAGGGCGTGCGTTTTTGCCGAATATCTTTCGGCCGAGCAGCCCGAGGAGGAAACGGAGCAGCTCGTTATCCCCGAGAATTACTATTTCGCCGACGAGGACGACTATTTCTTCGTCGTGAACAAGCAGATATATCTGCCCGAGGATTACAGCATCGAGACGGCTTTCGTTCAGGGGAGCTATGAGCTTGAGATCGTTGCCGCCGAGAGGTGCCGCGCAATGATCGCCGCCGCCGAAAAGGACGGAATCGACCTTAAAGTGCTTTCGGCTTACCGCACCGTCGAATATCAGCGAAACCTCTTTGAGAGAAACGTAAAGTCGAGAATGGAAGACTACGGAATGACCTATGACGAGGCGGTATACGACGTTTCGATAAACATCGCCCCGCCCGGCGGAAGCGAGCACAACGCGGGCCTTGCGGTGGATATCATCGACCGAAACCACTGGGACACCTATGAGGAATTCGAGGATACCGAGGAGTTTGAATGGCTTATCGGCCACTGCACCGACTTCGGATTTATTCTGAGATACCCAAAAGGAAAAGAGGACGTCACCGGATACATATATGAGCCGTGGCATTACCGCTATGTCGGGGTGAAGTACGCGAAGGACATTATGGATTCGGGGCTCTGCCTTGAAGAATATTTTGAACAGCACGCGCAGTGAGGTGAAGCATGAATATTGCCTATTTTTTGATACCCAAAAGCGAGACCGCCTATCTTTTCGACGACTATACCCTAAGACAGGCGCTTGAAAAAATGCGGGCTCACGGATATTCGAGGATACCGGTCATTTCCCGCGACGGAAAATATATCAACGTCGTCGGCGAGGGGGATTTTTTGTGGTATATGCTCGACCACGGCGGCGAGGCCGGCGTTTCGATGGTCGGCGCCGAGGAGCTTAAGCTGAAGGACATTCTGAACCGAAACCGCCCCCGCCCTTATCACTGCGCAAGGATAACCGCAGGGCGCGACGAGCTTATCCGCCTTGCGATGAACCAGAACTTCGTTCCGGTGACCGACGACGACGGCGCATATATCGGCATCGTTACGCGGCGAAACATAATAAAGCACTTTGTGACCGAGTTTGCCGACAAGCTGACCTGATAAATAATAGCACGTCCGCTTTAAGATAGATGTCGAAAAACGGCCGCGCCGAAACCTCGGGTCAAAACAGTCGGGCGAAGATGAGTTATTTTAGTGGGTAAATCGCCCAAAAGGCGGGGTAAAAACTGTGCATTTGTCACAATGTTGAGTTGAAGCACGCAACAATTTATTGACAAGTATTTTCATTGGGTTTATAATTGTACCAGCGATTTTAAATCGACTATTATTTCTATCGGGGGATAATTTATCATGAAAAAAATTATTTCATTGGCACTTGTTCTTGTCATGGCAATGGCTGTTCTCACTGCCTGCGGCGGAACCGAGCTTGTCGCTCCTTCCGGAATCTATTCCAGCGACTCGGGCACTTACAAGGCCGAGTTTACCGGATATGACGCAGCGGCCAACAGCGGCACCCTTACCATCAAGTTCACCTTTGCCGGAGTCGAGACCACCGTTACCGGAACCTTCTCCGTTGCCGTAAACGATCCTGAAGAGAACTCCTTCATCATCGACTTCACTCCTGCTGACGGAACTCTTATCGAGAACTTCGGCGGATATCTTGCAAACGACAACGCTTTCGTTCAGCTCGTCGATCTTCCCGAGATCAACGGCGCCAACACCACCTATAACTTCGGCGATGTTGCTGTTGACTGATAGCCGGTAAAACCAAAACAAAGCGCCCGCCTTTATTAGGCGGGTTTTGTTTTTGCGCAAAAAAGCGCCTCGAACTTCGTTTCGGGGCGCTTGATTTTTTATTATTTCAGCTTTGAATTGTCCTTGGCGCGCTGAACGTTTGAGAGTGTCTTTTTTCTGAGCCTTATGTTTTTCGGGGTGACCTCGACGAGCTCGTCGTCGGCGATGAATTCAAGGCTGTCCTCAAGGCTTAAAATTTTCGGAGGAATAAGCCTTAAAGCGTCGTCAGAGCCGCTTGCGCGGGTGTTTGTAAGATGCTTTTTCTTGCAGACATTAACAACAAGGTCGCCGGGCTTGGGCGAAACGCCGACTATCATGCCCTCATAGACCTGAACGCCCGCGCCGATGAACAGCGCGCCGCGCTCCTGAGCGTTATAAAGCCCGTAGGTGACCGCTTCGCCCGCCTCAAAGGCAACAAGCGAGCCGTTCGAGCGGCGGGGAATATCTCCCTTATAGGGCTCATAGCCGTGGAACACCGAGCTCATGATGCCCTCGCCCTTGGTGTCGGTCAGAAACTCGTTGCGATAGCCGAAAAGACCTCTTGCCGGAACATGGAAAACAACTCTCATTCGCGAGCCCATGGGGTTCATCGAGATCATCTCGCCCTTGCGAACGCCCATTTTCTCCATCACAGCGCCGACCGACGTTTCGGGAACATCGACGACAAGCTCCTCAATAGGCTCGCACAGCTTGCCCTCGACCTCTTTATAAAGCACTCGCGGGGTCGAAACGCCGAGCTCATATCCCTCGCGGCGCATATTTTCGATGAGTATCGAAAGGTGCATCTCTCCTCGCCCGGCGACCTTGAAGGAATCGGTCGAATCGGTCTCCGAAACTCTGAGCGAAACGTCCTTTAAAAGCTCTTTGAAAAGGCGCTCGCGGAGGTGGCGCGAGGTGACGTATTTGCCCTCTCGGCCCGCAAATGGAGAATCGTTTACCGAGAAGGTCATCTCAACGGTCGGCTCGCTTATTTTAACGAACGGAAGCGGCTCGAAATTCTGCCAATCGCAGATAGTGTCGCCTATCGTTATGTTCTCGATACCGCTTATGCAAACGATGTCGCCGACGGTAGCGGTCTCGGCGGGGGTGCGCTCAAGGCCGTTTATCTGATATAGCGTGACGATTTTTCCGCGGTATTCCTTTTTGGTGTGGTGGAAGTCGCCTATCATGACCTCCTGATTGACCTTGACGGAGCCGCGCTCGACCTTTCCGATGGCTATTCTTCCGACATAGTCGTTATAGTCTATCGAGCTGACAAGCATCTGAAGCGGCATTTCGGGGTCGCCCTCGGGCGCGGGGATATATTCGAGGATTCGGTCGAAAAGCGGCGTGAGGTCGGTTCCGGCCGTATGCTCGTCCTCAGAGGCGGTGCCGTCTCTTCCCGAGCAGAAAAGTATCGGCGAATCGAGCTGCTCGTCGGTCGCTCCGAGGTCCATCAAAAGCTCATAACATTCGTCGATGACCTCGGCTATTCTTGCGTCGGGGCGGTCGATTTTGTTGATGACGATGATGACGCGGTGCCCAAGCTCAAGGGCGTGCTGCAAGACGAATCGGGTCTGCGGCATCGGGCCCTCGGCGGCATCTACCAAAAGAATAACGCCGTCGACCATTTTGAGTATTCTTTCGACCTCGCCGCCGAAATCGGCGTGGCCCGGGGTATCGACGATGTTTATCTTCACGTCCTTATAGATAACCGAGGTGTTTTTTGCGAGGATAGTTATTCCGCGCTCGCGCTCGATGTCGTTAGAGTCCATGACTCTCTCGCTGACGACCTGATTCTGGCGAAAAGCTCCGCTTTGCTTGAGCATTCCGTCAACAAGGGTGGTCTTTCCGTGATCGACGTGCGCAATGATCGCTATGTTTCGTAAATCGTTTCTTATCAAGGGTTTTCCTCTTTTCCTGATTCATAATTTTCCAAAGTAGTATTATATCCCAGCAAAAAGGATAAATCAAGAGGAATTTTATACAGAATAGATTTTTTTACCGGCGAAAGCCTTGGAGAATTCGTCAAAAAAACGGCGCGGCCTTTTCGACCGCGTCGCTCAAAACCGTTATTTTGAGAAATATTTTATCGCGTTGTTATAGCAGATGTCTCTGACTATCTCGCCGACGAATTCGATATCGTCGGGATATTCGCCCTCCTCGATGAGCGTTCCGAGCATATTGCAGAGGATTCGCCTGAAATATTCGTGGCGGGTATAGGAGAGGAAGCTGCGGCTGTCGGTCAGCATTCCGACGAATTTGCTTAAAAGCCCGACCTGCGAAAGCGCGGTAAGCTGGCGCTCCATGCCGTCCTTTTGGTCGTTGAACCACCACGCCGAGCCAAACTGTATCTTTCCGACCACGCCGGCTTGCTGGAAGCAGTTCATGAGCGCGGCCAAAACCTCGTTGTCACGCGGGTTGAGGCAGTAAAGGATAGTCTTCGGAAGCTCGTCGGTACTGTCGAGCGCGTCAAGAAGCATCGAGAGCTTTTTTGCAAAAACATGGTCGTCGATGGCGTCAAAGCCGGTGTCGGGTCCCAAAAGGCGCAGGCGGCGCTCGGAGTTGTTTCTGAGTGCTCCGATGTGATACTGCTGGACCCAGCCGCGCTTTGAATATTCTCTGCCGAGGCGGACAAGAAGCCAGCCTTTGTACCGTTCGATCTCCTCGTGCGAAAGAGCTTCTCCCGCAAGGGCCTTTTTGACGATATTATCGACCTCCTCGTCGCTCGAGGGGAGATACATAACGTTGTCGAGCGCGTGGTCGGAGCAGACGCAGCCCGTTTCGTCGAAGTAATCGACGCGCTTTGTAAGGGCTTTCAAAAGGCTTTCGGCGCCGTTTATCTCAACGCCCGAGACCTCGGACAGCTTGGAGATATAGGGCCTAAATGCCGGCTGCTCGATGTTTATCGCCTTGTCGGGTCTGAACGCGGGTCCGACCTCGATGTTGAAAGAGGGATCCTCTTTGAGCAGCTTGTGGAAGCGAAGATCATCGACGGGATCGTCGGTGGTGAACAGCTTTTTGACGTTGCTTTCGGTTATCATCTTGCGGGCGGTAAGGGTCTTGAGCTTTTCGTTGCACAGATTATATATCTTCTCGGCGGTTTTCGGCGAGAGGATATCGTTTATGCCGAAATAGCGGCGAAGCTCAAGGTGGGTCCAGTGAAAAATCGGGTTTCCGACAGCATAAGGCATGACCTCGGCGTATTTTAGGAATTTTTCATAGTCGCCGCCGTCGCCGGTGATATATTTTTCCTCGACGCCCATTTCTCGCAAAAGGCGCCATTTATAGTGGTCTCCGCCGAGCCAAGCCTCGGTTATCGAGGAGAATTTTTTGTCGTTATATATCTCCTCGACGCTGAGGTGGCAGTGAAAATCGAAGATCGGCATATCCTTTGCATAGCCGTGATAGAGCTTTTTTGCGGTCTCGTTTTTCAAAACGAAATCATCGTCCATGAATTTTTTCATAGCTTTTCCTCACTCATCTCTGAACGCGGCCCGAAGCGTCTCCTCCGGCGAGCGTTTCAACGTCCTTTCGGGTGACAAGGTTGAAGTCCCCGGGAATGGTGTGCTTGAGGGCGGAGGCGGCGACGGCGAATTCGAGCGAAGCCTTGAAATCCTTGCCGTCCAAAAGCCCGCAGATAAGCCCGCCCGCGAAGGAATCTCCCCCTCCGACGCGATCGACTATCGGGTTGATGTTATACTTTCTCGAATGATAGAACTCGCGGGTCTGGCCGTCCATAATGCAGGCCGACCAGTCGTTGTTTGAAGCGGAATGGCTTTCTCTCAGCGATGAGATTATATACTTAAAGCCGAATTTATCCGCCATTTGGTTGAAGATATCGACATAGCCCGAAAGCTCGAGCTCGCCCTTTGTAACGTCGGTGTTTCCGGGCTTGAAGCCGAGCACCTTTTCGGCGTCCTCCTCGTTTCCGATGCAGACGTCAACGTATTTCATCAGGTTGGTCATGACCCTCTGCGCCTTTTCCGAGCTCCAGAGCTTTTTGCGGAAATTGAGGTCGCACGAGACGGTCACGCCGTGTTTTTTTGCGGCTTTAAGGGCGATCTCGGTCAGCTCGGCGGCGGAATCGGAGATGGCGGGGGTGATGCCGGTGAAGTGAAACCAGTCGGCGTCTTTAAAGATATCGTCGAAGTCGAATTCTTCGGGGGAGGCGGTCGCTATCGAGGAGTGCGCCCTGTCGTATACGACGTTTGAAGCCCTCATCGCCGCGCCGGTCTCAAGAAAATAGATTCCGAGACGCTCGCCGCACTTTGCGATGTGCTTTGTTGAAACGCCGTATTTTCTCAGCGCGGCTATCGCGCAGTCGCCGATGGGGTTTTCGGGGACGGCGGTGACGAATTCGGAATCGTGGCCGTAATTTGCAAGCGACACCGCGACGTTTGCCTCGCCGCCGCCGTAGTTGATGTCAAATTCGTCGGCCTGAATGAATTTTTCGTTGTTCGGGGTCGAGAGCCGAAGCATTATCTCGCCCATTGTTACTACCTTTGCCATATGTAAGCTCCTTTACAATTATTTTCTTTCAACAAGGTGTATCGCGAAGCCGCCTATCTCGTTTTTGAGATATATAGCGGTCATTCTGCCGTCGGCGTCATATTTTGCCGAGGACATATCCGACTCGAAGCCCATACATTCAAGCTGATAGACCGCGCGGCGAACGCTGTTTGCGGCGACTGCGATGTGGCCCTTTTCGCCTCGCCCCGGGGCTTTCATACATTCTATCGCGCTGCCCGAAAATACGCTGCTGTTGCCGATCTTCTGCTCCCAGCCGAAGATGTTTGAGAAAGCGCCAGAAGCGGCTTTGGCCTCGTCCTCGCTTTGGCAGTTGAGCCCGATGTGCGCAAGCGAGAAGTCGAGCATTTTGGTGACCGCCGAGCGGCAAAGCGAAGTGATCTCGTCCCACTTGCCGGCCTTTACCAGCTTGTCGGGAACTATCCAGCTTCCGCCGCAGCAGACGACCTTTTTGAACGAGAGATAGGTGTTGAGGTTCTGCTCGTTTACGCCGCCGGTCGGCATGAATCTCATTGAGGAATAGGGCGCGGATATCGCCTTGATATAGGCGAGGCCGCCTGCCTGCTCGGCGGGGAAGAATTTCACGAAATCAAGCCCGAGCTCCATGGCCTGTTCGATCTGCGAGCCGTTGGCGACCCCGGGAACGAACGGCACGCCTTTATCGAGGCAGTGCTTAACGACTTTTGGGTTGAGCCCCGGAGCGACGCAGAATTTTGCGCCGGCCTCTATCGCCCTGTCGCACTGATCGACAGTGAGAACGGTCCCCGCGCCGACGAGCATATCGGGGTAAGCCTTGACCATCTGAGCGATGACCTTGTCGGCTCCCTCGGCGCGAAAAGTCACTTCGGCGCAGCGAATACCGCCGTCATAAAGCGCTTTTGCGAGGTTTACGGCGTCGTCGGTATTTTCGAGCTTGATGACCGGCACTATTCCGGTACATTCGAGCTGCTCTGTAAATTTTTTCATGTCCATAATAAAATCTCCTCTTTTAAAATGAAATTTATTCGGAATGATTATATCACAACCTCGGCGCGCAGTCAACAGAAAAGAGGACAGAAGTCAGAGGTCGGAACGTCAGAATCGTTCCGAACGATGAGCGCCCCGGGACGTAAAACGCCCCGCCGTTTTTTGCGCGGCGGGGCAAAATTTATCTGTCGGTGACAATGAGGCTTACCGCTTCTTTTTGCGCGGGGTCGCCTATGCCGGTGTTATAGGTCTGCTTCGGGCCTATCAGAGAGTTTTTGATGGTCTCGCCGGCGGGGAGAATGACAAACTTCTGCAAAACAAGGTTCTGATCCATTCCCCAGACCCTTAAGGTGTGCTCGCCCTTTTTGAGGCTCAAGGGCAGCTCGGCGGTCCTGCCGCCCTGCTCGATGGTCGAATACCAGCCGCCGCTGACGAACGAAACATAGCCCTCGCCCTGAACGTTGACGACGTTTATATCGTCGGAATCTATCTGGAAGCCCGCATTGAGGTGGGTCCCGTCGTCGAACGAGACGTTGTTGCCCTGACCCGCATATATGACAAGGTTATAATCGCCGTCCTCGGGGATATAGAAGTTGTAATCGACCCAAGGGCCCTTGCCCTGCTTGAACGGCTTTGACCAGCTTTCGAGCATCTTTATCGAGGTCTTCTGCTTGCCGTAGCCCTCAAGCACCGTCCAGCCGATTCCGTCGGCCGAGCCCTTGTTTGCGAATTGGTCGGCGTTCATCGCGATAACGCCGTTTGAGGGATAATGCGTCATAACGAGCTTTGAGTCGGCGTCAACGACCTTTGCGTTGACGGCGATTTTGACCTCTTTTCCGCCCGATGAAACGGTTATCTCGCCCGAGACGTCTTTTTGCACCCTGCTCCAATCGACCGAAACGGCAAAGCTCTCGCTGACAAGGTATTCTCCGCTAAGTTCGCCGTCGATGGCAATAAAGTCGCCGTCGCAGGTTATTTCATACTCGACCGGCTTATTTCCGCCGTTTGTGAGGTTCACGACATAAGCCTGCTTCTCTGTCGATTCAAAATCGGGGAGCACGGCGCTTCCGGCTTTGAAGCCCCTTCTCTCGCCGGGAATGTCAACGATCAAAAGCGCTCCCTCCTCGGGCTCCACCCTCTGAGAGGTTATCTTGACCGCCGATTCGCCGTTCCAGCTCTGATAGTTCATGTGCGCCTGAGCCGTTACGCTGCCTAAGATCGGGTCGTTATATTTTTTGCAGTAGTCGGGCGAGGCGATCATCATGCCGTACCACTTGTTGAGGCCGTTAAGATCTTCTCCCAAAGATGAATAGCCCTCGGTAAGCTCCTCGTCGTAGGCGAGATATTCCTCGACGAGGTCGGCATAGGTGTTCGCAAGGGTGGATTTTCTCGTGGTGTAAAGCGTGTTGAGCCCGCTCATTATCTGGATTCGCGCAACGTTAGCAGATGCGACCGCGGGATAATATACGAGCTGATAATAGGGAATATAGCACTCGGAATCTTCGCCTATCTTGTCTTTAAGCGCGTCTGCACGCTCGATAATGCTGTCTATGAGTTTAAGCATCTCCGCCGCTTCGTTATAGTGTAACAGGCTGTAACTGCAATCGCCCGAGCTTTTGAGCGTTTCGGGTTTGCAGTTTCCGTTTATCCATGTGTAATCGAAAAGAAGGTCGGCGATTGTCTTTATATCCTCATCCGAAAGCGCCGGCTCGGCGGCAAACTGCTCTTTCGCCCATTTTACAAGGTAGTCGTCACAGTTGTTGGGGCTCGAGGTTCCGTACTTTTCAAAGTCATATGCCAAATCCATGAAGTAGCTTATCGGAAGCTCCATCGGTCTTAGATCGCCGACGTTTACTATCCAAGCGTCGTCAACACCGTATTCATAAGCGGTGGTGAGGTTTTCCCAAGTTCTCTGAAGCGGCATGGTGTTTATCCACATCGAGGTCTTCGGGCTTCCCACATAGTCGAAGTGATAGTAAAGTCCCCAGTTGAATTTTTCCTTTTCGTCAAGCTCGGGGAGGGTCCTTAAATATCCGTTGTTGTCCTCGCAAAGCATTACTATGCGGTTCGTATCCGCTCCCAAAAGCTCCTTGACGTCGGGGTCGTCCCTAAGCCCCTTGCCGAGCGCCGCTTTCGGGTCGTTCCTCGAGCCGCCGTACCAGCAGTTTTCAACCTCTTTGTAAATCGCGATTAGAGAGGGCGCGTCTTCAAGACCGTGTTCCTCTAAAATTTTGCTCTGAGCCCTTAAAACGGCTTTAAGAAGCTCTATATTTTCCTTGGTGCTAAGGGTGTTTCCGGCCGCGTCGACAAGCGCCGAGTCGTTCTCGCCTCTCATGCCTATAGTGAACAGGTTGTCGAAGCTGCCGTTGCGGTAGATGGCGTCGCTCCAGAAAGCCTCAAGGTTATTCGGGTTCAAAAGATAGTTCCAGACCTTTTGGTCGGCAGATGATGAAAGCTCGGGGTCTTTATAAGTGATGGTCGAGCCCCAGTAGCCCTGGAGCGCTCCCCACTCGCCGCCGCTTCTTGCCATAGGCTCATGGTGCGAGGCTCCGACGGTTATTCCGTATCTGTCCGCTAAAACGGCGTTTGCAAGCGTCATCGGGTATTCGCCCGGACCTAAAACAAGGCTGTGGTCGGCGTTGATATTGGTCTTCGGCATATCATTGGACACGTTTTCGTTTCCGGGCTGGTCACAGTACATAAGTCCGCCGAGCTTGTGGTGATACTGCTTCTCAAGCTCCGCAAATTTTCCGCTCACGCCCTCCATTCCGTCGTTTGAGAAGTTATTAGACCACATCGCAGGCCACATATAGTTGCCCTTGAGCCTTAAAATAAGCTCAAAAATCTTGTCGTAGAACATATAGTTCAAACCGCCGAAGTGACTGTCGGCAAAGCCGTTGAGGCAGGGGTTCTCATCGTTCATGAATATTCCCCTGAAGTTTACCGACGGTCTCTTTGACACGGTTTCAAGCTGCATAGCGGTTGCGGTGAGGCTGTCTAAAGGCTCGGGCTTGACGTCGCCCCACCATATCCACGGGCTTACGCCGAAGATGTCCTGAGTTATGTGGAAAAGTCCGTAAATCGCTCCGCGCTTATCGGCGCCCGCGACCACGACCTTTGTTTTTTCACCCTCGGAAATAACCTTAATCTGATATCTTTCCCAGTCTTCCGACTTGAAGTCGCCGTTGCTCGGAGAGATGTCCCATTCGAGGCCGAGCGAGGATATCGCCTCGTCGTCCAAAAGCCCCGCCGTTATGTAAACCCCGCTCTGAGGCTCGCTTTCAACGATCTCGGGCCGCGAGCCGACAAGCGCTTCAAAGTCGTCGGCTATCGACTCGGCGACGAGTGAAAGTCCGTCGTATGCCGAGCCTTTCGGGTCGATGTATATTGGCGCGGCGCTTTGGGTCGTCGCCAAAACGACCTCGGGCGAATTGTCAACCGGTTTCATATATGTTACCTCCGCTTTAAAAATAATGTCCTGTCCGTCGAAATTTATCTTGCAGCTAAGCTCGTCGGCTGCGGTTTCCTCGGCAAAAACCGTGAGCGACGGCGCCAAAGAGGTTATCAGCACCGCAAGGCAGACTGCGGCCGCCGCTGCGCCTTTCCCCTTTTTTCTCAGCTTAAAAACGACCGCGGCTATTGCCAAAAGCCCGGTGATCGTCGTCGCGACGATAATTATCGGCCACGACGCCAAGGATTTTGAATAGACCGCTTTGAGCGAAGCCCTTCCGCCCTTGGGAAGGTCCAAGGAGAGGCTTTGCGAGTTTTTGTCCGCCGGTTTATAGCCCCGGGGAAGCCCCTCGGGCGCCGAGAGACTGAGCGTCAGGTCTTTTATGTCCATATACCCGGTGTTTTCCGCCGTCAGGGTGATGATTATGTCCTCCCCCGCGGCATAGACCTGCTTGTCGGGCTCGAGCGAAAGCGCAAGCCCCTCGTAATCCGCCGCGAACGCCGTCAATGAAACGGCTATCGCCGCCAAAAGCGCCGCCAGCGCGCTGAACAGCTTTTTCATTGTTGACCTCCTTAATATAATGTCCGAGTTTAATTATACACTGCTAAAGACCGTTTGACAAGGGGTGCGCCCGATTTTTAAGCTAAAAAAGCTCTGCGCACCGCCGGCTTCGGCGATACGCAGAATTTGCGATGTCATATATTCGGTTTTTCTCTCGAAATAATACAGCTCATACAGATGTCGATTATTTTGTCGATAGGGTCGGCGCAGTCCTTTTCGAGCCATTCTTTGACTACGGATGTGATTCCGCCCAGATAGAAATGAATAATATAAGACTTTTTCTTTTCCGAAACATGGAATTTATCCAGTGCGGGAGAAAATACGCTGTCGAAAATCTCGGCAAAAGTGTTTTTTGTGCGAAAGATATCCTGATGAGAAAGAACGACCAGATATAAGCGCTTGTTTTCTTTGATAAATTCAAGATAGGGGCGAAGATATTCGGGAGAAATAAATATCAGGTCTTCAAGGCACTCCGATTCAAGACGCTTTTTAACGTTTGTGAGTTCCGAACCGTATTTTTGAAAGCACCTGTTGTTCGTATATTCAACACATTCGCTCAGCAGGTCGGCGACGGTCTCATAGTGAAGATAAAAGGTCGAGCGGTTCACGCCGGCTTTTTCGCATATTTCCTTGACGGTGATATATTCGAGCTCTTTCTTTTCAAGGCATTCGATAAGCGCCTTGTCCATTTTTTCGGCCGTGCTGAAATATCTGCTTTCCGTCATGCTCAAGCGCTTCGCCCCCTTTTTAAACTGCGGTCAGTCCTCTTCCCCGGCAATCTCGTTTGCGAGCCGAATTATATCGCCGGCGTATTTTTCCTTGCTGCTCTTCAGAATCTTCCTGTATATGGGATAGTTCACCGCAGCGCCGACAAAGCCGATAATTCCGACAACAATGCCCAGCGCAGTAAATACCGTCGAGCCGTCGCCGACAACGCCCATCGAAAGACACATTCCCGTTCCGGCAACCAGCGCGCAGACGATTCCGAAGCAGTAGGTGAAGACCTCGGCGGGAAGTTTTGCCTTTCGGTCGAGCTTTTTCAGCGCCACGACTTTTGAAGCGTTCTTTTTTGAGTATTCGTTTACAATGGCTTCCGCATAAATTTTGTCAGTGTTCATAAAAGTTACCTCCGTTTGATTTTGTGACTTCATTATAGCAAACGGATCTCTTAAGATGAACGACACGCTTAGCAAAATGTGTTGAGTTTCAGTCCCTTTTCTCCTCCGTCGTATACGTCAGCGGAATGTGATATTCGCTCTCGTAAATTTCTTTCCAGACGCGGGAATTTTCGTCCATCATCTTTTTGACCTTTTCGTTTCGGCTGAGGCTGTTGTCCGGATAGATCGGCTCTCTGATGTGTATGGTATACTCCTGAATGAAAAAGCCGTCGTCGCCCATGATGTGCGAGTCCTTCATCGTTATGAAACAGGGAAGCACCGGAACGTTGTTTTTTGCCGCAAAGATATATGCGCCGGTTTTTAAAGGCTTCGGCTTGCGATAGTTCCACCACATACTCTGCTCGGGATAGACAAGAACGAAGTTTCCGTCCTGCAAAAGTTTGTCCGTCGCGTCCATGAATTTTTTCATCGTCTTAAGATTCGACGAAAGCGGAAGCGTGTTGCAGTGCCTCATCAAAAAGCCGTAAAATCCCGGGAAAGCCGTATAGTTCCCCTCTCTGATTACACGGTAAAACGTTCTGTTCGGCTGCTCGGCGGCTTCATATGCAAGCTGTATCGCAAAGCTGTCATAGGGGTTAAAGTGGTTGCAGGTTATAACAGCGCCGCTGTCAAGCTCTTTGAAATATTCAAGGCCCCGCATTTCCTTTATGATAAGCTGCTTCTCCTCAAGAAGATTGTTGACAAAGCGGCGGGCTATCATAAACGCGAATCTCGTCTTTAATCTGTCCGAGATACTTTTGTGTATGTAGTCTATTTCATCGGGCATGAGGGTCTTTCCGGGCGGGTCCTGCTCGACGTCGATATCAAACTTGCCCTCTCTTTCATACTGCTCGATTTTTTTGAGCACCTCGACCCGATCTTTTGCGCGCTTCGAGGCGTTCATCATGTTTAAAAAGTTATCTTCCCTGTTGGTCTCGTTTATAGCTGTCTGAAGCAGCTTTTCGCAGGATATCCTGTCGCGCTCTCTTTCCTCGTCTGTATAGGCGTTGAGCTCGTCGAGTATCATCTCATAGACGCTTGTATTCTGAGCATAGCTCCAGAAAATATCGGCATAGGGGCAGTCGGAGTAATGCCACGGCTTGTTTGTCATGATATAGTGGATTATCTTTGCCTGATCTATCGGGTATTGCAGTTCGCCGAAGATCTCGGTGTTCCACCTCTGATCGAGCCAGTAAACATGGTCCTTGCAAATCAGGTTTAAATAGTCCTCGTCCTGAGTTACGACGAAGTTGTACATATGAAGATATTCTATAAACTTGTCGAGCACGAAGCGGATTCTGAACCGGTCGCAGTTTATTACAAGCATTCCCGCATTGAAAAAATTATAGCGCGGAACGCCGACGACCTTTTCGACATAGGTGCCGTAAACGTCCTCCTGAAGCATGGCCTGCTCGTGGCACGCGCCGACGTAAGCGTCGTCGATATTTATCTTATAAAGCTCGCTGATGTCGCCCTGAACTACGGTGTCGCTGTCGATATATATCGCCTTGTCGTATTCGGGGAACATCTCGGCGATGAAAAGACGGTAATAGGTGGTTTTTGAGTAATAGTCGCGTATCGGCAGCTTGTCCGATATCGACACAAGATATTCCGTAACGTCGTCAAAGGATATCTCAAAATTGTCGTTTTGCATTTCAAGAACACAGCTTTTCATCGCCTCCGATATGCCGGTATGAAGGATATGAACGTGATATTTAAAGTCCTTCGAGGCGTTTTTTTGCATTGAGTGCAGCGAAACTATCGTGTATTTCACGAAATTGTCGTCGCAGGCGTAAAAGATCTGAACAGTCTGATTACTCATTTTCGGGATTCCCTCTCTTAAATTTTTCTATTAAATAGATATATTCAAAAAGAATATCGTCGAAGCAGAAGTAGCGAAAAACCTTATGCACGCGGCTGACCTGCCACTGCTTTATGTTGTCGGTATGGGGATAAGGCAGCCAGAAAAGCCGCTTTGAAAAATGCCTCACAACGGTGTGCTTGTGCAAAAACTTCTGGTCGTTAAAGCGCTGCGGCAGCAGCTTTTTTCTCGTCGTCGAGCGTATTATCGCGCTTTGGTCGGCAAAAAGCAGCTTTTTCGTTTTGATTAGCTGCCTCGCTTTTTCAAGAAGCCCGGTTTTCCGCATATAGGCGAGGTTGAAAAGCAGCACGCCTGCGTTTATGTAGCGCGGATTTATGAGATATTTTCCGTAGTGGTCGTTCGCGGCGGCGTACTCATAGCCGTCAAGGTCGATGTCATAGAGAAGATGCACGTCGCGGTTGAAAAGAATGTCAACGTCAAGATATAAAATCTTGTCGGGCATACCCTCGACCTCGTCGGCAAAAAGGCGAATGAGGGTATAGGGCGAGCAGTAAGCGCCCTCGTTGGGGCAGCCCGCAAACTCTTTTGAATAAAACTCGGTCACGTCGGTCATTATGACCGTGTTCTCGGGGTCGTACTGCTTGACGACCTGCTCGAAAAAATCTATCTGCCGACGGCTTATCGGAAGATACGAGGGGTCAAGGTGCGAAACGTCCATCGTGAAGATATAAAACGCATAGGGCTCGCGGGATTCGCTTCGCTTTAAAATCGAAAGCGCGCAGGTGAGGATTCCGTCGAACACCCTGTAATTTCCGCAAAACAAAATATTAACCATTTTTGTCCTCTGATCTTATGTATTTTATCATCTCGACGTTTGAGTTTTTCGCCCGCTCGCACATACGATCGTAGACCCTGTTTCTGAGGTCGGTCTTTCTCTCGTGAAGCGGCAAAGAAGCGTCGGCAAAAAACGGCCCGTCAACATATGTGACTATTTTCGGCCTTTTGCCGAAGCGCCTTTTTTGATAGGTGTTAGTGAAGCAAAAAACCGGCGCGCCGAGCTTTACGGGATAGGAAAACGAAACGTCCTTGAAAGGGCGGATACCGGTGTAATAGGGCCAGATGTGCGCCTCGGGATATATCGTTATCGCGCAGCCCTCGGAAATTCGGACGTTTATCGCTTCAAGGAAATTTTTATAGGCTTCCCTGCCGTCGGGCAGCGGAACAGCCCCCAAGGATGGCGTTATTCTCCCCAAAACCGGCATCGAGACGTTGTTGGGGTGAACGATGACGTAAACGCTTTTGCGGATGTTCAGCATACTCGGTATCAGCGCGTCGCAAACGGCGTGGGTGTGGTTTCCGTAGATGAAATACGCCCTGTCTTTATAGGCTTTAAGCGCCCCGCCGCCGATGATTTTGTGATGAAACGCCGCTTTTGTATATATCAGCGCCAGCGGTTTTGCAACGACGTCGTACCAAAAAACGCGGGTGAACCTTTTAAAGGGGGTATTGTAAACATAGCGATAGCCGCCGTCGATTTTTTTCGGCGTTATCTGAGCGGTGGAGAACTCGTCGTTAAGCTCGTCGCAGTAATAGATCACTTTGCGCTTATCCATAAACAGACCCTCGTTTACGCCTTTTAAGCGGCGCAATATTAAAAATATCATAGCACATTCCGGCGGGCTTTGCAATAATCTTTTGTATTTATTTATTAACAAATGTACATATTTTTTGAACGTAAAAAAAGAGAAGCCCGGTTTTCCGACCGTCTCTTTTGAATTTCGATGTTTTTCGACGCCGAACCGCTCAGATAATGCTCACGCTTTTTTCAAAGTTGTAATTGTGAGGGGCTTTTTCGGCGTTTTTGTGCCCGACGGCTATCGCGATCTTGAATTCATAGCCTTTCGGGAAAGCGAGCTTTTTGGCGAAATATTCTTTTTTATCGCCGTTCAAAGCGCCTTTTATACAGCCGATGATGACGCTTCCGAGACCCATTCCCTCGGCCGCGAGGGCGATGTTTTCAACCGCGATGCCCGCGTCGACTTCGGACCAGCCGAAAGCCGCCTCGGCGCTTAAAAGAATTACCGTCGGGGCGTTGTAGTAAAAATTGACCGGCGCCGAGACGTTCACGCCTATCCTCTCGGTCTCGATCTCTTTGACGATATCGCTCGAACCGTCAAGAACGGTAAAGTGTATCTCCTGCCGGTTGGTCGCCGTCGGAGCCATGAGCCCTGCGGTCAAAAGCGCGTCGAGCTCGCTTTTTGTGAGCTTCTCCTCGGTATATCCCCTGACGGAATATCTTCTTTGAATTGCATCCAAAACCTGCATTAAAAATGCCTCCTCAAATTTTTGAATCTATTATATTTGATTTTTGAGAAGATGTCAAGGCGAAAGCGCGAACGTTGAATTTTTCGCGGCGGTGTGATATAATTTTTCGGAGAAATTTTAAGGAGGCGGCTATGGACATAAAACTGACACGCGCGGGCGAAAAAGACGCCGAGCGCCTTTGGAAAATGCAGGTCGAGGCTTTCTCGGAGCTTTATGAGAAATATCGCGACGGCGAAACTAACCCCGCCGCCGAGCCGCAGGAAAAAACTCTTGCGCGGCTTGGGCAGCCATTTACATATTTTTATTTCATTTTAGCCGACGGAGACGTCGCCGGCGCGGTGAGAGTTGTTGACAAAAAAGACCACGGGCAGCCGAAAAGGATATCGCCCATATTTATTATGCCGCCGTATCGGAACAGGGGAATAGCCGAGCGGGCCGTCGCCGAGGTCGAAAAGCTGCACGGCGCTTTGGGCTGGGAGCTTGAGGCGATAATGCAGGAGGAGGCAAGCCGCCGGCTTTATGAAAAGGCGGGCTATCGCCGAACCGAGACGACGAGAAAAATAAACGACAAAATGACGCTGGTCGTTTATAAAAAGGGGTGAGGTCTTTCTTTCCCCAAAAGAAAAAGCCCGTAACTTGCGCTGCGGGCTTGATTTTTTATCGTTCCCAAAAACGCCAGTCGCTGTTCTCGGGTCTTATGACGTGCTTGCCGTTTTCTTCGGTGACGTTGTAGCATTGCTGATACTTGTTGACATAGACCGATCTTCTGCCGCACTTTTGGCACACCCCGGTCGGGCCGGTGAAGGTGCTTTCGGATTCTCCTCCCCAGCTGTTCGGAGTGATGGCGGTGATGTCTATGATTTCGTTCATCTGAATGCCGTTTCCGCACCAAGGGCATTTTCTGTTTACCGCGGGGCCGTAGCTGCCGCAGCCGCCGACCGCGCTCGAAAGCTCCTCGTCGGGTATCTCTCCGCTTGCGTGCAATGAAACGAAATATTTCTGCGCTTCCTCTTTGCCGAGGGTCATGCCGGCCTCCTCGGCGAGCTTTGAAAGCTCATCGGGCGATTTTGCGCCGCGTGCTTTTTTCATCATCTCTTCGTTAAGCATAATTATTTCTCCTTTCAGATTTTAAGCTCAGACTTTGTTGGCGTTGTCGTTGTTGCAGTACCATGTGCCTTTTTCATAAGAGCACCAGCCGCAGGTCGAGCAGGAATCCATTGTCGCGTTCATCGTCACTCCGACGGAGCGTTCAAAGCTGTCGGGGTGTCTCGACCATTCTTTGCACAGGCAGTTGCTTGAGGGCAGAAGACATTTTTTGCACTGCCAGAAATTTCCGGGGCAGATGTTTCCGAGCGAGACTATTCTTCTGCCGCCCCTTTTGCAGCCGCCCGCCGCCTGTTCAAGCTCGTCGTCCGAGAGTTCTCCGGAATGGTGCATCACCTCAAAATAGGCTTTTGCGTTTTCCTCGTTGAATTCGCTCATTCCGTTGTCTTGCGCCAGCTTCAAAAGCTCCTCGGGCGATTTCGCCGCCCTCGCTTTTGCCAAAAGTTCTTCGTTCATGGTTTTATCCTCCTTAAAAATTATTCACTGTAATGAGGGCCGTTGTTGCACCACCACGCGCCGCGCTCATAGCTGCAATAGTAGCAGCATCCGCAACATTCGGAGTGACCGTAACGCTGCTTGGGGTCGTAAAGTTTCTGGTTGCATTTTCTGAGCAGGGACTCGTCGAGATATACCGACAGCTTGTCATATTCGGCGTTTCCGTTGCAAGGTCCGCACCTGAAATGCTTGCATGAGTTGAAAGTGCTCACCATTTTCTGACCGTGTGAGCGAACGGCGCAGCCTCCTGCGGAGACGTCCATTTCCTCGTCGGAAAGCTCGCCGTGATGATTTATCGCGTTGAAATATACCTCGGCGTTCTCCATGGTGAATTCGGGCTGTCCGTTCTCGTGGGCTATCTTCAAAAGCTCCTCGGGCGACTTTGCCGCCCTCGCTTTTGCTAAAAGTTCTTCGTTCATGGTTTTGTCCTCCTTAATCATTTGTCGTTATGTTTGGGGTTGTTGCAAAGCCACAGCCCGCCTTCGTAGATACAGAATTTGCAGTTGCAGCAGAAAATCAATTTATCGCAATCCACTGGCAAAAAGAAATATCCGTGGCTCGCCCACCCTCCGTCACTGGTATTCACATAGTTTCTGCCGCAGTACTTACATACAAATTCATCGCACCGATTAAGATGAGTAACGACCGTCCTGCCGCCCTTTTTGCAGCCGCCGGCGGAAACGTCAAGCTCTTCGTCCGAAAGCTCGCCGGAATGGTGCATCACCTCAAAATAGGCTTTTGCACTTTCCTCGGTGAATTCGGGCATACCGTTCTCGTGAGCTATCTTCAAAAGCTCCTCGGGCGAGCCCGCCGCCCTTGCTTTTGCTAAAAGTTCTTCGTTCATGGTTTTGTCCTCCTTAATCATTTGTCGTTATGTTTGGGGTTGTTGCAAAGCCACAGCCCGCTTTCGTAGATAAAGTATTTGCAGTTGCAACAGAATAGATCTTTGTTGCAATCCAAAGGCCCAAATATGTAAGCGCCGTGGGCCGCCCACCCTCCGTCAGAGGTCGCCACCATGTATCTGCCGCAGGACTTACATATAAATTCATCGCAGGAATTAAGATGAGTAACGACCGTTCTCCCGCCCTTTTTGCAGCCGCCCGCCGCCTGTTCAAGCTCGTCGTCCGAGAGTTCTCCGGAATGGTGCATCACCTCAAAATAGGCTTTTGCGTTTTCCTCGTTGAATTCGCTCATTCCGTTGTCTTGCGCCAGCTTCAAAAGCTCCTCGGGCGATTTTGCGGCTCGTGCTTTTGCTAAAATTTCTTCGTTCATGATTTTATCCTCCTTAAAAATTTATTCGTTATAATGATTTGCGTTGTTGCACCACCACGCGCCGCGCTCATAGGTGCAATAGTAGCAGCCTCCGCAGCATTCGGAGTGACCGTAACGCTGCTTGGGGTCATGGTTACATTCTCTGAGCAGGGACTCGTCGGGATATGACGGCAGCCTGTTATAGTCAGTGTTTCCGTTGCAGGGTCCGCACCTGTAACGATTGCAGGAGTTGAATGTGCTCACCATTTTCTGACCGTGTGAGCGAACGGCGCAGCCTCCTGCGGAGACGTCCATTTCCTCGTCGGAGAGCTCTCCCGAGTGGTGCAAAGCCTCAAAGTAAACCTTTGCGTTCTCCTCGGTGAATTCGGGCATGCCGTTCTCGTGAGCGAGCTGTAAAAGCTCCTCGGGCGATTTTGCCGCTCTTGCTTTTGCTAAAATTTCGTTGTTCATGATTTTATCCTCCTTAAAAATTTATTCGTTATAATGATTTGCGTTGTTGCACCACCACGCGCCGCGCTCATAGGTGCAATAGTAGCAGCCTCCGCAGCATTCGGAGTGACCGTAACGCTGCTTGGGGTCATGGTTACATTCTCTGAGCAGGGACTCGTCGGGATATGACGGCAGCCTGTTATAGTGAGTGTTTCCGTTGCAGGGCCCGCACCTGTAACGACTGCAGGTGTTTAACGCGCTCACCATCTTCTGGCCGTGAGAGCGAACGGCGCAGCCTCCGGCGGAAACGTCCATTTCCTCGTCGGCGAGCTCTCCCGAGTGGTGCAAAGCCTCAAAGTAAACCTTTGCGTTCTCCTCGGTGAATTCGGGCATACCGTTCTCGTGAGCAAGCCGTAAAAGCTCCTCGGGAGATTTTGCTGCTCTTGCTTTTGCCATAAGTTCTTCGTTGTTCATGATTTTATCCTCCTTTAATTTTTTATTTAACTGTTGTGTATTGCGTTGTTGCAGTACCACATTCCGCCCTCATACGAGCAGTAGTAGCAGCAGTTGCAGTGGTGTCTGTGATATGCGGGATCGTCAAAATCAGCGATCCCGTTTCCTTGGCAGCCTTGCAGCGCTTCTTCCGGCAGATAAGACGCTCTCGGATCGAGACCGACTTTAGAGGGACGCTGCGGTTTTAAATCGAAGTTGCAGGCGTCGCAGCGCCAGTGATTACAGCTGTTTAAGACCGTGACGACCGTTCTCCCGCCCTTTTTGCAGCCGCCCGCCGCCTGCTCAAGCTCCTCGTCGGAAAGCTCGCCCGAGCGGTGCATGGTTTCAAAATAGGCTTTGGCGTTTTCTTCCGAAAATTCGGGCATACCGTTTTCCTGCACGAGCCTTAAAAGCTCCTCGGGGGTTTTTGCTTCTCTTGCTTTTTTAAGTAATTCTTGGTTCATAATTATCCTCCTGTTCGCTTCGGTGCCGATATTCGGCGACGGCGCGTTTTTTCATAGATTCATTATAACATGGATTTTTGCCCCGCGCATTGTCATCTGCGCTGCTTTCATGTCGTCTGCGGCGGGTTTTCGGGTTGAATGGGCCGGGCAGGGCAGGGATTTTTTTGCCGACCGCCTCGGCTGTTTTTTTGATTTTTGGCGCCTCAAATTGTCGCAGAAAACATTTTTGCAGCGCAGACAACACGGCACGTCCTGTTTTTATGTGGTATAATGGAATCACAAAATTTCTCAAGGAGGAAATTATTATGAAAAACGAAGACATCATCCGCAAAGCAAAAAACGCACGTTCGCCCGAAGAGCTTTTGCAGCTTGCAAAAAGCGAGGGAATGAGCGGCATGACCGAGGAGACAGCCGGCAAACTTTATGACAGACTTCATTCGTCGTCTCACGAGCTTTCGGACGAGGAGCTCGACGTTTCGGCGGGAGGCTGCTTCGTCTTTAATGAAATGGTCTGCCCGAACTGCCAGCAGACGGGAAACTTTGAGGTCGTCGCGAGGATCAACCCCGACGGAGCCACCACCACCGTCAAGTGCTTAAGCTGCCAGAACACGATCGTAATTCCGCTTTCCGATGTGGTCTGACCGAATTTTTGGGGGTTAACTGCTATGACTAACGAAGAAATCATCGCAAAAGCAAGAACCGCCAAATCAGCCGAGGATATCCTTGACTCCGCCGCTCAGTGCGGAGTCAAGGACATGACGCTTGAAGAGGCCGAGAAGATCTATAAGAGATTTCACACCTCGGGCGAGCTTTCCGACGAGGAGCTCGACGTTTCGGCGGGAGGCTGCGCAGACGCGAGCTATGACAACACCTGCCCGCAGTGCGGCGTGGGAACGCTGTCGCAGAGCAGCTTTATGGTGCGCGACTCGTTCAACGGAACGAGAACGACCACGCTTGAGTGCGACAACTGCCATTACACAAAGGAAATAGTTTATTACGAATATTAAAAAAGCCCTCGCGGAACGCGGGCGGCTTTGAGACAGGTTTTAGAAATTTAATTCCGAAAGCAGGAGACGATATGAAATATATACTTAATGATAACATAGCTTTAAGAAGCTGGCGGCTTGTGCCGTTTGCATATTACATAAAGGGAATAAGACGGGCGCAGAAACTTTCGGCCGAGGATTTCCTTCTGCTCCTTTCCTGCGACGGAAAGACCGAGCAAGACCCGGAGCAGAAGGATATCAAGCGCCTTGACGGCATGGGGCTGATTCGCCCCGCAAAAGAGGGCGAAAGCCTTAACGATTGGCAAAAGGCCCGCTTTTGCGACAACAGATATATGCCGGGCGTGAACTGGTCGATAACCGGAAAGTGCAACTATAACTGCAAGCACTGCTTTATGGCCAAAGACAACGAAAAGCTGATGAAAGAATTTTCGTGGGAGGAAATGCTTGCGGCGCTCGACGAATTTGACAAGTGCGGGATACAGACCATTGAACTCACCGGCGGCGAGCCGATGCTTCACCCGCACTTTATGGACCTTGTTAGAGAGATCCACCGCCGCGGAATGGATATAGACGTCATTCTGACCAACGGCGCGTTTATTACCCGAGAAATACTTCGCGAGATAAAGTCGCTCGGCTTTAACCCGCTTTTCAAGATATCTTTCGACGGCATCTCGCACCACGATTGGATGAGAGGCGTTGAGGGGGCGGAGCAAAAAACCCTTGAAGCCGTTGACCTTTGCGTGGCCGAGGGAGTCAGGGTCGGCGTGCAGATATGCATACACAAGCACAACCTTGACACGCTTTTTGACACCGTTAAGATGATCGCCGAAAGAGGCGTGAAATGGATACGCGTGATAAGGACCTCGGAGGCGCCGAGGTGGGAGGAAAACGCCCCCGACGCCTGCCTTGACATCGACGAATATTACGAGGTCGGATTGGACCTTTTGACGAAATTCGCAAAAACCGGGCTCGAGGCCGATCTTATAGTCTGGCAGTTCGCAGACTTTTACTCTGACAGTCAGGCTTATCGCCTTGCGCCGGTGGATCATTCGTCCGATCCCGAAAGAGACCTCAGACGCCCGACCTGCGTTGGCGCAAGGGGCTCGATGGCGATATCGTCAGAGGGGCAGGTTTCGCCCTGCAACCAAATGTCGGGCTATTTCGCAAAGCACGGAATCGACCTCGGAAACATCAAAAACGGCGTTCAGCCCCTTTTGCAGGACGGCGACTACCTTAAAAGCATCGTTTTGCCGGTGTCGAAGGTTCTCGAAAACCCGATATGCTCGGTCTGCAAATACAGCAAATACTGCCTCGGCGGGTGCAGAGCCATCGCGGGGCTGCTCGGAGAATATAAGGGGCCCGACCTTTCAAAGTGCGTGTTCTTTAAAAAGGGCTACTATCAAAGGGTGCGGAGGGCTTTCGACGAGGCCGGAAAAGAATGCGGCAGAAAATTTATCTGCGTGACGCCGATTGAAGAATTTGAAAAGGAGATGCAAGAAATGAACGAGAAAAATGAGATCAGCGAAAAAGATTTGGAGCAGGCGACCGGCGGGTTCGTAAAGAATCCCGATCAAAAATGCGATAAATATGAGCCGAAAGATTTGGTGGCAGGTATGTTGTCGAAGAATATGCAAAACTGCTGCAACTGCATACATTACATCAACAGCACCGGAAAATGCGGTTTGCAGTAAAATTCAAGGAGGACAGTCATGAAAGAAATTAACGAAAACGCGCTTAAAGACGTCTCGGGCGGCAAAGTTGTTTATGCAAACGGAACCTGCGGCGAATTTCAGAAGTCCTAGTATGCCATGATGATAGACGATGGCGAAGCGGTCTGCAAAAACTGCAAGTTTTTTGTGGTTGTCGGCAGCCCCGATAGCATTCAAATCGGCGGTATGTGTACAAAGTAACAATGATTGCGAGGAGGTAATGATCATGAAAGAAATCAATGAAAAGGACTTGGAAAAGGCGGCGGGCGGAGCGCAGATTTTTGATAAAAAATTAGACGGCGCGGCGTCAAACGGCGGCGAGGATATCGGGATAACCGGCAACAAATGCAGTAAATATGAGCCGAATTCCGAATCGCTCAAATATCTGCCGCCGGTGCTTCTGAAATGCTCGAACTGTATTCATTACAAAAAAATCAACGACGAGACCGGCTCGTGCGAGCTGAATATTAAATAAAGGGGGCGGCGATATGAAAGAGATAGACGACAAGGAATTAGAGCAGGCTTCGGGCGGATATGACATACCCGAGGGGCAAACCGTGCACGGCGCGTTCGACTGCTGCGCAAGCTATAAAAACGTGCTTGAGGAGCAGGCCATAGCGACCTATGAAGAAGCGAAGAAGTCCATGCCTTCTTGGTTTAGCGCAAAGTGCCCGGAATTCAGTAATCAGTGCCAATTCTGCGACAACGCATATTGGATAGACGGCACGGGCATCTATGTCTGCAAGCTGGGAATGTAAAGGAGCATACCATGAAAGAGATAAACGAAAAGGATTTGGAGATGGCGACCGGCGGGCGGGGCAAATATACCTATAACTGCCCGCAATTCGAGCTGAAAAACCCCGATTCGCCGATTGCGCAGTTTATGCCGCATGATTGCGCGGCCTGCAAGCACTTTACCGGCGACGCCGAAACGCTTTGCGATCTGCTGATGGGAAACGCGCCGGTCTGAGCCGCCGGCTCAAAGGATTCGGAAAGTCTAATGGTGTGATGTCAATAGTGCGATGATAAGAAATTTTCAACAATGGACATCTAAAATCGGGCAAAGG
>CANQHA010000003.1 GCA_947623585.1 uncultured Clostridia bacterium | reverse complement strand
ATGGAGCTGATACCCGGATTCGGACCGGGGACCTCATCCTTACCAAGGATGCGCTCTACCGGCTGAGCTATATCAGCGCCTCAGCACGAATTAACCGTGCTACGATTTGATATTATAAACCATCGGCGAGGGTTTGTCAAGTGCTTTTTTCAAAAAAGCGAAAAATTTTTCTTCAAAAGCAAAAGCGCCCGAATCAGTCGATGATAACAAAGCCTTTTATGCGGCGATAAATTTCGTCGGTCATGCCGCCGCAAAGGTCGAGCTCCTGCACCGTTGAAAAGCCGTGTATGGTCTCTCGGAGCGAAACTATCTCCTCGGCCAGCTTGATATCAATCATCAGCGCGTCGGCGATCTCATCGGCGCTTGCGGAATTTATTGCGACCGAGCGCATCGTTCTTTCAAGCGTTTCGGTCTCCTCATCTTCAACGGCTTCGGTCGGTTCGGTCGTCGTCACTTTTTCGCTCTCGGTCTTTTTGGGGAGAACGGAAGTCTCGGGCGCCGATGTTTCGGGTGGAGCTGTGACCTGCGGCTGAGCTGCCTCGGAAGCCTCGGGCTCCGATGGCTTCTCGCCGTAAAAATAGTCGATTATTCTTTGATAAAGCGCGTCGCTTATCCCTCGGATATCTTTAAGCTGACCGACGCGGGAAAACCCGCCAAGCGCGGTTCTGTAAGCTATGATATCGTCAGCCTTGACCTCGCCTATGCCGCTTACCGACATGAAATCATCACGCGTGGCGGAATTTATCACCGAAACGTCGTAACTTTCTTCTATGCCCTGCTCTGAGGATATGTATACCTCGCTTTCGTTAGTGCGGTATCTTGAAAGATAAACCGCTGTGACGGCGGCCGCGGCTGCTGCAAGGCATACTGCTAAAAACAGAATTTCAAAAGGCTTCGGCTTCATTTTACGGCGTCAAGAAGCTCGGCGACCCTGTCGGTCTTCTCCCAAGGCACCAAAAGGTCCTCGCGGCCCATGTGACCGTAAGCCGAAAGCGGGCGATATACTATGTCTCTGAGGCCGAGATCGCGGATTATTGCGGCCGGACGGAGATCAAACACCCTGCCGACTGCCTCGGACAGCTTTTCGTCGCCGACCTTGCCGGTGCCGAAGGTATCGACCATAAGCGAGACCGGCTTTGCAACGCCGATGGCATAGGCTATCTGAAGCTCACACTTCTCGGCAAGTCCCGCGGCGACGATGTTTTTTGCGGCGTATCTTGCCGCGTATGCCGCCGAGCGATCGACCTTGGTGGGGTCTTTTCCGCTGAAGCAGCCGCCGCCGTGCCTCGAATATCCGCCGTAGGTGTCAACGATAATTTTTCTGCCGGTAAGGCCGCAGTCGCCCTGCGGTCCGCCGATGACGAACCTGCCGGTCGGGTTGACGTAGTAGACGGTTTTTTCGTCGAGAAGGCTTGCGGGAATGACCGACCTTATCACTTTTTCGATGACGTCTTTTCTGATAGTCTCCTGCGAGGCCTCGGGGTCGTGCTGAGTTGAAATAACTACGCTGTCGATCCTCACCGGCTTTCCGTCGTCATATTCGACGGTGACCTGACTTTTTCCGTCGGGGCGAAGATAGGGTATCTCGCCGCTTTTTCTCAGCTCGGCAAGCCTTTTCGCCAGCTTGTGAGCATAGGATATCGGCATCGGCATAAGCTCGGGCGTTTCGTTGCAGGCAAAGCCGAACATCATTCCCTGATCTCCGGCGCCGGTGTCAAAAGCTCCCGAGCCGCGGCTTTCAAGCGCTTCGTCAACGCCCATGGCGATATCGGCGGACTGCCGGTGAAGCGTGCTTATTACCGAGCAGGTATCGGCGTCAAAGCCGTATTTTGCGCGGTCATAGCCTATCTCGCGAACCGCTCCGCGAACTATCTCGGGAATATCGAGCTGAGCTTTTGAGGTTATCTCTCCGCAGACCATGATCATTCCGGTCGCGGCGACGGTCTCGCAGGCGACTCTTGAAAGCCTGTCCTGCTTAAGACATTCGTCCAAAACCGCCTCGGAAACGCGGTCGCACAGTTTATCGGGGTGACCTTCGGTTACCGATTCGGATGTAAAAAGTCGTTTCATGTTTCGTTCCTCCGCTAAAATAAAATTCTCAGATGAGAAAAAACGCGCCCCGAAAGGAGCGCGAAAAATTTCCGTCAGTCCTCATCTTTCGGTCAAACCGCAGGATTTAGCACCTTTTAAAGGTTGCCGGGCTTCACAGGGCCTGTTCCCTCCGCCGCTCTTGATAAGGCATATTCAATTTGTATGTATTATATATCAGCTCGGATATTTTGTCAATAGATGTTCGCGAATTGCGCGGATTTTTTCATTCGCCGCCGTTTATCTTCGTTACGATAAGCCATATTATCGCCGAGGCTAACAGCAAAACGCAGATCACATTTACGACTATCGGCAGGTTCGAGCCGCCCTTTTGCGAGCTTTCGCGCTTGGGAAGAAGGTTCGCTTTTCTCAGAACGCCGATGACGGGCTTGTAAAGCAAAAAGGTTATGCTTGCGTTGATGAGCGATTTGATGAGGTTGAAGGGCAGAAATCCCGGCAGCAAAAGCTCGGCTATCGCTTCTCGCGAAATGCCCATATACATCGGCGAGATGAGATAGTTCCAAAGAAGCATTACGACCGTTTCGCTTATTACCGAAAGCGAAAGCCCCGTGACCGCGCCGACGATGTTTCTTTTATATCGGTAAATTATTCCGACCGGCAGAACAAAAGCCATCGACGAGAGAAAATTCATCACCGCTCCGATTATTCCGGTGTCGCTTATCGTGACCATTTCTATCAGCGATATCACGAGCGAGCTTAAAACCGACGGAACGGGGCCGAGGATAAGCGCTTCAAGCGCCAAAACGGCGTCCTTGGCCTCGTATTTTAAAAATCCCACCGCAGGAACGAAGGGTATTCTTAAAATGAACACGGTCAAATAGGCAAGCGCCGAAAAAAGCGCCGCGAGCGTCAGAGTTACGGTTGTTGATCTTTGTTTTTGCATAGTCAGGCATCTCCTTAAAAAAATTAAAGCCCGAATTCAATGATTCGGGCAATAATGCATGGAAAATCTTCTCCCATCCGGACTTTACCGTCGGTATCGGAATTTCACCGATTCGTGCATAGCGCTTGCGGACTTTTACCGCCGGTCGGGAATTTCACCCAACCCCGAAGATTCGTTATTAAATTTTCCGAGGAATTATTCCTCGTCGCCGCTTTCCTCTTCGTCCTCGTCAAAGTCGAACTCCAAAAGCTCGCCGCAATTGGGACATTCGACCGAGCCGTCCTCGAGCATTAAGTCGTTTAGCTCGATAGTGTCGCCGCAGGTCGGGCAGACGACTTCATAGGCGCAGTCGTCGTCGCAATCGCAGTCGCAGTCTTCACAGTCGCAATCGTCGCAATCGCAGTCGCACTCATCGTCGCCGAAAACGGCGTTCTCAACGTCGGAAAGATCCTCGTCGATGTTTGAGCAAAACTCAACGATATCGTCAACGTCGGCGTCGATGGTATCGACGGTCTCGCAGATCTCGTCGATAACGTCGCGAAGCGCCAAAAGCACTTTGCCTTCCTTGGTGGAGCCGTCTATCGAAAGACCCTCCATGAGTCCCTTGAGGTATGCTGCTTTTTCAGTAAGCATGGCGTTATTTCCTTTCAAAAGATATTCCGGCAGGATTATGCTCTTTGCATATACTCTCCGGTTCTGGTGTCGATACGGATAAGGTCGCCCTCGTTGATGAACAGCGGAACCTTTATTTCGGCTCCGGTCTCAAGGGTAGCGGGCTTGGTGGCGTTGGTTGCGGTGTCGCCCTTGAATCCGGGGTCGGTCTGGGTTACGACAAGGTCTACGAAGAACGGAGGCTCGACGCCGAAAACCTTTCCCTTATAGGAAAGAATGGTGCAGACCATGTTCTCTTTGACGAAACGGAAATTGTCGCCGACGTCGTTAGGGCTTACCGGCACCTGCTCGTAAGTCTCGGAATCCATGAAGTAGTAAAGCTCGCCGTCGGAATAGGAATACTCCATGTCCTTGCGCTCGATAAAAGCGGTCTGGAACTTGGCGGTCGGGTTGTAGGATTTCTCAACAACGGCGCCGGTGAGAACGTTTTTGGTCTTGGTCCTGACGAACGCCGCTCCCTTTCCGGGCTTGACGTGCTGGAACTCGATGACCTGCATTACGTTTCCGTCTTCCTCGAATGTTACGCCGTTTCTGAAATCACCTGCTGTGATCATAAGTGTGTCCTCACTTTCCTGCGGGGATATACCCGCAAAATTCTGTCATTTTGATTCTGTTGCAAAGGTTACAATATATTGTAACCTATCTTTTCAAATAATGCAAGTCTTTTTACAAAGAAATCAGATTTTTCTTTGCCAAAGTCATGTTTTCGCACCCGCCGTTCTTGATTATGACGAAATCTTCGATGCGAACGCCGAACTCGTCGGGAAGATAAATCCCCGGCTCGACGGTGACTATCATGTTCTCCTCAAAGACGTGCTTCGAGCTCGGAGAAGCGTTAGGGGTCTCGTGGATATTCATTCCGACGCCGTGACCGAGCGAATGGCCGAACGCCTCGCCATAGCCCGCCTCGGTTATAACGTCTCTCGCTGTCTTGTCGATATCCGCTCCGCGAGCGCCGGCTTTTATCTCGGAAAGCGCCTTGAGCTGAGCGTCAAGAACTATCGCATAGACCTTTTCCATTTTTTCGGTCGGCTTTCCGACGCACACCGTTCTCGTCATGTCACTGTGATAGCCGTCGTAGACCGCGCCGTAATCCATCAGAACGAATTCGTTCGGCTGAACCTTGCGGTCGGTCGGAACGCCGTGGCACAACGAGGTGTTCGGGCCCGAGACCGCTATCGTATCAAACGAAAGCGCTTCGGCGCCGTGAAGGAGCATATAGTAATCAAGGTGAAGCCCTATCTCCCTCTCGGTAACTCCCGGGCGAATGAAGTTTAAAACGTCCTCAAAAGCCGCCTCGGCTATCCTCTGAGCCTTGATTATTTTGTCGATCTCGTCCTGAGATTTGACTATCCGCAGCCTGTCGATAGCGTCGCTCAAAGCGTTTGAGCTGTCTATCTCGGCCTTGATCGCGCTTTTTGCCGAATTTAGCCATTCGACGGTCGCGCTGCGGCTTTCGATAGCGAGGGTTTTTGCGCCGTGCTTCTCCAAAAGAGCGTTGATCTGCTCGTAGAGCTTGCCCTGCATGATGACCTCGGCGTCGCGAACGGTTTTCTGCGCCTTTTCGATGTAGCGGAAGTCGATGATGAGGTATGCCTTCTCACGCGTGACCAAAACGGTGCCGGCGGAAGATTTCATTCCGGTGAAATAGCGGCGGTTGACGTCCTCGGTGATAAGCGCGGCGTCTATTTCATTCGGAAGCAGCGACATCAGCTTTTCAAATTTTGACATATATATCCTCCTTCAGATTTTTTCTTTTTCAAAAAGATAGCGCTTTTTCATCGCCAAAGCGTCGATATCCTGTGTTCCGGCGCTTTCGCAGATGAACGTGGGGCTGAGATCTTTTTTAGCGATTAGCTCCATTAGCGGCTCAAAATCGGGACCGTAGAGGTTATCCTCAAAGGTCAAATGCCGCTTTTCGCCGCCGTTTTGGGTATACTCGATCTTTGAAAAATGCGAGTGAAATACCTTTAATCTGTCGGCTCCGAGGCGGTTTTCTATCTTATCGAGAATTTTTTCAAAAGCCTCTCGCGAGTTGACCTCTCCGAGCGTTCTTGCGTTGAGGTGGCCGAAATCGACCGTCGGCAAAAAGCTGTCGTCAAGGCAGCAAAGCTCCAAAACCTCGTCGAGATTGCCGAGCTGGTTGAATTTTCCCATTGTCTCGGGGCAGAAAATTATGTCTTCATATCCCGCCTCGACGACCGCCTTTCGAGCCCGGGAAAGCGTGTCTTTTGCAAGCGCAAGGGCTTCCTCGCGGGTCATCTTCGAGCAGGAGCCGGAATGTATGACTATCCTTTTCGCGCCGATCTTTCTTGCGGCGGCGGCGCTTTGAAGTATGTAATCTATCGATTTGTCGCGCTTTTCCTGCTCGACTCCCGAAAGCGATATGAAATAGGGCGCGTGGAGCGAAAGGGTTATGCCGTTTTCCTCGGCCTTTGCCTTTAACGCCGAGCCGAGCGCGTCGCTTACCCTGACGCCCTGCCCGCACTGATACTCGAAAACGTCGAGCCCTATGCTTTTGAGATATTCGGGCATATCGACGGTGGATTTGAATTTCTTGGAAAATTCCTCGGAACTGCCGGCGGGGCCGAAAATTGCTGACATATCATCTCTCCTTTGACGGCTTTTTCGGAAGAAGCGGTTTTTCGAGCGTTCTTTTCACCCTGAACCAGAAGCCGGTCTCGGGAAGAATCGGAAAAACGAATATCGAGCGGATACCGCTTAGCTTGCAGCCCATGACGTCGGTGAATATCTGATCTCCGACGGCGGCTATTGACGCTTTCGGAAGACCTATGCGCCGGCAGGCCTCGTTAAAACCGAACGGCAGGGGCTTTCGACCCTCGGGGACGAAATCAAGCCCCAAAAACTCGGCGAACGGCTTCACCCTTTCGGGGTGATTGTTTGAAACTATTATCATTTTCAGACCGCTTTCCTTGGCCGCCTTGAACCAGTTGTACCTCTCGCCGTCGGGAACGGGGTTGTTGTGGGTGGTGAGGGTGTTGTCAAGGTCAAGGATCAGGGCGCGTATCCCCTCTTTTGCAAAAAAATCAAGGGGGATATCGGCGATAGAATTAAAAACATAGTCGGGTCTGTGAAGCATATCCGTCTCCGTTCCGAAAAAACCGAAGCGAACAGTTTTCCCGCTCGCTTCGTTTTTATATGATTTAATATTTGCGCTTACGAGCAGCTTCAGACTTTTTCTTGCGCTTTACCGAAGGCTTTTCGTAATGCTCGCGCTTGCGAACCTCGGCGATAACTCCGTCTCTGGCGCAGGATCTCTTAAAACGTTTAAGAGCGGTATCCAAAGACTCGTTCTTGCCGACACGTACTTCTGCCATTTACTGTTCCCTCCCTTTGCCGCCATGGGGCGAAGGTATTTTACATTTCACCACAATGTACTGAAAAGATTATAACCCTTTATCTCAAATAAGTCAATACCCATAAAGCAAAAACTTTAGGTTTTTTATCTGACTACTATGTTGACGAGCCTTCCTTTGACGTATATCGCCTTGACTATCTGCTTTCCCGAGATCTCCGCGGCTATCCTTTCAAGGGCTTTTGCGGCTTCTATTACCTCGTCCTGTTCGGCCTCGGCGCTGACGGTCAGCTTGTCTCTTATCTTGCCGTTTATCTGAACCGCGACCTCGACCTCGTCCTCTTTGCAGAGGGCTTCGTCATAGCTTACCCACTTGGCGTTGTGGATATATCCGCCGAACTTCTGAGCTTCAAATATTTCCTCGGTAATATGAGGCGCGAAGGGATAAAGCAGAATGCAGAAATCTCTCAGCTCGGCGCGGGTCACTGCTCCGGAAGAATAGAAATCGTTTATAAGCGTCATCAGCGAGGCTATCGCGGTGTTATACTTGACCGAGTCGATATCGGAGGTGACCTTTTTGATGGTACGGTGCATTTTTGAGGTGAACTCGGCGCGGTATTCCTCGCTGCCGGTGAGGATATCCTGAAGTCCCCATACCCTGTCGAGAAATCTCTTGCAGCCGGTGACGCCGTTTTCAGACCACGGCGCGGCCTTTTCGTAATCGCCCATGAAGAGAACGTAGGTCCTAAGTGTATCTGCTCCGTAGACCTTGATGACGTCGAGAGGATCGACGACGTTGCCCTTTGATTTCGACATCTTGTCGCCGTCGGGCCCCAGAACAAGACCGATGCAGGTGCGCTTCATATAAGGCTCGGGGGTGTTCACCTCGCCGATGTCGTAGAGGAAGCGGTGCCAGAACTGAGAATAGATCATGTGGCGGGTGACGTGCTCGTTGCCGCCGTTATACCAATCGACGGGGAGCCAGTAGTTTTTTGCCTCCTCGGAAGCGAACGCGCTGTCGTTATGCGGGTCGATATATCTGAGGTAATACCAGCTCGAGCCCGCCCACTGAGGCATGGTGTCGGTCTCGCGCTTGGCGTCGCCCCCGCACTTGGGGCATTTGCAGTTGACGAATTCCTCTATCCTTGCAAGAGGGCTTTCGCCGTCGGTGCCGGGCTCGAAGTTTTTAACGTCGGGAAGCCTGAGCGGAAGCTCGTCGTAAGGCACGCCTACAAGACCGCAGTGCGGGCAGTGGATTATCGGTATCGGCTCGCCCCAATAGCGCTGACGGTTGAACGCCCAGTCCTTCATTCGGTACTGAACACCCTTTTCGCCTATCCCCTTTTGCTCCAAAAATTCAAGCATCTTTTCGATGGAATCTTTTTTGTTGGTCAAGCCGTTCAGAACGCCGGAATTTATCATCTCGCCGTCGCCGGTATAGGCTTCTTTTGAGATATCTCCGCCCTTGATGACCTCGATGATATCTATGCCGAATTTTTTTGCGAACTCCCAGTCGCGCTGATCGTGAGCCGGAACGGCCATTATGGCGCCGGTGCCGTATCCCATCATTACATAGTCCGATATGTATATCGGTATCTCCTTGCCGTTGACGGGATTTATCGCCGAAAGACCCTCGAGCCTTACGCCGGTCTTATCCTTGACGAGCTGAGTTCTTTCAAACTCGGTCTTTTTGGCGCACTCGGCGCGGTAATCCTCGACGGCGGGCATATTCTTTATGACCTTTGCGTTTCTGTCGATGACCGGGTGCTCGGGCGCGATGACCATGAATGTGACGCCGTAAAGAGTGTCGGGTCGGGTGGTATATATCCTCAGCTTTTCTTCCGAGCCTTTGAGCTGAAAATCAACGAAGGCTCCGGTGGATTTTCCTATCCAGTTTTCCTGCTGAGCCTTGACATATGCGGGGTAGTCTACCCTCGCGAGGCCCTCGAGCAGCTTTTCGCAGTATTCGGTTATTCTGAGATACCAGACCTCTTTCGGCATCTGAACGATGTCGCTGTGGCAGACGTCGCACTTTCCGCCCTGAGAATCCTCGTTTGAAAGGACAACCTTGCAGCTCGGGCAATAGTTGACGAGCGCGGTATCCCTGAAAGCAAGGCCGTGATCGAACATCTTGAGGAATATCCACTGAGTCCATTTATAATACTCCTCGGACGAGGTGTCTATGACCCTCGACCAGTCGAAGCTGTATCCGACCTTTTTCATTTGGTCGGAGAAGTGAGCTATGTTTTTGTCGGTCGAAATTCTCGGGTGAACGCCGGTTTTTATCGCATAATTCTCCGCCGGAAGACCGAAAGCGTCAAAGCCCATCGGGAACAAAACGTTATAGCCCTCGAGCCTCTTTTTTCTCGAAAGCGCTTCAAGGCCGGTATAAGCCTTTATATGTCCGACGTGAAGCCCCGCCCCCGAGGGATAGGGAAACTCGACGAGCGCGTAATACTTCGGCTTGGAATGGTCGATTCCGACCTCAAAGGTCTTGTCGTCCTCCCAGAATTTCTGCCATTTAGACTCTATCGCGGAAAAATCATACTTCATTTTTATCATATCCTTTTCAGGTAAAATCAAATCAACGCTATTTTATCACAGCAGCTCACGAATGTCAACCGCTTCGCCGTCGCTCCACAGCTTTTCAAGGTTATACTGCTCTCTGACGTCGCGGTAAAATACATGGACAACGATGTCGCCGTAATCCATGGCTATCCAGCTCGAACCGTCTACGCCCTCTATCCTTGCGGGGTGAACGCCGCTCTCGCCGAGCCTGAAATCGACTTCATCGACAAGTCCCCTCGTGTGGGTAGTCGAGGTTCCGTTGGCGATGACAAAGTAGTCCGCGATAACGGTAAGATCGCCTATTCGGATGACCTTGATATCCTGCGCCTTTTTCGAGTCGAGCGCTTTTACTATCGCCGACAGCTTTTCGGTCTGTGTCATTTAAAATCCTCCTTTTTGTCAGTCAATTATGTCAGCCGCCCTTTCGGGCAGGTTTTTATAAAATATCTTTCCTGCCGATATATCGGGGATCCCGAGGCTCTCGGCGGGATATTCGGTATCTTTGACCCGAAAATGCAGATTCAAAAGCTCGGCGGTCTTTTCGGGGTCGAGCGCCCATATCCTTTTTCCGGAAAAATCGGCGGGTCTTCCGCAGGCGAGCCTGATGAAAATATTCTCGGGCTTTATCCCGACCGCTCCGTCGGCCGCCTCGGCGATATCCTCAATCGTCATATTCGTATCGACGCGGTTGACTATTAGATTCAAAAGCAGCGAGAAACTTTCGACCGCGCCTTTTTCACAAATTTTTTCGAGCATTGAAGCCAAAAGTCTGCGATACTCCAAAACGCAGTCCTCGTCGCCCGAAGAATATGAGCCGCCTTTTTTGGATATTCGCTCGCCGTAAACGCTTTTGACCTCGCGCTTTTTGTTTTTGCTTTCGGTCTCGGCCTTTAAAAGCTCGGCGCAGTCGCCGAAGGTCTTGGCGTCAAAGCTCGCCGCGCCGTCTATGCGAAGACATAACGCCGCCGAGACAAGCTGCCTGTAAACCGACGTCTCAAAGGCCTCAGAAAGAGTTCCGATAAAACCGTCGGCGAAAATATAAGAATCGGGCGGAAGCTCTAAAATATCGAGAGTTTTTTTGTCGCAGTCAACGGTGAAAATGTGTATCCTTGCGGGCTTTCCGCCGTCGGTGACGGTTATGAGATAGTTCTTTTTAGTGCTGACGGTCTCAAACTCGTAGCCGTAGGACATGAACCTCACATAGTCGGGAGAGATATTTCGGCCGCCGAGCTTTATTTTTGCGGCTCTTTCGGCGGCGCTGAGTATCGCAAGCGTTATTGCCGCGGCAACGGTGCAGGAAACGAATATCTTAAACCTCAGGCTTTGATTTTTCATATAAAACGCCCGGGGCGATGCTTCCCTTATCTCCTAAACTTCGTCGGACGTTCTTTTGAGCTCCTTGGCGGTGTATTCGTTGTAAGCGTCGAAGGTGGATTTCGGAATTAGTCGCTTTTTTGCGACGTTTTCGCAGATCATCCATTTGAACGCTTCATAAAGCCCGCGATCGAGGTCTTCATATGTAACCGAGCGAATTTCTTCGGCGCCGGGATAGGTGCGGTCGGCAGAGATGAGATCGGCCATGAAGATGATTTTTTCATATATGCTCATTCCGCCCCGTCCGACGGTGTGCCAACGTATCGGGCTGAGTATATCGGGGTCGGAAATACCGTATTTTTCAAAGACGAACCTTGCCCCCGCGACGGCGTGGTGAGTTTTTTTCGCTCCCCACTCGACGTCGGATATCTCAAAACCCGAGCGCTTCATCAGCGCTGTCTGCTCCTCGGCGGGCATCTCCTTGCAGATATCGTGCAAAAGCCCGCTCAGGTATGCCTTATCGGCGTCGGCGCCGTTTATCTCGGCAAGGCGCTTCGCGGCTTCGGAAACGTTCAAGCTGTGCCGAAATCTCTTCTCGGAAAGATTTTGGCGAAGATATTCGGTCATCTCGTTTATCCTCGGATCTAACAAGGCAAAGTCCCCTTTTCATGATTTAAGATGCCCAAAAACCGGAAATTTAATCGCGCGCAATTTTCAGAGGCCGCGGCTTATCACCGGATTTTCGGGGTTGGGTTTAAAAAGCACCGCTTTTGAGCCTATCACTATGACTATCTCGGAATCGGTCATGCTTGCAAGCTGCTCGGCGGCCTCTTTTGCGGTGACAAGAGAATTGTCGAGGACCTTTATCTTGACTATCTCGTGCGCTTTGAGATATTTCGCGACGCCCTCGGCCTGCTCGGCGCCGACCCCGCCCTTTCCTACCTGAAACGCAGGGTCGAGCTTTGCCGCTATGCCCTTTAAATATGAACGCTGTTTTGAACTAAGCATCGTTTTCCTCCGGAATGTTTTTCATTATGTGCTCGGCAAGAAGCCTCAGCGCCTTTCCCCGGTGGCTGACCGCGTTTTTTTCGTCGGGGGTCATCTCAGCCGAGCTGATATCTCCGACCATGAAGATGGGGTCGTAGCCGAAGCCGTTTTTGCCGCGCTCGCAATAACCTATTCTGCCCTCGAATTTTCCGACGAAGCAAAATTCTTCGCCCTTTTCGTCGATATAAGTTATCGCCGCGATAAACCTTGCGGTGCGCTTTTCGTCGGGCACTCCGCTCAGCTTTTCGAGCACCAGCTCGTTGTGCCTGCGGTCGTCGCGAGTGCCGCCGTATCTTGCCGAATAGACCCCCGGCTCGCCGCCCAAAGCGTCAACCTCGAGGCCGCTGTCGTCGGAGATGACCGCGCACTTCGCAATTTCGTATACCGCACGCGCCTTTATCGCGGAATTCTCCTCAAAGGTCGAGCCGGTCTCGTCGGGGTCAACGTCGATACCCGCCTCTTTTTGCGAGACGACCTCGCAGCCGAGCGGTTCGAGTATTTCGCGGAACTCGCGCAGCTTATGCGAGTTCGAGCTTGCAAGTATCATTTTAGTTTTCATCGTCCACCTCGAAAAGCGCCTCGACAAAATCGTTGGCGATAAACGGCTGGAGATCGTCTATCTTCTCCCCCACCGATATCAGCTTTACCGGCACTTTGAGCTCGTTCGCTATCGAAATGACTATGCCGCCCTTTGCCGAGCTGTCGAGCTTTGTAAGAATAATTCCTGTTATGTCGGCGGCGTCGTTAAATGCCCGCGCCTGATTTACGGCGTTCTGACCGGTAGTCGCGTCGAGGGCGATGAGCACCTCGAGCGCGCAGCCCTCGGCTTTTTGATGAACTATCCGCGAGATTTTCGCAAGCTCGTTCATGAGGTTCTGCTTGTTGTGAAGCCTTCCCGCAGTGTCAATGATAACGACGTCGGCCTTTCTTGCCTTTGCGGCGTCGAGCGCGTCGTAAACCACCGCGGCGGGGTCAGAACCTTCGTTGTGCTTGATAATCTCAACGCCGGCGCGCTCGGTCCAGACGTTAAGCTGCTCGATAGCCGCCGCGCGGAAGGTATCTGCCGCGGCGACTATGACCCTTTTTCCCTCCTGCTTTAACTGGTGCGAGAGTTTTCCTATCGCGGTCGTCTTTCCGACGCCGTTTACGCCGATGACCAAAATTACCGAGGGAACGGTCGAAAGGTCGAGCGGGCTGTCCTCTCCGAGCATTTCTTTTATCATCTCTTTGAGCTCGCCGCGAACCTCGGAGGTGAGCGTAAGGCGCTTTTCCTTTACACGCGCTTTAAGGCCGTTCACAACGTCCTCGGAGGTTTTTGCGCCGAGGTCGCAAAGAATGAGCGTTTCTTCAAGCTCGTCGTAAAAATCGTCGGTTATCTCCGAGCCTGAAAAAAGTCCGTTCAGACCGCCGAAAAGACTGTCCTTGGTTTTTTTCAGACCTTGCTTCAGCTTATCAAATAATCCCATTTTTCTCTCCTTAAAAATTTTTTCAGCTCTGCTCGCTCATTTCACGGGAAACCTCGGAAATATCCATTCTCAGCAGCTTTGAAACGCCCTTTTCCTGCATCGTCACGCCGTAAAGGATATCGGCCTCCTCCATCGTTCCGCGGCGGTGGGTTATAAGAATGAACTGCGTGGTATCGGTGAATTTGCGAAGATACTGCGCATATCTCGTTACGTTCACATCGTCGAGCGCCGCTTCTATTTCGTCAAGAATACAAAACGGCGACGGGCGCAGTTTGAGTATCGCGAAATATATCGCTATTGCGACGAATGCCTGCTCTCCTCCCGAAAGCAGCGAAAGGTTTTTGATGACCTTTCCGGGAGGCGCGACGTTTATCTCGATGCCCGATTCCAAAACGTTTTCGGGGTCGGTGAGCGTAAGCTCGGCTCTTCCTCCGCCGAAAAGCTCGACAAAGGTGGTCTTGAAGTTCTCGTTTATCTTGCTGAAGCTGTCGGTGAATATCTCGCGCATACTCTTCGTCAGGCTCGCTATCAGCTTTTCAAGCTCGTCCTTTGACTGCAAAACGTCGGAAAGCTGCCCCGAGAGGAATTCGTATCGCGTTCTGACCTCTTCGTATTCGTCGATAGCCTCGGTGTTCACCGAGCCGAGCGCTCGGATTTTGTTCTTTATCTCGCCGAGGCGCTTTCCCGCGTCGGCGATATCGTCGATTTCCTCAGCCTGCTCGGCGGCTTCGGCGACCGTCAGAGAATAAGACTCCCAAAGCTGGGTTATCATTCCGTCGCGTTCTTTCAAAAGATTGTCTCTGCGCTCGCTTATTCTCGATATCTCGGCCGAGACGGTCTCTTTTTCGTCTGACTTCGAGCGCTGGAGCGTTCTTATCAACTGAGAACGGCGCTCAAACTCCATGCCGCGCTCAAGCTCCTCTTTTATCTTCGCTTCGAGGGCTTCGGCGGTCTTTTTGGATTCCTCGGCCTCGCGCTTTCTGTCTTTAAGGGATGCTTTTTCCTTTTCGATGGCCTCTTTCAGCTCGGCGGTCCGGTCGTCATACCGCTTCGCCTCGGCGGCGGAGTTCTCGATCCGCTGACCGAGCTGCAAAACAGCTTCCTCGGCGGACTGTATATCCTTTGCAAGCTCGACGAGCTCGAGCCGGCGGCCGGATATCTTCTCGGATATCTCCTCTCGAACGCCCTTTGCCTCGCCGCTTTTTTCCTGATCGAGGGCCGCGAGCGATTCAAGCTCGGAAATATCGGCCTCGCACTTTTTAAGCTCAGCGGCGCTCGTCTCTTTTGTCTTTATCGCGGCGGAGATCTTCTCCTCGCCGTCTCGAACGGCTTTTTCAAGCTCGTCTATTCGCAGCTTATACTGCTCGGTGAGCTGCTCGACGCGCCTGCGCTCGGTCTCGAGCCTGACCTTTTCGGTCTCCTCGCGGGATATCATATCCTTTTCGCCGTCAACGTCATAGCCGAGCTTTTCGACCTCGGCGGAAAGCGCCGAAAGCCGCTGCTTTGCGCTCTCGTGCTCTGAGCTCAGCTTTTCGAGCTTTTGGCTTATCGAGGCTATCTCGTTTTTTCGTGAAAGCACTCCGCTCGAGCGCTGCGAGCTTCCCCCGGTGAAGGAGCCGCCGGCGTTGATGACCTGACCGTCGAGCGTGATGATTCTGAATTTGTAGCCGTATTTTTTCGCGATAGAGGTCGCAAGGTCGATGTCCTCGGCGATAACTACGCGCCCCAAAAGCGAGCGGACTATCCCCGAGTATTCGTCGTCGCAGGAAACAAGCTCGCTCGCAAGCGCGATGTAGCCCTCCTGCATATCGAGATTTTTCTCGGAAAGAAGATTTCCGCTGACCGAGGTTATCGGCAAAAACGTGGCGCGGCCGCCGTTGGTCTCTTTGAGTATTCTTATGCCGCGCTTTGCGGTATCCTCGCTGTCAACGATGATGTTCTGAAGCGCGCCGCCGAGCGCGGTCTCGATGGCGAGGCTGTATTTTTGCTCGACGGAAATAAGCTGCGCGACGGTGCCTCTTACCCCGCGAAGCTGGCCGCTTCTGCCCGCCTTGACTATCTGGCGGACGCTTCCGGCAAAGCCCTCCATCGAGTTTTCAAGGTCGATGAGCATCTGCCTGCGCTGGGTGAGGTTTCTTATGTTGAGCTCAGCCTCGGAATAAGCGGCGTTGAGCTCTTTGAGCTGCGCGTCTTTTTTTCCGAAAAGCATCTGAAAGCCGTTTAGGCGGTTTGTGTGCTCTTTTATCGCGTTCTCGGCCTCTAAGATGTCTTTTTCTATCTGCCCGAGCTCCTTTTCGGCGGCGGCGACTTCGGCCTTTCCCTGCTCGGCGGAGGCGCGGTCGTTCTCGACCGATTTTTCAAGCTCGGCTTTTGTAAGATCTGCGTTCGCTGCCGAGAAATTCAGCTCGGATTTTCGGATATACAGCTTGCCGAGACGCTCGTTTCGGTCGCTTAAAGACTGCTCGAAGCGGTCGGCCTGAGCGCTGAGCTCGGAAAGCTCGGCTTCAAGCGCCGAAATTTCGGCTTCGATCTCTTTGCGGCGGGCCTCGGTTTTTTCAATGCCGAGCCTTTTTTCCTCGGTCTTCTCGCGAAGCTCGATATCTCCCATGGAAAGCTCGGCCTTGCGGGCCTCGTTCTCGGCGATAAGCTCGTTATAGTGCAAAATATTGTTGTTAAAGACCGCGATATCGGCGGCGGCGCTTGCGGCGTCGGCCTCAAGCTCGGATATCCTTGCGCGGTATTCCTCGGCGACGGCGGTGCATTGCTGGCGCTTTAAGGAAAGCTCGGAGATGTCCTCGTCGCACTTGTTTATCTCGTTTCCGAGGTGCTCGTATTCGGCGTTTTCGGCGAGCAGCTTGTCTTCAAGCTCGTCGATGCCGTCTTTCAGCTCGTTGAGGCGGCGGGTCCAGACGGCTATTTCAAGCGATTTTCTCGATTCGGCAAGAACGAGATATTTTTTAGCCTTCTCGGACTGTATTCTGAGAGGTTCTACCCTGCCCTCAAGCTCGGAGAGAATGTCTTTCAGCCTTAAAATGTTCTCCTCGGCGCTTGCAAGCCGCCTTTCCGACTCGGCCTTTTTATAGCGGAATTTGGATATTCCCGCGGCTTCTTCAAAAATCTCGCGGCGCTCGGCCGACTTGCTTCCGACGATGTCGGCGACTCGGCCCTGACCGATTATCGAATAACCGTCCCGCCCGAGACCGGTATCCATGAAAAGCTCGACGACGTCGCGCAGGCGCACCGGCTCGCCGTTTATCAAATATTCGCTGTCGCCGTTGCGATACAGCTTTCTCGTAACGCTGACGGCGTCCGAATCGACGCTGAGCGTTCGGTCGTCGTTCACGATGTTAAGCGTTACCGAGGCAAAACCTACGGCCTTTCGCTGCTGAGTTCCGCCGAAGATAACGTCCTCCATTTTTCCGCCGCGAAGCGTTTTTGAGGACTGCTCGCCCAAAACCCAGCGCACCGCGTCGCCGATGTTGGATTTTCCGCTGCCGTTCGGACCGACAACGGCCGTCAGCCCTTTGCCGAATTCAAGGGTCACCTTGTCGGGAAAGGACTTGAAGCCGTGAAGTTCAAGCGATTTCAGATACACTTAATTATCCTCCGTTTTAATGATGTCAACGCTCACGGAAGCGTCAGGAATCACCTTGACCTCGACGCCCTTTGAGCGAAAATATTCTATGTTCGATCTTTTCTGGCCGAGCGCCTTTGAAAGGCTCTTTGCCGGCACCTTGAAGCTCACGCGATTTTCCCCGCCGATGAGCGATTCCATTTTTCTGCGGTAAATAAGGCTTTCGCAGAGTTCGCGGAACGCGGGGTGATACAGGCCGCCGAGCATATCTCGCTCGACCTCTCGGGAGGAATGAAGCCCCAGCTTTATCACCGAAACGCCCGCGCTTTCAAACATCGTAAGAAGGTCGGCGCAAAGCGAGACCGCTTCCTCCATTTGATAGGGCGAATATTCTCCGCGCTCGAAAAGGCTGCCCAAAACGGTGTTTTTGAGAATCACCGTCGGATATATACGCGCTTCCTCGGGTTTGAGCGATATGAGCCTTTTTGCGGTGTAGATGTCAAGCTCGGGCGTCGAGCCGTAAAGCCCGACCATCATCTGAAGTCCGAGGGTGAAGCCGCGGCTTTTTATAAGCTCGGAGGCGCGTTCAACGTCCTCGGCAGTATGCCCCCGCCCGTTAAGCTCGAGCACCTCATTCGACATCGACTGCGCGCCGAGCTCTATCGACGTGACCCCGCTGTTTTTGAGAATATCCAAGATCTCGAGATCTATGGCGTCGGGGCGGGTCGAAAGCCTTATGCCGCGAAAACCCCTGTCGAGATAGGGCTTTGCCGCCGAAAGAAGCTCGTTCATATAGCTTTTCGGAACGGCGGTGAAGCTGCCGCCGAAAAAAGCTATCTCGGTTTCCGAGGGGTCGGCTCCGCACTCGAGCGCTCGCTCGCAGGCGGCTTTAACGTCGTCAGCGCGAGGAATTGCGCTCTTTCCGGTTATGGCGTTTTGGTCGCAGAAGCTGCACCTGTGAGGGCAGCCGATATGCGGCACGAAAATAGATACCGAGGCCCGTGCGCTCATTTTTTCTCCCAGCCCATAAGCCTCAGGGCTTCATGCGCGGCCTGCTGCTCGGCCGACTTTTTGCTGTGAGCTGTGCCCTCGCCGATGACGTTTGAATTTAACATGACCTGAACCGTGAAGGATTTGTTGTGATCGGGTCCCGATTCGCCAGCGATGCGGTATTCGACGTGCTCCTCGGGGTTTTTCTGAACAATCTCCTGCAAAATGGTCTTATAGTCGTCGTAAGCGTCGGCGACGGCGCCCTGAATATCCTCGGGCAGAAATCTGAGTATGTGCTTTCTGACCGGCTCCATGCCGCCGTCGAGATAAATCGCCGCGATGACGGCCTCGAAAGCGTCGGCGATTATCGAGGGGCGCTCGCGTCCCCCGGCAAGCTCTTCGCCTTTACCGAGCATTATGAACGAGCCGAGGTCTATCCTCTCGCCGAAAGTGTAAAGCGCCTTCTCGCAGACGAGAGTGGCCCGGGTCTTTGTCAGCTCGCCCTCGGGAATGTCGCGGCAGTGCTTGAAAATGTAATCCGACACGACTATCGAAAGCACCGAATCTCCGAGGAATTCGAGCCTTTCGTTCGAGCGGTAGCGATGCTTTGACTCATTGGCGAACGACGAGTGCGACAAAGCCTCGAAAAGAAGCTGCCTGTCGTTGAATTTATAGCCTATTATCTTCTCAAATTCTTCGAGCCTGTCCATTTCCTGCCTCCTTTATATGTAAAGGCAAATATCTTTACACGTTTTCTTCTTCCTGAGCTTTCAGCTTTTCAAGTCCAGAGGTTATCCCTCCGACCAGATCGCTCTCGACGCATATCTTTGCCTGACGGACGGCATTGTAAAACGCCTTTGCGTTAGACGAGCCGTGAGCCTTGATGACCGGCTTCTGCGCCCCAAGAAGCGGCGCCCCGCCGTGCTCGGTATAATCCATTTTCTTTTTGAAGCCGTTTATCTTTTTGAGCAGGAGCAGCGCGCCCAGCTTTGAGTCGATTCCGCCCGAGAACATATCCTTTAGGCTTTGCGAGAAGAATTTTCCCATGCCCTCGACGGTTTTTAAGATGAGATTTCCGGTGAAGCCGTCGGCGACGACAACGTCTGCCGCCCCGAGAGGGATATCGCGGCCCTCGGTGTTTCCGACAAAGTTTATCGGGGCTTCGCTCAGCAGCTTATAGCTTTCAAGCTCGAGATCGCGGCCCTTTGAGGGCTCGGCGCCGATGTTTGCGAGCGCGACCTTGGGCTTGTCTATGCTCATGAAGCGGCTCATATAAGCCGAGCCCATGACTCCGAACTGCGCAAGCATCTCGGGTCGGCAGTCGGCGTTTGCGCCGCAGTCCAGCAAAAGCGTATTGCCCTTGAGCGTCGGCAAAACTGTCGCCAGCGCGAGGCGCTTTATGCCCTTGATCCTTTTGACGATAAACGTCGCCCCGACGACGAGCGCGCCAGTCGAGCCGGCGGACAAAAACGCGTCGCCCTCGCTGTTTGCGAGCATTTTAAGCCCGACCGCCATTGATGTCTCGGAGTATTCCTTTAAAATTTTGTTCGGCTCATAGCAGACCTCCATAACGCCGTCGGCGTTTTTGAGATCGAGACCTGAAATGTCTATTCCGTTCTCGGCGGCGCAGGAGCGTATCTTCTCAACGTCTCCGACCACGGTTATATCAACGCCGAGACCGCCTTTTGCCTGAACGCAGCCCTTTAAAACTTCAAGCGGGGCATTGTCTCCCCCGAAGCCGTCAACGATTATCCTCATAGTATTTTCCTCCTAAAACGTCCTCGAGCTTTTCGAGCGATCTTTTTGAGAGCGCCGAATATTTTTCCTGCTTGCCTCTTATTTTTTCAGAAAGCTCGGGCAGAATGCCCATGTTTGACCCCATGGGCTGAAAACTTGATTTCGAGCCTTCCTCGACATATGCCGCGAGCGCTCCGAGCATCGTCTCCTTGGGAAGCGTTATCTCGGGCAGCCCTTTTAATCTGCGCGAAAGGCTCAGCGCGGCGTAAATGCCGCTTGCCGCCGATTCGATATAGCCCTCGACGCCGGTTATCTGCCCAGCAAAATATATCCTCGGGTCTTTTTTCAGGCAGAAATGCCGATCAAGTATCTCGGGCGAGTTGAGATAGGTGTTTCTGTGCATGACCCCATATCGGGCGAATTCGGCGTTTTCAAGCCCGGGTATCATTGAGAACACCCGCTTTTGCTCGCCGAATTTTAAATTTGTCTGAAAGCCGACGATGTTGTAAAGCGTTCCCGAAGTGTTTTCAAGCCTTAGCTGAACGACGGCGTAGGGACGCTTTTGCGTGCGGGGGTCGATAAGCCCGACCGGCTTTAACGGCCCGAAGCGCATAGCGTCCTCTCCCCGCTTGGCAAGCGCCTCTATCGGCATACAGCCCTCGTAGACCTTGTAATTTCCCGCCTCGTCAAAATCGTGGAGCGGCGCGGTCTCGGCGTTTATCAGCGCGTTGTAAAACGCGAGGTATTCCTCTTTTTGCATCGGGCAGTTGAGGTAGTCCTCCCCGCCCCTTTCATATCTCGAAGCCGAAAAAACAACGTCTTTGTCAAGGCTCTCGGCGATAACTATCGGCGCGGCGGCGTCGTGAAAATATAGATAATCCGAGCCGACGAGCCTGTTTATGCTTTTTGAAAGCGCGTCCGAGGTCAGCGGGCCGGTAGCGATGATAACATACCCCTCGGGGATATCCGCGACCTCTTCGTTTATTATTTTTATCAGCTTGTGCGAGCGGAGCTTCTCGGTTATAAAGTCGGAAAATTCCGCCCGATTAACGGCCAAAGCGCCGCCCGCAGGGACCTTTGAAGCCTCGGCGGCCTGCATTGAAAGCGAGCCGAGCCTGCGCATTTCTTCTTTTAAAAGCCCCGCCGCGGATTCAATCCTTGCCGCTTTCAGAGAATTCGAGCAGACAAGCTCGGAAAAGCCGGAATATTTGTGCGCCGGAGTGTATTTTTTCGGCTTCATCTCGTAAAGCTCGACGGGTATGCCGCTTTCGGCGAGCCGCCAAGCCGCCTCGCAGCCCGCAAGCCCCGCGCCGACGACCTTAACGGCGTTCACTTAACGTCCCTCTCATAGCCGCAGCCCTCTTTGTGACAGACGAGCTTTCCGTGAGCTCCGCCCTTGTTGAAAAGCGTGCAGCCGCAGTTCGGGCAGACCTCGGCGGTCGGAACGTCCCACGTCATGAATTTGCAGGTCGGGTTATCCTCGCAGCCGAAATATTTTTTCGAGGTGCGGGTCTTTTTCTGAATTATCTTTTTACCGCAGATAGGGCATTTTCCGGGAGTTTCCAAAACGATGCGCCTTGTGTTTTTGCACTCGGGGAAGCCGGTGCAGGCGAGAAATTTTCCGAACTTGCCGATTTTTATCACCATCGGCTTGCCGCACTTCTCACAGATAATATCGGTCGCTTCGTCGGGGATCTTTACCCGCTTGCCCTCCATGTCCTCCTCGGCGGCCTTAAGCGTCTTCTCGAAGCCTTTATAGAAGCCGTCGAGAACGCTTACCCAGTCTTTTTCGCCGAGCTCTATTTTATCGAGGTCGTTTTCCATTTCGGCGGTAAAGCCCAAATCGACTATATCCTCGAAATGCTCTTTCATCAGCTCGGTAGTCACCTCTCCGAGCGGGGTCGGCTTGAGCTGACGTCCCTCGCGCTCGACGTATGAGCGGGAAATTATCGTCGTTATCGTCGAGGCGTAGGTCGAAGGGCGGGCTATGCCGTATTCCTTGAAAGCCTTGATTAGCGTGGCTTCGGTGTATCTTGCCGGAGGCTGAGTGAAGTGCTGGATTCCTCCGACAGACCTGACTTTTAAAATGTCGCCTGCCGAAAGCGGCGGAAGCGCGTTGTTTTCTTCGCTCTCGTCGTTTTGCTCCTCGTAAAGCACTGTAAAGCCCTCAAACTTTACAGAGAAGCCCGAGGTTCTGAAAACGCAGCCGTTGGCCTCGATGGATGCCGCAGTGGTGTCGAGCACGCAGTCGGCCATCTGGCTCGCCAAAAATCTCGACCATATCAGCTTGTAGAGTTTATATTGGTCGGAGGTCAGCGAGGCCCTTGCGGTGTCGGGCGTGAGGTCGGGCATGGTAGGTCTTATCGCCTCATGCGCGTCCTGAACGTTATTGCCGCCGGCGCGGTAGTTTTTCGGCGCTTTGGGCAGATAGCTGCTCCCATAAGCGTTTTCAATGAAATTCTTTGCGGCGGCTTTTGCCTCGTCGGAAATCCTCAGCGAATCGGTCCTCATGTAGGTTATAAGACCCATCGCGCCGACGCCCTCGATGTCTACGCCCTCGTAAAGCTCCTGGGCGACGCTCATCGTTCTTCTTGCCTGCCAGCCGAGGCGCTGCGCGGCGTCCTGCAAAAGAGTGGAGGTCGAAAAAGGCGCGGCCGGAGAACGCTGGCGCGTTCCCTTTCTGACCGAGGCGACCTTGAACTCGGCCCCCTCGACGCGGGAAAGAACGGCGTCGGTCTCCTCTTTTGTTTTAAGGTCGGCTTTTTTGCCGTCAACGGTCGTCAGCTTTGCGGTGAATGCCTTTTTTGAGCCCGCGGCGTTCAGCTTTGCCTCGACGCTCCAATACTCGACCGGAACGAATGAGCGTATCTCGTTCTCGCGATCGACTATCATTCGCACCGCGGCGGACTGAACTCTGCCCGCCGAAAGCCCCCTGCGCACCTTTTTCCAGAGAAAAGGCGACAGCTTGTAGCCGACTATGCGGTCGAGTATCCTTCTTGCCTGCTGAGCGTTGACTATATTCATGTCTATCGAGCGCGGCGCCGCCATTCCGGCTTCGACGCCCGTTTTTGTTATCTCGTTGAAGGTCACGCGGTTCTTCTCGTTAAGATCGAAGCCCAAAATAGTTGCAAGGTGCCACGAGATAGCTTCGCCCTCGCGGTCGGGGTCGGTAGCGAAATAAACGTGCCCCGATTTTTCGGCCAGCTTTCTTATGTCGTCGATGATCTTCTCTTTTCCCGAGATGTTCACATAGGTCGGCGTGAAGCCGTGCTCGATATCGACCGACAGCTTGGACTTTTGCAGGTCTCTGACATGGCCGACGCACGCCACGACCTTATATCCCTTGCCGAGCGTGTGCTGAACCGTGTGAATTTTTGAGGGTGACTCCAAAATAATTAAATCCGTCATTTCTTACCTCTTGAAATTTGCGTTATACCGTGAATCTGTTTCCGGGGAGAGAACGAACGAGACCGTCAAGCTCGAGCTCGGTAAGAAACGCTTCGATCTCGAAAACGTCTCCGGTGCCGATGTCGAGCTGGTCGAGGTGAACCTCGCCGTTCTCCCGAATATATTCGTATATCAGCTTCTTTGTGCCGCTGAGCCCCTCGGGCCTGACCGAAACGGGCGGCAGCTTTGGGGCGGCGGTTTTTTCAGCCGAAGTTTTTTCGGGCTTGGGCTTTGAAGCCGCCCGCTTTTTGGGCGCCGAAGCCGCTTTTTGAACCGCCTGCGGCTTATCCGTTCTGAGCTTATGCGGATAAAGCCCTTTGTATTCGTTAATGACGTCGGAGCTTTCAAAGACGGGTATCGCACCGTCTCTTATCAGCCCGATGACGCCCGCGTAGTCGCTGTTGAAAAGCTCGTGAGGGGGAACGCAGAAAATATCTCTTCCCTGAGAAAGCGCAAAGGAGGCGGTGCTCAAAGAACCGCTTTTTGCGCCCGCCTGAAGCACAAGGGTGCCGAGGCTTATTCCGGAAAGTATCCTGTTTCTTGCGCGAAAGCCTATAGAGGTGGTGCGGTCGGCGGGAAAATATTCGCTTATAAGCGCGCCGTGCCGCTCGATAAGAGGCTTTGCGCCGGCGTTTTCGGGAGGAAAATCAACTAAAAGACCGCAGGGAAGCACCGCGTAGGTCTTTCCGCCGCCCTCGATAGCCGAGCGGTGCGCGACGGAATCAAGACCGACGGCAAAGCCGCTTGCGATCGAAACGCCCTCGGAAGCAAGCTCACGGCATAGCTTTTGACTTACCTCAACGGAATATTCGCTCGGATTTCTTGTTCCGACCGCGGTTATGACGACGCTCTCGTCGATGCCCGAGATATCGCCCTTATAAAACAGCACCGACGGCGGGTTGTATATCTCCCTTAAACGCTGAGGAAAAAGCTCGTCCTCAAACGAACATACGCCGATATTCTTTGAGGCGCAGAAGTCGATCATTCTTTCCGCCGAATCAAGGGTCGCCGATTCGACGCTTCGCTTGAACTGAGGCAGAACGTGAGAAAGATCGCCGCCCGAAATTTTTTGATAGGCGTTCTCGGCGCTGCCGTAATATGACACCGCGTTCCACTTTGCGGCGTTTGCGCAGCCGAATGCCGCCGTCAGCCATATCCAGTATCTGAGCTCGGACATAGTATTCCCCTTTCAGCGCTTTGAAAGCTCCCACAGAAGCACCGCCGCCGCAGTCGCGGCGTTCAGCGATTCTATCGAGCCTCGCATTTTTATCGTTATCCTGCGGTCGCAAAGCGCCACGGTCTCGTCTGAAAGCCCGTTGCCCTCGTTTCCGATAACTACGGCGCAGCGCTCGGCGAAGGAGATTTTTTTGATATCCTCGGCGCCGCCGTCAACCACCGCAGCCAAAACCTCTGCTCCGAGGCCTTTCAGCTTTTCAACGGCTTCTTTTGCGGAAAGAGTATCGCAAAAAGGCACTCTGAAAAGCGAGCCCATCGTCGAGCGGACGGTTTTGGGACCGTAAACGTCGCAGCAGTCGCAGAGAAAAACTCCGTCGGCGCCGAAAGCGTCGGCAGTTCTTAAAATGGTGCCGACGTTGCCGGGGTCCTGAAGCGAATCGAGAACGACAAACTTTTTTCCGTATACTATTTTATCCAAAGGTTCGGTTTTGTCAAGTCTTGAACATATCGCAAACACGCCCTGAGAGGTTGCGGTGGCGCTGAGTTTTTCGGAGACCTCATCGGAGATCTCAAACGCCGAATCTCCCAAAAGTTCAATAAGCGGGCGAACGGTCTCGGGAAAGCGCTCGATGGCGCTTTTTGTGTAAAAAGCCTCGCAAAGAGGCGCGTCTTCCCGAAGCGCGTCAAAGACTATCCTTGCACCCTCAAGGACAAAAAGCCCCTCCTCCTCGCGGGCCGAGCGCTTGTCTTTAAGCCTTGCAAAGCGCTTTATGCGCGGATTGTCTCTGCTCAAGATCAGCATGGCTATCCCCCTTTTCAAGACTTGCAATAAATGAGAAAACACGCCCGCGCGGGAGCGTGTTTTATATCGGGCTTAAAGCGCCGCTTTTGCTTTTTCAACGATCGCGGTGAAGCCCGCAGGGTCGTTTATGGCGATCTCGGAAAGCATCTTTCTGTTGAGGGTGACGCCTGCCTTTTTCAGACCGTTCATGAGAGTCGAATAGTTCATGCCGTTCATTTTTGCGGCGGCAGAAATCCTCGCTATCCAAAGCTGACGGAATTCGCGCTTTTTCTGCTTTCTGCCGATATAAGCGTAGTTGCCGGATTTCATGACGGCTTGTTTAGCCATCTTGAAATGCTTTGATTTTGAACCCCAATAGCCTTTTGCGAGCTTGAGGGTCTTGTTTCTTCTCTTGCGGGTCATCATTGCTCCCTTTACACGAGCCATAATTTATTACCTCCGTTATTTGATGTTTCAGCTTCCTTACAACCCGTGATTATTTGTAAGGGATGGTCTTTCTGAGCGCTTCGATGTTTGCGCTCGAAGCATAAGCCGTGCCTCTTGCGAGTCTCTTTGCCTTGTGGTCTTTTGAAACGAGGCGGTGTCTTTTGTTGGCGTGCTGGAATTTTACCTTGCCGGTTCCGGTGAAAGCGAAGCGCTTCTTGGAGCCGGAATGGGTCTTGACCTTGATCTTTGCCATTTTTGTATCCTCCTAAAAATGAATTACTGCTTTTTGGGCGAAACGAACAGCACGATGTTTCTGCCCTCAACTTTGCTGGGCTTATCGAATACGCCGTATTCAGCGACGGCATCCTTAAACTCGTCGAGCAGCTTGCTGCTGAGTTCGGAATGAAGTGCGACGCCCTTTCTGAACTGAAGCCGGATAGAGACCTTGACCTTGTCTCCTCCTTTGAGGAATTTTATCGCCTGATTGACCTTTGTGTTGAAATCGTTGGTGTCGATCTTAGAGGTCATTCTGACTTCCTTGATGTCAACGGTTTTCTGATTCTTTCTGGCTTCTTTTTCGCGCTTTGACTGCTCGAAGCAATATTTGGCGTAGTCCATGATCTTGCAGACCGGCGGATTCGCCGCGGGCGCGATCTTTACAAGGTCCAGTTCCTTTGAGATAGCGATGTTCAGCGCTTCTTTCGAGGAAATGATACCGAGCTGCGTTCCGTCCGAGTCAATGACTCTGACCTGCGGGTCGCGAATTTCTTCATTGATCTGATGCTCCATGCTGGCTATGGCGCAACACCTCCAAAAATAAAGTTGAGAAATATAAAGAGCGCAAACTTTTTCGGTTCGCGCTCAAAATCCGCACAAAACGGCAGAATGCCGGTCGGTAAAAATCGGATATTGACCTCTTCGCATTGCTTGAGGTGAGAGCGCTGAAGCGTCTGCTTTCTTTACTCGGAGCATTATACACCCATTTTTTCACTTTGTCAAGGGGTTTTTACGAAGTTTTTTGCGCTTATTTCTATACCCTCGCCGAGACGAAAAGAATAAATGAAGCACGACTTGACCGGCTTTTCGAGCAAAATATCGAACGCGGCTTTATAAAGCTCGAGCTGAGCCGAATATCTCTCGGCAAGCTGAGCGCAGCTTTTCACCCTGTCGGTCTTGTAATCGACGAGCACATAGCCGTCCTCTTCCTCGAAAAGGCAGTCGGCGACGCCCTGAAGCATTCCGTCGGTGCCGCGATAATCCTCGGCGACGCTCAGATCGGCCTTTATGTCGTTAAACCCGACGATGAAGCGCTGCTCCCTGAGCACCCTGCCGCTTGAACGAAGCCGCGAATATATCTCGCTTTGAAAGAATTTCCGAACGCTCGGGCGATCGACGGCTTCGGCCTCTTTCGGCGTGAAAACGTTTATTTTGCAAAGGCGAGAAATCTCGGCTTCAATGTCACCGGCGGCGGCGTTTAAATCGCAGAACTGCATGAAGCGGTGGGTGATGGTCCCCCGCTGGGCCGCGGTGAATTCGTCGAGCGATTCGTCAAGGCTCGGCACCTGCGGGAAGAAGCTGAGCGCGTCGTCCTTTACTATCTCCGAAACGGTCAGCTTGGCTTCGTTTGAGGTCAGCCTTTCATCGGGCGAAAGCCTGAAATTCTCCGCTATCTTTTTTGCGAGAGAATTGTCGATAACTCCGCTTTTTTCCTCGGATTCAACGCTTTCGGAGGGCGACGGCGGCATTCCGGCGACTTTTATCTCGGGAAGTTTGCCGGAGTCGGTGCATATGCCCGGGCCGAGCTTTGAGCGCAGCGCCGCAAACCCCGGGTGCCTCATAAGCGCCATGAAAAGCCAGTCGGCGGTGCAAAGCGCTCGCTGAACCGCAGCGGGAGGAATTTTGCCCGAGCAAATCTCATAGGAAAGCTCGGCGGCGCGCTTTGTAGATCTGTCGCTCATATCAAGGACTATGAAAAGCCTCTCTTTAGCCCTCGTCATAGCGACGTAAAGAAGCCTCAGCTCCTCGGAAAGCAGCTCGGAGCGGTTTTTTGCCCTGACGTTCTCCCAAAAAGCGGTCGGGCGCTTCGTAAGGGTGGAATAGTCCAAAAAGCTGAGCCCCGCGCCGACCTCGGCGTTAAGCATAAGCGGGCCGTTTAGGTCGCTCGTGTTGAATCGCTTGCGGGTCTGGCAGATGAAAACGAACGGATATTCAAGCCCCTTTGAGCGGTGAACCGTCTTTATCGAGACGGCGTCGCCGGTCTCGGTGACGGTGAGCGCCTGCTCAAAGTCTCCGCCGCTTTTGGATATGTATTCGATGTATCTCAAAAAGCCCTCGACGCCGTCGGGTGAAGCCTGCTCATAGCTTCGGGCATATTCGAGAAGCAAATAGAGGTTGGCGCACTTCTGCGCGCCGTCCTCATAGGCGGAGGCCATGGCGAAAATGTCGGTCAGATCGTATATCTTTCTTATCAGCTTTGTGAGCGTAAGCCCCGAGGCGAGTATGCTTAAACGCTTTAAAAGACGGACGGCGCCCGCGCATTTTTCTTTTAAAACGGCGTCCGCGCCATAGCCTCCCTCGGAAACCGCGAGCATTATCTTGTAAATTTTATCCTCGCGGGAGAAAATTCTCAGCGTAGCGACGTCGTCGTCTGAAAAGCCGAGTATCGGCGAAAGCATGACCGAAACGAGCGGAACGTCCTGCATCGGGTTTGAGATTATCGCCAAAAGGTTCAAAAGCAGCGATATCTCACGCGAGCGAAGATAGCCCGAGGTGTCGTTGGTCAACACCCGAAGACCCTCTTTTGCAAAGATGTCGGAAAGCTCGGAGCCGGTGACGTTTGTTCTCGTCAGAACGCAGAAATCGGACGGGCGGCAGGGCCTGAACGCGCCGTTTTCACGGACCGGCGCTTTTTCATTGATGAGCGCTCTTATCCTTCTTGCGACGGCGGTGAACTCGACCGTCGAAAGCTCCTCGGAGCCGTCGTCGTTCACGGTGATTATCTCGGTCGGAGGATCGTCGGTCTCAAAATCCGAACCCAAAACAAGCGCTTCCTCGTGGGTATAGTCGGTCTCGCCCACTCGGCGCGACATCAGTGCTCCGAAAACATAATTGCAGAAGTCAAGAACGCTTTTGCGGCTTCGGAAATTCTTTCTCAGCAAAAGCTCGCGCACGGCGCTTTCGGGGGATTTTCCCTGAGCGCGGGTCTTCATGAATATCTGCGGGTTTGCCTGCCTGAAGCGGTATATAGCCTGCTTGACGTCTCCGACCGCAAAGAGATTTTCGCCTATTTCGGAAAGATTTGAAGTGTCGGATATCGCCTTGAAAATAAGCTCCTGAAGATTGTTGACGTCCTGAAACTCGTCGATGAGTATTACGCGGTATCTTTTTGAAGCGACTATCTCCTCGGCGAGCGGCTTGCGGAACACCCTGCCGTTTTCGTCGCAGCCGACAAGCAGCGAAACGCTTATCAGCTCGGTGTCCGCAAAGTCGAGCGCGTTTTTCTCGACCTTCATTTCATAAGCCCTGTCGTCGAGCTTTAAGCAAAGCTCGGCGAGGCGTTCAAAGTAATGCGCGACCTTTTTTGAATCGCTTTTAATGTCCTCCTCGGTGTATTTGTAAATCCCCGAAAGCTCTGAAAAGAGGTCTTTAAGATGAGAATAACATTCCTTTGCCGATTCATATATGCCCGCTTCAAGCTCGGAGGAGCTTTCTTTTTCGAGCTTTGTCTGCCTGACCGTGAGCGGCTTCCAGACGATATTCGATATGAATTCCGAGACCTGCTCTCTTTTGCAGCATGACGCGGAATCGGCGTAAGCGTCGGCGATGTCGCAGTTATCGGCAAGAACCTTTTTTGCGGCGGAGTGATATTCAAGCGCCGAGGCAAGCGAGCGAAGCCGCGACGACGTGCTTTTTATCAGCCCCAAAATCTCCTTGGCCTGAGAATCGAAGGTCTCAAAGATGCGCTCGGCAGCTTTCATTTTCAGAAGATCGTCTATCGCGCTTTTCAGCCAAAGCCGGGGAAAAGGCAGCGAGCGCAGAAAGCGGTAAAGCTGGAGTATCATTCTTCTGAGCGCCGAATCGTTCTCGCGGCAAAAAAGCGAGATTAGCTCTTCCGTTTCGGCAGGCCGCTCGGCATACTCGGTCTCGAGCACTTCGGTCAGCGCACGGTCGGTGAGCATATCGGCTTCGTTTTCTTCAAGAATCCTCACGCCGCTCTGAAAATCGGTGTCGGCAAGGTTGTCCTTTACAAGATTATAGCAAAACGAGTTTATCGTCGTTATCTCCGAAAGCCTTAAAAGCGACTGCTGGCGCTGTATCCATGCGTTGTCGGGCTCGCTTTCGGCACGAAGATCTATCTCCTGCGAGAGTTTTTGAGACATCTGCGCGGCGGCGTCGTTTGTGAAGGTGACGGCCAAAAGCGTATCGGCGGGGATATTAAGTTTTTCGTCGCACAAAAGCCTTATCGTGCGCTCGACCAAAACCGCTGTCTTTCCGCTTCCCGCGGCGGCCGAAACTATTATCGGCGAGCCGACCGCGTTTATCGCTTCGAGCTGTTCGTCGGTCCAGTCATACATTTTTCTCCGCCTCCTTCATTCCTATTTCGGCTTTGAGCTTTTCGCCGTCGGCCTTTTGCAATATGCGCATCATGTACTTTTTTCGGTCGCAGACCGAGGAGTAGTCGCAGTAAGCGCAGCGAAGATGCTCGGGGTCGTCGCCCAAAGGTATCGCGTCTATCTTTCCGCCGAGAAGATTTTTTCCGAATTCAACGGTGCGGCGCTTTGCAAACTCCTCGAGCAGCTTAAAGCCGGCGGGGCTTATCGTCTCGGAATTTTGCGTGTAGCCGCTGTCTTTTTTCTTTTTCACAGGGATATAGCTTCCGCTGAACGTCATATCCATCGCCTCGACCGATTCGTCGTTTTCAACGATAAGACCGCTGCGCCGAAGCTGCTCGGAAACGCGCTTGAGACGGGTTTTCGCACCGTCGTCAAGAGGGTCGAAATCGTCCTTGCACTCCAAAAATCCCGCGCGCATATAAAGGATACCCGCCGGCGAGCAGTCTTTGAAATCGGCGTCGCTGCCCTCGGTCAGCGCGAGCATATAAAGCAGGAGCTGGAGATTAACGCCGTTATAGATGTCCTCGAAGCTGAATTTTTTGGCGCCGGTCTTGTAATCGACCACGCGGACGTATCTTTTGCCGTCGGGCGAGGTGAAAACATCGACCCTATCGACTATTCCGCGTATGTTCACGTTCACTCCTCGGCCTATCGGAATGGAAAGAACGCTCTCGCCGTTTTCCTTTGAGAGATCGTATTCAAAGCGCTCAGGGCGGAATTTCGATACTCTGAACTCCTCGCGCATATTGAGAAGGATTTCCGCCGCAGCGTCGCCGAGGCGGTTGTAATCCGCCGCAAATTTTGCGCTTTTGCCGAAATCTCCGCCTAATTTTTCCTCCGAAAATTCGGCAAGAAGCCGTGCTATAAGCTGCCTGATATCGTCGTCGGAGGCCTCGGAGAACCCTCCGCCGAAGTGGCGAAGCACGCTCTCGAAAAGATAATGCATGACGGTGCCGCGGTTAGCGGGGTCTACCTCGAGCGGCTTTACAGGCTCGATTTTTAAGCCGTAGCGGCAGAAATACTCGAAGCCGCAGCGGTTGTAAACGTCAATTCTCGAAGCCGTGACGTTGACGTCTCGGGGCGCGAACAGCTTTTTCGATATCTCGGGGTCAAGGCTGTGCGCCGAGCCTTTTTGAGCGCTCAATCGGGCGAGCCTTTCGGGATATCCCGAAACGGTCAAAAGCGCCTCGCGAAGCGCGGCTTTCTGCTCAAACGAAGCTGACTGCGAAACGGCGTAGCGGTAATAGGCGCTTTCGGGCGTCGAGCAGTAAAAGCTCTCGTCAAAGGAGCGCACGTTTTTTAGATCCGTGCGGCAAAAAAGGCATATTCTGCGAAGTAACCTTGACGGGCGAAGCTCCTTTCCGCGAAGGTCGGAGCAGGAATAGCTGACGTAAAGGCGCTCGGTCGGGGCGGTCATCGCCTTGCGGCAGTCAAACCTCTCCGAGCCGAGACGGGCCTCGGGAGAGGAATCGAAGCAAACGCCTATCTCCTCGAGCGCGGCTATGTCTCGGCCCGAGAAGAGACCGTTTTTTCGCACGTCGGCGGGAAAAACACCGTCGGCAAGACCGACGACGAACGCAGCCCTCGCCTCGGATATCACCGAGCGTCCGACGTCGGCGACGATAACGCTGTCGAGCTTCTGCGGGGGGCTCGCCAGCTTGGTCTGAGAAAGCATCAGGCGCAAAAGCTCGCCGAAGCCGCGAAGGGTCATTTTCTCCTCCCCCGCCGTTATGTAAACCGAGGTCACCGCCGACATCACGGCGTTCCACATCTGCTTGAAAAGCCGCGCAGTCTCCAGCTTCAGCTTTTCGTCGGAGCACTCCTTTATGACCTCGAACGCCCGCTCGGCGGCGCCTATTCTCTTTAAAAAGGCGCAGAACGCCCGCGATATCTCTGCGGCGCTTTTTGATTCGCAGGCGTTGTGAAGCTCCAAAAGCGGCTCTATCGCCTTTTGCCTTGCGGCGTTTATTGCCGAAATATCCTCTTTTTCGGAAGCGGTGAAGTCCTCGAGCCACATTTTTCCCGAGACGTTCCAGCGCACGCAGTAATCCCACAGGGCGGAGATCTCCTCTCGGCTGAGCGGCGAAAACGGCGAGCGGAGATATTTAAGTATCTTATCGGTGTCGGGCGATCTCGTCGCGGCGGCGCTTAAGGCGTCGAGCATGAAAAGCACGAGCGACATCGAAGCCGCCGGAGCGGGACGGTCGATGAAAGCCTCGACCCCGTAGCGCAAAAACGAGGCCTCCAAAATGTCGGAATAGGATTCGGGGTCGTGGGTTATGACCGCGATATCGTTGAATTTATAGCCCTCGCGTGTGACGAGCCGCCTTATCTCGGCCGCGACAAAATCGGCCTCGTCGTAAAGGTTGTCGGCCCTAAGCGCGGTAACGCTGTCGGAGGGGCCGGCTTTTTCGGTCGGAGAAAAAAGGCAGTCGGCGGCGGCTTTTAGGCAGGCGTCGTCGGTTTTGGGCACATCGCAGGATATGTAAGAGACCCGGCGGTTCAAATCGGCGGCAAGCTGAGCTATCGCCGAGACGGTCGCCTCGCAATGGCTGAACGGCGAAAGCGGCGAGCGGCGAATCTTTGAGGGCATGGCGATGTTCACGGTGACGCTCGAAGCGTCGCGGATAGCAGCGCGCAAAAGCTCTAACTCGTCGGGAGAAAAGCTGTCGAAGCGATCGACGAAGACGTTCGCCCCTTTAAACGCCGAGTTTTTCGCGGCGACGGCCGCGCCGTCGGATATCACCGAGCTTTCGTCGCGAAAAGACCTTTCGCTTAAAAGACCGAGGTACTCGGAATATATCGCGGCGACATCGGACAGCTTTTCGCCGAGCGTGCCGCCGAGCTTTTCGGAGGCTTCTTTAAGACCCTGCGGGCTTATCCCGCAGCGCCGGAAAGAATCGACGAGTGAGGACATTTCCTCGCAAAAGGCCGGCTTTTCGGACGACTTTGCAAGCAGCCCGAGGCTCTTTTTTGCCCGCGCCCTTCTCAGAGAAAGCCACAAAAGCACCGTGCGGTCGTTTTGAGACAAAAGCGAGCCGCCCGCCGTTCCGAAGCGGTTTATGAACGACTCGGAAAGCCTTTTGAAGCTGAGCACCGTGACCCTGTTGAAGTCCTTCGCGCCGAGCTCTTTATAAAGCGCCTTGTCGTATGCAAACGAAAACTGGTCCGGCACTATCGAGATGACCTCCGAGCTTTTCAAAAGCTCTCTCATCTCGGCGGCGTTTCTTTTCAGCTTCTCCGACTGGTTTTCACCGAGAAATATTCGCAGCACGTCTTCGCCCCCTTTTTCTTTATTTTAGCATCGCGGGGGCTCGCTGTCAAACCTATTTTTCACCGAAAATGCGAAAAGTCCGAAAAATCGGACTTAAAGCCGCAAAATGCTCCGAAACTTTCAGACACGGGCTTTTGAGAACAGCGCTTTCAGCTTCATCACCGCTTCATAGCACCACAGCTTGTATCTTACCTTTTCGGGCTGAGTTACTATTTTCAGCTCGCCCTCGGTGAAGACCCCGCAGTCGTCTATTTTGCTGAAAGCTCCGACGCAAAGCGATGGATAGCAGACGCACCACCAGTTTTTGCCCTCGGCGCTTCCGAGGCGGACGCAAAGCGCATCGTATTCTCCGGCGGGAAGCGTGAAGCCGTCATAGCTTTTTTGAGGAAAATCCTTGCGAGAAAGAGTGCAGCTCACCGAAAGCTGCGCGCCGCTTTGCAAAACGACCTCTTCGGCGCGGCGGGTTATTTCTTCAAGCCCGTTCGATATCGCCGAAAGCGCTTCCTGCTTGGTTTTGCACTCGCCCGCAAGGCCGTATACCTCGCCTAAGATTCCGTCTCGGACCATCAGCTTTAGGCGCTGATCGCTTTCGCTGTCGGAATTTGCGACGACGTGTATTCTTATCAGCTTGTCGGTCATGCCCTCGACCTCGCGGGAATTATTTATCACCCCCGCCGCGCAAACCGTCATGAGAGAGATTATCGCGGCGGCTGTGAGTTTTCCTATGCTCATAAAAAATCCTCCCGAATTTGTTTTCGAGAGGATTATTGGCAAAATTTTCCGCTTATATTCAAAGTCTTGAAACAGAAGCCTTTTCGAAGCCGTTTCTGAGCCTGTCCCTTACCCGAAACGCCATGTGAGTGCCTCTCGCCACGCAGCCGAGCGGGTCGTTTGCGACGAAGCATTTGACGCCGAACTCGCGGGTGATATACATATCGAGGCCGCGAAGAAGCGCTCCGCCGCCGGTGAGCACCATTCCGTGATCGTAAATGTCTCCGACGAGCTCGGGCGGGGTCATTTCAAAGACCGTTCTTATTGCGGCGATGATGTCATCGACGTCGTCGGTTATAGCGGCGCAGATGTCGGCCTCCGAAATCTCCATTCTTGCGGGAAGCCCGCTGACAAGGCTTCTTCCGGATATCACGCCGGTTTTTTCTTCGGACGGCCAGAACATATTTGCGCAGGAGATCTTCGCCTCCTCGGCCATGCGCTCGCCGATAAGAAGCCGGTGCTCCTCCTCGAAATAGCGCTGAATAGATGCGTTGAAAGCGTTTCCGGCCTTTTTGACGGAATTTGCCGCGACTATCCCTCCCAACGAGGTGACCGCGATATCGGAGGTGCCGCCGCCGATATCGACGACCATTCTGCCGAACGGCTTCATTATATCCTCCCCTGCTCCCAAAAGCGCGGCGACGGGTTCTTCGATGAGATAAACGGTCCTTGCGCCCGCCGAGACCGCGCTTTCAACGACGGCTTTTCGCTCGACGGCGGTTATCCCGCTCGGAACGCACATGACGATGCGCGGGTTTATCAGCCTTTTGCCGATGACCTTTAAAATGCAAAGCCTGATGAGCTCCTGCGCCATGTCGTTATTTGATATAACGCCGTCTCTGAGCGGCTTTATCACCGCGATATGCTCGGGCGCGCGGCCTATCATTTTATAGGCTTCCTGCCCGAAAGCTATTACGCTCTCGGTGTTTTTGTCAAAGGCTATGACCGTCGGCTCGTTGAGAATTGCGCCGCTTTTTCCGACGGTTATGATTATGTTTGCAGTGCCGAGATCTATGCCGAGATCAAGCACGGACATTTTCGTTACCTCCTTCGGGACCGCGTTTCGTCTCTGTCAGAACCGCGCAGTAGACCGTCGCGGCTCCGCAGCTTTTAAGTATTCGGGCGCACTCGGAAAGAGTGCTGCCGGTAGTTATGATATCGTCGCAGAGTATCACCGTTTTTCCCTCGGCCCGCTTGCAGCCCTTTTTGGCGAAATAAGCCTGCTTTGCGGCCTCGCGGCGCTCGGCTGCCGAAAGCTCATGCTGGGCGGGCGACGAGCTTCTTTTGCCCAAAAGCCCGAAATCTGTCGGCAGACCGAGGCTTTTTGAAAGCAGCTTAGCGATATATTCCGACTGGTTATAGCCCGTCGGGTTCTTTCTTTTATATGTCATCGGAACGGCGGTGATTATCGAACCGGTCTGCGCAAAGCCCTGCTCTTTGAGCTTTTCGGAAAGCCTCGGGGTCAAAAACTTCGCCGCGTTGAAGCCGTAGCCGTGCTTTAATGAAAGTATCGCCTCGCGGCACTTTCCGGCGTATTCGGCGACGCTTATGCAGCCGTCGAATTCAAGATCGCCGTATCGGCACTCGCATTCGGAATGCCCGCACTTGGGACAGCAATCGGTGAAAACGATATCGCTGCGGCAGCTCTCGCAGACGACCGTGTTCCAAGGGATAAAACAATCGCAAAACGGACAGCGGTTCGGAAATAAAAGATCGGATATCCAGTCGAGCGCTTTACTCATCGCTTTCCTCCTGCTCGTCGGGCTTTTTGAAGGATTCCTCGCAAAGCATCTGCTTGAGGCAGGTATAGCGGTTCATTCTTCGGTTGTTTTTCACCATGAATTCGAGCCTGTTTTTCGAGCCGACTATCACGAGCAGCTTTTTCGCCCGGGTGACGGCGGTGTAAAGAAGATTTCTGAAATACAGCTTGTCGTATCCCCCGAGTATCGGAAGTATCACCGCGTCGAACTCGCTGCCCTGACTTTTGTGCACCGTCGCCGCATAGGCAAGCTCGACGTTTTCGAGCATTTCGACGTTATAGGTCGCGAGGCGGCCGTCGAAGTCGATGTCGATAGCTCCCAAAAGACGGTTGAGCCTAACGATGACCCCTATGTCGCCGTTAAAGATACCGGCGCCCTTTTCGCCGTCTTTTTTCCACTCGATCTCATAGTCGTTTTTGGTCTGCATTACCTTGTCGCCGGTGCGGAAGGTATATAAAAAGGTCTTTATCTCGGATTTCTGCCGCGAGGGCGGATTCAGCTCGGCCTGAAGCCTTTTGTTCAGCTCAACGGTGCCGAGCGGGCCCTTTCTCGTCGGCGAAAGCACCTGAATGTCGCTTATCGGGTCGAAGCCGTAGGCGTTGGGCAGGCGGGTGAGGCAAAGCTGAACGGTAAGATCGGCCGCGGCGTCGAATTCGAGCCTTTGCAGGAAAAAGAAATCCTTTGAATTGTCAAGCTCGGGCATTTTCCCCGCGACGATTCGGTGCGCGTTAGTTACGATAGCGCTTTCGAGCGCCTGACGGAAAATCTCGGTGAGGGATATAACAGGTATCGTTCCCGAGGCTATCATGTCGTGAAGAACGTTTCCCGCGCCGACCGAGGGAAGCTGGTCGCTGTCTCCGACCATTATCAGCTTGCAGTCGATGGGAAGCGCTCGCAAAAGCGCCTCGAAAAGCAGAGAATCGACCATCGACATCTCGTCGATTATAACGGCGTCGCACTCCAAAAGGTTGTTCTCGTTGTGCTCAAACCCCGCCAATTCTCCGCCCGCTTTTACGCCGAGAAGCCGATGAATTGTCTTTGCCTCGCAGCCGGTGAGGTCGGAAACGCGCTTTGCTGCTCTGCCTGTCGGCGCGCATATCAGCGGCTTGAGCCCCTGCTGCTTATAAAGCGAGATTATCGCGTTCAGGGTCGTGGTCTTTCCGGTGCCGGGGCCGCCGGTCAGCACCATGAAGCCTTTTGAAAGCGCTGTGTTTATCGCCTCGCGCTGCTTTTCGGCATAAACGATACCGTTTTCCTCCTCGGCGATGTCGATGACGTCGTCGTAATTTATGCGGGTGTCATAGGAAAGGCTGTTCATTATCGCAAGCCTGCGGGCGATATATTCCTCGGCGACATAGTAATCCCTCAGCAGAACGAACGGACGCTCTTTTTTTATGTATATGTAAAGATTTTCCTCGTCGGCTTCCTTTTGAACGGATTCCCTTATAAGATAGGGCTCGACGCGCAAAAGTCTTGCGGCGAGGTCGGTCAGCTTGTCCTCGGGCAGGCAGGTGTGACCCGCGGCGGCGTTTTCCTCAAGAATGAACTTGACCCCCGCCGAAAGCCTGAACTCGGAGTCCTCGGGAACGCCCTTTTCGCTCGCTATCTCCTCGGCTTTCAAAAACGGAAGCTCGATGCCCGACGAGCAGAGGATATAAGGGTTTCTGTCGATGAGCGGAAGCGCGTTTTCGGCGTATTTTTTCCAAGCCCTGATGCCGTAAAGCGCGGGAATCTTGCACTCGGTGAAATACATTAAAAGAGTGCGGAAGCCGATGACCTTTTCAAATTCCTCGGCAAAAGACCTCGCTTTTTGAAGCGTTACGCCCTCGACCTCGGCGAGGCGGTCGGGCTCGGTCTCCATGATCTCAAGGGTCTTGTCGCCGAAGCAGTCAACGATCTTTTTGGCAAGAACGGGGCCTATGCCCTTTACTACCCCGCCGGCAAGATAACGCCTTATAGCCGACGCCTCGGCGGGTAAAGACCGCACGCAGACGTCGGCTTTGAACTGATCGCCGAATTTGGGGTGCTTCATGAACGTTCCGGTGAGCTCGAGCTCTTCGCCCTCTTCGACGTTTCCGAGCTCGCCGACGACGGTGAGCGGCTCGCCCTCGTGATCCAAAACTATCACGCCGAAACCGTTATCGTCGTTGCGATATGTAACGCTGTCAACAATTCCCCTGACCGTCACGGTATTTTGATTTTCCGTCACTTTTTTCCTCCGTGATTATATCGAAATCCTTTTTGAGCTTTTTTCTGAGCGCTTCGAGCCACCTTGCGCTCTCGGGCGTGCCTACGCAGTCTATAACGCTGACGCTTAGCTGAGCGCCTTTGAGGGCGGCGCAGGAATAGATCTTTGCGAGATCGTATTCAAGGCATTCGCAGTTTATATCGAAATAAATTATCAGATCGACGCGCGGGCCCTTGCATACGCTTCCGAGCCCCGAGCTTAAAAGCCTTATAAGGCAGATGAGCCCGACCGTCGCCGCGATAAGCACCGAAGCGGTTATTATATCTCTCACAAGCCGCACCTTCTTTGCTTTCTTTGTTTATATTATGCCGGAAAGCAAAGCCGCGACACGGTTTTTGATTTTAAAAATGCCGTTTAGGATATTTTATCACAAACCTTTTCGGTTTGCAACATAAAATTAGCAAAACGGGCGCGACGACATCGCGCCCGCCCGAGCAAGCAAAAAATTCAAGGGACAGAAGCAAGTTATTTTTTGTTCGCGTCTACCTCTTCCTTTGAAAGGATAACGTTCTCGACCGAACGGTTGTAAACCCGCTCGTTTTTCGGGTCGGTGACGTTATCGACGATGGTGTTCGTCTGATATACGGGGCTGAGCTTTCCTTTCGGCTTATAGATTTTCACGCCGTCTTTTTCGGACATGGGGATCCTCCTTTCGATATCGTATGTCGGTGATATTATGCGCAGAAAAATATTTTTATATGCTTTTAGGTTGACATTTTGAACGCAAAGTGATAATATTAGTTTCGCGCCGCTGTGGTGAAATTGGCAGACACATGGGACTTAAAATCCCCCGCCCTTAAAGCGTACCGGTTCGAGTCCGGTCAGCGGCACCACGTCGCGGCGAGCCCTTTTGGCTCGCCGCGATTTGCTATGCAAATCACGGCTTCGCTTTACGGGCTGCCGCTCCTTTTCCCCAAAAATGCTTACGCATTTTCGGGGGCCCCTATATTTGCTATGCAAATCACGGCTTCGCTTTACAAAGATGCGATTAAAACTCTTTGAGCCGACCGAGGCGGGCATTTTTGCCGAGGGAAGGCGAAAAGCAAGTTTTAACGCTTCTTGTGCTGCCGCTCCCTTTTCCGCGTAAGCGGATTTTTTCTTTGGTTTTACACGCATCACACATATCCAAAAAATTTTTCAAATTTCTTCTAACCTTTTGCAGATTTCTGACACTATATAGGTGAAAGCAGCTTTCGAGGGCGCCGAAAAGGCGTTCGCACAGACGTTAAAAAGGAACAGTGATAACATGACAACGCAAAAAGCAGGAGAACTCATCTCGGAAAACATGCGCACGCTCTATCTATGGTCGCTGCATAAAACCTCAGACCCTTACAAGGCCGAGGATCTGTGCTCGGATATAATTCTCGCGGTCTTAAAAAGCGCTCCCAATCTCAAATGCGACGACGCTTTCTTCGGGTTTGTCTGGAAAGTCGCGGCGAATACCTATAAACAATATCTGCGAAAGACATCGAAGAACGCCGCGGTCGAGATAAGCGACGATATCCCGGATACCGAGAATTTTCAGGACGACCTCTGTGAAAAAGAACAGCAGAATATTCTGAGACGCGAGCTCGCCTTTTTGTCGGAGAAATACCGCCTCTGCACCGTCGCCTATTACTACGAGGGAATGTCGATAAAGGACATCTCGGAAAAGTTCGGGCTGACGACACAGACGGTCAAGTTCAACCTGTTTCAGTCGAGAAAAATTCTGAAAGAAGGCATCGCTATGGAAAGACAGTTCGGAGAAAAAAGTTTCAACCCTCAGCCCTTTAATTTCCGCTACATTTATAACGGAGACTATAACAACGCATTCGACAATCTGGTCACAAGAAAGCTGCCCGGTCAGATTCTGCTCTCGGCTTATTACGAGCCGATGACCATTGAGCAGCTCTCGGTCGAGCTCGGCATCGCCTCGGTTTACCTTGAGGACGAGCTTGACACGCTTTTGCGCTATAACTTCATCAAGCAGCAGGGCAAAAAATATCAGACCTGCATTCCCATTTTCACAAAGGATTACAGCGAGGATATCCTCAAAACGCTCAACGAAAAATACCCGGACAAGGTGAAAGCGCTCGTAGATTCTATGCGCGAAAAGCTGCCCGAGATAAGAAAAATCGGCTTTGAGGGCGCGAATGAATTCTCGGACAACATTCTTCTGTGGGATATCTTCGCTTACGCGGTCATGAGGGGCACTCAGCAGACCGACGGCGGCGCAAAATTCCGCCCGATGTATCAGGTCGGACACAAGGAAGTTACCGGCATATGCTACGGCATAGAGGGCGAAAACCTCGAGACGAACCGGTATTACGGCACTATATGCTATGCCGGAGAAGGCTCGGTCGGCGGTCAAAAAGCGACTTGGATAGAGTTCAACGCCGCATATTCGGCCAAGTATGCGGACGGATTCAGCCGCGACAGAGAAGTACGGCTGGAAGACGCGAAATTCCCGAGCTTCACCTTGGAGCAGCGCGACCACCTGCTCTACGGAATTCTGGGCGATGAGTTCAGAGCCCTCAAAGAGCTGATGACCGAGATCGGAAAGCTGGCGACGGAAATGCTCAAAGACCACTCGCCCGACTGCGCGGCCGAGGTCATAGACTATCACTGCCCGCACATCGTTATGTGGAACCTCATGGGCTGGTACGGCGGCGCCGCGATCAAAACCGGCGCTCTTGAGCCCGCAGGCGAGGACGAATACCCCGGATATTTCGGGCTTACAAATTAAAATATATCTATTCTTTTCATATGGTTCGTGATACACAGCTTGCCCTGCTCTTTTGCGGGGCTCGCTGTGTTTTTCAAATAAAGCGAAAAATCATCAAAAAAAGTCAAATTCCCCTTGACAAGTACAATATATGGTGGTAATATGTATGCAGAATCTTAAATGCGGTACCGTGATGCCGCAAGATACGAGCATACTTTTTAGCCCTATCGTACCTTGCGGCGCGGCAGGGCTTTTTACTGCCCGAAAGGAATAATCATGATCGAAAAGGCCGAAATCATGGAGGAAAGCGCGGTGAAACGCGCTCTTATAAGGATCTCTCACGAGATACTCGAAAAAAACAAGGGCACCGATAACCTCTGCCTTATCGGCATTCGCCGCCGGGGCGAGGCCCTTGCAAGGATCATCGCCGAAAACATCGAAAAGATCGAGGGCGTGTCCGTCCCCTGCGGAGATATCGACATTTCCTATTACCGCGACGACCTTCTTAAACTCTCCGATATGCCCGTGCTCAAAAAAACCGAGCTTCCTTTTTCGGTCGAGGGCAAAAAGGTCGTCATCGTTGACGACGTTTTATATACCGGCAGAACCGCGCGCGCGGCCATTGAAGCCGTTTTTTCGGTCGGAAGACCCGCGGCTATCCAGCTTGCGATACTCATCGACCGCGGCCACCGCGAGCTTCCCATCCGCGCCGACTACGTCGGGAAAAACATACCCACCTCGCGCAGCGAGCTTATAAGCGTGCATATTCCGCCTTTCGACAGCGAAACGGCGGTTAAGCTAATGGAGAACGTATAGCTTTTTTGCCGTCCGTTCTCTAAACTATATTGGAGGAATGTAAAATGAAACTCATCTACGGCATCAAGGATAAGCCGAAGTTCGGTCAGATGATCGTCTTCGCGATCCAGCAGCTCCTCGCGATCATGGCGGCGACCCTCGTCGTCCCCGTCATCACCTCGGGAAGCATCGAGGGCGGTTCAATGGACCCCGCCGCCGCGCTTTTCGGAGCGGGCATAGGCACTTTGGTCTACGTTCTCTTCACAAAGGCGAACAGCCCTGTTTTTCTCGGCTCATCGTTCGCGTTTCTCGGCTCGATGGCTGCCGCATTCGCGGGCGGCGTTTCGGTCCAGCTCGGTTTTCTGGGACTTATAATCGGCGCCGTCTTTGCGGGCCTCGTTTATGTAGTCATCGCGCTGCTTGTTAAAGCGGTCGGCGTGGGTTGGCTCAACAAGCTGATGCCCACCGTCGTCATCGGCCCCACCGTTGCGATAATCGGGCTTTCTCTTGCCGGAAACGCTATCGGAGACCTTCAGACCGGCGGAGTTAAAGCCGACGACGGCACCTCGGTCGCCGCCGTGCTTCTTTGCGTTCTCGTCGGAATCGTAACCCTCATCGTTACCACCATCGCTTCAACCTTCGGCAAAAAAATGGTCAAGCTGATACCCTTTATCATAGGTATTCTCGCGGGCTATGCGGTCGCGACGGTATTCACCGTTATCGGCAACGCCGCCGGAATCGACAGCCTCAAGGTCATCAGCTTCCAGTCGTTTGCAAACCTTGTTGACGGCGGCTTCGGTCTTCACACCCTTATCCACGTTCCCGAGTTCACATTCCTGACCGCGTTCGGCGCGTTCGGCGAGCTTAGCGGCTCATACATAGGCGCTATCGCTTTGGCCTATGTTCCCGTCGCTTTCGTCGTCTTTGCCGAGCACGTTGCCGACCACAAGAACATCTCCTCTATCATCGAGAAGGACCTTCTTGAAGACCCCGGACTTTCAAGGACCCTCCTCGGAGACGGCGTCGGCTCGATGGCTGGCGCGCTCTTCGGCGGCTGCCCCAACACCACCTACGGCGAATCCATCGCCTGCGTGGCTATCACCGGCAACGCCTCGGTCGCGACTATCATCACCACCGCGATACTCGCTATCATCGTATCCTTCTTCGCGCCGTTCGTCGCTTTCGTCAACTCGATCCCGAGCTGCGTAATGGGCGGCGTCTGCATAGCGCTCTACGGCTTCATCGCCGTTTCGGGTCTTAAGATGGTCCAGAAGGTCGATCTTGAGGACAACAGAAACCTCTTCGTCGTCTCAACGATACTCATCTGCGGCATCGGCGGTCTGACGCTCAGCTTCGGAAACGGCACGGTTACTATTACCTCTATCGCCACCGCGCTTATCCTCGGAATCATCATCAACCAGATACTCAGCGTTAAAAAGTCGGATAAATAATAAAAACAAAAGCTCCCCTGCCCCTCAAAAAGGCAGGGGATTTTTTATGCTGCAAAATAGGCAAAAAAATCCGCGGAGGATATCCGCGGATAGATTATTATTTTCAGTCTTCGAGGTTTGCCGTTCCCTCGGTCGGGGTGCTGACGTCGACCAGTCCGCCCGCTGAAGGATCGGCGGGAAGAAGCTGACCCTGCGGCGGCACGCCCATCGAAACGGTATAGCCGCACGCCTGACATCTGTTGCCGGCAAACACATGAGGCGCTGTCATCAGCCTTTCGCCGCAGGTCGTGCAGACGAGATAGTGGTAGTTCTGGTCGCAGAGATAGGCCATTGTGTGATTGTGAACGGGCGCCGGCTTGTGAACGATAGCGTAGATAGAGAAGCGATCGGTCTCGAACGTGAGGGTGTTCACGTCGTTGTCAAGGTCGGGAAGAACGTCGGCCTTGCCGTCGTGGATTCTTACCATCGCAAAAGCTCTGTCGCGGCTGCGCATCTCGCTCGGGATAGTTATGACGAGCCTCAGCGGCTGAGCGGTCTTTTCGACCTGAGAGACGTAGTTGTTGATGTCCTTGAACAGCTCGATGTCAAGATACTGCTCGACGGTGTATTCGGTGCTCTCGGCAAACGCCTCGACGAGTTCTTTCTCTATGCCCGCGACTTTTTCGTCGGCAGGAGCGACGTTGAGCGTTATCTTTACCACCGCGCCATTATCGACCGATTTGAGCTCCTCCTCGCTTAACACCGCGAAGGAAACTCCCCTGTTTCCGAAGCTGACTGCGGGCGCTCCCGGCTCGGGAACGACCTCGCGGGAAATGTTTCCGTTGTCGGGGTAATCGCTTCCCGGCGCCAAAACCTCGGGCTCGAGCAGCTCTCCGCAAACGGTGCAGCGATAGGATATCTCGCCGCTCTCGGTCGCGGTCGGGCGCTTGATAACGGTTCCTGTGTCCTTAACGTGGCCCTTTGCCGTTCCGGGGACTACCCTCGTGTTGTACGAACCGCAGCCGTTCTCGCAATAGGCGGTCTCGGTGCCGTCGCGGGTACAGGTCGCGTTGTTGTCATAAACGTAATTCGCGAAAACGTGCTCCTCAAGGCGCGTGCCGGGTATCTCGCGGGTGTCGGTCGCTCCGCAGCCGTTGTCGCAGACCGCGGTCTCGGTGGCGTTGCTCTCGGGCGTAGCGTCGTTGTTTGAAACATAGACCGTGAAGCTGTGCCCGAGCATGGTGCCGGGCCTCGAGCCGGTCTCTAAGACCGTGCCGCAGCGCTGACATTTAACGCCGATGACTTCGTCGGCGGTGCAGGTAGCGGCGGAAATCAGGGTGGGAACATCGGCAACGTGGCCGAGCTCGGTGCCCTCAACCGTCTCGATCTCGGAAGGAGTGCCGCAAACATCGCACTTGGCCTGACGGGTTTCCGGCTCAGTGCAGGTCGCGGGAGTGACTATCTGATAATTTGTGAATGAGTGAGAGTGCAGCTTTGAATCCGCGGCTTCTCTGACGTCAAAGGCTCCGCAGCCGTAGGAGCAGTAAGCTATCTCGGTGCCGTTTCTCTCGATAGTCGCGTCGTCCTGATAGACATAGTCTACAAACAGGTGATTTGTCTGAGGGTGCGTAGGGTCTGAAACCGTGTCGGGCAGATTGCAGACTTTGCAGAACCTCGTCATGGTTCCCGGGTGCTGACAGTCGGCGTCTTCGTTGTAGACATAATCAGCGTCATAGGTGTGGCCGGCAGGAGGAATCGGCTCGTACTTTTCGTGGCCGCAATTCGAGCAAACATAAACATAGGCGCCTTGAAGCGTGCAGGTGGGCAGTACGGTTTTTTCGGGAACAAGATTATAGTTATGGTCTTCGGTTTTGGGAATTGTCTGTGCGTCTTTTCTGCCGATACAATTCTCATTGAGACAGTGAATAGACATAGAACCTTCGGTTGCACAAGTTGCTTGTTTGTCAATGGTGAAAACGGAAGCCCAGTTGTGTTCACCGGTTCCCGGATTCTCAGTAAGAATTTCGCGCTCGCCGCAAACAATGCAATCCCGATATGTATAAGTAGCGCCGGTGCAATCATGCTCGCCGTCAGCAGAATTATGAATCGTACCGTCATATTGATGACCTGTCGCTTCCGTCGTCACCGTCTCGGTCTTCTTGGCGTGGCAGACTGAACATTCATAGACATTAAGATAGCTTCCGGGCATTGTGCAGGTCGCGGGGACTTCGTTCATTTTCGTGGGTTCGCCCCAGCTGTGAGGCTCTAAAACATTGACAGCGGTGCAGCCGTTGTTAGTGCAAATCTGTCTGTGGTTTTGGTCGTCAACGGTTACATATGCATAATTGTGGTTCGGCATTCCTGAGACCCATGCCACGTGACAAACATCGCAGACAAGGGGCGTTGTGCAATCGTTATCGTTATTTGTGGTAGAGTGAATGGCTATGGAAATGTACTGGCCGCACAGCGCGCATTTCTGCCGGTGGAAGCCGCCGTCGGTTTCATAAGTTTCGGAGGGGGTGTGGGGCTTCGGAGGTACCCAGCCGCCGCAGATAGTGCAGAAATAAGAATGCTGGCAGTTTGTCGGCGGAGAGTGCGGCTCGCCGGCGCTGATTTGATTGCAGCCCGGGTTCGAGCAGGTGTACCAGTGCTGACTTCCGTTGCTTGCATATTTTTCAAAGGCGTGGGCCGCCTGCCCCTGCTCGACTATTTCGCCGCAATTAACGCATTTGCGCGGAGTGGTGCAGTCGCCGTCGTCGGCTTCGATAACGTGCTCCTTTGTCGGAAGCGTTGTCGGATTCATCTGATTGCCGCACCTTTGGCAGACCTCTGCTCCGAGACCCGCAACCGAGCAGGTCGATTCGCTCACGACCTGATAAGCATAGCTGTGCGAGGGCGCGGTGTAAGAATATTCGTTAGTGGTCTCATTGCATTTTGAGCACTGAGCGAAAATGTTTGCGGTCTCTCCGCAGGGAACTTTTGCCGCGGCGGCGTCGTCATAGACCCAACTGTGGCTCAACCTGGGATAATATCTCACGCTTTCCACGCCGCAGTTATTGCACCTGCGAGTAAGCGTGCCTTGGGCCGAGCAGGTCGCGGGGACATATTCTAACTTTGAAGTATCGTTCCAGCTCGGGAAATCGTGACCTTTCATGTTCAAAACGGTCATGCCGCCGGTTTCGGATTCTGCCGGAATGTATATTGCGTCGCAGTTTTCACATTTAATATATTGCACTCCGTCTGAAACGCAGGTGGCTTCATGAACTGTCGCGGAACTCTCCCAACTATGACTTCCACTGAATTCGCCGCTTTTTATATGGATATAACCGCAATCTTTGCACTGCTCAAGAACAACATTATCATTGTTGCAAAAATGGGTATTTTCCATTTCCACAAAAGTGTGACCCTTTGGCTCGCTGTCTTTTACCACGGAGACATATGAAGCATACATAGCGTGGCAGCCGCCGCAGACGTAATACATTATATCTCTCGCCTGATGATTGCAAGTCGCGGGATAAGTTATCTCTTCTCTGTATCCTCTGCCCTTTATGGTTTCGCCTATCGTGTGGTTGATGTAAAGTTTTACCGTCAGATCGTGACTGCCGGCCTTTACGGTTACCTCGATAGTTCCGTTAACAGCGTCGGAAAAAGTTGCTACGGCCGTGGCGGCGCCGGTAGTCACATCAAGAGAAACCGGCTTATTAGTCGGCGTATTATATGATTCATATACTATCGACACGGCTGTAACAGATTCGATCGGTTCGGTCGCCTCGATATAAAGATTCGGCGGAATACAGGTAAATCTTTCACCGTTGTAAAAATCTTTACCGTCGGGGAAATAGGTTTTCACGGTGATATAAGGGTTTGAGCCCGCTACTTTTAATGTCGGGTTTCCGGGCTCGGGAGCGGACGGCAGAGTTGCCGCCGAGATCTGAGCGGGAAAGACGCTGAGCAGCAATAACGCGCTCAAAATCAGCGACGCTGCTCTTTGCAAAGTTTTCATAATTTATCCTCCTTAAAAAATAAAAAATCGCAAATTCCGGCGGAAAATATGGCGGGATTGCGAAGAAAAGGTCTGTGCGATTGTGTATACACCTTATTATAGCACATCGGGGGTTAATGTCAATAGAAAAAAAACAAAAAAAGGCGACCCATTTTTTGGGCCGCCTCTGCGGGTTTTGCTTTTACTTGATCTCAAGACGTTTCGGCTCGGGCTTCTGCTCGACCAACTTGGGCATCGTAAGTTTGAGAACGCCGTCTTTGAACTCGGCTTCGATCTTATCGACGTCGATGCCGGTGGTGTCAAAGCTGCGCTGATACGAGCCGTAGGAGCGCTCGCAGCGGACATAGTTGCCTTTCTTGTCTTTCTCCTCGAACTCGGAGTGGCGCTCGGCGGAGATGGTCAGAATGTTGTCCGACAGGTCGAGCTTGATGTCCTCTTTCTTGACTCCGGGCAGGTCGGCTTCAAGCAGGAACTCGCTGCCGTTGTCGCGGATATCGGTCGAGAACTGAGCGCCCTTTTTCTCGACGGGGTCGCCGAAGAATGCGCGCTCGAGCTCATCGAGCTCACGGAAAGGATCAAAAGCGGAAAGATTTCTTCTTACATAAGGTACTAACATAGTTTTTTCCTCCTTCAGGATACTATATTGTATGTGGTTTAGAACTTTTTATTTGTCTCGGGGTATCTTTTCTTTTCCCCTTTGACAATTATGAATATATACCCGCTTTATGATAATTTTATGATGAAACGGTGATGTTATGATGAATTTTAGCAGTCAATCTTGTTAAGTGCTAACAGAGACCGAGCGAGAGTGCTAAAAATAATTCAAAAAAGCACCCCGCTTTTGAAGCAGGGCGCTTATACTTATATCTTATGTCAGAACAGGCCCGAGATAACTCCGTCGGAATCGACGTCGATCTTCTCGGCGGCGGGGACTTTCGGAAGACCCGGCATTGTGAGGATATCGCCGGTCAGCGCAACGACGAAGCCCGCACCCGCGGATATCTTGACGCTTTTGACGGTCACGGTGAAGCCGGTCGGCGCGCCGAGCTTGGTCGGGTCGTCCGAGAAGCTGTACTGAGTTTTTGCGATGCATACGGGGCAGTTTCCGAAGCCGAGGCTTTCAAGCCGCGCTATCTCTTTTGCGGCTGCAGGGAGGAAGGTAACGCCGTCTCCGCCGTAGACCTTTTTGACGACCGCCTCGATTTTCTTTTCGATAGGCAGATCGAGCTCGTAAGAGAATCTGAAGTCGGGCTTTTCTTCCTCGCAAAGCCTAACGACTTCGTTTGCAAGCTCGACGCCGCCGTCGCCGCCCTTGGCCCAAACGTCGGAGAGAACGGCTTTTACTCCGAGCTCGGCGCACTTTTTGATGACAAGCTCGATCTCGGCGTCGGTGTCGGTCGGGAAACGGTTTACCGCGACGACCGCGGGCAGACCGTATACGTTTTTGATGTTTGAGACGTGGCGCATAAGGTTCGGCAGACCCTTTTCAAGCGCCGAGAGATCCTCTGAGCCGAGCTCGGTTTTGGGAAGCCCGCCGTGCATTTTGAGCGCCCTGACCGTCGCTACTACGACGACAGCGTTCGGCACGAGCCCCGCCATTCGGCACTTTATGTCAAGAAACTTCTCCGCTCCGAGATCTGCTCCGAATCCCGCCTCGGTGATGGCGTAATCGCCCAGCTTGAGCGCGGTTTTCGTCGCTATCACAGAGTTGCAGCCGTGCGCGATGTTCGCAAAAGGTCCGCCGTGAACAATCGCGGGGGTGCCTTCAAGGGTCTGAACGAGGTTCGGCTTGATAGCGTCTTTGAGCAGCGCCGCCATTGCGCCGACGGCTTTGAGCTGACCCGCAGTCACCGGCTTGTCGTCATAGGTGTATCCGACGACGATTTTGGAGAGGCGCTCCTTGAGGTCGTCGATGTCGCTCGCAAGGCAGAAAACCGCCATTATCTCGCTCGCGACGGTTATATCATAGCCGTCCTCGCGCGGGGTGCCGTTTGCCTTGCCGCCTATTCCGTCAACAACGAATCTGAGCTGGCGGTCGTTCATATCGACGCAGCGCTTCCAGGTTATTCTTCGCGGGTCGATGTTGAGCGCGTTGCCCTGATAAATATGGTTGTCGAGCATCGCCGCAAGAAGATTGTTCGCGGCTCCTATTGCGTGAAAATCGCCGGTAAAGTGCAGGTTTATGTCCTCCATCGGCACGACCTGAGCATAGCCGCCGCCGGCCGCTCCGCCCTTTATGCCGAAAACAGGCCCGAGCGAAGGCTCTCTTAAAGCGACGACGGAATTTTTTCCTATCTTTCTCAAACCGTCGGCAAGTCCTATCGTGGTGGTGGTCTTGCCCTCGCCCGCAGGGGTCGGAGTTATAGCCGTAACAAGCACCAGCTTGCCGTTCGGGCGGCCCGACTTCATTATAAGACGGTTATCCAGCTTGGCCTTGTATCGGCCGTACTGCTCAAGATGATCTAAAGAGATGCCCGCCTTTTCGGCGATCTCGGTTATCGGCTTTAAGGGCGTTTTCTGCGCGATCTCAATGTCTGAAAGATAAGCCATGTCAATACTCCTTTTAAACCGGCGGGCGCCCGCCGTTATTTCTAACGAAAATTCTAACACCCATTTGAACGGTTGTCAACTAAATTTTTCAATATCGGCGAATTAGATATAAAGCGTTTGCTTTTTGCGGAAATTTCTGAAAATAATAGAACAAAAGCGCCCGAAAAAACGGACGCTTTTACAACTTGATTCAGACCGTTAAGGCCATGATTTTCCGACAATCAGTGTTTCTTGGAAACAACAGCAGCGGCGGCGGCAACGAGCATCGGGACGACAGCGAGAGCAACGCCGGTAGTCGGGTTGGTGTCGGGCTCGGTGGTCTCGGGCTCAGCCTCGAAGCTGTCGGATCCGTCGTTGGTATCCTCGGTGTTCTCGGTTCCCTGTGCGAAAACGGAAACGGAAAGAACGGAAAGAACCATCATAACTGCCAGAAGCATAGCAAGAATCTTCTTCATAATTGTAACCTCCTTGAATTTCGGCGCATATGCGCTTTTGTGTTAAATATTATACAATAGTTTGGCTGTTTTTACTATATCCAAATTGCACAATCTTTAGCGACTATTTTTCGGCAAAATAAGATAAAGTGCGCAAAAGTGCAAAAGATTGCAGTGGAAAATATTAAATTTCTGTTAAATCTTCTTCAAAAATTTATCGCTTTCATTTGGCAAAGCGCTTATTCGTGATCCTTAAAACCGTAGGGATTCTTCTGCTGCCAGTTCCATGCGTCGCGGCACATATCGTCGAGCGTGTACTTCGCTTTCCAGCCGAGCTCCTTCTCGGCCAAAGACGGGTCGGCCCAGCAGGCGTCGATATCGCCCGGGCGGCGCGGCGCGATGACATAGGGCAGCTCTCTGCCGCAGGCGCGCTCGAACGCGTGAAGAACGTCGAACACCGACGAGCCCTTTCCGGTACCCAGATTGTATATCTTCACTTCTCCCGAAAGCTGCTCTATCTTTTCGAGCGCCTTGATATGCCCCTCGGCGAGATCGACGACGTGAATATAATCGCGGACGCCGGTGCCGTCGGGAGTGTTATAGTCGTTGCCGTTGACGTTGAGATGCTCGCGCCTTCCGACCGCGACCTGAGAGATATAAGGAGTGAGGTTGTTGGGGACTCCCTGCGGGTCCTCCCCTATCAGCCCGCTCGAATGAGCTCCGACGGGGTTGAAATAGCGAAGCAAAATGACGTTCCAGCTCGGGTCGGCGGTGTGAACGTCGGTGAGTATCTGCTCTATCATCCACTTGGTCCAGCCGTAAGGGTTGGTGCAGACGCCTTTCGGAGAATTCTCGGTTATCGGAAGCTCTTGGGGCGAGCCGTAAACCGTCGCGGAGGAGCTGAAAATTATGTTCTTGACGTTGTGAGCGCGCATCGTCTCGACAAGGGTGAGAGTGCCGCCGATGTTGTTTTTGTAATACTCGACCGGCTCGGAGACCGAAACCGCGACGGCCTTAAGACCGGCGAAGTGTATCAGCGCCGTGATATCGGGATTCTCGGTGAAAATGCGGTCCATGGCCTCGGCGTCGCACATATCGGCCTTGTAGAATTTCAGCTTTTTGCCGGTTATCTTCTGAACGCGTATCAGCGATTCCTCGAACGAGTTTGAGAGATTGTCGAACGCGACGACCTCATATCCGCGCTCCAAAAGCGCAAGAACAGTGTGCGAACCGATATATCCGGCGGCTCCGCTTACAAGTATTGACATCAAGATCTTCCTTTCCGATGATTATTTTCGCTCATAAGTATATCACAATCCCTCAAAATTGTAAATAGCAATATAAAATTTAATTTAGCACTTATTTATTTTGAGTGCTAAAATTTACAAATGCTTAATAAAAAGGAAATATATTGGTAATATATCAAGGCTATAATAACAATCGGCAGGGAGCTAAGACCCCTATATCAATAATAAGGAGAAGTTAATAATGAAGAAAAAACAGTTCCGGACGGAATCAAAAAAGCTGCTCGATATGATGATCAACTCGATCTATACCCACAAGGAAATTTTCCTCAGAGAGCTTATCTCAAACGCGAGCGACGCCATTGACAAGCGCTATTTCCGCTCGCTCACCGACCCCGACAGCGGCCTTAACCGCGACGAATATGAGATTTTCATTTCGGCCGACGAGGAAAAACGAATTCTCAAAATCAGCGACAACGGCTGCGGAATGACCGCGGACGAGCTTGAAAACAACCTCGGCACCATCGCAAAAAGCGGCTCGCTCGACTTCAAAAGCGAAAACGCCGCCGAGAACGTCGATATAATCGGTCAGTTCGGCGTCGGATTCTATTCGGCGTTCATGGTCGCCGAAAAGGTCACCGTCGTATCAAAAGTATACGGCGCCGAAAAAGCCTTTAAATGGGAATCGGAGGGCGTTGACGGCTATACCCTTGAGGAGTGCGACAAAGAAGCCGTCGGCACCGAGATCACTCTTTATATCAAGCCCGATACCGAGGAAGAGGACTATTGCGAATTTTTGGAGCCCTATTCTATCCAGCGGCTCGTCAAGAAATACTCCGACTATATCCACTACCCTATCCGCATGGACTTTGAGACCACTAAGCCGGTCGAGGGCGGAAAAGAGGGCGAGACCGAAAAGGTCACCGAGCGCAGGACCCTCAACTCGATAACTCCCCTTTGGAAAAAACCGGCGGCAGAGGTCACCGAGGAGGAATATAACAACTTCTATACCTCGAAATTCATGGACTATGAGCCGCCCGTCAAGGTCATGCACTATAAGCAGGAGGGAGCGGTCGAATATACCGCGCTTTTGTATATCCCCTCTCACGCGCCTTTCGACTATTACTCAAAAAGCTATGAAAAAGGGCTTCAGCTCTATTCGAGCGGAGTTATGATAATGGATCGCTGCGCGGAGGTGCTGCCCGATTATTTCAGCTTCGTAAAGGGGCTTATCGACAGCTCGGATATCTCTCTGAACATCTCGCGCGAGACGCTTCAGCAGGATCACCAGCTAAGGACTATTGCAAAAGCGGTCGAGAAAAAAATCAAGTCCGAGCTTTTAAAGCTGCTCGAAACAGACCGCGAAAAATACGAGACCTTCTATAAGGCGTTCGGCTCGCAGCTGAAATTCGGCGTGTATTCGGATTACGGCACCCACAAGGAGCTGCTCCAAGACCTTATTATGTTCACCTCGTCAAACGAGATGAAATATACCACCCTCAAAGAATATGTTTCAAGAATGCCCGAGGCGCAGAAGAGTATCTATTACGCCTGCGGAGACAGCGCCGAAAAGGCTTTGAAGCTGCCTCAGGCTCAGGCTGTCATCGCAAAGGGATATGAAGTGCTTCTTCTGACCGAGGACGTCGATGAATTCACCTTGCAGACGATGATGAATTATGAGGAGAAGAAGTTCGTGAACGTCTCGACCGATGAGCTTGACCTTGCGACCGAGGAGGAAACAAAGAAGCTAAAAGAGGAGAACGAAAGCGGCAAGGAGCTTTTGGACTTCATCAAGGAAAGCGTCGGCGGGCTTAACTCGGTGAAATTCTCGAACACGCTCGGAGGCCACCCCGCGGCGCTTTCAAGCGAGGGCGGAATGTCTATCGAAATGGCGAGGGTGCTCTCGAAAATGCCGGACGCCGGCGAGGGACTGAAAGCCTCGCTGGTGCTTGAGATAAACAGCGAGCACGCGGTGACCTCAAAGATAAAGGAGCTGTTCTCGCAGGACAAGGATAAATGCGCAAAATACTGCAAGCTGCTCTATGCTCAGGCAAGGCTGCTCTCGGGGCTTGAAATCGAAAACGCCGAGGAGCTCAGCGGGCTTATAACCGAGCTGATGGTCTGATAATTAAACAAAGGCCGTATCCAAATGGGTACGGTCTTTTTTATGTCTTTTCGAGCAGCGGCTCATAAATGTGCGAGAAACGTTCAAGGCTTTTTTCAACGTCTATTTCATAATCCCTGACCATGCAGTGATCGAATTCGTCTTCAAAATATTCCCTGAGCATAACGCCGCCGAGCGCCTCTATCGTCCTCCAAGAGGCCGGATTGTCGGTATCGGCGTCAAGTAGCACCTTTTTAAGTCCGTGGAGGCGGCAGAGCTTCAGGGCGAGATATAAATTTATTTTGTTATAGCCCTTGCGCCGCTCGGTCGGGCGGATAGAGTAGCCGATATTTCCGCCGTATTTTTTCAGCCGCTCGTTCAAAACGTATCTTATATTTACCATGCCGACGATTTTTTTATCTGCCGAGCGCACCAAAAAATATGTCTCTGCGGGCGATTTTTTCTCGTCGGGGACAAGGTTTCGGTCTTCCTCGAGCTTTAAAAGCCAGCCCTCATAGTCGTCGGTGAAACGGTCCAAGCCGCCCGAGCCGTTGATATCTGAGCCGAAGCGGTGAAACTCGGCTATATATTCGAGCGCGTCGGCTTTTCTTGAAACCGACGGCGTTTCGTAATAAAATCTTTCCATAAAATCGCTTCTCCGAAAATTATTTTTTAAAGCAGCCGCCGGTGTTTGCAAGGATAACACCCGCAATCGCGACGGCAAGGAAGAGGAGCATCCCCCACCACGCTATCGGTTTAATGCCGACCGCGAAGCCTGTTATCATGACGAGCCAGCACGCCGAAAGCGCAAACATAAACTTCGCCATGAACCTGCAAAGTTTTTTCTCGTCGATATTTTCTTTTTCGGATTTGGAAAAGGAATTGCAGCCCGAGATCAAAAACGTTCCCTTGCCGCGCAAAAACACTATGCCCAAAGCGACGAGCGCCGCAAAAACCAAAAGCAATATTATCATTTTTATACCACCTTAAACCTTTTTCTTCCAGACCGACGGGCTGAGCAGGAAGATTATCGGATAGATCTCGAGCCGACCGAAAAGCATGGCTATTGAGAGGAGAATTTTTGAAAAATCGGTATAGGCGGCATAGTTGCCGGCGGGGCCGACCGCGCCGAGACCGGGCCCGACGTTGTTGAAGCAGGCGACCACCGAGGTCACCTTCGTCTCGAAATCAAAGGGCTCGAAGCTGATGAGAAGGAAAAACATAAGCTGGAGCGCCGCAAAGAACGCAAAGTAAACTCCGACGCTTGAAACGGTCGAATCTTCGACGCTTTTGCCCTCAAGCCTTATCGACGAGACCGAACGCGGGTGGAGCATTTTTTTGAGCTCGCGCCTGCCCGATTTGAAAAGCATCACCGCGCGGGATATCTTTAAACCGCCGGCGGTCGAGCCCGCGCAGCCGCCTATCAGCATTAGAATGAACAAAAGGCTCTTTGAAAACTGCGGCCAAAGGTTGAAATCGGTGGTCGCAAAGCCCGAGGTCGACATCACCGTCATGACCTGAAACGCCGCATGACGAACGGTCTCACCGACCGTGGGGTAAAGCGCGTGAATGTTAAGCGAAACGGCCGTCACCGAAAAGACGATTATTCCGAGATAGACCCAAAGCTCCTCGCTTGAAAGAATCGACTTGAAGCGCTTTATCAGAATCAGATAGTAAAGGTTGAAGTTTGCCGCAAAAATTATCATGAACGCGGTCATCACCCACTGGATATAGGGGCTGTAACTTGCGATACTGTCGGACTTTATTCCGAAGCCGCCGGTTCCGGCGGTGCCGAAAGCGTGAACGGCAGCCTCGAAAAGGCTCATTCCGCCCGCAAGAAGCATTATTATCTCGGAGACCGTGAGAATTATGTATATGATATAGAGTATCTTCGCGGTCTGCCGCACCCTCGGGACCAGCTTTCCGACGACCGGCCCCGGCATTTCGGCGCGCATGATGTGTATCGAGCGATCGGTGGTCATCGGAAGCACCGCCATGACCAAAACAAGGATACCCATTCCGCCGACCCAGTGAGTGAAGCTGCGCCAAAGCAAAAGCCCCCTGCTCATGGATTCAAGGTCGGTAAGTATTGAAGCTCCGGTGGTAGTGAAGCCGCTGACGGTCTCGAAAAAGGCGTCAACATAAGAGGGTATCTCGCCGGATATCACAAACGGAAGCGCTCCGACGGCCGAAAGTATCAGCCATGAAAGCGCAGTTATCACAAAGCCCTCGCGGGAATATATGACGGTAGTGTCGGGCTTGGAAAGCGCCATGACGACGACGCCCAAGGCCGCAGATATGCCTATCGTTATCATAAACGCCCACGCGCAGCTCTCGCCGAACATGAAAGAGGATATAAGCGGGAGAAAAAGCAGCACGGCTTCAAGAAGAAGCATTTGCCCGCAGGTGTAAAAGACCATTTTGCGATTCATATGTATCCACCGTTTCAGATTTATTGATTTATTTGAGGATATCGTTGATATCGTTCAGACGGTTTTTCGAGGAGACGACGACCACCCTGTCTCCGGCAAGAATTGAATCGGAGCCGGCGGGGATTATCGTCGAGCGACCTCTCATTATGCCCCCGATGAGGATATTCGGCTTCAGCCTTATGTCCTTGAGCATTTTTCCGGCCAGCTTTGAGTCGGCGTTGACGAGAAATTCAAGCGCCTCGGCCTTGCCGTCGAATATCTTGTAAAGCGTCTCGACCGCAGAACCCGACGAATTGTCGAGCGCGCGGGCGTACTGAACCAAAATGTTCGAGGTTATCTCTTTCGGGGAAACGATGCTGTCTATCCCGATTTTTTTCGCGAGGGCGGCAAGCTCGTCGCGGTTGATCTTAACGACGGTCTTGGGAACGTTTTGCGTCGCGGCGAATATCGAGATGAGAATGTTTTCCTCGTCGATGCCGGTCAAAGCAACGAAAGCGTCACAGGTGTTCAGGCCCTCTTCGGTCAGAAGCTCCTGCTGAGTGCCGTTTCCGCAGATTATCGTCGCCGCGGGAAGCAAGGAGGTAAGCTCGGCGCAGCGCTTTTCGTCCTGCTCGATTATCGTCACCGAGCCGGAGGATTCAAACATCTTCGCGAGGTAATATGCGGTCTTGCTTCCGCCGAGAATGAGAATCTTCTTGGCCTGCTTTCTGAGCGAATTAAGCATTTTGAGCAGCTTTTGCATCTCATTCATCGAGGAGGTTATGCCTATCTTGTCCCCCGCTTTGAGCTCGAAATCGCCGTTGGGGATATAAACGTCGTCGCCCCGCTGAACGCAGGAGATGAGAAACTTCGCGTTGTATTTTTTTCTGATCTCGAAAAGGGTCTTTCCGGCAAAGTCGGAATCCTCGTCGAGGCGGAATTCTATCATTTCGAGATTTCTTCTCGAAAAAGTCTCGATCTTAAGCGCCGATGGGAATTTCAGAATGTTGTAAAGCTCTCGCGCCGCGCCGAGCTCGGGGTTTATCGCCATCGAAAGCTCGAGGTGCTGCCTTAAAAAGCCGAGGCTCGAATCGTTGTATTCGGGGTTTCTTATCCTTGCGATGGTGTGCTCGGCCCCCATTTTTTTCGCAATAAAGCAGCTGAGCATATTCAGCTCGTCCGAATCGGTCATGGCGACGAAAAGCCCGCAATCCGCCGTGCCAGCTTCTTCAAGCGTGTCGCAGTCGGTCGCGTTGCCGCATACCCCCATGACGTCGTAAACGTTCGTAAGCTCCGATATCACCGCGTTGTTTTTATCTACGGCGACGACGTCGTGACCCTCGGAAGCAAGGCTTGAAAGAACCGAGGCGCCGATTTTTCCGCACCCCGCGATTATTATCCTCATGTTATCCTCCTGTAAAAGCTGAGAGTAATTCTATTATATTTTAACACTTATGCGCAAAATTTGCAACATATATCTGAAATAAATCTCTTGTTTTTCTCACGCGGTTGGTTTATAATTGATTCAAGAACTTTTTTGAAAGGAAACAAAAAGCATGAAAAAATCTACGCTTCTGATAAAATCCGCTCTCTATCTTGTCGCCGGCTGGCTCGCGGGATTCTTTATTTCGATGTTCTTCCCGATGTGCTATCAGAAATTCGGAACGGTGATGTGCTTTCTGTTCGGCTTCTGCTCGTTGGGCGCGGCGCTCTGCATTTATGCCGACTTCTGCCTTAAAGCCGGAGCAAAGATGAACACCCGCTCGCGCCGGGACGTTATGCCCGAGAACGAAAAGCACTTCGGAGCGGTCATCGGCGCGGTGCCGACCGGCATCAACTATGTTTTCGTTATTCTTCTCTGGCTTTCAAAGCTCGGGGCTCTCAAATTCGATTTCTTCCCGTGGTATAAGACACTGACCTTCTATTTCATGCCGTTTACTTATATCTTTGCGCCGAACACCCTCGTTTATGACGAGACCGGAAGATCGTTTTCTCAAAGCGTTCCCGCGTCCGAGCTTTCATGGCTCGGAATGATCATAATAACCCTGCTGCCGCTTTTGTTCCTGCTTGTTTGCTGGGCGACGTTCTATATCGGTCACGAGCACATCGACGTCAAGTCGAAAATACTCTACGGAAACAAAAAGGACTGAAAACCCGTCCCGAAATCGCAAAAAACAGCTTCTAAACCGAAAGACAACCTCATAGTCATTAAAAAAAGACTACGGAGGTAACGGTATTATGTTGAAAAAGCTGTGGGTAAACCGCGTCGGGGCGCTGATAGTGCTTTTGTGCACCTATCTTTTGGTGTTCGGGTTCATAAAGACCGCCGAGCTGCCCGAACAGGCGATACCCGTCGGGGCGGAGACCGAGGACTCTCTGCCGGTGATAGTTCTTGACGCCGGTCACGGAGGGATTGACAGCGGCTGCGTCAGCGCCGACGGCGCCGAGGAAAAGGACATAAATCTCAGCATTCTTCTTAAGCTGCGCGATATGCTCAAGGTCGGCGGCTTTAAGGTAGAGGTCACAAGAGACACCGACCGCTCTATTCACGACACCGGCGTTACCGGGCTCGGGAATCAGAAAAAATCGGATATGAAAAACCGCCTCGATATCATAAATTCCTTTGATAACGCGGTTTTCGTCTCTATCCATCAGAATCAGTTCACCGACCCGAAATATTCCGGCGCTCAGATGTTCTATCCCTTGGAAAGCGCCGAAAGCGAACGCCTCGCGAGCATTATGCAGGGCAATTTTGCGACGCTTCTTCAGCCCGAGAACACCCGCGAGATAAAACCCGTCGGCACCGAGATATATCTGCTCCACAACGCTAAATGCCCGGCGGTAATGGCGGAATGCGGATTTTTGTCAAACGAAGCCGAGGCGGCGCTTCTTGAGACCGAGGAATATCAGTCTAAGGTCGCCTTCACGATTTATAAAAGTCTCTGCGACTTTATTTTTGAAACGGGCGTCTGACCCGTGAAAGGAAGTTTAAAATGCCGAAATCAAAAAGCGTGTTCGTCTGCCGCTCATGCGGGTTTGAAAGCGCAAAGTGGAACGGTCGCTGCCCCAACTGCGGCGAGTGGAACACTTTTGAGGAGGTCGAAGCCCTGCCGAAAAGCTCGGCTTCAAGGGCCCCCTCGCGAAGGATTGAAAAGATCGTCAGCCTAAAAGACGTCGATACGAGTTCGGACGGAGAAGTGAGATATCTCACCGGAATGAACGAGCTCGACAGGGTCCTCGGCGGAGGGCTGGTAAAAGGCTCGCTCGTTTTGATAGGCGGCGAGCCCGGAATAGGAAAATCGACGCTTTTGCTCCAGATATGCGAATATCTCGGAAAGGAACACTCGATACTCTATGTTTCGGGAGAAGAGTCGGCGAGACAGATAAGCCTTCGGGCAAAACGGCTCGGAGTCGGCGGCGAGGGGCTTTACATACTCGCGGAATCGGACGCTCAGGCGGTCGCGGATTCGGTCTCGGCCCAAAAGCCGGATATCGTCATCATTGACTCTATCCAAACCATGTCTATCGGAGAGATAAACTCCGCCCCGGGAAGCATCACTCAGGTGAGAGAGTGCACAAACCTTTTCATGCGCCTCGCAAAATCAGAGGAGATACCCTTTTTCATCGTCGGGCACGTCAACAAGGACGGCGCTATCGCCGGACCGAAGGTTATGGAGCATATTGTTGACGCGGTGCTTTATTTTGAGGGCGACAGAAACCTAAGCTATCGGATTTTAAGGGCGGCGAAAAACCGCTTCGGCTCAACGAACGAGATAGGCGTTTTTGAAATGCAGGACGACGGCCTCGAACAGGTCGAAAACCCCTCGCAGATGCTTCTTTCGGGAAGACCGACGGGCGTTTCGGGCTGCTGCGTCGTATGCACAATGGAGGGCTCAAGACCAATCCTTGCCGAGGTGCAGGCGCTCGTCTCAAAAAGCGGCGCAAGCGCTCCGAGAAGGGTCGCGAGCGGCTTCGACTATAACCGCATCTATATGCTCCTCGCGGTGCTCGAAAAACGCCTCGGGTTCTATTACGGCGCGCTGGACGTTTATGTAAACATCATCGGCGGGCTGAAAATCCAGGAGCCGGCGGCGGATCTTCCCGTCGCGATGGCGCTTTATTCCTCGCTGACGGACAAGCCGGTCGGCGACGACGTTATCGCTTTCGGCGAGCTCGGCCTCGGCGGAGAAATACGCTCGGTCTCGCACATCGAGCAGCGCGTCGCCGAAGCGCAGCGCCTCGGCTTCAAAAAGTGCATAGTTCCGAGGCAGGCGCTTAAATCTCTGAAAAAATATTCGGGGATAGAGGTCGTCGGCGTAGGCACGCTCAGACAGGCCTTTGAAGCGATAAAATAGAAGCGGAGATTCTAACGAGAAAAAGCAGACGGTTTTCCGTCTGCTTTTTGAATTTATGCCGAAAGCACCGGGCAGGCCTCGACGGTTATAACGCCGTTTTGAGCGCCGACCGCGACCTTTCCCCTTACGCCCGAGGCCAAAAGATCGGCGAGCGGGTTTTCGATTTTTTCGGCGATGACCCGGTTTATCTCCCTTGCGCCGAAGCGGTTAAAATCCGCGGCGGCGACTATCTCGTTTGCAACGCCGTCGGAAAATTCAAGGGTCGCTCCCCTTTTTCGGGCGCGCTCGGAAAGCTCGCAAAGGCGCATAGACGCTATCTCTATGCAGTCGTCCCGCGTAAGACGCCTGAACGAGCACACGGCGTCGAGGCGGTTCATCAGCTCGAACGAAAAGACCTTTGAAAGCCCGCTTCTTGCCGAAACCGCGCGGGAGCCGCCGGCGAATCCGCACGGCGACGACTTTTCGGCCTCGGCGTTGGTCGTCAGAATCACCACGCAGTTTTTGAACGAGACCCGCCTGCCGTTTGAATCGGTCAGATAGCCCGCGTCAAGAAGCTGCAAAAGCAGCGCCGCGACCTCGCGGTCGGCTTTCTCAAATTCGTCGAAAAGCAGCACGCATGAGGGCTTTCTGCGCACCCGCTCGGTCAGCTCTCCGCCCTGACCGAAGCCGACGTAGCCCGGTGGCGAGCCGATTAGCCGCGAAACGGTGTGCCGCTCGGAAAATTCAGACATATCAAAGCGTATCAGCGAATCCTTTCCGAAAAGATTCTCGGAAAGAAGCCGCGCAAGCTCGGTTTTGCCAACGCCGGTCGGCCCCGAGAACATCAGCGCTGCGATAGGCCCCTCGCCCGCCCTTAAACCGCTGCCCGAACGCTTTATCGCACCCGCAAGAGACATCACCGCTTCGGGCTGACCGATGATTTTTTCGCTGAGCTTTTCATAAAGCAGCTCGGCTTTTTCGGCGATGAAAACGTCTTGGGGGATTTCGGTCTGTAAAGCTATAACGCTTTTCACATCGTCTGCGGTGACCCTTATTGCGGAGGACGGCTCGGAGGTGCGGTTGAAAAGCTCGTCAAAATAGCGTTCTTTCGGGATTTTACCGCTAACATAGTCGTTGAATGCCGAGGAGAGATCGCCGCTGATTTTTGAACGTGTAAAGGCTTTTAGCTTTACGGACGCGCATGCTTCGTCGATGATGTCGATGGCCTTGTCGGGCAAAAATCTGTCGGTCATATACCTTGCCGAGAGGCTGACGGCGGCCTCGATGGCAGCCTTTTCGATGACGACGCGGTGGTGCTGCTCGTATTTCGGCTTGAGCCGCTCGAGCATTTTGACGGCGGCGGGCTGCGAAGGCTCGTTGACCTTTATCACGCAGAATCTTCGCTCGAGCGCCTTATCGCCCTCGACGGTCTTTCTGTATTCGTCGTAGGTCGTGGCGCCGATAAGCCTTAGCTCTCCCCTTGCAAGCATCGGCTTTAAGATGTTCGCGGCGTCTATGGCGCCTTCGGCTGCTCCGGCACCGACAAGAGTGTGCAGCTCGTCGATAAAAAGTATCACTCCGTCGCCGTTTATCGCCTCGTCAACGCAGGCTTTCAGGCGCTCTTCAAAATCTCCGCGATATTTAGCCCCGGCAAGAAGCGAGGTCAGGCTCAGCGAAAAAATTCTCTTTCCGAGAAGCGGTCTCGGCACGTCGGAATTTGCTATTTTTGTCGCCAAAGCCTCTACTATCGCGGTTTTGCCGACCCCCGCCTCTCCGACGAGGCAGGGGTTGTTTTTTCCTCGGCGAAGAAGTATCTCGATCATTCTTTCAAGCTCGGGCTCGCGTTCAACGCAGGGGTCATAGCCCTGCCGAGCGGCGCGCTCGACCATGTCGAAGCCGTATTTTTCAAGCTGCGTGAGCCGCTGGCGCTCGCCGAACCTGCCGAGCGCCGCGCTTTTTTCGACGGCTTCTCCGGCGGTGGTGTAAAGCCTTGAAATGTTGCAGTCGAGGTCGTAAAGAATGCTTCGCGCGGTCGAGTTCTGCTGATTTAATATCGCGCAGAGAATGTGCTCGGTGCCGACCTTTGCGTCGGATATCTCGCCCGCCGTTCTCTTTGCAAACCTGACGCATCTTTTTGCCGCGGGGGTCAGCTGAGCGCCGGTGACGACGGTCGGCTCGCCGGTTCCGATAAGCTCGGAAATCTTTTTTTCCACGGCGGAATAGCTCACCGAAAATCTTTGAAGAATCGACGCCGCCGCCGAGGAGCCGTCGTTTAAAATCCCGAGAAGAAGGTGCTCGGTGCCGACATATGTGTGTCCCATCTGGCCGGCGCGCATTATGCCGTGGCTTATTGCCGCAAGCGCCGAATCGGTGAAATTCGCGCTGCCGTATAGCCGGTTGAATTCAAGCATTGCAATCTTTCCTTTCCTTAGGTTATCCGATAACAATTATCGGCAGATTCGGAAAATATAATCACCGCTTTTTAATTCTATGCCGGCGGTCGGCTTGCTTACGATTGAACACTGCTGTAACACATTTTCGGAATTATCATAAAATGTAGCATGAAGTATCGAAGTGCTTCAAAAAATTACATGAAGGAGATATTTTCTATGTGCAATTTCGGTAACGGCTACTGGTGGATAATCATTCTCATTCTGATAATCCTCTTCGGCTTCAACGGAGGCTACAACTCCTGCGGCTGCAATGGCAACAACGGCTGCGGCTGCGGAAACAACAACGATTGCGGCTGCGGCTGCAACTGAAAAGCCCGAGGCGCTTAAAAATAAGCCTCGCACCCCCGGACAGAGTTCTGTCCGGGTTTTTTGATGTGTCCTAAACGGCCACATCAAGAAGATAGAAATTAGATATTAGATGTTAGAATCTCAAGGAGTCGCCTTCGGCGACATATTTAATTTTGTATAATGCGTGCGGAATGGGCACTCCCGGGGTTTTAATTTACTTGACGTGAGCCGAAAGCTGTGGTATTATTTATATAATACTACGGAGGTGACTTTTTATGGAGGAAAGAGACAATCTCAGAACGATACTTTACGGCTGGGCAAGATTCGGTCTTTTCTGGCTGGTAAATATTTTTGCCATGATATTCGGAAAAACCGCGTTGCTGGGCGTTCTCGGAACGTTTTTCCCGAAGCTGGCGCTTTATGACAATCCCGAGCTTCTCAGCTTTTTCTCGTGGCTGATACCCGTTTGGCTGCTCGTCTGGCTTTTTGTTGACGACGCAAAAAGACACACCGCCTATGGGCTTTACAACCCGACGGCGGTGGCTATCATTCTTATTCTGACTGCGGCGGCATACTATGCTCCGGTGTTTATTCTTGAAGCGACCGACGAGAAAAAAGTCGTCGCGGTGGTTAAAAGCCTCTATTTCACCGGCTTTTGGTGCTCGAAGCTGAACGACGACCCGCAGATATACGCACTTGTCGGCACGGCGGCGCTCGCCGTTATCTGCTTTGTGAGCTATATAATCGCGCACAGATTCTATCTCAAAAAATTTGCCGAGGAGGAAGCGGAGGGCTGATCAGATATCGACTATCGCCTCGTCTAACTTATAAAGCATGACTGCGAACGGCGAAAGGGTGCCGAGCCTCGGGCGGGCCTTTGAGCGGAGTTCGATCTTATCGGGCGGCGGAGCAAGCGGGACCTTGACGGTGACGCTGAACCCGCCGTTTTCGGTCGTCTCGAAAACCGGCGAGGTGCCGACCGCGGCGCAGAATCTCTTTAAAACGTCGAAGCCGTTCGAGCCTTCGCCGTCAAGACTGTCGGAAAGCTGCTGCTGGGTCATTCCGTAGCCGTTGTCTATCACCGAGACCGCCGCGTAGCCGAGCTTTGCTTTGAGCGTCAGCCTCACCATGCCCTCTTCGCGGTCAACGTTCTGAAGGGCGTTGATGATGAGATTCATAAGGCAGGCTGAGAACCTGTCGGCGTCGGCCGAAGCATATATCAGCGGCTCGATGTCGCTTTCAAGGGTTATCGCGCTGTTTCGCATTTTTGATCTTACCACCGCGAAAATATCCTCCGCGACGTCGCTTATGTTAAAGACCGAGGGCTTCACTCTGCCGCCGAGATATTGGCATATCTCGATCTCGTTCTGAACCTCGGCGAGCGCCCTGAAGCAGCAGCGCGCCTGCTCTCTTAACAGCTTCGCTTCGTCATAGCGCTCCGAGCTCTCCAAAAGATAGATGAGCTCCTGATCTATGGCAAGCGCACGGTTCATATATTCGCTTATTTTATCGGGATCGACGCCCGAACGGGGATTTTTGTTCATAGATACCGCCTTAAAAGTTTTCCGACAGCGCTCGGATATATTATACCTGATTTTCGGAATTTATCCGAAAAAGCGGGCTTATGCCGATGAAAAAGCGCCGATATTCTCGGAATTTCGATGCTTTCCTGTCTTGATTATATCATCACGGGCCGAAATAGTAAAGGTTTTTTCTACATTTTTCGATAGTTTTTTTGCCTTTTTCGACTTTCGTGCAAATTTCTTGATAATTTTTTGCCAAAAGACTTGAAAAGCGAAGCGATTTGGTGTAAGATAATAAATGCAAAATAAGCGTTAGCTTTATTAGGAGGTTTTAATCATGTCAGTAAAAGTTGCAATCAATGGCTTCGGCAGAATCGGACGTCTCGCTTTCAGGCAGATGTTCAACGCCCCCGGCTATGAGATCGTTGCCATCAACGACCTCACTAAGCCCGAAATGCTCGCTCACCTTCTCAAGTACGATACCGCTCAGGGCGGCTACTGCGGAAAGATCGGCGAGAATCTTCACACCGTTGACGTTAAGCCCGCTGTCTATGCGGAAGACGGCAAGACCGTTACCGTTCCCGGCGCTATCATCGTTGACGGCAAGGAGATCACCATTTATGCCGAGCCTAAGGCCGAAAAGCTCCCTTGGGGCGAGCTCGGCGTTGACGTTGTTTTGGAGTGCACCGGCTTCTATACCTCTAAGGCAAAGAGCCAGGCTCACATCGACGCAGGCGCTAAGAAAGTCGTTATCTCCGCTCCCGCGGGCAACGATCTTCCCACCGTCGTTTTCGGCGTAAACGAGAAGACCCTCACCAAGGACGATACCATTATCTCCGCCGCTTCCTGCACCACCAACTGCCTCGCCCCGATGGCTAAGGCGCTCAACGACTATGCTCCTATCCAGAGCGGTATCATGAGCACCATTCACGCCTATACCGGCGACCAGATGATTCTTGACGGCCCGCACCGCAAGGGCGACCTCAGAAGAGCCCGCGCCGGCGCTGCCAACATCGTTCCTAACTCCACCGGCGCCGCAAAGGCTATCGGTCTTGTTATCCCCGAGCTGAACGGCAAGCTCATCGGCTCCGCTCAGAGAGTTCCCGTTCCCACCGGCTCGACCACCATTCTCACCGCAGTCGTCAAGGCTGACGAGCTGACCAAGGACGGAATCAACGCCGCCATGAAGGCCGCCGCTTCCGAGTCCTACGGCTATAACGAAGACCCGATCGTCTCCTCCGACGTTATCGGAATGAGGTACGGCTCCCTCTTCGACGCCACTCAGACCATGGTCGCAAAGATCGCCGACGGTCTTTACGAGGTTCAGGTCGTTTCGTGGTATGACAACGAGAACAGCTATACCAGCCAGATGGTAAGAACCATCAAGTACTTCGCTGAGCTCGGATAATCTCAAAAATTTAAAAGGCCTCCCGCGAGGGAGGTCTTTTTTGTTATGCATTTGAGTTACCGTCGGCTACTTATCTCTGAGCAACTTTACAATATCTCTGACCAGCAGAGCGATTGTGCCGCATACCGCCACAACAGACGAAAAATATAGAATCACCCTTTGCTCAGAAAAATTATAGACAAACGCTGCTATTGCCGCTGCCACAAGTAAAATATCAAAAACGATCCTGAACTTTAATTTCATGCCTATCAACCTCCGGAATTACCTTTGGTTCCGCGGACAATCATTGTCACGGAAACAGATGTGTCCTACACATTGAACCTGAACAGTATAACATCGCCGTCGACAACGACGGAGCCTTTACCATATGAGCGGAGATGATGATAAACGGGAATTTATTTCTCTGATTTTTCCAAGACAAACGAAAAACTGCCATCGTTGCATTTATCGTCTGATTCAATTATTATGTAAATTGTTTTATTGCCTGTAAAAGTTTCGGTTTTTCCATCAACAGAACCGTTAGTTTCAATTTCAAATAAGTTCAGCTTTTCATCATTAAAATCATAGTAAACTTTTATATTTCCTTCTCCCAACGTCGCTTCATAATTTATAAACACCTCATCTGCGCTTTTGTTCTTCAACTGTATTACGTATGTCCCGCTAAAACTATCAAATGAAACCGACGCTTTATTTGAGGTATTTTCCCTTACCATCAGCATAGCACTATAATGGCTTACATATTTATTTCCGCAAGCAGATAATGTAAAACACAATACCAATGCTGCCACTGCAATAATTACCCTTGCAAATTTTTTCATACTACATTCCTCCAATAAATTTTGATTTACCCTCAGCGCATTTAATCACACATTGAACCTGAACAGTATAACATCGCCGTCCGCAACAACATAGTCCTTGCCCTCGGAGCGCACAAGACCCTTTTCCTTGGCTGCGTTCATCGAGCCGCAGGCTTTTAAATCGTCAAAAGCGACGACCTCGGCGCGGATAAATCCCCTCTCAAAGTCGGTGTGTATCTTTCCCGCCGCCTGTGGCGCTTTGGTACCGCGTTTAATCGTCCATGCGCGGCACTCGTCATGTCCCGCGGTCAGGAAAGAAATCAGTCCCAAAAGCGAATAACCCTCTTTTATTACACGTCCGAGCCCCGATACTTTCAGTCCCATTTCTTCCAAAAACATCTGCTTGTCGGCATCGTCAAGCTCGCTTATCTCGGCTTCTATCTGAGCGCAGATCGGCAAAACCACCGAGCCCTCGGCGTCGGCTATGGATTTTACGGTCTGATAGTTTTTGCAGCCGTCGATATCGGAAAAATCCTCTTCCGAGACGTTTGCAGCGTAAATTACCGGCTTCTGAGAAAGCAGCGGCGTCGATTTTATCATCTCGGCCTCTTCTTCGGTGAACGGATAGGAGCGTGCAGGCTTGCCGTCGGTGAGGTGGGCGATAAGCGCCTCGGTCATGTCAATGTCGGACTGATATTTTTTGTCGCCTTTGAGCGCTTTTTTGGCACGGTCAAGGCGGCGCTCAAGCACCTCAAGGTCGGCAAAAATTAGTTCGAGGTCAATGGTCTCGATGTCGCGCTTGGGGTCAACCGAACCCTCGACGTGTATTATATCGTCAGACTCAAAGCAGCGCACAACGTGGATTATTGCGTCGCACTCGCGGATATTAGCTAAAAATTTGTTGCCGAGGCCCTCGCCCTTTGAGGCACCCTTGACAAGCCCCGCGATATCGACAAATTCAAGCGTCGCCGGCTTGAAGCTGAGGGTGTCGTAAAACTTTGCGAGCCAGTCAAGACGCTCGTCCGGCACGGAAACAATGCCGACATTCGGCTCAATCGTGCAGAACGGATAGTTTGCGGACTCGGCCCCGGCGTTCGTCAGCGCGTTGAAAAGGGTACTCTTTCCGACGTTCGGAAGCCCAACCATTCCTAATTTCATATCTTTACTCCTTACTCGGGAGCGAACTCCCGCAAAAATTTCATGTTTTCGATAGCGATAATCGCTTTACACCAGTTCTCCGCGACGTACCACTCTTTGTAATCATTGCACCATGTCCACGGGACATAAAACGAGCCGTCGGGGTTCTGAGTTTCCACGATGTATCGGCATTCTGCGCGGCATATGTCCTCTAAGTCGGCGCGATAGAATCTGCTGCTGCGTGATTCTATAAACGCCGACGGGCGCGGCAGATATTCCCACCAGCGGCTTGGTTCGCGACAAATGGAGAGGTCGACAATTTCATCGAGCTTCTTTAAAAGTGCATCGCCGTCAAAGCGCATGACGCCCGCAGCCTTGCAGTCGTCATACATCGTGATGAAGCAGCGCGCGATATGGCGCTCTATCGGCGCTTCCTTAAGATACCATTCGGCAGCCTCCTTGACAAGCTGAACGCCTTTACAGTAAAGCGCACTCCCCTTTTCGGCGTATCTCACGATAAATCCCGCAAGAGCGGCGGTCGGATTGTATTTGAACTCGCCACCGTTTTCCGGGCATTTCCACCAAATCGCACAGGGCGCGTCGTTGTTTGAGGGAACGGTGTTCGCCCATTGGTTGTGCTCGGCAGCAAAGCCGTCGCCGCTTTCAAGATAGCGCAAAATGCCCTTGATTATTGGGTGCGAGGGTTCAAGTCCGCCCGCCTCGCGGATATACTCGGTCGCCTTCCATGCTCCCATAGGCATTGAAAGAGGGTTGAAATTGTCCGCCTCAAGGCCGTGGGCGAAGCCGCCGTCGGGGTTCTGATAGGCCGAAAGCGCGGCTATAATGTCGTCGGCAGGGGCGTTTTCAAATGCATGGCGAAAAACGGCAAGGTCGATGGGTCGGGCCGAGCGATAGATGAAGGCACGGGATTTTTCAAAAACGGTCATAAGCGGCTCCTTTAAAGGTCAAATCTCTCTTTTATCATTCGTGCAGCGGCTTCGGGCGAAAGCTCTGAATTGTCGATTTTGATGTAGTTTTCAAACGGGATCTCGCCGTCATAGCTTTCAAAACGGTGGTTTCTGTCATCGTTCAAAAGCCGCAGATTCGAGAGCTCGATGTCTCTCTTTGAAGCCTTGTGCTTTAGGCGGTTTTCGGTGGCGTTTCGCTCAAGCCTTATTTTTTGAGGAGCGACAAGCTCGGCATAGTAAAACTCCGCGCCGTAGGGACGGAAAATGTCCTTGATGCGCTCCGTTTCATCCCAATCAGCCTGACTGTCAAACGCAAACATGAATGTAAAAATCATGCCGTAGTTGTCAGTCTTTGCATACTCCTCGAATATGACCTGTCTGAGCCGTTCTATCGCTTCGGAGTTGAAATATCCGAAAATCTCAATGACCGGCTCGATCGTCATGTGGTTGTGAAAAAGCCGCAGGTCGGTGATTTTCGCAAGCTCCTGCCCGACCGTCATTTTGCCGACGGCGGCGTCTCCGAACAAAAACAGCAGCTTCATAAATCACCTGTAATCCACAAAGCCTATCTTGCGGCAGGCTTTCGCGAACACCCTGTTAGATATCCTGAACGCGCGCTGAGCGCCGTCGGTCCAGCACTCTTTGAGATAAGTCCTGTCGTCCATGAGGCGGGCAAACTCGGTTCTGACCGGCTCTAAATAGTCGGCGACGGCTTCTCCGACCGCCAGCTTGAAATCGCCGTATCCCTTGCCCGAAAACTCCTTCTCGGCTTCCTCGATGCTCTTGCCGGTCGCGCAGGAATAAATTGTGAGCAGGTTGTTGATGCCGTCCTTGCCCTCGGCGTATCTTATCTCGGTGTCGCTGTCGGTCACGGCGCGCTTGAATTTGCGCATGATGGTGTCCTTGTCGTCGAGAATAAAGACGGTGGCGTTCGGGTTATCGTCGGATTTAGACATCTTCTTTGTCGGGTCTTGGAGGCTCTTTATCCTCGCGCCGACCTTCGGGTAATAGCCCTCGGGAACGGTGAACATTTCGCCGTAGCGCTGATTGAAGCGCACCGCGATGTTGCGGGCAAGCTCTAAATGCTGGCGCTGGTCGTCTCCTATCGGAACGACGTCGGCGTTATAGGTCAGAATATCCGCAGCCATCAAAACGGGATAGGTGAAAAGCCCGGCGTTGATATCGTCGGCGTGCTTTGCGGCTTTATCCTTGAACTGTGTCATTCTTGAAAGCTCTCCGAACTGGGTCACGCAGCCTAATATCCAGCTCAGCTGAGCATGGTTAGGGTTGTGAGACTGTATGAACGCTATCGAGCGCTTGGGGTCGATGCCGCAGGCAAGGGTGAGGGCGTAGCTCTCGACAGTCTGCTTGCGAAAAGCCGCGGGGTCTTTGCGGACGGTTATCGCGTGCTGATCGGCTATGAAATATATGCAGTCAAATTCTTCTTGCAAGGCTCCCCAGTTGCGGATCGCCCCGACATAGTTGCCGAGGGTGAATACGCCGGTCGGCTGAATTCCGCTGAGTATGACCTTTTTTCTCTCTGTTTCTGACATTATAATCCTCCTGTTCTGAAATAGTAATCTGAGATATATTATCACAAAAAAAGCCGTATGTCAATTATTCCGTCATACTTTGTCCCCTTTCAAAATAGAATGGTACAAGACTGTTCTTAAAGGAGTGGGATTTACGAAAAAACAGGGGATCCTCAGAAGCTCGATAATCCTCATGGTCTCGGTTTTGGTCGGAAAAGCTGCGGGGCTCGTTTTCAAGATTTTTCTCGCAAATATGCTCGGCGGCACCGGCATGGGCTATTTTTCAAGCGCTTACGCCGTTTTTACGCCGCTTTACGCCCTTTGCGCCGCAAGCCTTACGCCCGCGGTCGCTCAGCTCGTTTCGGAAAACGAGGGAAAGCGCCTTTATTCACGCGTCAGAGGCGTTAAGACCGCAGCGCTGAAAATTTTCGTTCTGCCGAGCGTTCTCTGCTCGGTCGTTCCGATGGCTTTCGCGGGGTTCATCACAAAAAGATTTATCGGAAACGAGGGCGCGGCGCCTGCCGTCGCGGCGATTTTGCCCTGCGTTTTTCTCGGGACCGTAACCGCTATATACCGAGGCTATTACGAGGGCTTAAGAAACATGACACCGACCGCCCTTTCGCAGATAACCGAATCGGCGGTGAGGGTCGGCGCGGGGCTCGGGTTTGCGTATTTTCTTCAGGCGAGAGTATATGCGGACTTTCTTGACGGAAAGGATATCTTCGGCGTTCACTGCGCCTCGCAAAGTCAGCTTTCTGACGTTTCGCTGCCTTATATCGCGGCGGCGGCTATCCTCGGCGTTACGGCTTCGGAAATATCGAGCTTTCTTTTTATGCTGATACGCCACCGCTTCGGCTCGGACGGAATTGCAAAAAATATTCGCCCCGAAAAATCGGAGGTCAAAGAAGAGGGAGCAAAGCTCTTAAAGCTCATCGTTCCGATATCCACCGCGGCGATAGTTTCAAGCCTCGCGGGGACCGTCGATCTTTACACGATAATCTTTGGGATAAAAACGTCGCTCGCCAAAGACCCCCTGCTCTATTCGCAAAAATACGCCGATATCATCGCGAGCGGGGTGTCTCTCAAAGAGCTGCCGAACTATCTTTACGGCTCGTTCACCGGCCTTGCGGCGACGGTTTTCGGGCTTGCGCCGTCGCTTTGCTCGGTATTCGGAAAAAGCGCGCTGCCGAACATCGCGGAGGCTTGGGCTAAGGGCGACGGCGAAAAGGTCGGGCGAGAGATAAAGCGCGTTCTGACCGTTATTATGTATATCTCGGTGCCGGCGGGCTTCGGGCTTTGCGCCTTTTCAAGGGAGATACTCGGGCTTTTGTTCTCGTCAAGGGTCGAGGAGGCCGCGATAAGCGCCCGGCCGCTCAGCGTCATGGCGCTCGGGACAGCTTTTGTGACACTGACGGGCGCCGCGTATTCGATGCTTCAGGCGGTCGGAAAAGCCGAGCTTCCGATAAAAATAAACCTCCTCGGCGCTTTCGTAAGGCTCGGGCTCGACCTCGTTTTGGTGCCGATACCCTCGCTCGGGCTTTCGGGCGCGGCGATAGCCTCTTTGGCGAGCGGTGCTATCATGTGCTTTTTTGCGGCGGGGTCGCTTCTTAAAATAACCTCGACAAAACCGAGCTTCGCCCTCTCGGCGGCGGCGCCGATAGTCGGCGGAGCGATATCGGTCGGTCTCGCGTTAAAATTCAGGAACACTTTCGCAAATTGCTTCTCAAATACCGTTTTAGTGGGTATTTCTGTAAATTTTGCCGTTATATCATACATAATTTTTGTTGTTTTGTTGGACATTTCTACTAAAAATCGTTTAAGAAAAGAAATCTTGGGAAAATAGTCTTGATTTTTGCGCGATAACGGTATAAAATGATAGCTATGTTGGGTCCGCGTTGTTCGCGAGACGCAAATATGATTTATGCAACAAACAGGAGGAAACAAAAATGACCAAAGTTGAACTCGTAAACAAGATCGCAGCCAAAGCTGACTGCTCGAAGAAAGACGCCGAGAAGGCTCTTAACGCTGTCGTAAGCAGCATCTCCGAGGCTCTTGCCAAGGGCGAGAAGATCACTCTCGTCGGATTCGGAACTTTTGAAGTTAAGAAGCGCGACGCCAAGACCGGTATCAACCCGAGAACCAAGGCTCAGATCGTTATCCCTGCAAGAAAGGTTCCCACTTTCAAGGCAGGCAAGGCCCTCAAGGACGAGGTCGCCAAGTAATAGGCTCTTAGGACCGATCGGCTTTTGGCCGGTCGGTCTGTTTTTTTAATCAAGCGAGGTTTGATATGAGACTTGATAAATACCTTAAAGTTTCGCGGCTGATAAAGCGCCGCACCGTTGCAAACGAGGCCTGCGACGCCGGACGTATCTTTGTGAACGACAAGCAGGCGCGCGCCTCTTACGACGTCAAGGTCGGAGACATAATCGAAATACGCCTTGGGCAGACGCCGCTTAAAGCAAAGGTGACCTCGGTGCAGGAGGTCGTCAGAAAGGACAGCGCTCAGGAGCTTTATGAGATAGTTCAGTGAGGCTCCGACGTTTGAGGTGGAATAATGGCATCGAGTAAAGAATATTTAGAATTTATTTTAGGGCAGTTATCCGATTTGGATGATATAACATATCGGGCTATGATGGGAGAATATATCATCTATTACCGCGGCAAAATCATAGGCGGTATCTATGATGACAGGCTGCTTGTAAAGCCAATAAAAGCGGCGATCGACTATATGCCGACAGCGACCTGTGAATTGCCCTATGAGGGAGCAAAAGAGATGCTTCTGGTAGATGAAGTTGACAACAGAGAGTTTTTGACGGGTTTATTTAATGCCATGTATGAGAAGCTGCCGGCGCCAAAACCTAAAAAGATGAAATAGGCGGCTTTCTGTTTATCCGACGGATAAATTGAGCTTTTCGCTCGAAAATAAAAAGCAGACGACTTTTCGCCTGCTTTTTATTATTTATATTTTCGCTAATCAAAATCGCAGCCGAAAGTATATCCCTCGGCGAGCATGGCGTCGATGAAATCTCCGAGGATAGAGGCGTTGGTCTCGGAAACCGAGTGCAAAAGATATATCGCTCCCGGGTGAGCGCGCTCTATCAGCTTTGAAAGGGCGGCATCGGGGTCGGGCTGGTCGTCGGTATCCCAGTCGGCATACGCAAAGCTCCACAGCACCGTTTTATATCCGAGATCGCCGGTCACGGCAAGGCTAAGCTCGGAATACTCGCCCTTTGGAGGGCGGAAAAGCGTCATCTGAATTCCGAAATGCTCGAGCATATATTCGTGAAGCCCCATTATCTCGTCGGTCATTTCCTCAACGGAAAGCTCGGGCATAGAATAATGGTTTACCGAGTGCGAACCGACGGTGTGACCCTCGTTTATCATTCTTTCAACGAGCTCGGGCTGGCGCTCGGCGTAATCCCCCACCACAAAGAAGGTCGCTTTTACGCCCTTTTCTTTGAGAACGTCGAGGATCTTTGAGGTGAAGCCGTTTTCATAGCCTTGATCGAAGGTGAGATTTATCACCTTTTCCTCGGTGCTTTGAATCGCCGCCGCGTTGTATTTTGAATAGCGGTCGTTGAATTCGACCGCGCCTTTGGGTCGGTTGAGCTCGTCAAACCTGACGCCCTGACCGTAGCCGTTGAGCGCGGTGTCAAGAGCCGAATAGTCCCGCTCGGCAACGGTCGAAAGCGGCTCGATAACGTCGCTGATATCGCTTACCGACTCTTCGGGCTCGCTGTCCTGAACGCTTTCGGTCTCCTCAAAAGGCTCGCTCGGTTCGGGAAGCTCGGTGACCGGCTCGGTCGCGGAGCTTTCGGGAAGAGTTATGCCCGGAGTCTGAGGAAGCCCGGAAACACGATTTTCAAAAGAGGTCTGATCATCGGTTTTCGTGCCGCCGACGTATTTTCCGTCGGTCGCCGAAGCGCAGCCGCTCAGCGAAATTATTGCCGCCGCCGCGGACATTATTGTGATAAAACGTAAAACTGACATATATATCTCCGTTTCATGTCGCGGCGCCCGAACCCGTCGGACGCCTTTTGTCGGAAAGGCGGATATTCCGCCAAATTCTCTTGAACTTTCGCGGAATCCTCCGCAAAATATAATATATGCAAAGAACGAGAAAAAATAGGCGGAAATTTTTAGACCGGCTGTCGAATCCTGTCGATAATTATATTATAAAATATCGCTCCGAAAAAATCAATCTCGGAGCGGTAACAATTGTATTAAAAATCAGTTACATTTTTCTTTTTTCTTTAAAATCAAGCTCTGGAGCAGCGCGCCGGCGATCATTATCACCGGAAAAACCGAAGCCGCCAAAAGTCCCGAGCGCAGACTGTCGTTAAACGCCGAGGAGACGAAGCCGACGAGCGTCGGTCCGCTTGAACAGCCGACGTCGCCCGCAAGCGCAAGCATCGCAAAAAGCGCTGTGCCGCCCCTCGGGAGGTTTTTTGCGGCAAGGCTGCACACCCCCGGCCACATCACCCCGACTGAAAAGCCGCAGACCCCGCAGGCGATGAGCGAAACTATCGGCGCCGGGGAAAGCGAGGCAAAGAGATAGCTTATAAAGCAGAGGCAGCCGCAAAAAGTGAGATAGCTTCCGATCTTCAATCTGTCGCTGAATTTTGCATAGAACGTTCGCGAAACGCCCATTAAAAACGCAAAGGCGCAGGGCCCAGCTATGTCTCCCAAAGCCTTGGAGACCTTCAAGCCGCTCTCGGCAAAGGCGGACGCCCATTGAGCCATAGCAAGCTCGGAAGCTCCGGCGGAAAACATCATCAGCAAAAAGGCGAGGAATATCTTCTTTGAAAAAAGCTCTTTGAGCGTCATGCCCTCGCCTTTTTCGGTGAGGGTGTTTATCGGCACCGTCATGAAGAAAAACGCGTTCAATATCGGCAGCACCGACCATATAAAACAGAGGGTGCGCCACGACTCCCGACCGAAAGCCCAGAGAAACAGCGTTGAAAGCGCGACTACCAAAACCACTCCCCAGCAGTAAAACGAGTGAAGAAGGCTCATCGACTTTTCTTTGTTGTCCGAGGGGCAGGCCTCGACGATGGGGCTTATCAGGACTTCCATAAGTCCCCCGCCGACGGCGTATATCACGACGGATATCAAAAGCCCCGCAAACGGGCTCGGCAAAATTTCGGGCAGCACCGCCAAACCGATTATTCCGAAGCCGGAAAGAAGATTCCCCGCAACAACGCATACTCGGTAGCCGATTTTGTCAACGAAATAAGCCGACAGAAGATCGACCAAAAGCTGCGTTGCGAAATTCACCGTCGTCAAAAGCGTCACGCTTGAAAGGCTGACCCATTTTAGACTTATAAAGGTGATGAAAAGCAGCGGCGCAAGGTTGTTGACTATGCCCTGAGATATGTAGCAGATATAACAGGCGCAGATCGTTTTTTTAAAGGATTTTTGCATTTTATGACCTCACTTCAAAGCCGTAAAAAACCGCCGCGAATAAAACTTATCCGCGACGGTTGGCGCGCCCGGGGAGATTCGAACTCACGACCTACCGGTTCGTAGCCGGGCACTCTATCCACTGAGCTACGGGCGCATCTACAAGTTGCAATATTATCACAAATCTTCCGACTTGTCAAGCGATTGGTCTTAATTTTTAAAAATTTTTTGAGCCGAGACCTCGGGAGCGAAAAAATATCCGAACGAGCGCTCGCGCTTTTATATATATCCATTATTTTATCTATTGCAAAATGCAAAACAGTCTGCTATAATAAAGCTGCACCGATAATTTGACAGCAGGTATGATTTTTTATAATAAAGAGGTAATTGGTTTATGTCCGAAAAATTTACTTTTGCAACAATGCCCTGCGTCGCCACCCGCGACGTGGTCGTTATGCCGGGAATGGCTTTAAGATTCGACGTGTCGCGAAGGCGCTCGCTGATATCTCTTGCGACCGCGCTTGAAACCGACCGCCTTGTTTTTTTGACCGCTCAGCGCGACGTCACCGTTGCCGAGCCGACCTTTGACGACGTTTACCGAATCGGCACCGTCTGCGAGGTCAAGCAGATCGTCAAGGGCGGAGACGGAATATCAAGGGTCCGCGTAGAGGGGCTTTACAAGGCGAAGCTCATCGAATTCAACACCGACGGCGAGGGTATCGTCGCTATCGTTCGCCCGATGAGAGACTTCTCTCGCGAGCGCGCCACCGAGGAAGAAATGTACGCCTTGATGAGAGTTTTGAAAAACGCTTTCATCGCCTATTCAAACGTGGTTCCGAGAATGCCCGACGAGCTTAAAAATTCCGTCGAGGGCGCAAAGACCCCCGAAGATCTCTATCAGCTCATCGCTTTTAATATCAACATTCCCGCCGAGGGCAGACAGCAGATCCTTGAAGCCCCGGCGCTGAGCGACAAGCTGTCGGTGCTTTTGGCGCTTCTCTCAAAGGAAACGCAGATACTTTCCATAGAAAAAGACATTCATATGAAGGTCGGAGAAGCGATAGACCGCGGTCAGCGCGAATATTACCTGCGCGAGGAGATGCGGATAATCCGCGAGGAGCTCGGCGAGGAGGAATACCCCGAGGACGAGTGCTATCAGTATCTCGAAAAAATATCAAAGCTGGGGCTTCCCGAGGAAAGCGTTGAAAAGCTGGTCGGCGAAGCTAAACGGCTCGAAAAAATGCCCTACGGCTCGCAGGAGGCCGCCGTCGTCAGAGGCTATCTCGACACCGTTATCGAGCTTCCTTGGAACGTTAAGACCGAGGATAAGACCGACATCGAAAAGGTGCGCGCACAGCTTGACAAGGACCACTACGGCATGAAAAAGGTCAAGGAGCGTATCCTTGAGCTTATCGCAGTGAGAAATCTTATTCCCGACGTTAAAGGACAGATAATCTGCCTCGTCGGGCCTCCGGGCGTCGGAAAAACCTCGATAGGAAAGTCGATTGCTAAAGCTCTCGGCAGAAAATATGCGAGAGTTTCCCTCGGCGGAATAAGAGACGAGTCGGACATCAGAGGCCACAGAAAGACCTACATAGGCTCGATGCCGGGCCGCATTATCACCGCGATAAAGCAGGCGGGCTCGCAAAACCCGATGATACTTCTTGACGAGATAGACAAGATGTCTAACGACTTCCGCGGCGACCCGTCGAGCGCCATGCTCGAGGTTTTGGACAGCGAGCAGAACAAGGAGTTCCGCGATCACTATATCGAGATACCCTTCGACCTCTCGGACGTTTTGTTCGTTACCACCGCAAACAACCTCGATACCATCGCTCCCCCGCTTTTGGACAGAATGGACATCATCGAGCTTCCGAGCTATACCCGCGAGGAAAAATTCGAGATAGCAAAGCGCCACCTCGTTCCGAAGCAGCTTAAGGCCAACGGTCTCAACGGAAATATGCTCAGATTCCCCGACGCGGGGATTTACGAGATAATCGACTTTTATACCCGCGAGGCCGGAGTGCGCACCCTTGAACGCTCGATAGCCTCTATCTGCCGCAAGGCCGCGAAAGAGATAGTCTCAAAAGAGGCTCAGCGCGTGACCGTTACGCCGGAGGCCGTTGAAAAATATCTCGGAGTGAGAAAATTCAGCGACGATTTGAAATCCGAGCAGCCGCAGGTCGGCGAGGTGAACGGGCTTGCGTGGACCTCGGTCGGCGGAACGCTTATGCCGCTTGAGGTTTTGTCGCTCGACGGCAAGGGCGTTGTCGAGCTGACCGGCTCGCTCGGCGACGTTATGAAGGAAAGCGCGAAGATAGCGGTGAGCTATGCCCGCTCGGTCGCCGAAAAATACGGTATCGACAAGGACTTTTACACCAAAAAGGATATCCACGTCCACGCTCCCGAGGGCGCGGTGCCAAAGGACGGCCCATCGGCCGGCGTTACCCTTGCGACGGCGATGATATCCGAGCTTTCGGGGATACCGGTGCGCTCAGACGTTGCGATGACCGGAGAGATAACTCTTCGTGGCAAGGTGCTCGCGATAGGCGGCCTGAGAGAAAAGACGATGGCGGCTTATAAGGCCGGTATCAAGACAGTTATAATCCCTAAAGCCAACAAGCCCGACCTCGAGGAGATAGACGACAAGGTAAAAGACGCTCTTGAATTCGTCTTTGCGGAAAACATCGAGGACGTGCTTGACACGGCGCTTATCATGCCCGAAAAGGACGCCGCGCTGATACCTCCGCCGGCATTTTCAAAGACCTCGAAAAGGATCGGAGCAAGAAGCTGATGAATTTTTCAAGCGCCTGTTTTAAAGCCTCTTACGGCACTTTTAAACAGCTCCCTCCCCCCGAGAAGGCAGAGATCGCCTTTTCGGGGCGTTCAAACGTCGGAAAATCTTCGCTTATAAACAGAATTTTCGGTCGAAAAAGCCTCGCAAGGGTGAGCTCGCAGCCCGGCAAGACCGCGACGATAAATTTTTATGAGCTTGAAAACCTATATTTCGCCGACCTGCCCGGCTACGGCTACGCGAAGGTCTCAAAGACCGACAAAAAACGCTGGAACGACCTTATCGGCGGGTATCTTTCGGACGGCGAACGGGACCTTGCGCTTGTTTTTCAACTCATAGATTTCAGACACCCGCCCACAAAGGACGACCTTGATATGATCGAGTATTTCGTCGAGTGCGAAATTCCTTTCGCGGTGGTGCTCACAAAGGCGGATAAACTCAGTAAAACCGAACGCGCAAGCCGCCTCGAAGCCCTTAAAACCGAGCTGCCTTACTTCGACGATCTGACGCTTATACCCTTTTCGGCGGTCACCGACGAGGGCGTTGATAGGTTGAGAAGCATCGTCGAGGAGATCGCCCTGGAAGAAAATTGACAAAATTTGAAAAAATCTGTAAAATTTTCTGAAAAAATTTAAAAAAGTTCTTTACTTTTTCTCAATAATGTGTTAATATATGGTTGTATACATTTTTAATCGCGACATTGAAAGGAGAAAATTATGAAACCAGCATTGAAGGATCAGCAGCTCGACGATTTATTTGAAGCCATTCTCGCACTTGAAACAAAGGAAGAGTGCTATTCTTTCTTTGAAGACCTCTGCACGGTTTTGGAGCTTAAAAGCATTTCTCAGCGCTATGAAGTCGCGGTGATGCTCTCCAATCACTATGTTTACAGCGATATCGTCGCCGAGACCGGCGCTTCGACCGCGACAATAAGCCGCGTGAATCGCTCGATAAACTATGGCAGCGGCGGATATGAGATGATCTTCAAACGCCTCGCCGAGAAAAAACGCTCGGAATGAGCTACGGCGTTTTTGCAAGCTATTACGACCGACTGACCTCAAACGTCAACTATCGCGCCTACGCGCTTCGGGTAGACAGCATTCTCCGCTCGAACGGTTTAACCTCGGGCGGATATGTTTTTGACGCCGCCTGCGGCACCGCCGCCCTTTGCTGCGAGCTTTTCAGCCTCGGCTATAAGGTTACTGGCGCTGATATCAGCGGCGAAATGCTTGAGATCGCAAAAGCAAAAAGAGACAGGCGCTTTTCAAACTGCGAGGGCTTTCAGCTCTTGCAGCTTGATATGACGCGGCTCGGCGAAAAAAACGGCATCCGCGCCGACGCCGCGGTCTGCACCCTCGACTCGCTAAACCACCTTTTTGACCTTAAAGAGGTCAGAAAGGCTTTTAGCAGTATCGCAAAAACTCTGAAGCCGAAAAGCGGAGTGTTTATTTTTGATATGAACACGCCTTACAAGCACGAAAAAATCCTCGGAGACAATACATTCGTCTATGACCTGCCGGAGGTGTATACCGTCTGGCAGAACAGCTTTTCGCAAAAGGACTGCTCGGTTGAGATTAAACTTGACTTTTTTGCGAAAAGCGCGGGCGGCTATAAAAGATTTTCCGAGCAGTTCACCGAGCGGGCGTATCCGCAAAAAAGCGTCGTCAAAGCCCTTGAGGAAAGCGGTTTCCAGCTTGTCGGAGCGTTTGACGGCCTGAAAAATACTCCCCCTGGGCCGCGGTGCGAGCGAATACTTTATGTTGCAAGGAGGGTCTGAACTTGGGAAGAATAGTCAGAACTATAAGCGCTGACGCTTCCTGCGTTTGCAGCGCCATTGAAGGGACGGACATCGTAGCCGAGATAGAGAGGATACACAAGACCAGCGCGGTCGTTACGGCGGCGCTCGGCAGGCTTGCGCTCGGCGCCTCGCTTATCGGCTTCGAGCTTAAAGACAAGGACGACAGCGTTTCGGTGAAGATAAACGGCGGAGGCCCAATCGGCAGCCTCGTTGCGGTAGCGGACAGCTCAGGAAACGTCAAGGCATATTGCGACGAAAACATCGTCGAGCTTCCCCTCAAGCCGAACGGAAAGCTGGACGTGGGAGCCGCGGTCGGAAACAGCGGGACTATCACCGTCATCAAAGACCTCGGATTAAAGGAGCCTTACGTCGGGCAGACCGAGCTTGTGAGCGGAGAGATTGCCGAGGATATCACAAACTATTTCGCCGTCAGCGAGCAGATACCGACGGTTTGCGCCCTCGGAGTTTTGGTCAATCCCGACCTCAGCGTCAAGCGCGCGGGAGGCTTTATTTTGCAGCTTCTGCCCTTTGCGCCCGACGAATGCATCGACGTTGTTGAGAAAAACATCAAGGCCATGCCGAGCGTTACGACGATGCTCGAGCTGGGGATTTCGGCTGAGGATATCGCTATGAAAGCGCTCGACGGACTTGAGCCGAACGTTTTGGACGATTTCGGCGTAGAATATAAATGCGATTGCAGCCGCGAACGCACCGAGCGCATACTTATGAGCCTGCCGCTTAAAGACATCGAGGCGCTCTCGGAGGACGAGATTACAGAGGTCAAGTGCCATTTTTGCGACAAGGTTTATCACTTTACGCGAGACGAGATACTTAAAATGAGAAGCAAAAAAGCCTGAAAATTTTTTCTCAATAGGTCTTGACAATGCCGCTTTGTTTCAGTATAATAGATGAAGTCGGCATTGCCGATTTGTGGCCCGGTAGTTCAGTTGGTTAGAACGCTAGCCTGTCACGCTAGAGGTCGTCGGTTCGAGCCCGATCCGGGTCGCCATATTGCGGATTTAGCTCATCCGGTAGAGCGCCACCTTGCCAAGGTGGAGGTAGCGAGTTCGAGCCTCGTAATCCGCTCCACAGTTTAAGGTGCCGTAGCCAAGTGGTAAGGCGTAGGACTGCAACTCCTTGACCCCCGGTTCAAATCCGGGCGGCACCTCCACATCGCCGTGAACGATAAAAGGTTCGCGGCGGTTTTTCTATTACCAAAAAGCCCTGACAAAAGCCCCTCTGAAATAAGAAAGCAAGAGTGCCCAGTGGGCACTGCGCAGCACCGCATAGTCGCTAAAAGCTGACGGATTTAAGGCGGCGGCTTGCACGCACTCCTTTATGGAATGCAAAAGCCGCCAACGCAGAAGCCGGCGGCTTTTAGTCAGATTATGCGGGCTTGTTTACTTGTTGAAGAGGGGCTAAAAGCAGGGCTTGATTATTTTATTATCATGGAGCAGCGCGCGGCGTCAGTGCTCGGCGATATCCTCGGTGACGACGTAATCAAGGGTATATTCCTCTCTGACGTCTACCCTCTCGCCGCTTTCGGTATACCACCCGAAGACAGTAAAGACGGTCTTTCCGTCAACGACCTCGACCGAGCTGTCATAGAACCAGTCGCCGTCGTCGGGGTGGTCCTTTACGACCGATATCATCTCGCCGATGACGTCTTGGATCTCAAAATAGCGGTTGTCCCACTCCTCGCTCACGCCCCAGCTCGTGCTCGGCTCAAAATCAAGAACAGGCAGAGTGAAGACGTTTACGTCGGCCGCCGTTTCGTCGGAGACGTAAAAGGTTATCTTGATGTCGGGGTGGTCGAAAAGATAGGAATTTATGCCGTACCATGCCCCGAAAATTATAAGAATCACCGCCGCTGCGGCTATGAATACCTTGGTGAATATGTGCATTTTGAACCCTCCAGACTTTTATATTATTTTAGCATATTTTTGGGGAATGTCAAGGAGGTGCAACGATGCGCGCGGTTTCCGAGAAGAGGCCGGTTTTATGAAGCCCCCGCCCCCTCGCAGGGACAACAGAAGCCGGGGTGAACTAATTGGACTTTACAGCAAGCCGAGCCGACCGATTTAAAGGTATTCAATCGCTCCCTCTGCCGAGGGAGTGATTTCATGCTATTTTAAGTCACCCCACCCCCGCCGAGGTTTTGTAGTGATGTACTACATGGCAACGCCCCCGCCCCTCGAGGGCAACAGAAGCTGGGGTTAAGCCAATTGGGCTTTGCAGCAAGCCGAGCCGACCGATTTAAAGGTATTCAATCGCTCCCTCTGCCGAGGGAGTGATTTCATGCTATTTTAAGTCACCCCACCCCCTCCGAGGTTTTGTAGTGATGTACTACATGGCAACGCCCCCGCCCCTCGAGGGGCGGGGGCTTCAATATGTGTTCCTTTCCGCAGGAAGTATAGCGGGGGTGGGGTGATAGACGAAAGCATTCTTCTTACCCGCGTGAGCGGGGAAGATGAATACCTTTTAAGCCACTGCCCCCATCTTCTCTGAAAGCAAGACTTTGCCGGTCAAGGTATCATATGCCCGAGCCGCATGAGCGAAGCAAAAAGCTCTCCCCACAATCCTCCCATTATTGACATAAGTAAAATAAGTGATATAATATATACATACGCTTTTTGCGCAAATATAAACTGAAAGGTGAAACTAAAATGAACAAAATCGTAAGGCGGATATTCACCGTTTTTCCGGCGATACTTCTTCAGGCACTCTGGATCTATATACTTCTCAAATGGCTTGCGCCGTGGGCCGCGCTGATAAACGGCGCGCTGTCGGTGCTGGCGCTTTTGTTCGTTTTATATCTTATAACCAAACAGGACGAAAGCACCTATAAAATTCTCTGGCTGTTGGTGATACTGACTTTTCCGCTCGCCGGAGCTCTTTTATATCTTCTCTTCGGAAACAAGCGCACCACTAAGCCCTTAAGAAAAAAGCTCGAAAATTCGCCGGCGCTCCCCTCTTGGAATAACGGCGCAGAGGAGATCAACGCGGAGATCTCAAAAGAAAACAAACGCCTTTGCCAAACCTTTGAATGGGTCGAGAAAAAGACCGGTTTTCTGCCCTGCAAAAACTCCTCGGCAAAATATTATCCCCTCGGCGACGATATGTTCCCCGATATGCTTGAAGACCTCAAAAGCGCCGAGCGGTATATCTTCATCGAATACTTTATTATCGAAAACGGCGTGATGTGGAACTCGATAACGGATATTCTCGCCGAAAAGGCGGCGCAGGGAGTTGACGTGAGGGTAATGTACGACGACCTCGGAAGCATTTCGACCTATACCGCAAAAGACGCTGAAAAGCTCCGTGAAAAGGGCATTCGCTGCGTTTCGTTCAACCCTCTCGTTGTGATAAAGGGTACCCTCAACTGCCGCGATCACAGAAAAATGATGATAATCGACGGCAGGGTGGCTTTCAGCGGCGGCGTAAACCTCGCCGACGAATATATCAACGAATTTGAAAAGCACGGCCATTGGAAAGACATCGGCTTCAGGCTTTCGGGAGAAGCCGTCCAAAACTTTGTGAGAATGTTCGCGGAGTTCTGGAACGCATTCGCAAAAGAACGGGTGCCCGACGAATATATCTCGGAGCTTCATGCCGAGCCCGCTGCTCAAAAAGACGGATATATTCTGAGCTATTACGATTCGCCGCTGAGGCAGGAAGCGGTCTCAAACGAGCTTTACGCCGATCTTCTTTCGCAGGCCGAGAATACAGCGTGGTTCTATACGCCGTATCTCATGCCGGGAAACGCGCTTCTTGACGCTTTTGTCCGAGCAGCGCGCCGCGGCGTTGACGTTCGCATCATCATGCCCGGAGTGCCCGATAAAAAGCTGGTTTACAGAATGTCCCGCAGCTTTTATCCGGTGCTTCTTGAGGCCGGCGTGAAAATTTATGAGTATACCCCCGGCTTCGTCCACGCAAAGGCCTGCGTCATCGACGGCAATGTCGGCGCCGTCGGCACCGTCAACCTCGACTATCGCAGCCTGTTCCTGCACTTTGAGAATAACTCACTGTTTTATCGCTCGTCGCTGCTCGAAAGCCTCTCAGAGGACTTTTTGGCGACTCAGCAAAAATGCTGCGAACGGACAAGGGAAAATATCGGCAAGGGCTTCGGCAAGTGGCTCGTTGACGGCGTGATGAGGATTTTTGCGCCGCTGTGCTGACATGAGGGTTAGCGTTAGAGGCACCGCCCCTTGAGGGCAACAGAAGCGGGTTTTGTAACCAAGTGTACTTTTGATACAAGCCGGGGAGGCTGCTTAAAAGGTATTCAATATTCCCCTCTTGTGAGGGGAATATTTCATGCTATTTTAAATCACCCCACCCCCCACAGTACGTTTGTATAAAAGGTAGCAAAGCGAACGCCCCCGCCCCTCGAGGGGCGGGGGCCTTACTAATTTAGCCGTTCCGCTGGTAGTAAGGAGGGGGTGGGGTACTAAGCGATAGCATTCGCTAAAATTCCGCCCCGAGGCGGGATTTTGCGAATACCTTTTTGAAGGTTGGGTCGACATGCAGCAAAGGCAGGGATAATGCGCGAGGCGTGAAGTTACGTTTGCGCCGGAGGTAACTGTGCTAAAGGAATTCAATCTTTCCCTCTCACGAGGGCAAGATTTCATGCTATTTTAAGCCACCCCACCCCCGCAGTACGTTTGTATAAAAGGTAGCAAAGCGAACGCCCCCGCCCCTCGAGGGGCGGGGGCTACTCACTTTTTCCGTTCCGCAGGAAATTTTGCAGGGGGGTGGGGTGATAGACGATAGCATTCTTCTTGCCCGCGTGAGCGGGGAAGATGAATACCTTTTAACCCCTCTTCGCTCCCCTATTCGCCTTGCAAAATGAACCCCGCGATCTCCATCAGCCCGCTGCTTTCGGCGAAAAAGTCGGACTGCGGCGGGCTTTCTTTCGGCGAGATTTCCGAGCGGACATACACCGTTTTCAGCCCGAGGCTTCTTGCCGGAGCGATGTCGCACCCGCCGTCGTTTCCGATCATCACTGCGGTCTCGGCGGAAATTTTTTTCTCGGTCAAAAGCGCCTCAAAAAATCGCGGATCGGGCTTCTTAAAGCCCCATTCCGAGGACAGATAAACGCCGTCGAAGCTGCCCTCAAGGCCGAGCGCTTGAAGCTCGGGGCGGGTGAACGCCGCCTGAGCGTTTGAAAGCAGCCATATCCTCACGCCGCTTTCGCGAAGCCGCTTTAAAAGCGCGGCCGCCTCGGGGTAAAGCCGCAGACGCTCGGTCGAGGCTTCTCTGAAAGCCTTTGCAGTCGCGTCGAGAAGCGCGAGGTCGGCCTCAACGCCTTTTTCGCGATAAAGCTCGGCGAAAACGCGGAGAATGTCAATTTCGGGGAAGCCGCCCGCAGCTTTCAAGGCCGCCTGCTCCTCATTTTTCACGGTCGAAAAATAGCGCTTTTTCAAATCGGCTGGCAGGTAATCGGCGCCGTTTTTTGAGAATATCTCGGCCGCCTTGCGCCAAAAGCTGAGCCTGCGCTCGTCGGTACGAATATCGACGAGCGTGCCGTAAAGGTCGAAAATAACGTCTTTAATCCTCATTTTGCGCCTCTATCTCCTCGAGCGCCTCGTATACGCGCAGTATTTCGCCGACGCTCCAAGCCTGTGCAAAGCACCCCTTCGACCGCTTCGGCTCCAAGCCGTCATAAATTTCGGGGAGCTGCCCCAAACAACCCTCGCGCAGAATATCGGGCATATCTGCGAGCATTTTTCTTACGCGCTTTGCGGCGCTTTTTTTATCGTCGGAGTATTTCAGCAGCGCAAGATAATACGCGCCCGCGGGAAATACCCAGACCGTCCCTTGATGATACGCAAGGTCGCGCTCGCTTTGAGGGCCGCCGTAAAACGGCCTGAACTGCGGATCGTCGGGCGAAAGAGTTCTTAAACCGCACGGCGTTAAAAGGTGCTTTTCGACCGCCTCTAAGACCATTTCTGCCTGCTTCTTTGAAAGCATCGTAAAGGGCATTGAAAGCGCCCAGATCTGATTGCAGCGAAGCTGAAAATCGGCGCTTGTTCCCGAGATCACGTCTTTGAGGTAACCCTGCTCCGAAAGCGGAAATTTTTCGTTGAACGAGGCTTTGACCCTTTCTGCAAGGCTTGAATATTCGTCGCCGCTCTCGCCGAGGACTTTCGCTATTTCAGCCATGGCGCAAAGGTCGCTGTACCAATAAGCGTTCAGCTCGACCGGCTTGCCGTGCCGCGGCGTGGGGAGAACGTCGCCTATGCGAACGTCCATCCATGTGACCTGATCCAAGCCCTCGCCCGCCGAGATGAGCCCGTCGGAATCCGCCTTTATCGCGTACTTCGTGCCGCTCTCATAGGCTTTCTCTATCCTTTTCAGGGTCGGAAAAGCCATGCGCAGAAAGTTTTCGTCGCGGGTCTTCTCGTAATAAAGCCAAACGCAGTTTATCAAAAGCAGCGGCGCGTCCGCCGAGTTGTACTGCGGCTCGTCGCGACCCTCGGGGAAATAGTTCGGCAAAAGGCCGTCCTTTTCAAAGCTCAGAAACGTTTTTAAAATGCTCTTCGCGTCGTCGTATCTTTTTGTCGAAAGCGTGCAACCCTGCATAGCTATCATCGTGTCACGGCCCCAGTCGCCGAAGAACGGATAGCCCGCGATAAGGGTCTTTCCGCCGGTCGATTCGCGATATGCCGAAAAAGCGTCGGCCGCACGGCAAAGCTCGGCGGCTTCGGGGGTTTTAAAGCCCGAATTTTCAATAAGCTCACGCCGCCTTTTTATCGAAGCGGATATGATATCGAAGCCGCTTTTTTCGGTCTTTTCCGAGGAAAAGACGATCTCGGTCTCGGCGCACTCCCCCGCTTTTACCGTCAAAGAAATTTGCAGGCAGGAAAATCCGAGACCGCTTTCGCGGCGGCCGTCCTTTTCGTCGTCGGGGTAATAAAGCCTCTCGAAGCGAAGCGGGGTATTTTTGAGCTCGGCGCTCGACCTTACATAGGCAAAAAGCCCGCCCGCGCTCACGCAGCCGCCTAAGCAGCTCACATCGAGCCTTTTTTGCGGCGGGTCGCCCTTTTGAGACATCTGAAAAATCGGCATGATATTTAAAACGCAGGGCTTTTGCGAGCGGTTCTCGACCCTATAAGTCAGCGCCGAGGCGTTCTCGCAATAGGCCATGGCGAAGCGCCGAACCACCCTAACATCGCCGACATTATAGACCCACTCAGCGCCGTCGCCGAAAGTGAATTTTTCAAGGCTTTTAAAACCGTCCTCCGCGCTTTCGCCTGCGAACCTCTGAGACGACAAAAACGCTTTTTCGCCGCCAAAGACAAGCTCCTCGCTTACGCGGTGAACGAGGTTGAACCTGCGGCTCGGAGATTCGGCCGAGATAAGAAGCCCTTGGTCGCACCTTGTGACCGAAAACGCCGCAGACGCCGAAGCAAAACCTCCCATGCCGTTAGTCAAAAGCCAGCAGTTTTTCTCGGCGGCTTCAAGGACCGCAAGCTCGTTTTTTTCAAATATAAATTCCACTTTTTATCCTCATCCGACGTTTAAAACCGCGCTCGTTTTTTCGCTTATCGTCAAAACGGTGCCCTCAAGAGAAGCCTCGCCGACGCCGATAAACGCGCTGAGTTCGGCTTTGCTTATTCCCGCCGAGGAAAGATCGACCGTCTGCTCGCTGTTTGTGGTGTTATGGATCACAGCTACGGTTTTTCCGTCCAAAGCCGCGGTGAACCCGCCGACCTTGGTGCCTGAAAAGCTGAGCGCGGTGTAATCTCCCCTTGCGATGGCGGGGTTGGCTTTTCTTATCATTATCAGCTTTTTGTAATAGCTTAAAAGGCTTCCGCCGTCGGAAAGCTGCTCAAAGACCGTGGCGCTGACCCTCTGCGAGCCGTAATCGGCGCCCTCGGGGTCTGAGACCTTGTCGCCGTCGCCCCACTCCATCTTCAGCCTGCGGTTGGCGTCGGTGTTCGAGCCGCCCCGCGAGCCCCTTGCGCCGATCTCTTCTCCGTAATAGATAAACGGCGAGCCCGACGAGAGGATATAAAGGTTCGCGGCGATCTTCATCTGTCCGCTCGCCTCGGTGAGATATCCGGCCGCCCTGTCGGTGTCGTGATTTGCGATGAACGGAACTATCATCGCGCCGTCGTTAAGCGCCTGAACGCGCTCGAGATAATCGTCAACATAGCTCGTATATTTGTTCACGTCGCCCGCCTGAGCGGTCTGGGCGATAAGCCCCGAGGTCTGAGACGTCGTGAAGTCAAAGCAGTTCAGTGCGGGATAGTAATAATCGGTAACGCTGTCGCTGTCCCAAACCTCCGCGACGGTATAGATATCGGGCTTGAGCTCTTTCAGCTCGCCGATATACCATTTCCAGAACTCGGCGCTTTGAGCGTCGTCGCCGAAATAGATATACTTCGCGGCGTCGAAGCGGAAACCGTCGATGCCGAGGTCGATATAATACTTCGCAACGTCGAGCACCGCTTCTCTGACCGCTTCGTTGTCATAATTAAGCTCGGGCATATCGCCCGAAAAGTTGCACTCGTAAAAGTCCTTCGTACCGGGAACGCTCGCAAAGGTCCTTCCCGAGGGCGGGGTCTCCCCCTCGGAATAATAGACGTAGAAGTCGTAATAGGGGTCGGTCTCGTCGCCGTTTATATGAGCTCCCCTGAAAGCGCTGAACCAAGGATTGTTAAAGTCGGTGTGATTTAAAACGAGGTCCAAAATGACCTTGACGTTTCTTTCATGGCAGAGGTCGATAAGCTCTTTGAGGTCGGCCTCGGTGCCGAATTCGGGGTCGATCTGATAGTAGTCGTCAACGTCGTATTTGTGATAGCTTTTCGATTTGAATATCGGGCTGAGCCAAATGCCCTCGACGCCGAGGCTTAAGCCCGAATCGTCGTCGCCGTCGTTCAAATAATCCATGCGGTCGATTATTCCGCGAAGATCGCCGGTGCCGTCGCCGTCGGAATCGGAAAACGACCCGACGAAGATCTCATAGAACACGCGGTAGTTATCTTCGGTCGCGACGGCGTTTTCGCAGCCCTCGTCGTTGATGACCGCCTCGCCGCTTTCGGAAAGATTATATTTTCCGGTCTTGTCTTTTCCGCCCGCGCCCGAAGCGCCCGCGTCCTTTGCGGCGCAGCCCGAAAGGAGCAGCGCGGCAAAAATCAAAGCAAGTATGCGTTTTTTCATGTTATTTTTCATATTTGACTTCGTAAGTTTTTTAACTGCGATATCCATGTTTTTCTCCTTTTTTGCGGTTAAAGGGCTGCGACCGTGAACGGCCACAGCCCGAAAGCGCGGAAAATTTTCCGAGATTTTACGCAAGAAGATTCTTTTCGGTCTCGGGGTCGAACAGATGCATGGCTTTGCCCCCGAAGGTTATGTAAAGTTTTGCTCCGGCGACCAAGGCCTTGCGCTCTTCCTTGCTTATGTCGATGGTCGGCACCCTGACGATCATTCTGGTTCCGTCCTCGGTGTCAACGTGAAGATGAAGCTCCGAGCCCATCATTTCGTCAACGACAAGGGTGCAGGGAATAGCGTCCTCGCCGGCCTTTGCAAGGTCGATATGCTCGGGGCGAACGCCCAAAAGCACTTCTCCGCCTTTAACTCCGCGCTCGGCGAGCATTTCGCCCTTGTCGCCGTCAACGGCGATCTTTGCGCCGAAAGGCGTGACGTAATATTTGCCGTTCTCGCAGACGAGCCCGGTTTTGACGATGTTCATTTTCGGAGCACCGATAAACTCGGCGACGAAAAGATTGTCGGGCATATCGAAGACCTCGTCGGGCGAGCCGACCTGCATGATGAAGCCGTCCTTCATGATGACGATGCGGTCCGCAAGCGTCATCGCTTCGGTCTGGTCGTGGGTGACATAGATGAAGGTGGTGTCGAGCTTCTGCCTTAAAAGAATGATCTCGGCGCGCATCTGGTTGCGCAGCTTGGCGTCAAGGTTTGAAAGCGGTTCGTCCATCAGAAACACCTTTGAATCCCTGACCATGGCGCGGCCGATCGCGACGCGCTGCCTCTGTCCGCCCGAAAGCGCCCTCGGCTTGCGCATGAGATATTCGGTGATGCCGAGAGTTTCGGCGGCCTTTGTCACCTTGTCATAGATCACGTCCTCGGGGACTTTTTTCAGCCTGAGCGAGAAAGCGATGTTGTCATAAACGCTCATGTGAGGATAAAGCGCATAGTTCTGGAAGACCATCGCTATGCCGCGGTCTTTCGGCTGAAGATCGTTTACGACCTCGCCGTCGATCTCAACGGTTCCCTCGCTTATTTCCTCAAGGCCCGCGATCATTCGCAGAGTGGTGGATTTTCCGCAGCCCGAGGGGCCTACGAAAACGACAAACTCCTTATCCTTGATCTCAAGGTTGAAGTCGTGAACCGCCACGACGTTTTTATCGTATACTTTTTTGACGTTAGTCAGTTTTACACTTGCCATATCCTGTTATCTCCTTTCAAATCAGCCCTTAACGGCGCCGCCGGTAACGCCTTCGACATAATATTTCTGCAAGCAGAGGAATAAAATGGTGACCGGCAGGGCGACGATAACGCCGCCTGCGCAGAAGGTCGTATACATATTGTTGATCTGGTCGTTGGTCAACCAGCTGTACATACCGACCGCAACGTTATATCCGGCAGAAGTGCCGAACGCGACGTATCTTGCGAAAACATAGTCGCCCCAAGGGCCCATGAAAGCGGTGAGGATCGTATAAATTACTATCGGCTTTGCAAGCGGCAGAATTATCTTATAAAGCACCTGAAGCCTTGTCGCTCCGTCAACTCTCGCCGCCTCGTCCAAGGATTTCGGAATCGTATCGAAAAATCCCTTTGAAACGTAATATCCCATTCCCGAGGAAGCCACGCTTACAAGAATAAGTCCCGGTACGGCGTTTGCCTGCGTTAAACCGAGGTCGGAAAGAACGCGGTACAAAATTATCATCGTGAGCATTCCGGGGAACATTCCGAGAATCAGCATGAATCTCATCAGCGGGCCTCTTAATTTGAAGCGGAAACGCGAAAGAGTATAGCTCATGCACAAAACGATTATCGTCTGCAAAACCGCCGCCGCAAGCGCGATTATGAAGGTGTTCAGATACCAGCGCTTGAAGTCGGAATTCCACAGATTTATGTAGTTCTGGAAGCCCCACTGGTGAGGCACGACGTATCCGACCTGATAGGTGCTTTCAACGCGGAACGACTGTAAAACAATGAATACGAACGGGATCAGCCAGACGACGCTTATTATCACCAAAAGAGTATATATCGCGCTGTTGCTGAGCCTGTTGAGGGTCTTCATACCCATGTGGTGTTTGTTATTACTCATCACTGGTAATCCTCCTCGTTCTTGATAGAAGGCAGCACATTATAAACGATAAGCGAGATAAGCGCTACCACAACGAACACCATGATTCCGACTACGGACGCAAGATAATACTGCGACTCGGCGCCCGTCGTTATCTTGAACAGCCACGTTATCAGAAGGTCGGTATATCCTACCGAGCCTGCCGCGCCCGAAGCCGCCGGATTTGTCGGCGCTCCTCCCGTCAGAAGATAGATGACGTTGAAGTTGTTCATGTTTCCGGTGAAGCTGGTGAGAAGATAAGGCCCGGTTATGAACAGCATATAGGGCAGAGTGATCTTTGTATACTGCTGCCATGCGTTCGCGCCGTCGATCCTTGCGGATTCGTAAAGGTCGGCGGGAATGTTCATCAAAATACCGGTCGTTATCAGCATGAGGTAAGGTATGCCTATCCAGATGTTTACCAAAATGACCGTGACCCTCGCCCATGTCGCGTCTTCCCAGAACGGGAGCGGCTGAGATATCCAGCCGAGAGTGTCTTTGAGGGTGAGGTTTATAAGTCCGTTTCTGGCGAACATCTTTGAAACGTAAAGCAGCGAGATGAACTGAGGTATCGCGACGGTCATGACGAGGATAGTGCGCCACATCTTTTTAAGCCCGATACCCTTTTTGTTTATCATCATCGCAACGAACATTCCGAGGAAATAGTTGGTGAACGTTGCAAGGAAAGCCCAGATAAGGGTCCACGCCAGAATCTCTCCGAACGTGGCGGAATAGGACTGTCCCCCTCCGGCGCTCTGCCACGAGAACAGGGTGTTGAAGTTGTCAAGTCCGACCCACGAGAACAGGTTGTTTGAAAATCCGTTGTGCGCTCCGTCATAGTTTGTGAACGCAACGAGGATCATAAACACTATGGGCATTACCGTGAAGACCAAAATTCCGGTAAGAGGCAGCGCGAGAAGCGTTTTATAGAACTGCTCGTCAACCATCGACCTGAGATCGTCTTTATCGCCCTTGAGCTTTTTGCCGCTTTTAAGATACTGCTCGGCCAGCTTGTTCTGCTTAACGTTCAGCCTCCAAGTATAGATGAAAGCGATGATGAAGAATATCGTCAGAACGCCGTAAAGCAGAATTTTGAAGGAGTTGTCGTTATATACCGTCGTATATGTGTCGAGCACGGGGTCATAGGACTGAGTGGGCCCCTGCTTTCCGAGCGAGGGAAGCAGCGAAAGCCAATGCCCGCCCGCGACTATCATATAAACGATGAAAACAATCTCAAAGAGAAGGAAAAGCAAGCCGCGAAGTATCTGACCGCGGGTGATGTTGCCGAAGCCCATCACAAAGTAAGAAACCCTCGTTTTCCAGTCGCCGTGCGCAAAGGTCGAGCCGATATCCTTGAATTCGTTGACCAAAGAGATTGCGGCGTTCTTTATGTTTTTGCCGATGTTTTTGAAGAAGCCGGCTATCGCGAACGGGATCGCACGGAAGAAAGCAAGTATCTTATAGATCAGCTTTTGCAGCTTTGAAAGCCTTAAGTATCTGCCGTCGGAATACTCGCCGAGGATCTCTCCGATCTCTTTGAAAAATACCTGCGGGCTCTTATGCTTTCTGCGCACCGATGAATTCCCGGGGTCGGTGCCGTTTTGCCGTTTCATAGAATCACCCCTTAATAAAAATGTCGGGGCCGTTTTGCAGACCCCGACTTATAAACTATTTTGTCAGGCATTGCCAAAGCTATATGATTTTTTACGGCTTTGGTTGCGAAAATTATGCGGGAATAAGGCTTACTTCGCCGGTCGCAGCGTTGAGCTGGATGTAATAGGTTCCGGCGGTCTCGACAACAAAGTTGTCGGCGGGATAAGCGACATCCCAGCTCATGCCCTGACGACACTTGAACTCAACTCCGGCGTCCATGGTGTAAGCCTCGTTAGAGGTCCAGATGTCGCCGTCGGCGGTCATCGGCAGGTCAAGAGTCCAACCGTCGCCGTTGATCGAGCCGATAACGGTGAAGGCGTTCTTAACGTCGTCAGACATGCTGAATACTGCCTGAATGCTCTGCTCATATTTATCGAGCGCAGCCTTGAGGGCGGCGTCGGAGCCGTCGGAAGCCTTGATATCGGTGGCTATGACCTTGGCGATATCCCACCAAGAACCGTGAATGTTGGGCTGCGGGACGGCATAGTTGCCCTGCTCGTTGAGCGCGGCAAGAGTAGGATCGGAGGTTACCGCGGGATCGGCGAGGGCATCCTTGTTGGAGGGCCCCCAACCGAAGCTGTTGAAGCGGGCGAGCTGGCAATCCTTGCCGGTGAGATACTGAGCGAGCCTTGCAAGCGCGGCGCCTCTTACGGCGTCGGTCTGAGGCTTAACGCCGAGCAGCTTGCAACCGCTGTAAGAGCCGATGTGATAGCTCTGGCCGTCAACCTCAAAGGAAGGAAGATCGGCAACTCCCATGTTGTCGCCTATCTGATCCTTGATGGTGGCATAGTTCCAAGTACCGGTGACGACAACGGCGGAACCGCTGGCGAAGTCGGCGTTGGAGGAGTTTACATAGCTCTTGGAGGTGACGACCTTCTGGATTCCCTTGGCGGCGATGAGGCCCTTATCGGAGTTGAAATCGTCGTCGATGGAGATGAAGTTGCCGTCGTCGTCGGTGATCCACTGAGAGTGGCATCCGGTGCCGAAGAAGAAGCCGGCCGAATACCATGCATTTTCAAGCTCGAAGGAGATGTTCTTGCCTGCCGCTTCGCAGTCGGCGATTATTGCTTCGAGACTGTCGGCGTCGGAATCGGGAACGACGCTCTTGTCATAGTACATGAAGTATCCATTGTCGGCGGTAAGAGGATAAGCGTAAAGATCGCTTCCCGACTGCGCGGCAAGGATAGACGCGGCGTTATTGTTGTTCTTTGCGAACTCGACAGCGGAAGCGCCGAGCTTTGAAACAGCGCCCGCCTGAATCAGACGGCTGAGCTGATCCTGTGCGAAGAAGAACAGATCTCCGCCGGCCTGAACGTCGGTGATCATGTTAGTCGCGGCGTCAGCCTCGGAAACCGGCTCGACGGTCGCGTTGATGGTGATGCCGTATTCGTTTGAGCTGTTGAAATCGGCGACCTGAGATTTGGTCAGATCAACAGCTGCTTCGGGCGCCCAGATAACAACGTCGTATGTACCTGCGAGGTCGGCTCCTGCGTCTCCTCCGTCTGCGGGGGGTTCGCCGCCGTTGCCGCAGGCCGCCAATGAAAGCGTCAGGGCAAGCGCCAAAGCGATGGCTAATAATTTTTTCATATTGAGTCCTCCTGAATAATTAGGGTTGATAACAATTTTTCTTCATCACAGCTTTGCTGTGATGAAGAACAGGGATATCCCTGTTCGCAAACTGTCACCTTACATATTATAACACAGCGTTTTTCGGAATTCAATAATTTTAACATTAAAAAGCCTTAATCGTTTTTTATGAATTTTTGTGAGACTTTTTGTGCGAATTGCTCAATAGTGCTTCAACGTTTTAAATAAATACTCCCCTTTACGGCAAAAAACGGCTGTTATTTTTATCCAACAGCCGTTTTTGATATCTTCTCCCGAAAAGTTATTCGGTTTTGTTGAGGAAAGCGTCGTCGATCTTTCCCCATGCTCCGCCGCCCGCGCCCGAGCATTTGACATAGATGCCGACGGTGAGGCTTTCGCCCTCCGAGACCGCGATGTTTTCGATATCGCCCGAATCCCAGCTTCCGTATGAGGTTATCTCCATCGGGGCGGTGGCGGCGATCTCTCCGCCCTGCTTGATATAGGCGTAACACTCGTAATCGCCCGCGTCTCCGCCCATTATCGAGATAGAGTATCTGTAAGTTCCGGCGGGGAGGTTTTCGACCGTCTGCTCAACGGTAAATTCAGCGCCGTCACTCGCGTCCCAGAAGTGCATATGCTTTGTGCCGGTGAGCGAATCGTCCTTTTTGTCCTCGACGTAAAGCTGATCCGCGCCGGATATGTTGTCGAGGGTCCAGCCGGTCTCGCCGTCCTCAAAGCTGTAATTTACAAGGTAGTTTCGCCCGAGCACCGTCAGGCTGCATCTGACTTCGAGATCGCCCACCGCTCCCTTTATGACGTATTTTCCTATGCCGCCGTTTTTCGCCGCCTCAATGTCCTCCTCGGACCACTGAGCCGCGACGGATTCTTTTTTTCCGTTGGTCATTATCACGTTGACCGTCTCGGGAAGAACTATCTCCCAGCCCTCTTCTATTAAAAGAGAAACGTCCTCGGCGGATTCGGGAAGTATCTCGGCGTCGTTGCCGTATCTGACAAGGTTGAAGACCCGAAGGCTCGGCAGCGGAATACCGTCGGCGCCGAACAACGCCTGATTGTCAACCGCGCTTCCGCCGTAATATTTTCCGGCGTCGTTGGGGTCGTATGAAGCGGAATAGCTGCTCGCCCAGCCCGAGCCGTATTTCTCCCAAAGCGCGCTGTTTTCCTCGCGGGAAGCCCCGCCCACGGTTATCCAAGTCCCCTCCCAATAGCACACGCCGATGCCGTTTGTGGCTTTAGCCGCGGCGTCGATGACGTCTCTTAGAGCATTTGCCTGACCCTGAACGGTGAAGGGATAATTTTTAGTGATGCCGTTCGTCGAATCGCTTATGGTGTTTCCGTTGAAGTCGGTGTCGTCGGGGGTATAGGCGTAAGATGTCTCGAGCACCATTACCTTTTTGCCGTAGGTGCTTGCGACGTTTGAAAGCACCGAGGTCAGATTCTGAAGCGTTCCGTGCCAGAACGGATAGTATGAGCTTCCGAAAACGTCATAATCAACGCCGTGGTCGCTGAGCTGCTTTGCATATGAGGCGTAGGTGCCGGAGTGCTCGGGATTTGCAAAGTGAACGGTGACGAGCGCCTCGGGGCAGACCTCGCGGACCGCCTTGCTGCCCGCGGACATCACGGCGCAAACGCCGTCCCATGTCGTCTCTCCGCAAAGGGCGCCGTTGGTCTCGTTTCCGACCTGAACCAAGCCGACCACCCCTCCGGCGGCATTTATCTTTTCAAGGGTTTCTTTGGTGAATTTATAAACCTCGTCGGTTTTTGCTTCAAGGCTGAGGTCTTTCCAAGCCTTGGGGACCATCTGCTTGCCGGGGTCGGCCCAGAAATCGGAATAGTGGAAGTCAACGATGAGCCGAAGCCCGTATTTTGCCGCCCTCGCGCCGATCTGCACCGCTTTTTCGGCGTCGTTGTTGCCGCCGCCGTAGCCGTTGCCGTTTTCGTCGTAAGGATCGACCCAGACGCGCACGCGAATGTGCGTTACGCCGTTCTCGGCAAGAGTTTTGAAAACGTCCTGCTCGGCGCCGTCATAGTTATAAAACTTTACGCCGCTGTCCTCCTCGGCGATGACCGAGGAAGCGTCTACGCCCATGATGAAATTATCGGGCAGGTTTTCGACCTTTTCGACATAGAGGTTTCCGCCGTCGAGCTTTTCTGTCGGGGCGATGCTTTCAAGGTCTCCGCAGAAGCCGTCGTTTGCGGTCGGAACCGGCTTTTCGGTTACCGAGCCGTCAGCGCCCGAATCTTCGGGGCTTTCGGTATTTCCGCAGGCCGTCAGAGCGAGCGACGCCGCAATAATCACCGCAAGGATCACTGATAAATGCTTTTTCATTTTAAACCTCCCAAAAAATTTATTTGGCGGTCAGTCGAGCCCGATAAGCAGCTCGGCGACCTTTTTTGCGCTTTCGTCTTCAAGGTGCAAGGAGTTCGCTCCGAAAAACAGATAATAATCCTCGTCGGAATAGCCGATGAAGCTGTCGGCCGAGCCGCGTTTTTCGGCGCAGTCATATATTTTTATACCGCCGTCGGGGTCAAGAAGCAGCTCGTCATACTCGGATATCATCGACTCGGGGATTATGAAAATGTCGCCGTTTTCGATGTAATCGACGTTGAACATCACATACTCAAAGCTGCGGACCTTTACCATCTCGATGCCCTCGGGCTTTTCCTCTTCAAGCCGCGCGGAAAGCTCGACGTCGCTTATACTCGGCACATAGCAGTAGACCGAGATCTTTTTTTCGGGCGAAACGTCGGTGACGAGGGTGAATATCCAGCTCCAGAAAATCGCCGAGAGAAGCGCCCAGAGAACAAAGGTGTGGAGCTGCGAAAAAACGTTCTTTAAAAATCTCATTTTGCCGCCTCATATGCCGCCACATATCCGTGAGATATGTAAACCGCCGAGGCGTTCGCCTCTTTCAGTATGCCGGCTCGGCTCTCGGCGACCCAGAATTTTTTTGCGCCGTCGGCCGTTTCGACCGTAACTCCCCGAGCGGAGATGCTTTTTTTGATCCTCAGCCTTTCGCCGTTAAAAGTAATTTTTCCCTCCACCCTTTCGCGCTCGGAGGTTCTGAGGGTGGCCGCGTGAGAGAGTTCTCGGCGGGTCGAGCCGACGACGAATATCGCGCAGTAAATTATCGCCCAGCCCGAGAAGGTGCTCGTCAAAATCGCCGAGACCTCGGCTTTTTCGGCGGTGAGGGTCGTCGCGGTCGCAGCGAACGCCGAGCAGACGGCAAGCGCCGCTGCCGCCGCCAGCAAAAGCGCAAAGACCCATATTTTTATTTTTCTTTTGAGCTTGAGCGCGTCGGCGTCGGAATAAAGCTCAACAACGCGATCTGGCATGATCTTTCCCGCCTTTCGGTTTGAGTTTTTTTAATTATATCACAGAATCAGGGGGAATACAAGAGATTTTTCTTTTAGGGAGCTTTCGCGCCGAGCACATAAAACTAAAAGTTTTCGCTCAAGCCTTTTTCAAAAGGCTTGTCGGGTCGAGGGGCGAAGCCCCTCGCCGCTTCCGCAGAAGCGGAATCTTTTGTGAAACAAAGCGCAGGAGGGGGAGCGAAAACTGTCCGGTGGACAGTTTTCGCGTGGGGGGACCCTCGCCGGGGGTCCCCTTTTGCCGAGCGCCGAGCGAGGCAAACAATATCAATGCCGCCAAAATCAATCTGCCCGCAGAAAGTGCGGGCATCGTTGAGACCTCTGAAAATATACTCGGTTTGGGCATTGCTTCTATTGATAAAGAAGAAAACCACCTCCCCGATACAATCAAAACTTCGGCAGTTCGTCGCGGGTGATGATTACCTCGCTGTCATAGACCTTTTTCATCATGTCAAAGTCGGTATAGGCGTCGGAAAGCTCGGGCGTGCCGTCCTTTACGATGTAATCCCAGTTCCAGACCGCGAACCAAAGCCAATATGCGTTGTCCCTGACGATAAGGTCGGGGTCGGGCATGGTCGCGCATTCGCTCATCGTGACCATCTTTTCGCCGTCTGACCACTCACTCATATCCGCGAGCGTTGCCGGAGATACGCCGTAGTTATGCGCCTCGCCGTAAATATCTATCGCCGCGATGTCGCAGTAATCGTCTCCCGGGTACCACTCTTCGTCCTGAGCGTTCCATACCCAGATGAGGTTGTCAAGCTCATGATAGTCGGTCATGCGCTCATACATCAGCCTCCAAAGCCACTTGTAAGGTTCCGAGCCGGACGCTCCCCACCAGAACCAGCCGCCCGAAGCCTCGTGCAAGGGTCTCCACAAAACGGTGACGTTGTTGTCCTCGAACTTTTGCAAATAGCCGGAAATTACATCGATGTCGCTCACAAGTTTATATGCTTCCTCGCTTATCTCGCCGCCGTCATAGAGCTTCTTTATATCTTCAAGATCCATGTGCGCCAAATCCTTGTCGGTTACGGCGTTTGAGAGCCTGAAGGTTGTGTTTTCGGCGTAAAAATCGGGGCTGCCGCAGGGCGCGTGCCAGTGCCAGTCATAGACCACAAGCCCGCCGTCCTTGCTCCACTTGATAGCGAGGTCGTAATCCTTCGCGGGGCGGTCGTTGGGATACGGATAGCTCGGGCTGTCGAAGATGAAGTCGAAGGTCCTTATTGCCGGATATTTGCCGAGGCCCTTATAAAGCGCGTCAGTCTCGGTGTTGTTGCCGTAGTCGGTGCATTGACCCGCAAGCGTGCGCTTTCCGTATATCGCGCGAAGATACTGATAAATATTCTGAGTTTTGAGGTTGGCGTATTCGTTTGAAAGCGTTTCGCTCATGCCGGAATAAACGTCGTTTGAAATCGAGCTTCCGTCCTCGATCTCGATATAATCTATCGAGAACCAGCTCCACCCCGAGCCGAGGGTTATCACGTTCACGCCGCTTTCAAGGAAGATTCCGTCCGCCTCGTTCTCCTGCCAGCCGCCCGATTCGGAATAGATAGTCATGACTTTCTGACCGTTGAACAAAAGGTCGTTTTCCTTGTGATCGCCGGCGCGGTGACAGACGGTTATTTTATAGAATTGGCCGGTGGGGATATCTACGGTGAGCTTAAAGCCAGAGTTGTCGGAGATATCGACATAAGCCCCGCCCGAGCTTCCCGAATCGTCGGTTTTTACAGAAACCCCGCTGCCGTGCGTGCCGTCCTCGGCCTCAAGATACGCCTCGAACTCGGATTCCTCTATCCCCGAAAAGACGAGCTTTTCAAAGTCATAGCTTTCCGCGGGGGTGACCTTTGAGGGGTCTATCAGCGCCCTTTTTGAGCTGAAACCGCAGGCCGAAAGCGCAAGCGTCAGGGCGGTGAGAAGTGCTGCGAACCTCAGAAATTTCATTTTAAAGCCTCCATTATGAAAATAAACTGCCATGAGCAAAATTGCGATGTCAGTTTATTATAACATTATGAGTAGGAAAAGTCAATGAGGGGCTGCGTCCGAAACGGACGCAGCAAGAAAGCAGAGGTCAGAAGTCGGATTGGAGGAATTTCGCGGCTGCTCAAGCTCCGCAGAAAGTAGGTAATAGCTGCAAGCCAGGGACTTGGAATGTGCGCCGAATGGCGCAACGCCGCGCCGTTTCCCTCTGCATACATATTCGGCAAAAGACTTTTTGCGAAGGCGCGGCTACCGGCAGCGTTTTAAGGAGAGGTCGTTTGGCGAAGGCGGAAGTCTGCGAAGCAGACCCGAGGCAAAGCCGAGGCGACTTCGCTTACGCCGCGTGACTGTGTTATTTCTTTCACAACGTAATGGCGCGGCGTTTCCCTCTCCCTTGCGTGTCTTTTCGCTTCACTTTTCTGCACGCTCAGAAAAGTGAAGGAGCCTTCCCCTTCAGGGGAGGGAGGAGAGGGTGGGGAAGATGTGAAAAACGCCCGACGTTCGCGGGGTAAAAGGTATTCAATCATTCCCTCTCACGAGGTAATGATTTCATGCTATTTTTAGCCACCCCACCCCCGCAGTACGTTTGTCTAAAAGGTAATAAAGCGAAAGCCCCCGCCCCTTTAAAGGGGCGGGGGCTCTCAAACTTAGCCGTTCCGCAGGCAACGTAGCGGGGGTGGGGTGATAGACGATAGCATCCATATTTTCCGGCTGAGGAAAATATGGATACCTTTTAAGCGGTTGGGTCGGCTTGCGGCAAAGGCAGGGATAAAGCGCAAGCGTTGAGTTTCCGTTCGCCCCTCAGCGCGCAAGTTTCCCCTGCCCCCTCACTCGGAGAACACAAATTCCACTCCGTTCATCGAAACGCTCGCGATCTGATCGGTGTCAACGAGCGAGCCGAACTGATAGAAAACGCCGGTTTTGTTCGTGGTATATCCGCCAAGCAGCATGGCGCCGCCATCATCAAGAACGCCGAAGTCAAACAGCCTGTTTTTGATGACCGTGCCGTCCTTCATTTTGAATTCGAGCTGCGCGTTAAACGCCGCGTCAACCATTTCACGGTATTGTTCCTTCGTCATTTCGGGAGCAGAGAAATATACCCCGAACTCGTCGAGCTCGGCATAAAACTCTGCTCCGACATATTCTGCGGCGTTAAGCGATCTCTTGCTTTCAAGCGCCGTGTATTCATCTGAGGAAACGCTCATTTTCTGACCATCAAGAGAATAGAAATTTATCGGCGCTTGGAAGTTTTCATAGGCGGCATAGGCTATTCCGCTCGCCGTGAGCGTAAGCTCGTCGGGGATACCCCCGCCCTCGCCGTCGTCCATGCCGACTCTTGCAACAAAGGTCAGAATTCCGTCCTCTTCCGAAACGAAAGTAAACGCCATCGTTGAATTGATAAGCACCGTTTCTCCGTTTGAAACTCCCTCGAAATTCGGCCATTCAATGACGTAGGTGCCGTCATCGAGGTCTGCGCCGTCGGTAAGGCCGGTGCCGTTTGCGTTGAACGCCAGCGTCGCAATAAAGCCGTGCTTTCCGGCGACTATGCTTGTCAACTTTGCTTTGCCCGGCTCGGTAAGCTCGGCGTCAAGCTCGACGCCGATTTTTTCGGGGTCTATGCCGGTCAGCGCCTCGGGAACGTTATGACTTTCGTTTATGCCGTCAAGGAAGCCTTTCATTTTTTGAAGCCCGCCGAAATATACCGCCGCAGCGGTAACGGCGAGCGCCGCTGCTATTGCCGCGGCAACGGCCGCCGCGACTATCTTTTTCTTTTTCAATGTTATTCTCCTCTCGCGAACGCTTTCGGAATGTATGGTCTCAAAAGCCTCGGCAAGGAATCTGTCGTCTATTTCGCCGAACGCCTCGGCGACAAATCTGCCGTTCATAATCCGCACTCCTTTTCTGTTAAAAATTTTTTAAGCCTTCTTCTTGTTCTTAAAAGAGAAGATTTTACCCCGCTCTGAGAAAGCCCGAGATCTTCCGAAATGTCCGCAACCGAATCAAAGAAAAAATATCTGCGTACGAATATTTTTCTCTGATCCGGATTTATTTCGGAAAGAAATTCGTTGAGAAGCATCGCAAACTCAACGCGGTCGATCTCGCCTTGAGCGTCGCCGTCGGGGAGAACCTCTCCGAGCTCGGAAAGCGGCACCTCAAACGAAGCGCTTCGCTTTTCGGCGGTGACGTAATCGAGCCTTGTCATGCAAAGGTTTCGGGTTATTTTGCAGAGATACGCCTTGAAATTTGCGGGCCGCGTCGGCGGAATGCTCTTCCAAAGCGCCATAAGCGCGTCGGAGAAACATTCTTCCGCGTCGCCGCGATTTTTCAAAATGTTCCCCGCGATGCCGAGGCAGAGTCCGCCGTATTTTTCCTTGGTCTTCAGAACGGCATTTTCGTCTCGATTGAAAAACAGCGCAACTATGTCGTTGTCCTCCACAAAATCACCTCATTTCGTCTTCTCATAAATCAAGTAGGTTTTTCGCAGGGTTTGGTTGCGGGGGGGATAATTACTGCCAGCGGCTGAGACGGCTTGGCAGTTTTTGAAGCGTTTTCATACTTTCGCCGAAAGACGAGCCGGGCGGTAAAAAGGTATTCATCTTCCCCGCTCACGCGGGTAAGAAGAATGCTATCGTTTAGCCACCCCCACCCCCGCCGCACTTTCTACGGATAGGGGCAAGTGAGCCGCCCCCGCCCCTCGAGGGGCGGGGGCTTCACAAAATCTGCCACCCGCAGTTCGTGCGTTGGGGGTGGGGTGATAGACGATAACATCCATATTTTCCGGCAGAGGAAAATATGGATACCTTTTCTTCTGCGCTATGTCCCCGAACGCTCCATACGCACAAAAGCCCCGCAGGGGCATTGTGCCACAGAAGCGGGTTTTGTCCAAGAGAACAAGCCGCCGATTCGGCATGGCGGCGAAGCCCGAGCGGCCGCCCCGAAGCGCCGCCGTTTGAGCGCATATAAACAATTTGCCGCCGGCGTAAAAGTCGGCGGCTTTTTATAGGCGTTCCCCTATTTCTTCTTTTCGTCCAACTGAGCGGTCAGCACCTTCATCAGCTTTTTAACGTCGATCGGCTTTGCTATGTGATCATTCATTCCGCTCGCAAGCGCCTGTCTGCGGTCCTCCTCAAAGGCGTTCGCGGTCATGGCGATTATCGGCACCGAGGCGAGACGGTGATCGTCGATCGCCCTGATCGCCTTTGCGGCGTCATAGCCGTTCATGACCGGCATCTGAATATCCATCAGCACAAGGTCGTAATATCCCGGCTGAGAATTCTTCACCATATCCACCGCGACCGAACCGTCCTGAGCGGTCTCGACGAGAATACCGCTGCCCGAAAGAAGCTCCTGCGCTATCTCACGGTTGAGCTCGTTGTCCTCTACAAGAAGTATTCTTCGCCCTCCGAGAAGCTCGCGGCGTTTGTTTTCGGCTTCGGTCTCGGCGTCGGGCTCGGCCTGAGTTTTTCCGATAGCGGTGATAAGCGTGTCTCTCAGCTCTGAGAGGAATATCGGCTTGTTGCAAAACGCCGTCACGCCGGCCTCTTTGGCCTCGTCCTCAAAAGCGGTCCAATCATATGCTGTGAGAATGACTATCGGTATATGCTCGCCGACTATTGCGCGTATCTGCCTTACGACTTCAAGACCGCTGAGATCGGGCAGCGCCCAGTCGATTATGTAGGCATAGAACTCGTCGCCCATTTCGACCGCCTGACGCGCTCTCAAAACGGCTTCCTTGCCGTGCATCGTCCACTCGGCCCTCATGCCTATTTGTGCCAGCATTTTTGTGACGCTGTCGCAGGTCGCAAAGCTGTCGTCAACGACAAGCCCGCGAACGCCCGCAAGCTCTTTGATAGCGACCTCGGGCTTGGGACCCGATTGCAGTCTGAACTCGAAGTTGATGATGAACTCGGTGCCTTTTCCCTGCTCGGTGATAAGCTCTATCGTGCCGCCCATGGTGTCAACGATGCTCTTTGTTATCGCCATGCCGAGACCGGTGCCCTGAATTCCGCTTATCGTCGAGGTGCGCTCGCGCTCGAACGGCTCAAAGATGTGCTTTGCAAATTCTTGGCTCATGCCGATGCCTGTGTCCTTCACCCTTATCTCATATGCGCCGTAGCCGGTAGGCGCGCTCGGCTTCTGCTTTATCATCATAGATACCGAGCCGCCCGCCGGAGTGAATTTGATAGCGTTTGAAAGAAGGTTTAAAAGCACCTGATTGACGTGCAGCTTGTCGCAGTAGATATCCTCGTCGATAACGTCGAGAGTATCCATAAAGAAGTTGAGCTGCTTTGACTGCATCTGAGTCTGGATTATGTTTCTCATATCGCGGAATATCTCGGAGATCGAGCAGGGCTTCTCCTCGATGTTGAGCTTTCCGGATTCTATTCTGCTCATGTCGAGAATGTCGTTGATAAGGCTTAAAAGATGGTTTCCCGACGAAAGTATCTTTGCGAGGTATTCCTGCACCCTCGGCTTGTTGTCGATATTCGCCTCGGCAAGGGTGGTGAAGCCGATAATAGCGTTCATCGGCGTTCTGATGTCGTGAGACATATTGCTCAAAAACGTTGTCTTTGCGCGCTCGGCGGCCTCGGCCTTTTTCAGCTTCTCCTCCAAAACCGCGCGCTCGACGGTGTCTTTGAGGACCTTTTTGGTCTCGCGGCTTATAAAGGCATAGTAGATCGCGACGGCGGCGACCATCAAAAGCGCGATGACAAGAAATACCTTTTTGACGACGTTGACGCTTGAAAACGCCTCGCTCTCGGGAACATCGACGATTATCGACCACTCGTTAATGCCGGAGGGAGCATAGTACATATACTGCCAGCCGTTTGTGTCCGGCGTGCGATATACGACGTAGCCGGTGTTGAGATTTAAGATGTCCTCGGTATACTCGTCCCAACTCTGTTTTCCTTTTGTTCTTCTGCCGGGGTTTGAGCTGTTATACTCGGACAGATTGCCGAGAGTGTTGTGCCATGTGTCTACCAAAAAATCGCCGTTATGGGTATCGACAATGTATATCTTCGCGCTCGCGTTGTAAATATTGTCGATATTAAGGCTTCCCGGAAGGTCTTCAAGATTCGTCACTCCGTAAAGAAGCGCGGCGGTCTTTCCGTCCTGAACAATGGGCACAAAATGCCTCAGAACATATTTGCCATCGCCGTTCTCCTCACGGTTCGAGACGTGCTCGCCGAGCGGAGCTTCTTTTTCAAAAGAAAGCCCATAGGAATCGCCGACCTCATATACGTCGCCGCTGGCGGTTATTATCTGACCGTCGGGCATTAAAACGCGTATCTTCATCGTTTCAAGCAGGGGCGAAAAGCTCTCGACTATTTCGCGGGTAGCCTCGATGTCAAAATTATCCGCGTTCGAGATGACCTCGGCGGTGGCGTTCAAAATCTCGCTTTCCCGTCTGAACTTGTTCGAGACCTCCTCGATAACGGTATTGACACCCTCTTCCATTCTTCCGATGGAACGCTCGCGTATGGCGGCGCTTATGCTTATAAAAGCGGATATAAAAAGCAAAGCGATGACCAATATCAGAATGAGCGAAGCCGCTATCCTCGAATCTCCGCCGGTACGTTTTTTCATGCTTTGACCCCCTCGGTTTAATTTATTTAATGATAGCATATTTTTTTCGATATTTCAATAGGTTTTTTTAAACGAGAAAAATTTGTTATTCGCGGGTTCAAATTTGAGGCGCTAATGGTTTTTGCTGGTTTAATTTATTATATAATATTGTATTGCGGCGAAAAAGTCAAGATGGAAAGAACATAAGCGGGGTTTGCAGCCAATCGGGCTTCGCAACAAGCCGAGCCGACCGATTTAAAGGTATTCAATCTTTCCCTCTCACGAGGGCAACAGAAGCTGGTTTTGTTACCAATCGGGCTTCGCCGCCATGCCGAATCGGCGGCTCGTCCTCTTGGACAAAACCCCGCGTCTGTGGCACAACGCCCCTGCGGGGCTTTTGTGCACATGGGGCGTTCAGGGACATAGAGTTGGGGAAAAGGTATTCATCGTTGTCGGCTTGCCGCATTATACATACTTTCTGCGGGCGACGAACCGAGCTGTTAAAAGGTATTCAATCTTTCCCTCTTACGAGGTAAAGATTTCATACTATTTTGAGACACCCCACCCCCCGGCGAGGTTTGTAGTGAAGCACTACATAGCAAGGCCCCCGCCCCTCGAGGGGCGGGGGCTAACAAATAAGCCGTTCCGCAGGCAACATGGCGGGGGTGGGGTGATGAGCGATAGCATTCATCTTACCCGCGTGAGCGGGGAAGATGAATACCTTTTAAGCAGCCCCCGCCTGCTTGGCGGAAACTCGCGCTCTTCCCGCCCTATTCTCCCTCGACTGCGGCCGAGGCGTCGTCGATGTAAAAATCAACGGTGCCCTCGGTGGTTTCCACATAGAGGACAAGCCCCCATGCGCCCTCGGGGATTTTGTAGCTCGGATTTTCAAGCGTCACCCACTCGCCTTTTTGAGCGGTCGCTTGGGCGATGCCGTCGTAAGACGTGCCGGCCGAGGTGTTATACTGAAGCGTCATCTTGAATTCGGCGCTCTCGGCGGAGTTTTGCATCGCTCTGACCGAGAATGCAAAGCTGCCGCCCGGAATAAATGTGTAAACGTCAAGGGGGTGCTCGGCGCCCTGCCACGACTGATTTCTTCCGCTGATGAAAAGCGCCTTGCCGCCGTCAACGTCCGTTCTTGAGACCGAAGCCCCGCCTCTTGAACCCCAGCCGTTTTGGTCGGTTTCAAAGTCGGATATGAAATAGAATCCGTTTTCGTCAGGCTCTTGCGGAGCAGGGGGCTCGGGAAGATCGATCTCGGGAAGCTCCCCGCCTATCTCAAGAGAATTTTCGAGGATGACCGCGTGCCCCGAGCTTTGATACCCCTCGACGGTGAACGCGGCTTCATACAGCTTTCCCATTTTCATGCCGAGGCTTTCCCAAAGCATGAAGTGCGCGGTGGCGTTCACGCTGCCCTCGGTGCGTTTTTCGCGGCGAACGCTCCAATACTGCTCAAAGGTCGTGTTTCCGTCGATAGACGGCTGGTTCACGCGCATAGTGCGATAAACGTCGTATTCTCCGTCATCGATCTCTATCGTGCCGATAGGTTCTCCTCCCGGCGGGCGCCAGCTTCCCCAGCTTTCGACGATATAATACTCGACGAGCGGCTCCCTCGTCCAGCCGTAAAGACAGAGATATGAGTTGCCGTCGGGCTCATAGTCGGCAGCAAAGTCGAGCTCGATATTGCCTATTTCCTCGTAGGTTTTGGTGCAGTCGAACTTTTTGCCGATCCTAAACAGCGCGTTGTTGATGTTTTTCCACTCGCACTCAAAGCAGCCGTCGCCGGTTATGGTCATAACCGTGTCGCCGCTGTCCTTCCAAAGCTCATAGTTATAGCCGTCCTCCTCGCCGATCTTGCTGTCGTAAAGAACGGTCATATCCTCGCGCTTTTTCGCAGTATTTTTCTTTTTCACGGCCTCGGTCTGCACCGAGGTGCTCGCGCCGTTCTCGCTTGAAGCCTCGCAGCCCGATATCTCGTCGGTCTTGCCTGCGCACGAAACGAGAACCGTCGCGCAAATAGATAAAATTCCAAGTAAACTCGCTAATTTTCGCAAATAATTCACCTCCGGAATTAAAAGATAACGTCATTATTTCAGAACAATAAAGCTGCGCGCTTTTTTCCTTTTACTCCTCCCCTTTTTCGGCGTTTACAAGTCCTCTGGCGTTCCAATCGTCACGAATAAAACTGCCGGGACTGTTTACGGTCGATTTCTGCGTATACAGCACGGGGCTGTTTTTCGTGGTCGTAACGACCGAGCGCTCGCTGTCCGCCATCTCTAAATCAAGGTTAGGATAATCGCCGGTCAGCTTTATTTCTTCGGCGCAGTGGTGATAAGCAAAATCAATTCCGTCTATATTATAAATTGAAAATTCCGGCTTTGAGTTAGCAACTACCCATGTGTCTTTTCCCGACACCGCGCCCGCGTACTTATGACCGACAGAATAGCCCGGACAGCCGTAATACTCATAAAAAGATAAAAATTATTTTTTCATGAATACCTACCGAATATGAGTTCGGAGGGTAAGCCCTCCGAAAAAAATTATTTTATCTTATTTCCGTCGCTGAAAGCCTTGCCGACCTTCTCGCCGAGCTTAATGTATGCCGCCGAGGTCGGGTCGAAGATTATCGCGTCTAACTTTTTGTAATCGACGTTTCCGTCGGTGAGAATGCTCTCGTCGGCGCTGACGTTCAATATCTCTCCGACAACTATTCCGTCCTCGTTGAACTTGACGAGCCGGCACTCAAGGGTCAGCGGAAGCTCGTTGATTATCGGAGCGTCAACGGTTTCGCTCTTTGATACGGTAAAGCCCGCCTTTGCGACCTTATCCGGCTCTTTATTAGCAGAAACGATGCCCACATAGTCGCACGGAACGACCGTTGAAGCAGTCGCAAAGCTGACCGTGAACGCCTTTTTGAGCCTGATGTTCGCGGTGGTTTTGTGCTCGCTGAGGCAAAGCATGACAAGATTCGAGTCGTATTGCCCGCCCCACGCGGCGTTCATAAGGTTTGGCCTGCCGTTTTCGTCATAGGTGCCTATCATCAGCACCGGCTGCGGATAGACCCACGGCTTTGAACCGAAATTTTTTCTCATGATGATTCCTCGCTTTCTTAAAATCGGCAAAAGCCGCTCAAACGGCCTTTTGCTTTAATGATGATATTATATCACATTTTAATGGGGAATGCAATATAAAAATGAAGAGAGACGGGATTTATGCGGTAGGCTCGAATTCTTCGCGGCTTTGACGCTTTATGAGCCGGTCGCTGTTAAGATCCGAGTAGGTTTTTGATATAACTATTGCCGAGACGAGCGCGGTCAGAATGTCGGACACCGGCATTGAATAAAGCACGCCGTCAAGTCCGAAGAACATCGGCAGCAAAAGCGCAAACCCCACGCCGAAAACAATTTCGCGAACCATTGAAAGCATGGTCGAAGCGGCGGCTTTTCCCATCGCCTGCAAAAAGATAAACGCGGCTTTGTTCACGCAGGCGAAGACTATCATGCAAAGATAAACCCTGAACGCTCGAAGCGCAAAATCGGTATAATAAGCGCTCTCGTTTTTTGCGCCAAAAATTCCGATGAGTTCAAGCGGCAAAAATTCAACGATTATCAGCGCGGCAAGCCCGACGCACGCCTCGGCAATCAAAAGCCTTGTGAACAGGCTTTTTACGCGTTCCTTGTTTTCGGCGCCCATGTTAAAGCCGACTATCGGAATACAGCCCGCCGCCATTCCGACGACGACAGAAATTACTATCTGGAAAAATTTCATGACGATTCCGACCACCGCCATCGGTATCTGAGCGTACTGCTCCTGTCCGAAAATTTCGTCGAGCGCGCCGTATTTTCTTATCATGTTGTTGATGGCCGCCATCGCCGCCACAAGGGATATCTGCGAGAGAAAGCTGCATATCCCGAGGGTCAGCGTTTTTGCGACGATCCCTCCGCTCAGACGAAAATCCGATTTTTTCAGCTTGACGGTTTTTGTGCGGAAAAGGTAGAAAACCGCCAAAAGCGCAGTCGCTATCTGACCTATGACCGTTGCGACCGCCGCGCCGGTCATTCCCCACTTGAACACGAAGATAAAAAGCGGGTCTAAAATTATGTTTATTATCGCTCCCGCGACGGTCGATACCATCGCGAATTTAGGGCTTCCGTCGGCGCGTATAACGGGATTCATCGCCTGACCGAACATATAAAACGGTATGCCGAGGGTTATCCAGAAGAAATACTCCTTTGAGCGTTCAAAGGTCTCGGCGTTGACGGTTCCGCCGAAAACCGTGATAATGCCGTCGCTGAAAATAAGATATATCGCCGTCAAAACAAGGCTCGATATGACCGTCAGAACGATTGCGCTGCCGACGCTTTTCCCGGCGTTTTCGGGCTCGTTTTTTCCAAGGCTCAGGCTGACGAAAGCGCAGCAGCCGTCGCCTATCATAACGGCTATCGCAAGCGCTATCACCGTCAGCGGAAAAACGACGGTGTTAGCGGCGTTGCCGAACGAGCCTAAATATGACGCATTGGCGATGAAAACCTGATCGACGATGTTGTAAAGCGCTCCGACGAGCAGCGAAATGATGCAGGGTACGGCGTATTTCGCCATCAGCCTGCCGATTTTTTCTTCCGACAAATACTTATCTTCCATAAAAATACCTCCAAAAAAATAAAGGCGCAAGTCCGCAGCCGGACTTACACCTTTTCAGGAAACACACTGATGTTATTATAACAGATTCGCGCGGAGATTTCAAAGGCAAAAAGTTAAAAAAGTTTTTAACGTGAGCGTCGCAATTTTGGAAAATTTCAAAATCGCAGCTCCCGCCGGCGCTTTACAGCACGCAGCCCTTTTTGAGGATAACATTCGCGTACTGCCGCCTTTCGCCGGTGGCGATTATCGCATAGGCGCGCTCGGCCTGACGGTAAAACTCGAAGCGTTCAAGAAGTTCTATCGACTCGGCTCCCCTGCCCTCGGCGGCGGAGATGATCTTTTCATATTCCTTCCACACCGAAACGTCGGCGCTATCCCCCGGAACGCGGTCCATAAGGCGGACCGGCTTTTCGACATACTGATCGAGCGGGATAAGCTCGAGGACCGCTTTTAATACCTCCGGAACGTTATGACCGTCCATTCTGACGACCTTCGCGTTTTTGCCGACGGATTCGGCGGGGAAATTTCCGTCGGCGATAACTATTTCGTCGCCGTGGCCCATTTCGCAGAGTATCTTTAAAAGCTCGGGCGAAATTATGGGCGATATACCTTTAAGCATATTAACTTCTCCTTATAATTATTTTTAAAGCATATTGGGTATCTCGGGGAGCCTTTCAAGAGGGCCGAAGCGGAAAAATTCCTTTGCGTTTTCGCCTAAAAACGCGCGCTTTTCCTCAAGCGAAAGTTTCGGGGTCTCAAGAATGAACCGCATCGCCATTTTATATGTTATCTCGGTCATGGTTCGAGGATAGTCGCTCCCCCACATCAGCTTTTTTACGCCGCAAATGCCTATCGCTTCCCTAACCGCGTCTATCGCCGACGGAAAAGGATAGTATTCTCGGTTGAAAAGCCAAGTGAGACCGCCGCTTTCGATATAGACGTTTTCGTTTTTTGCCAGCTTTATCTGCTTCTGCCAGCCCTTTGTCGTCACCATTCCGAAATGCCCGACGGCTATTCTGAGGCTCGGGCAGCGGTCTATCAAATACTGCATATCATCAGTCTGCTCGTCGCCGTCGGCAAGGTCTATCGAGACGTACATATCTCTTTTTTCTATGTCCTTAAAAACGGGGAGCAGCTTTTTGAGGTCACGGTCTTTAAGCCTTGACGCGCATATTTTAACGCCGTCGAAGCCCTCGGTTCGGTAATCGGGCTTTTCTTCATAAAGCGAGCATACCCTGAAGCGGTCGGGGTATTTTTTTCTCACCCTCAAAAGATATTCGTCCTGGTTGCCGTCCATATATTCCTGAGTGACCGCGCAGGCGTTCACGCGGGCATAATCCATGTTGCCGAGAAGCCGCTCGGCGGTGTTTTTGCCGTCGTCGATATATGCCGGCATCATCTGGCGCGCTTCTCCCAAAAAGCTCGATCTTCCGCTCCCGAGGTCCTTTACCGGCAGACCGCCTATCATTCCGTCCTGCTTCTCCCAAAGATGAAGGTGAGCGTCGATTATGTAATTTATACCGTTCACAGCGTAACACCGTCCTTGAAAATTGCTATCTCGGCGTTTTTGTTTCTCTCGCTCGCGGTCTTTTCGCCGTTAACAACGCTTAAAACATAGTCGAAAAATTCGCCGTCAAGGTCTTTGCCCTCGATGATTCCCCCGGCGTCGAAATCAATCCACCCGCGCTTTTTCTGATAAAGCGGGGTGTTCGAGGATATCTTCACCGTCGGCACCGGCGAGCCGAGCGGGGTGCCTCTGCCGGTGGAAAAGAGTATGAGATTGCAGCCGCAGGCCGAAAGATTAGTTATCGCAACGATGTCGTTCCCCGGACCTTTCAAAAGGTTAAGCCCCGGCTTTTTTACCCTGTCACCGTATCCGAGAACGTCGGTGACCTTTGAAGTTCCGCCCTTTTGCACGCAGCCGAGGGACTTTTCCTCAAGCGTGGTGATCCCTCCCGCCCTGTTTCCGGGGGAGGGATTTTCATATATCTCCTGCCCGTGGGAGGTAAAATAATCCTTGAAGTCGTTTATAAGGCTGACGGTGCGCTCAAAGACCTCTTCGCTTTCGCAGCGGTCCATCAAAACCGTCTCGGCGCCGAACATCTCGGGCACCTCGGTCAGAACCGCCGAGCCGCCCATCGAAATAATTCTGTCCGAAAATCTCCCGATGAGGGGGTTCGCGGTTATTCCCGAAAAACCGTCCGAGCCGCCGCATTTAAGCCCTATTTTAAGCCTCGATATCGGCACGGGCTGCCTTTTGAAGCCGTCGGCATAGCTTTTGAGGCTCTCTATGAGCTTTAAGCCCTCGGAAATTTCGTCGTCCGAGTCCTGAGCGTTTAAAAATTTTACGCGCTCGGGGTTCACCTCGCCGAGCACCTTTTTAAACTCGGCGATGTTGTTGTTTTCGCAGCCGAGACCCAAAATCAGCACTCCGCCGGCGTTGGGGTGAGCCGCAAGCCCCGCGAGTATCTTTTGGGTGGTGAGGTGATCCTCGCCGAGCTGCGAGCAGCCGTAAGGGTGGGTGAGAGAAATCGCGCCGGTAAGCTCGGAAAGCCTTTTTGCGATACCGTTCACGCAGCCGACCGTCGGGATTATCCAGATATCGTTTCTTATCCCGACGCCGCCGTCCTCTCTTATATAGGCGTTCACGGTCGCGGGCTTCTCGGGGGCGATATCGCACTCGGTCGGGGTATATCTGTACTCCTCGCGAAGATTAAGGGCGGTCTTTAAATTGTCGGTATGCACCCGCTCTCCCTTTTTTATATCCCTTGTCGCCCTGCCTATCGAAAAGCCGTATTTTATCACCCTTTCGCCGGCCGAGATGTCTTTGAGAGCGGTCTTGTGGCCGGTCTCGGAATCGACCGCAACGCTGTCGGCGGGGTGGATTTTTATAAGGCTCATCTCAAAGCCTCCCGATAATACCCCTCCATGCCGTCGCTTTTGATGAGCTCGCAGGTTTTTTCGACCTCGGGCAGCATGAAGCCGAGATCTTCTCCCCAATAATCGCTTCTTGAGAGAATTTCTTTGACGCTCGCGGTCTTCATGAATTTAATGATCTCCTCGCCGTCGTTTGCTTCGTCTGTTCTGTAAAACTCGATAAGCGCCGCAAGCGACATTGTGAGGCATTTCGGAAGCGCGCCGAATTTTTCTCTGTATTCAAGGATCGTCGGCAAAACCCGCGCCTTGAATTTGCTCACAGAGTTGAGCGCTATCGACAAAAGCTGATGCTTTACAAACGGGTTTGCAAAGCGCTCGAGCACCGCCGCGCCGAAGACCTTATCCTCGTCGTTCGAGCCGAGGGTCGGAATTATCTCCTCGTCGAGCGTCTTTTTCAGCACCCCGCAGACGTTTTCGTTGTCGAGGCACTCTTTGACCGTTGAAAGCCCGTAAAGCCGCGCCGCAAGGACCATTGATGTGTGCGCGCCGTTCAATATTCTTACCTTGCGCTTTTTATAGGGCGTAACGTCGTCGGTCCAGATGACGTTTATCCCCGCCTTTTTGAGCGGAAATTCGTCCTCGAAATTGCCCTCGATGACCCAAAGGTGGAAAATCTCGGCGGTGTTCAAAAGCCTGTCCTCGCAGCCGAGCTCGCGGCAAAGCTCCTCGGCCTCGTCTTTGGGATAGCCGGTGCAAATTCTGTCTACAAGGGTGTTGCAGAAATGATTCTCGTTTTCTATCCAGCGCTTGAAATCCTCGCCCAAACCCCAAAGCTCGGCATATTTCAAAACATACTCTTTGAGATAGTCGGCGTTATGGTCGATGAGCTCGCAGCAAAAGAGAATAAACCCCGGAAGCCCGCACTTATATCTCTCATATAAAAGCGCGGTCAGCTTTGCGGGGAAAGATTTCGGCGGAGCGTCGGTGAGCTTTTCGGTTCCGAGATATTCTATGCCCGCCTCGGTGGTGTTTGAAATTATGAACCTCATGTCGGGGTTATGCGCAAGGGATAGATATTCCTTATAGTCGGTATAGGGGTTCACCCCTCGCGAAATGGAACGTACCTCGGTGCAGCGGTTTATCACCTCGCCGTTTTCGATTCCGCGAAGATATTGATGATACACCCCGCCCTGAGCGTTCAGAACGTCAATGAGACCCTTTTCTATCGGCTGGACTACCACCGCTTTACCGTCGAAAAGCCCCTTTTCGTTCATTATATGTATGAACATATCGGCAAAGCTGCGCAGAAATCCGCCCTCGCCGAACTGAATTATTCTCTCTTTCATCGCTCAGTCCTCCGCTATTTTTACCAAGACCTTGCAAAGGTCGCCGTTGTTGTTCGCAAGCGCTTTGAAAGCCTCGTCGGCTCGTTGCATGGGGTAAACGTCGCTGACCATTTTTAAAACATCGACCTTGCCGCTCGCGATGATATCTATTACCGCCTTGAAATCCGAGGGGAAGGAGTTGCGGCTTCCGAAAACGTTCAGCTCTTTTTTAAGAAGAATTGAGTGCAGGAAGGTCGTTTCCTTTTTGCCGTTTCCGATGAGGATAATGTTACCCGCAAACGCCGCGCAGTCAATGCAGTTCAAAAACGTCGCCGACTGACCGCAGGCCTCGATGCAGCAGTCAAAGCCGTCGCCGCCGGTAATTTCCATCGCACGCTTGACTATATCCTCGTTTTTGGAATTTATAACGCCCTTTGCGCCGAACATCTTCGCCTTTTCAAGTCTTCCGTCCAAAATGTCGGCTACGTAAACCTCGGCGCCCTTTTCCTTGGCGGCTATTAGCGCGAAAAGCCCTATCGGCCCTGCTCCGACGACCAAAACCCTCTGACCCGCCTTTACGGGGGCGCGGTTCACCGCGTGATAGCTTATCGTGAAAGGCTCGACGAGCGCGAGCTGCTTGGCGTTAAGCCCTTTTCCGTCGTAAATGCGCTCAATCGGCATGGAAACATATTCGCAAAAGCTGCCGTCTCGCTGAACGCCCATGGTTTTGTTATCGGTGCAGCAATTGACATATCCTCTGCGGCATGAATAGCACTCGCCGCAGTTGAAATAAGGGTTTGCGGTGACGATATCGCCCGCTTTCAGCCCCCGGTCGTTCTCGGGAATTGAAACTATCTCCGCCGAAAACTCATGCCCCGGGATCCTCGGATAGGTGGTGAAAGGCTGGTTTCCGGTATAGCTCGCGACGTCCGCTCCGCAAATTCCTCCGTAAAGGATTTTAAGAAGCGCTTCGCCCTCGCCGACAGCCGGCTTTTCGGTGTCCGTAACCGCGATCTCAAAGGGTTTTGTAATAAGTACCGTCTTCATAAAGTGTTCCTCCTAAACGTTAAATGTTTACATATTTTTTGTTCCAGATGACCGCGGTCTTCATCGGCGCGGCCTTGGAATAAATTTTGTTTTTGTACGCCCCTATCGGGTCGGCGGCAAATTCGTCGCGGTCTATTAGCTCGACTATCTCGTTATAACGGCTCTTTGCCAAAAGCTCTATCGCTTTTTCCATATGGCACTGCCTGAAATTGATAGATCCGAATATCAGGTGATTCTCAAACCCGAACGGCATCGTGTCGTATTCGACCTTGGGGCCCAAAGAGAAGCTGTTATATACGCCGTTGCAGCCTAAGACCTTTTGCTCAAAAGCTATTCTGTGCTCGACGTTCGAGCCGCTCACGCCTATAAACATCGTCGCCCTGCCGCCGAGGCGCTCGATAATCGCGTCGGCAAGCTCTTTTTCGGTCGCATAGTCGCTCCTTAAATACTCGGCGCCCGTCTCTCTGAGCGCAAAGCGCACCTTCGGGGAATCCTCCGGACTTCTTGCCACAAAAAGTATATCGGCTTCGGGGTGAGCCCTTTTAATAAGGTCGCCCATGAACATTCCGGTAGTTCCAAGCCCGAAAATTACCGTGCGCTTGAAAACCTCGTCTTTTGCGAGCTTTCTCGCGGCGTCCTCGTCGCACTTCTCCCGCGCCATGATCACCCTGAAAAGGTGCGCCGAGCCGAGGTCTTCCATTCTCTCAAGCTGGAAAAGCATACAGCCGAACGGGTCGGGGAAGACCATTTTTTTCGCAAATTCAAGGTCGAGCTTGCCGTTCTTTACATAGCCGTCGGGGATTTTCAAAAGCATATCGGGGTTGAAATACTGCGCGTCGGCAAAAAGACCGTCGGCCTTGTCGCAGCCGTATTCAAAATAGGTCTCGTCCTCGGTATAGCGGGTGGGGTCAAAGCTGTCGCCCCCGCGTATCAAAACTATCGCAAAACGGTTCTGCGACGGCACCCACACTATCCCCTCGTGCCCGTTTATGAGGCGGTTTTTGCCCTCGGGGAATTTCGGCCCCAAAAGCCCTTTTGAGCCCATGTTCATCAGTTCGTTATCGGTCCCGCAGAAGCCGACGAGCACCGGCTCGCACAAAACGCCCTCTTTCTCGGGCTCTCCGCGAAGCCTGCGGCGCTTTGGATTAAAGATCTCGACGTCGCCGTATGCGAGCGGCCTTTCGGCGCTGTTCTGAAAATATGTCCCCTTTACGATCATAATAACACTCCGTTCCAAGTAAATTCCGCTGAGCGGTATACTCAGAATAAGTTTACACCAATTTGCGCGAGTTTTCAATAGGCAAGGGGAAATTTTTGGGGGATTATCTCTCGACGCTTTGATATAAAAATCCCCCTCTCGCATTAAAGCCATGCAAAAGGGGGATATGTTGGGGCGGATACGCGCTCGCGATAAAACTCGGCGGCGGAAAAAATGCTGCTTGATTGGTGGTAGAGGGCTGTGGGGGCGAATTACCGCCCTAACATTACCGTTCTTATCCCCTCCGGCCTATTCAGCGCTTCGTAAAGCGTCTCGTTTTTCTTTGCAAAATGCAGGCGGACAAGATTATTCAACGGCTCGCGGAAGAAGCTCGAGCTCGGGACGGCGCCCACTCCTACTTTTTGGGCGAGGGCTTTGCAAAACTCCAAACCCGAGGCGTAGCCAAACTCGGAAATGTCCAAAAGAACGTAATATGCGCCCTGAGGAACGGTGCGCCGAAGCCCGATGTCGTCAAGACCTTTGAGGAACAGGTCGCGCTTTTCGGCGTATTTTTTTCGGAGGTCGCGGTAATAGTCATCTTTAAATCTAAGACCCATGACCGCCGCCTCCTGCAAGGGCGCGGCGGCGCCGAGGCTATCGCATGGGCGACCCCGATAGCCGACTGCGGCGCAATGCTTGTGGGCATTCTCCTGTTTGTGCCACTGTGGAGGAAAATGGGAAAAGAATAGTACGAAAAAACAGCTAAGCACATAATATCTTGCTCTTAAACGTCCTATTTCAGCCGTTTTGCACAAGTTTTGCAAAGTCAGAAAAAACACACCGGGTCCCCAATTCCGGTGTGTTTTTGATTTTACTCTATTGCCTTGAACGCTTCGTCGAGCGCGGCGATCAGATCATTTACATTTTCGGTGCCTATTGACAGACGGATAGTATTCGGTTTAATGCCTTGATCCAGCAGCTCCTCTTCGGTAAGCTGCGAGTGGGTCGTGCTTGCGGGGTGTATAACCAAAGACTTCACGTCGGCAACATTTGCAAGCAGCGAGAAGATCGCAAGGTTGTCGATGAACTTTTGCGCCGTCGCGGCGTCTCCCTTGACTTCAAACGTAAAGATCGAACCCGCACCGTTGGGGAAGTATTTTTGATACAGCCTGTGGCTCGGCTCGCTTTCAAGAGAGGGGTGATGCACCGCCTCCACCTGCGGGTGACGGCTAAGATACTTCACGATCTTCAGCGCGTTTTCGACATGGCGCTCTACGCGCAGCGAGAGAGTCTCTAAGCCTTGCAGGAACAAAAACGCGTGGAAAGGCGAGAGGGTCGAGCCGGTGTCGCGAAGCAAAATCGCGCGGATATAGGTGACAAAGGCGGCGGGGCCGACCGCATCTGCAAAGGAAATGCCGTGATAGCTCGGATTTGCCTCGGAGATCCAGGGGTATTTGCCGGAAGCCTTCCAATCAAAGTTTCCGCTGTCAACGATCACGCCGCCGATCGCGGTTCCGTGACCGCCGATAAACTTCGTCGCGGAGTGAACGACGATATCCGCGCCGTATTCGATAGGGCGAATGAGATAAGGCGTCGCAAAGGTCGAATCAATTACCAGCGGTATCCCGTGCTTGTGAGCGACGGCGGCGACCGCTTCAATGTCGATGATATTCGAGTTGGGGTTGCCGAGAGTTTCAATGAAGATCGCCTTCGTGTTATCCCTGATAGCCGCCTCAAATGAGCCCTCTTCGTCGGGGTCAACAAAGGTCGTGGTGACGCCGCTCGAAAGCGGGAGAGTGTGAGCCAGCAGATTGTAGGTGCCGCCGTAAATGGTCTTAGAGGCAACGATATGTTCGCCGCTTCTTGCCAGCGCGCCGACAGTATAGTTGATCGCCGCCGCGCCGGAGGCTGTTGCCAAAGCCGCAACACCGCCTTCGAGCGACGCAATGCGCTGCTCAAAAATGTCCTGCGTCGGGTTGGTCAGTCTGCCATATATGTTTCCCGCGTCTTTAAGCCCGAAACGGTCGGCGGCGTGCTGCGAATTGTGAAATACATATGAGGTCGTTGCATAGATCGGCACTGCTCTTGCGTCGGTTGCAGGGTCAGCCTGCTCCTGACCGATATGCAGCTGTCTGGTTTCAAAGCTCCAGTTTTTGGGATCGTGAATGTTTGCCATATTTTTATCCTCCTGCGGTCATGCCGCTTATATTTTATTTAACGTGTTTGATGTTCGGAATGAAGATAACTCATCAGCACATTCGGTTCAGGCTGAGCAGTACCGAAAACGAAGTGCGGAAAATATCCCTCCTGCGGAATTCTTTTTTCACTGTTTTCTCCTCCTCTTTGATTGCAAGATGATTATAACCTTCTGCCCGATATTGATGAGCAGGCCGTTCTTTCGTGAGACGCAACGTCGCCGTTCGCCCCGAGATTTTTAAATCTGCTCTGCCCCTCTTGAAAACCTACAAAATATATGTTATACTTAGGTTATGAAGCTAAAAGGAGGCAGATAGCATGAAAATATCCACAAAGGGGCGCTATGCTCTGCGAATGCTTTTAGATCTGGCGGAGCACCGCAGAGACGGCTATATCGCCCTGAAAGACATTGCCGAGCGCCAAGAGATCTCGAAAAAATATCTCGAGCAGATAGTGCCGATTCTGAACAGGTCGGACATTTTGAAAACCAACCGCGGGTATCAGGGCGGGTATATGCTCGCAAAAGACCCTGAGCAGTATACCGTCGGGGATATCCTCCGTCTGACCGAGGGCAGCCTTGCGCCGGTATTTTGCGCCGAGTGCCCCGGCGACTGCAAGAGAAGTGCCGACTGCCCTACGCTTCCGGTCTGGCAGGGGCTTTATAAGGTGATGACCGAGTATCTCGACGGCATTACGCTGCAAGATATTTTAGACAACGAAAAACAGCTCGGCGCGGACAGCTACATTATATAGTTTTTAGAGGATAGAGGTTAGATGAATAGAAACGCTCGGACAGACTGTTGCGAATTTTACGCGCTTTCTGATTTCTGACCTCTATCTTCTACCCTCTATCTTCTAAACTCTATTCCGCGAACATCGGAGTGGAGAGATATCTCTCGCCGGTGTCCGGCAGAAGGGCGACGATTATTTTCCCCTTGTTTTCGGGACGTTTGGCAAGCTGAGTTGCTGCATAGACTGCCGCTCCCGAAGAAATGCCGACCAAAAGACCCTCTTTCCGAGCCAACGTGCGTCCGGTCTCAAACGCTTCCTCGTTCTCTACGGTGATTATCTCGTCGTAGACGCTTGTGTTCAGAGTTTCAGGCACAAACCCCGCGCCGATTCCCTGAATCTTATGCGGACCGGAGATGCCCTTTGAAAGCACCGGCGAGCTTGCCGGCTCGACCGCGACGACCTTTATATTCGGATTCTTCGACTTCAAATATTCTCCCACGCCGGTTATCGTTCCGCCTGTTCCCACGCCCGCAACGAAGATATCGACCTTGCCGTCGGTGTCCTCCCAAATCTCGGGACCGGTGGTTTTTCTGTGGATATCGGGATTCGCGGGGTTGGTAAACTGGCTCGGAATAAAGCTGTTCGGGGTCGCTTCGGCGAGCTCCTGCGCTTTGGCGATAGCGCCTTTCATTCCCTTTGCGCCGTCGGTCAAAACAAGCTCCGCGCCATAGGCTTTGAGAAGATTTCGGCGCTCAACGCTCATCGTCTCGGGCATGGTGAGAATGATCCTATACCCCCGCGCCGCTGCTGCTGCCGAAAGCCCGATGCCGGTGTTTCCGCTCGTCGGCTCAATGATGACCGAATCCGGCTTCAGATGCCCTTTTGCCTCGGCGTCGTCTATCATCGCCTTGGCGATCCTGTCCTTAACGCTCCCGGCGGGGTTGAAATACTCGAGCTTGCCGTAAACCGTCGCGCCGAGCTCCTTTTCTTTGATGTAGTTTGTGAGCTTCAAAAGCGGCGTTCTGCCGATCAAATCGGTGATTTTGTCGTATGTTTTCATGAGTTTGCTCCTTTCAGAAATGCGATATATTTATTTGCCGATGAGTTTATTGCCGTGCGCGCGACATCGTTTGAACATATTCGGGGTTATCATAATTTATGCCGCCGCCTCGCACATTTTGCCTATCGATTATGTAGGTATTATATCGCCGCACTCCAATTTTGTCAACACCAAAAATAAAAATCCGCTTTTTGAACAGACAATGTTGACAACCGCGGGGTAAATATGTATAATGCATATAATACTGATAGGTTTAATGTTTAAAATTGCGACCTGCGGGATAAGTGCACAATCAAAAGTCGGACGCTCAAACCCCTTTCCATTCCGCGCAGTCTTTGAGCATCTGCCCATTGTTGAAGCGCGCTTCTACGCAAATTTTATTTAGCTCATTTGCTTTAATTTTAACATATTCCCATGTAAAAACGGTGCCATTTTTTGCGCCGAAGCCGAGCGAAACGCCGTTGACGAACAGCTCGACACGCTCGGCGTTTGAGTACACCTTTACCGTCGGGAAGAGGCTCGGGCGCTCAGCGAAACGCTTCTCGGTGAGCAAAAGCATCGGCGCCGGATTCCAGACCGATTTGTAGAAATAAAACGCATCTTTCGGGAGCCGCTCGCGGGTGCAAAGACCCTTGTCGTTTTGGCCTTTAGTGTCTCCCTCCTCACGGCCGTCCGAGGCAAAATCGAACATACACCAGACGAATTTTCCCCATAAATAGGCCCTTTGCGAGAACTGGCGCCAAATTTCCTCGTGCATCGCCGACTGGTAATTTTCGGGGTGGCGCGGCCCCCAACTGTCAATATCGTTCTTCCAGATTATGTTATCTTTGTGCTGCGAGATCGCACCTCCGCCGCCGTATTCGGTCATCGCGATCGGGCGTTTTTCCCTCTCGTGATACTCGTCGAGCCAGCGGCCGAAAGCGCCGTTCGCGCCGTCGATGTACCAGCCGAAATAGCGGTTGTAGCCGACAACATCGCCCGGAAGCTCCATGAATCTGCCGTGAAACTGGGCGTCGGCAAAGGAGGTTAATCTTGATTTATCCTCATATTTTGCAATAGCACGGAGCTCCGAATAAAGCTCAAATATCTCGTCTGACATCTGGAACAGCTCATTTGAAAGCCCCCAGATTATGACAGAGGGGTGATTGTAATTTTGCCGAATCAGCTCGCGAAGCTGCTGCTTGGTGTTCTCAGCAAATCCGGCGGCGATTGATAAATTATCATCATTAGCTGACATCTTATTGACGATTCCTATTTCGCTCCAAACGCATAAACCGAGTCTGTCGCAGAGGTCGTACTCATATTTTGCGTGCTGATAGTGCGCCATTCTGACGGCTGTGCAGCCCAAGTCGCGCATCATTTCATAGTCGCGCTCGCGCTGCTCGTCGGTCATCGCCCAGCCGTTTTCAAAGCTGTCCTGATGATAATTTACACCGTGGAGGTCGTAATATCGTCCATTCAGAAAGAATCCCTTTTCGGGATTGACATGATATGTTCCAACCCCGAAGTTTTCAATTACCTCGTCTAAAACCTCTCCGCTGTCAGATACGAGCGTGACCTTAGCTGCGTAAAGATATGGGTCGTCAACGCCGTTCCAAAAGTGTGGATTGATAATAGAAATTATCGTATTGAAATCCGCAGTATTTTTAGGATTGATATTTTCTCTGCTTTCCGATTTACCTACGACGTCGCCGGCGGCGTCTATAATTTCGATAACGATATTAACAGACTTTTGCCCCGAGCCGTTGTTTCTGAGCCTCGCCAGCACATGAATATCCGCCGAAGTTTCCGAGATGTTCGTCGGCGTGATGTAAACGCCCGACGAACCGAAGTTCATGAGGTCGATGTGAAGCCGAGGCACCGCGATCAGTCGTACCTCTCGATAGAGGCCGCCCATTTTCGTGAAGTCGCCCTGATCGGTTATCGGCGGTATATGATCGGTCGGCGCATTATTGACCTTTACACATATAAGATTTTCCGAGCCGAAGCGCAAAAAATCCGTGATATCGAATCGAAAAGCCGAATATCCGCCCTCGTGCCTGCCGACAAAGCTGCCGTTCACATAAACCTCCGCAACGGTATTTGCCGCGCCGAATTCAACATAAATCAGCTCATCTTCGGTATTTTTCGGCAGAGTAAATTTCTTTCTGTATCCGCCGAGGCCGCGATAATAATGCTCGCCGCCCTCTTCGATCCCTCCCCGCCCGTCGGCGCCGTCTTTTGCGTTCCAAGTGTGCGGAAGATTAACGCTTTCGCATATCGAATCGTCGAAATTTTCGCTTTCTATCGCAAGTTCGCTCAGCCCGCCCGCGCGAGGCATCTTCAAAAATTTCCAATCTTTGTTAAAATCTATGACCGTTCTCCCGGAATTTCTCATACTGCCGCTCCCCTCTCGATTTTTTGTAGGTATACGGTGATTTTTAAAAAGTGATTCTCTTTCGTGCGACGCTGCTCGCACCGAAAATAAGCCCATCTCACACAAAATCACCGCAGGCGCAAACCTGCGGCGATGTAAGTTTTATTCCTCTGCTTTTGAATTTTTCCCCTTGAGCTTTCCCATGATCATCTTCTCGTTATAGAAGAAGAACAGAAGCGCGCCGATGAGGCAGCAGACGGTCGCGATTATTGCGGTGAGGCGGTAGCCGAACGGGTCGGTCGAGCTGCCCGCCTCGGCCTCGACGGTAAACGCCGAGACCACCGAGGTGAATATCAGCATCGAGATCGCCTGACCCATTTTCATCGCAAAGGTCCTTGCGGCAAAGAACATTCCGCTGCGCTCCTCGCCCGAGTCGAGCGCGTCCGCTTCGGCGATGTCGGCGACGACCGCCTGCGGCAAAATTCCCAAAATCGCCATCGGAACGCCCGCGCAGACCGCTATCACTATACCCCAGACTACCCCCTCGCCGCATATAGACGCGAGCAGGAACACAAACGCATAGGCGAAAAAGCCGGTGATGATTATCCTCTTCTTGCCGAGCTTCGGCGCGAGCTTATTTATCACGGGGTAAAGCGCAAGGCTGCACACCGTCATTATGACCGTCAGCGTAAAGGTCATCGTGTCGGGCACGTTCATCAGCTTTGTTTCATAGAACGGCAGCCCCGTCTGAAAAAGCGTTACGGCGAAGAAATAGATGACGTCGGAGACGACAAACCTCGCAAACTGCGCGTTTTTAAAGCTCTTAAAAAGCGAGCTGAACGCCGGGGTTTCAACCGGCTTTGACTCGATATATTCTCTTTCTTTTATTAGCAGAGAAGGTATCAGCATCGCTATCGCCGCCACGGCGCACATTATCGCTATTGCCACGCGGACCGAATTGTCTTTTCCGAGAGAAGCCTCGAAAACGCTTGCGATATTCGGTATCAGATATGACACCGAAAGGCCGGCGATGTAGGTAAACGATATGTAGGTCGAGACGTTGATGCGGTTTTTCTGGTCGTTGCCGAGCTCGGAGATAAGCGCGTTATAAGGCGTGCAGTAGATGGTCATGAAGAGGTAGAAAAGCATCAGCGTCACGAAAACGATAATGTCATTGACGGTTTTGCTGCCGGTCTGCGGGAGAATAAACACACAGGCGGTTATGATCGCAAACGGCACGGCAATCGCTTTCATGAACGGAATTCTGCGCCCGCCCTTATAGTTCGAGCGGTCGGACCAGCTTGCAATAAGCGGGTCGGTCACGGCGTCGAAAATCCGTCCGACCATCGTTATAAGCCCGAACAGCGTGATACTCAAAAACAGCGTGCCGGTGGTGATGTTCTTTCCGAAAATGCCCGCAGTCTCGTCGGTGTAGTAGTAGACGAGCCAGTTCGTCACGACGCCCGAAAGAAGGCTCCACCCAAACTGCCCGATTGCGAAGATCCAAAGGATCTTGTTTGTGATTTTTTTCATATTCTCCCTCCGGATTGAAAAGATTTTGGTAATATTGTAATACATTTTGAGGGAGATGTCAAGTAGAAGATAAAGGATAGAAGATAGAAATTAGAATTTAGATGTTAGAATGTCAAGGCGTTGCCAACGGTGACATATGCGTGCGAAACGGACGCCCTTACAGTGGGGAGAGGCAGAAACGACAGGTCGCAGTACGCGTCGAAAACGGCAAAATGATTTGATTTGACTTTAAGGCTTGCAGGGCGCCCGCCTTTCAAGCTGATTTTTGAATTACGGTTATCGTCGCCCTCACCGGCATAAAACCCTCCCCTCTCCCATATACATTACTAAAAAGCATTTGGGAGTGAGCGCATTGAGCACAATACCTAAGGACAGCGAACGCCCGGTAATTTTGGGGGAATACATAATCGAGCACAAGGCCACCGTAAGACAGGCGGCAAGCGAATAAGGGGATATGATGGAAAAGACCGGAGCGGGAGCTGCGGGCCTTTTTTGTATTTAAATTCAGCCTGATATATTTTCTGATTTATATTTTTAGAATATATATATATTGACAATTTGTATAAAAAATGCTATAATTATTTAAATCATTTTGGAGAAGAGTATAATATGTCCGGTAAAGTTTTTTACTCGCATTACAATCCGATAACCGAATCATATCAGACAAACAAAGTCCATCTTGAAGAGAGCGCTGAATTGAGTTTAAAAAAATGCTGCATATCCGTTCTTAAAAATGTTGTATACATTTCAGGGCTTTTGCACGACTGCGGCAAATATTCCGAATCATGGGCGAAATACTTCTCAAAAAGCATAGAAAGCCAAAACAGTTCAGAAAAATTGGATCATTCGACCGCAGGAGGAATATTGGCAGAAAAACTTATGCAAGGTTCCCCTGCCGCGGAACTTGCAGCGGCGGCAATTTATTCTCACCATGGGATTCAAGATTTTTACAGCCTTGAGCACGGAAAATTTCTGACAGACATGCGCCGGGAAAAATCTTCGCTGTTGCCTGTTGATGAATGTATTGAAAACTTTATTTCGGATTTTAACCTGCAGGAATTGAGCGAATACGCCAAAAAAGCAAATTCTGACTGCGAGCTGCTGTTAAAACGAATATTATCCGACTGCACAGATACAGGGCGCAGTTATAGCAGCAAAGATTTTACCGTTGGTATGTATCAACGGCTTCTTATATCCCTTTTGATTGACGCCGACCGTAGAAACACCGAAGATTTCATGAATAGCGGCACAAAATTTTCAGAAGAAATTGCTTCCGAAGAACTGTGGAGCGAATGCCTGAATAATATTGAAAGAAAAGTTGAATCCATGTCCGACAGCAAACCCATTAACGTTTTGCGGCATGAGATTTCGGATATTTGCAGGAATGCAGCAGATGGTCTCAACCCAAGATATATTTTAAATGTTCCGACCGGCGCAGGAAAAACTCTGTCATCGCTCAGGTTTGCAGTTGCTAATGCAAAGAAATACAACAAGCGCAGAATAATCTATGCCGCACCGTATCATTCAATTACAGAACAGAATGCAAACGAGATCCGAGAAGCTCTCGGACGGTCGGATATAGTATTGGAACATCATTCTAACCTTATTATCGAAGATGAATCAAATCAGCAGAGATATGACCGTCTGACAGAAGATTGGTGTTCACCCGTCGTGGTAACAACTTCGGTGCAGTTCCTCAACACCATGTTTTCCTCTCGAAGTGGGTGTGTAAGAAGATTTCAGAGCCTATGTGACAGTATTGTGATTTTAGACGAGGTTCAGGCGCTGCCCATTAAGGTAACTGAGCTTTTGTGCCTCGCCGTCAATTTTTTGAGCAACTATGCGGGCACGGTATTCGTGCTTTGCTCTGCTACTCAGCCTCGTTTTGAGAACCTCAAAAACCACTTCTGTATGCTTCCGTCTTTGCCTATGATCTCAGAGCAAAAGAATTTTAGCGACGTTTTTATAAGAACCGAATTTCACGACGACACTGAATTATGCGCCAAAGGAATGAGCATTGAACATATTTCGGAATACATAAAGGAAAAAGCGGAAAAATTCGGTGATGTTCTTTTTATTGCAAATACCAAAAGCTGTGCGAAAAAGGTATTTGATCATATTTCAAATTCCTGTCCGGATTACGATGTTTATCATCTGAGTACAAATATGTACCCGGAGCATCGAAGAAAGGTCATAACAGAGCTGAAAAACGGCGGCAGAAGAATTTGCATAAGCACGCAGGTGGTAGAGGCAGGGGTCAATCTTTCTTTCCGGTGCGTTATACGCTCTTTAGCGGGACTTGACAGCGTTATTCAGGCTGCGGGGCGTTGCAACCGCCATGCAGAAGTTGACAGAGGCCACGTTTTTATTGTTAAAATGACCGGTGAGGCCGAAAATGTTTCGTCGCTTAAAGAGATTCGCGTTGCTCAGGAGGCTATGCTTGAAGTGCTGAATCAGCATCGGTATTACAATCCGCAAAAACTTCGCCTCGACTCGGAAAAATATATAGATCTATACTTCAAAAAACTTTATTTTAAACTTGACAGCGAATTAAGCTACCCCGTGTGTGTAAACGGCGTGGCAACAACGATCGTCGAAATGCTCTCTCGCAACAAAGATTTCTGCCGTGCAAGAAACGGCAAAATTCTATGTCAGGCGTTCAGGACCGCCGGCGAAGAATTTGAAGTAATCGACGATGACGGAAAAATTTCACTTATTATCGGTGAGCAAAATGTATTAAATTTGGTTGAAATACTTGAAAGCCCGGGAGCGTCTCTTTCCGATAAAAAAATAATTCTCAGACAGCTTCAGGCATATGCAGTTTCTGTTTCGGAACAGTTTTATAAAAAGGTCGTCGACGGAATAAGCCGTGTTTGGGACGGACGTTTGATGATACTTGACAGCAGATATTATGACCCCGGAACAGGAGTCTCCGACCAACCGCGAGAAATGCCCCTGCTGGATATATAAAATTTAAAGAAAGGAAGTGTTATTTTGCACGAAAACAAAATTGAATTTGAGCTTACCGGTCCATATGCGCTATTTTCTGACCCGATAACAAGAGTCGGCGGCGAAAAACTCAGCTATCATGTCCCGACGTATGAAGCGCTGAAAGGTATTGTTCAGAGCATTTACTGGAAGCCTACAATCGTGTGGATAGTAGATGCTGTTCGGGTCATGAATCCCATTCAGACCGAGTCCAAGGGAATAAGACCTATTTCCTACAATGGCGGAAACGACTTGTCGTTTTACACCTATCTTAAAGACGTAAGATACAGGGTCAGAGCGCACTTTGAATGGAACACGAACCGACCGGAGCTGGCTTCGGACCGCAACGAAAACAAGCACCACAATATTGCAAAGCGCATGGTCGAGCGCGGCGGCAGGCGCGACATTTTTCTCGGAACAAGGGAATGCCAGGGCTACGTCGAACCCTGCGCTTTCGACGAAGGCAAAGGTTTTTACGACAGCATCGACGAGCTTGACTTCGGATTTATGTATCACGGAATAACCTATGCCGACGAGGCCGTTTTGGACGAAGACCGCGGCGGTCTGACAGTCAGGTTCTTTCGGGCGGTGATGAAAAACGGAGTTATAACATTTCCACGTCCCGAAGAATGTACTCAAAAGCGCAGGATCAAAGACATGGATATGAAAATTTTTGGCGACGGCAATTTCTCGGGAATAAACGAATTCGGGGAGGTGGAGCCTTGAACTGGGTAAGAGAACTTTTGAATCTTTATGAAAGCAGCTGTGACATCGTTGGCCGCGAAATAAAAGGCAGGTTTGGTGAAGATGTAATTCTGCTTCCACCGTATCATACCACGCAAAAGGCGACCGTAACCGTAAAGCTTTTGCCAAGCGGCAACTTTCGTGGAGCAGAGAGAGTTGCAAAAGATGATTCAGTCACGGTAATCCCTGTGACAGAGGAATCCGCCGCAAGAACCTCCGGCTCGGCAGCTCACCCGCTCTGCGACAACCTCAGCTACCTTGCCGGAAACTATAATGACTTTGCTCCCGATTTAGATAAGCTATCCGAGGAGAAGCACCGTCTGTATCTTAATGGAATAAAAGATTGGGCTGAATCGGAGCATTCGCACGAAAAGGTTCGGGCTGTATATGAATACGTCAAAAAAGAATGTATTATTTCAGACCTTCTTCGCAGCGGTGTCCTTGAAACAGATGAAAACGAAAAAATACCGAATATAAAACAGGAGTTCGTAAGATTTTCGGTAGAATCAGAAGATAGTGAAGACGCTGCTCCGCCCGAGTGCTGGCGTGACATTACATTGAGGGGTTCATATATCGAATATGTAAAAAGCCGCGCCGGTAATGCAGAAATATCCTATTTAACAGGAGAAGTTGTTCCGATATCATATCTTCAGCCTAAAAAAATCCGCAACGACGGAGACAGTGCCAAACTTATATCCTCAAACGACAGCAGCGGATTTACATTCAGGGGACGTTTTTCCACTGCCGAAGAGGCCTTCGCCATAGGATATGAAGAATCGCAGAAAATCCATAATGCTCTGAAATGGATAATAAGAAAGCAGGGCAGCAATTTCGGCAATCTGTGCGTTGCCGTCTGGGAATCGGCGATGAAGCCCCTGCCGGATTACAGCGCCGGAACCGATGAAATCTGCTCTATTGTCGATGCGTTTACGGAAGAGGAAGAACGCTATGACACAGACGCAGCGAGCGCGGCAAGATTTGAGTCAGCAATGAACGGGTACATCAAAACGTCCGATTATTCTTCTAAAACAGTCATAATGGCGCTCAATGCCGCCACTCCGGGACGTCTTTCCGTAATCGAAGCCTCGGAGCTAAGCACAAGCGAATATCTTGAAAATATCAAAAAATGGCACAACGACTGCGGGCTTATTCACCTTTCACTTAAAAAAGGAACGCCGAAATATTACGGCGTTCCGGGGTTAAAAGATATCGCCTGCATACTTTATGGACGCGAGAAGATAAGCAGCGATGAAAAACTGCTTCAAAGCTTCTGCAACCGCCTAAGACCGTGCATTATCTACGGCAAGAGGCTGCCGCAGGATATCGTAAACCTCGCGGTAAACAGAGCTTCCTCACCGGAATCGTTCGATCCAAAGAGCAGAGATTGGGAGCGTGCGCTCTCGCTTGCCTGCTCATTTATCAAGAAAAAAGAAATAGAAAACAGTAGCAAGGAGGATTGGAAAGTGTCACTCAACACAAACAGCACAGACAGAAGCTATCTCTTCGGCAGACTGCTTGCAGTCGCAGATAGAATAGAATATCTGACATACGCAAAAGACGAGGACAGGCTCACCAACGCAAAGAGGTACATGAATCTGTTTTCACGCCAGCCTATGAAAACGTGGGCAAATATACATGACAGAATAATACCCTATCTGCAAAAACTAAGCGTCGGCGAAAGGATTAAATATGAGAAGCTCATTGGGGAAATCACAGAAAAAATGAGCGAGGCTGACTTTGCGGACAATTCCCCACTCAGTGGGCTTTATCTTCTCGGATTCTATAACCAGTCGTACGCTTTAAATAAGAAAAAAGATCAGGAGGAAAATGAAAATGAGTAATCTTAAAGGAAAAATTGATTTCGTAGCGCTTATATCTGCTACTAACGCCAACCCGAACGGCGATCCCCTCAACGGTAACCGTCCGCGCGAAAACTTCGACGGCTACGGAGAAATATCAGATGTCTGCATAAAGAGGAAAATAAGAAATCGTCTTCAGGATATGGGAGAAAAGATATTCGTTCAGTCAGACGACAGGGCAGACGACGGCTTTGACAGCCTTCACGATAGAGCAGAAGCCTGCGCAGATCTCAAAAAAGAGATGTCAAAGGGCAAAAAGGCCGATAAAACCGCTATAGCTAAAATCGCCTGCGCTGAGTGGACAGATGTAAGAATGTTCGGTCAGGTTTTCGCATTTAAAGGAGCGGAGGTTTCCGTGGGCGTCAGAGGACCCGTTTCCGTTCACCCGGCAATGAGCGTCTCGCCCATCGAACTTGTAAGCACACAGATAACAAAGAGCGTCAACAGCGAGTCAAAGGAAGGACGTGCATCAGATACCATGGGAATGAAGCACCGTATCACATATGGTCTGTATGTCGTCAAGGGCAGCGTAAACGTCCAGCTTGCAGAAAAGACCGGCTTTTCCCAGGAAGACGCCGAAAAACTCAAACTCGCGCTTAAAACCCTCTTTGAAAATGACGCCTCTTCGGCAAGACCCGAAGGAAGCATGGAGGTCGAAAGACTTTACTGGTGGCAGCACGCCGAAAAGACGCCGGCTGTCTCTACGGCAAGGATACATAGGAGCGTGAAGATAGCCGCTAAGACCGATAGGCCCGTCTGCTTCGATGATTATGATGTTGAGCTTGAAAAACTCGACGGCTGCATAGAACCGGAGGTATATTGATTGTACAGCGAGGACGACTATATACAGCTTTCGGGAATACAGCACTTTGCATTTTGCAAGCGCCAATGGGGACTTGTGTATTTGGAACAGCAATGGCTTGAAAACCTTAAAACAGCTGAAGGACGTATAGTACATGAACGCGCGCATGACAGCTTTTCCTCCGAAAAGCGAGGAAATCTTATTATATCGCGCGGAATACAGATAAGCTCGAAAGAGCTTGGTATAAGCGGAGAATGCGACGTGATAGAATTTCACAGATCTGACCCCGAATCAGCGCAATCTGCTTATATTCCCGAGTATGACGGTTATTTCAAAGTCATTCCGATCGAATACAAACGTGGGGCGCCTAAAACAGAGGAGTTTGACAGGTTACAGCTTTGCGCACAGGCCCTTTGCCTTGAAGAAATGCTTTGCGTTGATATTCCGCAAGGGTGCATTTATTATGCTGAGACAAAACGCCGCCAAAAAGTAGAATTCACAGACAGTCTCAGAAATAACGTCAGAAATATTATTTCACAGATTCACGATTACACCTCAAGAGGAACTACACCGTCAGCCAAACGAACCAAGTCGTGTAATGCGTGTTCTGTTAAAGATATTTGTCTGCCGCAGCTTGAGAAAAAGAAAAGCGCTAAGGAATATATAATGTCGGCAATTTCGGACGCGGAGATATAATCATGAAAAAACTGCTCAATACGCTTTATGTTACATCACCGGGAAAATATCTTTCGTTAGACGGTGAAAACATTGTAGTCTCTGAAAAGGACGAAGAACTAATGCGAGTACCTATGCACAATCTCGAAGCGATAATAACATTCGGTTATACCGGAGCAAGTCCGGCGCTCATGGGCGCATGTGCCGGAAGAAATATTTCAATAAGTTTTCTCACACCCTCAGGCAGATTTCTTGCCAGAGTTACCGGCAGCCAGAGGGGAAATATCCTATTGCGAAGAGAACAGTACAGGATTGCCGAAAATGAAAAGGAAAGCCTTAAAATCGCAAAAAACTGTATTATCGGAAAGCTATACAACTCTAAATGGGTACTCGAACGGACATGCAGAGATTATCCGATGCGCGTTGACATAAGTAGGCTTAAGGATGTATCGGAAAAGCTCAGCGCAGCTATGATAAATGCAAAAAATGCAGAATCTGCTGACTATCTTCGCGGAATAGAGGGTAAAGCTGCATCAGATTACTTTTCTGTATTCAACGATATGATTTTGCAACAGAAAACCGATTTCGCATTTCTGTCAAGAACCCGCAGGCCTCCTCTTGACCCCATTAACGCTATGCTGTCGTTTGCTTATACGTTGCTGACAAGTATGTGTTCATCTGCCCTTGAGTCCGTCGGGCTGGACCCGTATGAAGGATTCTTTCATACCGAACGTCCGGGAAGGGCCTCTCTTGCTCTGGACATGATAGAAGAACTTCGCAGCGTTATGGCAGACAGATTTGTGCTGACACTGATAAACAAACGCATAGCTGACCCGTCCTGCTTTGTAAAAAAAGAAAGCGGCGCCGTTGTCATGACCGATTCGTTCAGAAGAACTTTTTTGTCACATTGGCAATCAAAAAAGCAGGAGGTTATAACCCATCCGTTTTTAGATGAAAAGGTCGAATGGGGTATGGTTCCGTTTGCACAGGCGTTGTTGCTTGCAAGATATATCCGCGGTGACATTGACGAATATCCTCCGTTTTTCTGGAAGTAGGTGATAATTTTGCTTGTACTCATAACTTACGATGTCAACACAGAAACCCCGGAGGGCAAAAAGCGTCTTCGCAAGGTGGCAAAGGAATGCGTGAATTACGGTCAACGAGTGCAAAATTCAGTATTTGAATGCAATATGGACGCTGCGACATGCCGCAAAGTCAAAAATATCCTTGAAAAAATCATTGACAAAGACAAGGACAGCCTAAGGTTTTATAACCTTGGAAATAACTACAAAAGCAAAGTGGAACATATCGGGACAAACCCCGGCTTTGATGTCAATGACCCACTGATTATTTAGTGCGAAACTATAGTAATCATATATATCCCATGTATTCGCACTGCAATTTTTAACAAATAGTAAAACCGCATTTGATGTTTTACTAAGTATTATAAGTTTTAATATTTTTTAAAACTTACTTTTTTACAAATTTGCACAAAACCTATTTTTTAATTTATGCAAATTTGCTGTCGGGTCCCACACGGGACCCGCGGATTGAAATACATACCAAGGTCGTCGGAGTTACTTTTAAAAACGATGTCGGGTCCCACACGGGACCCGCGGATTGAAATATGTGACCATTGCTAATTTGGCGGTCGGAAACAGGTCGGGTCCCACACGGGACCCGCGGATTGAAATACTCCATCCAATGAAGATCAGCAGGAAGAGGAAACGGGTCGGGTCCCACACGGGACCCGCGGATTGAAATAAGTTAAGGAGGCAGTACAATGACCGCAGAAGCAGTCGGGTCCCACACGGGACCCGCGGATTGAAATATCCATAACTGAGTTGGTGGACCCGGGTAAGAATAGTCGGGTCCCACACGGGACCCGCGGATTGAAATGAGTTTGGGATTCCCAAGGGCGATAAGGGTGACAGTCGGGTCCCACACGGGACCCGCGGATTGAAATGCCTTTTCGTCGGCGTTGTCTGCTGCGGTGTTGGTCGTCGGGTCCCACACGGGACCCGCGGATTGAAATAATAGATAAGTGCGCGACGTGGTGAATTGCGGTCAGGTCGGGTCCCACACGGGACCCGCGGATTGAAATATGAAGAGGTGCCGTTCTGGCAGGGCACGGGCACGGTCGGGTCCCACACGGGACCCGCGGATTGAAATGTAATCTCGGCGGCCGACGACCGAACCGCCGAAGTCGGGTCCCACACGGGACCCGCGGATTGAAATACTGCGATACAATAAAAGAGGTAATCGAACAGTTGTCGGGTCCCACACGGGACCCGCGGATTGAAATATCCGCCCAGAAGCATTGCGGACAATGCAAAATGTCGGGTCCCACACGGGACCCGCGGATTGAAATATATAATAGTAACTGATATCATATTCCCTGCAAACGTCGGGTCCCACACGGGACCCGCGGATTGAAATATTATACTCTATGAAAGGGGGCTTTGTCAATGGGTCGGGTCCCACACGGGACCCGCGGATTGAAATGACAATATTTTGAAGCAGATATCTGTTACTAATATGTCGGGTCCCACACGGGACCCGCGGATTGAAATTTACATATCGCTCAAACAAAAAAAACACCTCAGAGTCGGGTCCCACACGGGACCCGCGGATTGAAATATTTGTTTCTGCGAATGTTTCTCATAAACTTTTGTCGGGTCCCACACGGGACCCGCGGATTGAAATAAATAGGCTTCTATTCGTGGCAAAATGTGAAAAAGTCGGGTCCCACACGGGACCCGCGGATTGAAATATATCCTCTTGCCCTTGAATAATGGCAGCGTTCTGTCGGGTCCCACACGGGACCCGCGGATTGAAATATTATATTGAAGAATTCCAAGCAAATTGTGACACATGTCGGGTCCCACACGGGACCCGCGGATTGAAATATTACAGGTATTTACCCGTCGTCTTTTACTGCGGAGTCGGGTCCCACACGGGACCCGCGGATTGAAATATTTGTGTCATATCGAACACCTCCACAATTATTATATGTCGGGTCCCACACGGGACCCGCGGATTGAAATAGATTCAAGACTATTAAAATCTATCTGTATCTCGTCGGGTCCCACACGGGACCCGCGGATTGAAATATAATCGCTATAAGAAGTTCGAGACCATTCTAACGTCGGGTCCCACACGGGACCCGCGGATTGAAATATTATATTGAAGAATTCCGAGCAAATTGTGACACGTCGGGTCCCACACGGGACCCGCGGATTGAAATACCTAAGTTAGTTATAAATATTATTCGCTGGGAGGTCGGGTCCCACACGGGACCCGCGGATTGAAATACAAATTCATCATACAACTTATCAAGCTGCGCGGAGTCGGGTCCCACACGGGACCCGCGGATTGAAATAATTGCAAAGAAAGAAGGTGATGAAAATCGCAAAGTCGGGTCCCACACGGGACCCGCGGATTGAAATTTTACATATCGTTCAAACATAATTCATCATAGAAGTCGGGTCCCACACGGGACCCGCGGATTGAAATAATTGCAAAGAAAGAAGGTGATGAAAATCGCAAAAGTCGGGTCCCACACGGGACCCGCGGATTGAAATATTAAACAGTTTTTCATAAAGCACTAAAAGATTCGTTCTTGTCGGGTCCCACACGGGACCCGCGGATTGAAATAATTGCAAAGAAAGAAGGTGATGAAAATCGCAAAAGTCGGGTCC
>CANQHA010000002.1 GCA_947623585.1 uncultured Clostridia bacterium | reverse complement strand
GAGCTGGGGAGAGGACTGTAAAGCTGGTTAAAGGTCTTGCTCAGCCGACTTTTCTCTGCTTTTGCCGCTTCTGTGCTCTGTTGTGGCCTTCGCAAGCCTGTCAATAACAGGCTCTTTCTCCCGTGCTTCTCCGAGTGTAATGTCCACCTCGTTTTTGCACATTTCAATCAAAGAATAATCCGTTCTGTCATGGTAGACAGAGCGGATTTGATTTTATTGACAAGCAGCTTTCATAATTTCAATCTCTTGCCTAATTGTCCTCGGCTCGCGCCTACCTAATTTCCCTTCACCCCAAACGTACACATAGGGACTTCCCCCGCCGGCAGTGCAAGGTTACCGCGGGCTATGAGCTCCTCAAGCAGTATCGCGCCAGATTCGGGGCGGTGGTTTATCTTCGCGACGGCTCCGCATTGGTCGCGAACGCTTGCCGGGGCGTGGGCGACGAGTATCTTTTCACAGATGTCCGAGACGTCGGTCATCATCGCGGCGACCTTTTCTATGGCAGGCTTGAGAAGATTTTCGGTCAATTTGTTGTAGGCGTCTTCGGAAAATACCGGGAATTTTATCTTCATAACGCCGCCGTCGACCGTGATGAATCCGCCGTCGATGAGAATTTCAAGCTGTTCCTGCTCGTTCTCGCTGAGATCATCCGCGCATTTTTCATCAATCGCCCGAACCATCAGCCTCGACTTTTCCGTGAACCTCCAGTGATCCCAGAGCTGGCAATTTACGATCGCCCTGTAATTTTCTGCCGAGAACCATGAGCTGCTCTCCGGGACCTCGGTGTGCATCGTAGCGCCTAAAAATCTGCAGTGGTCATATCCGCTGTCATGACCGAATAACTAGCCGTGACCGCCGAGTTTAAGGGCAGGCGGCTCTCCGTAGGGCGATTTATTTCGCGCGTAGATAAACCCGTTTACGACGGCAATGTTTAAAAGCATAAACAAAAGCCTGTTGTCGTCGTAACCCCTGCCGCTGAAGTCAAGTTCCCGCACTTCGGGGACTATTTTGCTAATATCATTAAATATTTCCTCCGCCCTGCGCGCTATAAGTTTTTCAAGCGCTTTGTCTGCCTCTTTTTCGTATTCGCCGGTCAGAATGACAAGGCTGGTCTGATACTTGCCGCCGATTTTTTTGATAATTTCCGCCGCCAAAAGCGCCTCGATTTCGTCCTCAAGATAAGGCATCGCGACGCCGAGCTCGACAGAAAGCTCCTCCGCCGAGACCGGGGCATAATATGCCGCCAAAGCGATCGCCCCGAGAATTTTCCTGTTAAAAAAGTCGGAATAACGATTCCAATCGCCCCAAAAATCCACCGAAAATCTGCCGGGGTCGTAGCTCTTTTTGCCCAATTTTCTCTCCATAAAATAACCTTCTTTCATCTTTGCGCGCGCCTTGAAAAGGTGATATTTCACCGCCTCGACGCTGATTCCAAGTTCTTCTGCGATTTCGGAGCAGGATTTATTTTGGATATAGTATCGCACGGAGACCTCGCGCCGCGTTTTTGAGAGGAGCGAGAGTTCGCGGCGTATGAGATAGATCTCCTCGGCATTTTGCGACGCGTCGAGCACGCCGTCCTCGGGCGAGGGGATGATTGTTTCCCGGTAAAACGCCTTTTCCGCCGCATTTTCATGCTTTCGCTTCTGCTGCTCGCGGCGAATGTACACGCGAAGGGTATTTTTCGCAGTCGCCCAGACATAGCCCCAAAACGCGCGGTCGTCGTTGAGATTTCCGACCGATTCGAGCACCTCGCAGACGATTTCCTGCGCCAAGTCCTCCGCGTCGCCGTAATCGAAAATGTTTCGCACCGCATAGCCGTAAATCGCTGGCAGATTGTCCCGCAGCATCTCAGCAGCCGTCTTGATATCCATAATTTTGCTCCTTTGAAGATCTTCGTAAATATAGTGTCGAACTTTTATCGCCGGTTAGCGTTTTGAAAAAATTCGGGGTAATTTTATTATATACTTTTTGAGGAGGGCGGGCAAGCGGGAACAAAATCGGCTTTGATTGATCATGCCACACTCTTCGCCGTTTTTAGCGCTTAAAATTTTACATCTTTTCAACCGGCGGCTAAGCTCGCTTTTCCGAACATTCGCTTTACATTCCGGCCGGCGCGTGTTATTTGAAGCGCTTGAAATTTTGAAAGGAAGTTTTTATGGAACTGCAAATAGGTAATAATATTAAAAATTTGCGCAGACAGCACGATATGACTCAAGAGGAGCTTGCAGGGCGGCTGAAAAGCTATACGCGCGGCGGCGTGTTCATCTATGCAAAAAGCCCCCTTGATTGGGGGCTTATGCGCGGTAAAAATCTTATGAAAAGTATATTGGAAGACGTCTACGCTTTCCTCTTCTCCAAAAGCCTTGTTTCGCGGGTCTGGCAATAGACGTGATAGCTCGGCCGCAAATTTGAATTTATCAGCAGCCACGCCGTCATCAGAAGCGGGCGGAACTCATTGTTTTGCTGGATAAAATAGATCTTGAACTCGCTTTCGTCAACAGCTAACTGCTCCTCGGCAAGAAAACGGAACCTGACAAGCAGCGGCAGCAACTCACTGAATTTTTCGGGCTGAATTTGCATCTTCTCGGCGAGCTTGTCGGCGGTATATTTTGCTCCTCCCGCCAAATATGCGGTCTGCGTAAATATAGCGGCTTTAAGCCCGTCCGGGTCGGAAAGAAGTCCGAACAGCTCGCAATAATTCTTTTCGTCAAGAAGTTTATCAATGAGCCCCGGCTCGTCCTTTGTTACGCAGATATAAGGCATATCCTTAACAAGCGAGATATAGGTCGTACCCTCCTCAAGGACAAGCTGCGAAGTCTGGAAAACGCACTCCTGTTCGTCGATTATATCCCAAACGCTCCTGCAGTCGTCGCACTTAAAAGCGCTGTAATTCAGTCTGAAAATCATTTCAAAAATCAGTTTGAATACAGCCTCGCCGTCATTTGCCTGCAAGCGGTCAAAGCCGTAGCTGCCGACAAGCTCCAAAAGCTCGTCTGGGGTGGGGATATGTTTTTTGTGCTCAAGTTCAAAGAGCCTGTCGATGCTCACACCGAGCGTTTTTGCAAGCTCGGGGAGAAGATATGCGTCCGGCATACCGCCGTTTTCCCACTTCGATACCGCCTGCCCCGTAACGCCGACCGCTTCGCCAAGCTGCTCCTGAGTGAGCGCCTTGCCTTTGCGGAATTCCGCTATATTTTTGCCGATTATCTGTGAATAGTCCATAGTTAATCTCCTTTCGGTTTCAGCAACCTCAATCGCGATTTTGTTTTTTGCTGTGACTAAATTATATCCCAAATGCCGGTTTGAATCAATAGAGGCGGTATTTAGGTTTCCAAATGTGGGTTGGAAAATAAAAACGCAGCCAAGGTCTTTGAGGCGAAACGCCCCGACAATCTCTTTGCAGTGCTGAGTGCAAGAACAGGTTTAATGTGTATAAATCAAGAAATAAGGATAGATAAAAAGCCACCCTCAAGCGTTTGCCTGAGGGCAGTTCTTAAAGTGTGTAAATTAGCTCTGGCAAAATAACTTCTTCGACCCGATTGTCTTGCAGACAATATCCTGCGTTTATGCTTTGCCGTTCGATTCGTAAGCCATAGCCCATCCTTTCGCCATTTTTCAGCTCCACGTCATAACTCGCTATTTCCGCAAATGAGCCGTCAGTTATGATGTAATATTTTTGGGAGAATGTCCCCTTTACTATTACATCTTGACAATCCAACTCCCGACCTCTGCCCTCTGTTTTCTTAACGCGCCAACAAAAAGCAGCAGAGCCGCTTTTGAACGACTCTGCCGGCTTTTTATGAAAATGAAAGTAAGGAGGATGGAAAATGGCTTAGTTTTCGGGTCTTATACCCGTGACGAACCTCGAGGTCCAGTAGTTTGTGGTGATGTTCGAGGTTTTGACGAACTCGTCGGGCACCGGAGAATAGATTATAAGTCCGCCGCCCAGATATATTCCGCAGAAGCCCGCTTCTTCGCCAGGCTCGTGAGAGAAATAAACCGCGTCGCCCGGCATAAGATCCTGATAGGCGATTTTTATGCCCGATTCAAGCTGACCGCTTATCTGTCGGGGAAAATTTATGCCCGCGGCCCTCATGCAGTAATATGTAAATCCCGAGGAGTCAAAGCCCTCGTCGGGCGAGCTGCCGCCCGATTTATAGGGATATCCCAGAAGCCCCGCCGCCGTATCCACTACGATCGACGCCGCGTCGGATTCGGAAAAAACCGGTTCTTCCTCGGGCTCGGGTTCGGTTTCCGCCGGCTCGGGCTCAGAGATTTCCGAGGGCTCGCTCGCCTCCGCTTCGGTAACGGGCGCTTCGGTCTCGGGCGTTTCTTCGCTTGTCGCAGGCTGAGTTTCGGGGGCGGCGCTTTCGGTCATATCCTCCGAAACGGGCAAATTTGACACGCCGTCGGAAAACGCCGCGCTTTGCTTTTCAACTGCTCCGCAGGCGGCGAGCATCGCGCAGATAAGTATTCCCGCGACGACCGAGTTTACAATGCTGAGCTTTGTGCTTTTCATATTTAAAACGCCTCCTTTGAGAAATTGTATACACCGCTTCTTTCGGTATAATTTAAGTATAGCACGTTTTTTCGCGGATTCAAGAACAGAGCGATTACAATTTGTTACGCTTCGTTTACAATTTCGGCGGCATGATTACAGAAAAATTACATTTTTGCGTTCTTGACAATCGGGCAGCGCGGATATATTATAAAAGTATCAAAAAGGGGTGAGCACATTGGATATATCTCGGTTTATTCCCGCCGGAAAAAGGACCTCGGCAGTTCTTGCCTGCGGCGGCTCAAGCAGCAGAATGGGCGAAAACAAGCTGCTTATTTCTCTTTGCGGAAAAAGCGTTATCCGCCGAAGCGCCGAAGCGGTGCTCGGCTGCGAATATGTCGAAAAGCTGATAGTCGCGGCGCCGACCGCGCTTTGGGAGGTCTATCGCGCCGAGCTTTCGGGGCTAAGGTTAGAGGCGGTCTTCGCCCCTGCGGGAAATACCCGCTCGGAATCCGTTAAAAACGCGGCGGCGCTCGCCGAGGGAGACGTAGTTTTGATACACGACGGCGCTCGCCCGCTCGTCAGCAAAGAGGACGTTTGCCGCTCGATCGACGACGCTTTTGAATTCGCAAGCTCGATAATCTGCACCCCTCTTAAAGACACCGTGAGATATTCGGAGGGAGAAAGGTGCTTCTGCCCGCCGAGAGAAAACCTTTTCACGGTAAGAACGCCGCAGACCTTCTCGCTCGGGCTGTTTAACTATGCTCTTGAAAACGCCGCCGGTGATTATACCGACGACGCGCAGCTTCTTGACGTGGTGGGGATCAAGCCGCATCTGACCCTCGGCGGCTATGAAAACATAAAACTGACCACGCGCGACGACATCGCGCTTGCAAAGGCATATCTCGGAGGCGGTAAAATGAGGATAGGTCACGGATACGACGTACACAAGCTGGTCTCGGGCAGAAAGCTGATACTCGGCGGGGTGGAGATACCTCACGAAAAGGGCCTTTTGGGACATTCGGACGCGGACGTTCTGACCCACGCGATAATGGACGCCATTCTCGGGGCGGCGGCGCTCGGAGATATCGGAAAGCTGTTTCCGGATACCGACCCGAAATATTCGGGGGCGGACAGCATAGAGCTTCTTAAAAGAGTGTCGGCGCTCGTCTCGGAAAAAGGGTATGAGATAGCAAACATCGACGCGACGGTTATCGCTCAAGCCCCGAAGCTGGCGCCGCACATTTTTGAGATGCGAAAAAACATCGCCTCGGCAATCGGCGCCGACGTTGAAAACGTCTCGATAAAGGCGACCACCGAGGAGGGTCTCGGCTTTTCGGGCAGAAAAGAGGGCGTGGCAGCGCACGCGGTCGCGCTTCTTGAAAACTGACGGCGCAAAAAAATTAAAAAAATTTGCGCAAACCCCTTGCATTTTGCAAAAGGATTTGATATAATAACAAAGCTGTGTGAAAAGCCCTTGCCGAATCGCAGCGTCTTGGGATATAGCCAAGCGGTAAGGCAGCGGACTTTGACTCCGTCATTCCGGTGGTTCGAATCCACCTATCCCAGCCAAAGCCCCCATATAGCGAATATTGCGGCATCGCCAAGTGGTAAGGCACTGGACTCTGACTCCAGCATTCCCTAGGTTCGAATCCTAGTGCCGCAGCCAACGCACCCTTTTTCGGGGTGCGTTTTTTCTTGATATCCGTCCTCGGGCTGCTATTTTAATTTTCGGCTCGATTTTATTTTTTATAATTTTGCGAAACCGACCGCGCGATTTTGTCGGGATATATAGTAAAAGGAAAAAGGGAAGTGAAAACCGTGCAGGACGAAATGATCGTCGAGCTGTTCTGGAAACGCGACGAGGCCGCGCTTTCGGAGACCGAAAACAAATATCGCGGATATCTTTCAAAAATAGCGCTGAATATCCTTTCCGACCTCGAGGACGCGCGCGAGATCGTGAATGAAACGCTGTTTCGGGCGTGGAACTCGATACCTCCGCAGCGGCCCGACATACTTAAAACCTATCTCGGCAAGCTGGCGCGGCAGCTTTCTATCGACGTTTATCGCCGCGAGCATCGGAAAAAACGGATCTCCTCCGAGCTGACAGTCTCGCTCGAGGAGCTCGGAGACATAATTTTTGAGACCGAGCAAAGCTGCGACTTATCTCTTTTGGGAGAAGCGGTGGACGCATATCTTAAAACCGTCTCAAAAAGCGCCCGCACGGCTTTTGTTCAGAGATATTATTTTGCCGACGCCCTTAAAGATATCGCAAAAAGACAGGGCGTAAGCGAATCGGCGGTGAAAAGTATGCTTTTTCGCACCCGCCGAGGATTGAAGGAATACCTTGAAAAGGAGGGCTTTGAGATATGAAAAAGCTGGATTTCATCGAAGCGCTGAATCATCTTTCGGACGAGACCGTGGACGAAGCTGCGGCCGACGAGACCTCAAAAAAGCCCGGTAAAAAGCCTTTCGTGATGTTCCTCAAATACGGCGCAGCAGCCGCCTGCGCGGCGCTTGCGATTTTTTTGGGAGCGGCGCTTTCAAAGAACATCGAGCTCGAAAAACAAATGCCCGACGTTACCGAGCGATCAGAGACGGCCGCAGTTTTGCCTGAAGTTTCCGAGAACGGCTCGACGACAAAAGCGCCGGCTTCAAGCCTTCCGACCGTTATAATCGCTGTCGGAGAAGCCTCGCTCGGCGATGAGGTCTATTCGGCGGGCGACGTTTCAAACCTCGACTGCGGAAACCCTTGGCGGCAGCTTGAAATTTCCGAGGGCGATACGCTGCCGGTTTATGAGAGGGTCATGCGAAGAAACTTTGAGCAAAACGGCATGATTGAAAACGTCGACAGAGATTTTATGCTCGAGGCTTTGAGATTCTATGCGATTGGCTTTGGCTTTGAACCCGACGAAATCGAGATAAAAGACAACAGGCTTACGCCCGAGGAGCTTGAAAAGCTCTCGGAACGCACCAAAACCGAGCTCTCGGAGGAATACGCCGAGCCGACCATGATGAGCTTTGAAAAGAACGGCGTTAAGGTTGAGATCCGCGTGACCGACGCGCTGCTTTATCGGGCCGATATCAGCATCGACGGGGGCTTTGAGCTGCCCGACGGCGCAAAGGTGGGGTTTTGGTTCGGCGCCTCTCGTGAAGAAGCCGAGAACGCCGCGCCCGAGCTGCTCGTGAAATATGAATGGCTTCTCGGCAAAAACGAAGCGGGAAAAACCGCCGTCAACGCCTCGCAAAGCGAGAACTGCTATGTCGGAATGTATCACCCCTGCTTCGACGAGCTTGCAACCTATGATGACGGCGCTCTGACCGAGATCGACCGAGAAGATATCGTTAAAACGATAATCAATTTCAGCCTGAACAACATCGACTTCATGGACGACGGCGAGATCATCTGCTATGGCGTGCCGGGCGCTTTTGAAAAGCAGTACCGCAAAATCGGCGACTACCCGGCGATAACCCTCGACGAGGCGCTCGGGCTGCTCGACAGCGGCGGATATGTTTGGACGCCCTTTGAGGACTCGGGCAGGACCTCAAAAGACGTCGAATACGCCGAGCTCGTCTATGGCGGCGACGGCGTTCCGTACTATAAATTCTACTGCTCGGCCGCGGGCTGGCGCGGAAACGCCGAGGGCGATTACGGGGTGTATTATGTTCCGGCGATCGAGCAGAGGTATGTGGAGGGGGAGTGAAAAGGGAGTCCCCCACCCTCTCCTCCCTCCCCTTTCCCAAGCGCCGATCGATGCAAACAAAACGCCTTTCCTCTTGAACTCTCTCGCTTTTTAAAAATAATCCCTCATTTTTCCCGCAGTCGGAGCAAAACACCGTCTGCGGGACTTGATTTTTCTTCGGCGATAGTATAAAATAATGATGTATGATTTTTCTTTGAAAGGAAGTTTTATCTATGAATCTTGTTCTGGTAGTAAACGCGGGGAGCTCGTCTTTGAAATATCAGCTTCTCGACATGGAAAACGAATCCGTCATCGCAAAGGGCAACTGCGACAGGATCGGCGTAGACGGTCACGTCTCGCACAAGGTGCCGTCCAAAAATTATGTCTTCGAGCAGGACTGCGCTTTCCCGACGCATACCGAGGCCTTTGAAAAGCTGGTCGAGGTCCTCACCTCGGGCGACGGCAAGGTCATTGATTCGATGAGCGAGATCTCCGCCGTCGGGCACAGAATAGTTCAGGGAGCAGAGGTCTTTGACCGCGCCTGCATGGTCACCGAGAAGGTAATCGATCAGATCGACGCGCTTTCCGAGCTTGCGCCGGTGCACAACCACCCTCACGCCCTTGCGCTTCGGGCCTGCACAAAGGTCCTCCCGAAAGGCACGCCTCAGGTCGTAGTCTTCGACACCGCTTTCCATCAGACCATGCCTCCCAAGGCTTTCCTCTTCGGTCTGCCTTATGAGGATTACAAGCAGTATCACGTCCGCAAATACGGCTTCCACGGCACCTCGCACCGCTTTGTTTCCGCCGCGCTCGCTGAGGCCATGGGAAAAGACATCAAGGATTTGAAAATTGTCTCCTGCCACCTCGGAAACGGCTCGTCTATAACCGCGGTAGACGGCGGAAAGTCCGTCGATACCTCGATGGGCTTCACCCCGCTTGACGGCATAGTAATGGGCACTCGCTGCGGCGCTGTCGATCCTTCCGCCGTGACTTTCGTAATGGATAAGCACGGCTTCGACCCGCACGAGATGTCGGAATATATGAACAAAAAGTCGGGCTTCCTCGGCCTTTCGGGGATCGGCTCGGACAACCGCGACATTCAGAACGCTTGCCTCGAGGGCAACGAAAGAGCAATCCTCACCTCGGACATTTTGCAGTATCAGATCAAGAAGTATATCGGCGCATATGCCGCCGCGATGAACGGACTTGACGCGGTTCTGTTCACCGGAGGCATCGGCGAGAATTCTTGGGAGGTAAGAGGCGACGTCTGCAAGGACATGGAATACTTCGGAATCAAAATCGACAACGACCTCAACAAAAAGATACGCGGAAAGCTGGCGAAGATCTCCACCCCCGATTCAAAGGTCGAGGTCTGGGTCGTTCCGACAAACGAGGAGCTTCTTATCGCGCGCGACACTCTTGCGGTCATCGCGGAGAACAGATAAGTGCCGCTGCGGCTTGCTTTGATATGGTTCGCTTTTTTGTCGGCGCTGACGTTTTTTGCCTACGGCGCCGACAAGCATAAAGCGAAAAAAGGCTCATGGCGTTTAAGCGAAAAAACGCTTTTATGCATGAGCGTCTTCGGCGGGGCGTTCGGCGGGCTTTTGGGAATGAAGATATTTCATCACAAGACAAAGCACCGATATTTTTGGGCGATAAATATTCTCGCGCTTGTTGCGCATATCGCGATTGCTGTCGCCCTTGCAGTGAGGTAAGAAAATGAAGCGCAGATTTTTTGACACCGCGCTGAGGCAGTCGGCGGCAGACGTCGGCTGTCAACCCGAGGATTTTTTCAGGCCCGAGAACACCTTTTACCCGTCGGCTCGGCGAGAGGGCGCAAAGGTTTTTTACCCCGAGCAGGTCGATTTTCTGGCCGTGAGTTTCGGCTTCGGAAGCGCTGTTTCGGTTCGCGAGGATAGGCTTGAGGAAGTCTCAGACGCGCTGAGAGGTTCATATATAAACTCAGAGGCGCTCATGCCCTTGGGGCTTAAGCCGAAGTTTGAATGTGTGTTCTTTCTGCCGTCGGGCGATGAGGTCGCGCCTCTCCCCTGCCGATATGAGACCAGCCTGCTTTTGCCCGAGGATTTCGGGGAGCTTTATCTTCCAGAGTGGTCGAACGCGCTCTGCTCAAAAAGGCCGCAGAACGACAGAATCGCGGTCGGGGCTTATGACCGCGGAAAGCTCGTCGGGCTCGCGGGGGCATCGCAGGACGCGGAAAATATGATGCAGATAGGCATCGACGTTTTAAAAGAATACCGCAGGCAGGGAATCGCTGCGGCGCTTACATCGGCGCTCGCGAACGAGATAATAAAAATCGGGCAGGCGCCCTTTTACAGCTGCAATTGGAACAATTTACCCTCATTCAAAAACGCCTTACGCTCGGGATTCACACCGGTTTGGACAGAGATACAGGCGAATTTAGCCGGATAAGGAGGAACATTATATGCCCGAAGAAATGCATTTGGTCGATCTTATGTACCCCTCGGAGGAAAAGCGCAAGCTGCACCTCGACCGGGGCGCCGAGCTTTCAAGGCTGCCGCAGGATTACATCGGAAACCTCGAGCTTGAGCAGCTTTCAAGGCTGATCTGCCCCGAGTATTCGATGAACGCGATGAAGGTCTTCACTCAGCTTTCGACCGACCCCGAGACCTTAAACTACCGTCTCGACATTCTTGAGGATTTTCTGAGCGTGCCCGCGCTCGAAGCGGTGCTTTATGAAAACGTGCACAAAATGTATGTGAACGAGCACGTCAACATTCAGAAGCTCGGGCTTGCCGACAGCTTCTATGCCCTGAATCAGCGCTTTGAAAGCCTCAGAACTTATATAGACTGCATAACCAAATGCTATGATTTTTGCGAGAAGTATAAGGACAAATTCCGCTCCTCGGCGCTTAAAAGCCTCTCTGATTATTTCGCCTCGGTATACGGCTCGGACTATTTCGACGAGGTCAAGCGCGAGACCGACGAGTGCCTGAAGATACTTGCAAAGGGCGTTAAAAGCGTCACCGTCGGAATAAACTTCGACGATATGATGAGGCCGGTCGAGGCGATGCTGATGTCGGTCTCGACGGACAGATTAAAAAAGCAGGGGCGTTTCGACTGGCTTTTCGGCAGAAGCGGAGAAAACGGACGCGCTATCGGAAAGACCCACTCGCTTTACAACGAAAACGGCGGAACGAACGACCTTGAAGCGCCGCTTTTCCGCGAATTAAAAGACATCAACGCCGAGTATATAAGCCATCTTGACACCGCGGTCAGGGCTTACTTCAAAAAGTCCACCGAGGATATCCTCACGTTTGAAAGTCAGCTCAGCTTTTACATCGGCGCGAAAAAACTTGTCGAAGCGGTCAGGGCGAGAGGTCTTTCGATGTGCAGACCGAAATACCTTCCGATGGACGAGCGCAAAATGGTCGCAAAGGACGTTTTTGACCTTTCATTTTACATTCAGATGGTCGGCAGCGATCCGCTCGGCACTCTGAAAAACAAGATCATAACAAACGACTGCCGCTTCGACGACGACGGGCGCTTCTTCGTGCTCACCGGCGCCAACAACGGCGGCAAAACTACATATACCCGTGCGGTCGGAATCATTCAGGTCTTTGCTCAGGCGGGGCTTTATGTTCCCTGCTCGGAATGTGAAATTTCGCCGGTAGACTATATTTACACTCACTTTCCGAAAGAGGAGGAGGTCGGGCTCAACACCTCGCGCTTCACTCAGGAGTGCAAGCAGTTCAAGGAGACGATAGACACCGCGACGAAATACAGTCTTTTGCTCCTCAACGAGTCGATACAGTCCACCACCCCGACCGAGTGCGTTTATATCGCCACCGAGCTTACGAAGATTTTCCGCTGCATCGGCGTCAGAGGCGTCTATGCGACGCACCTTTTAGAGCTTGCGCGAAGCCTTGACAAGTTAAACGGCGAGGTTGAGGGCGACACTAAGCTGGTCAGCCTTATAACCACCGTCGATGAGACCGACGACAACCGCCGCCTCTATCGCATCGAGCGCGCAAAGCCGCAGGAGTTCGGCTATGCGCGGACGATCTATGAGAAGTTCGGCGTCAGCTTCGAGGAAGTCAAGCGCAGACAGGCCGCGGGGAAATAAGGAATTCAATCGCTCCCTGCCGAGGGCAAGATTTCATACTATTTTGAGCCACCCCACCCCCCGGCGCACGTTTGTCTAAGAGGTAGCAAAGCGAACGCCCCCGCCCCTCGAGGGCAACAGAAGCGGGTTTTGTAACCAATCGAACTTCGCCGCCATGCCGAATCGGCGGCTCGTTCTCTTGGACAAAACCCGCTTCTGTGGCACAAAGCCCCTGCGGGGCTTTTGTGCGCATGGAGCGTTCAGGTACATAACAAATGGGGTGGGGTGCTAAACGATAGCATCCATATTTTCCGGCGGAGGAAAATATGGATACCTTTTAGCCCGCAAACGTCGTTCGCTTCGCTTCGCAGGGAGTTCCGCGTCTGCGGACGCGGCGAGGGGCTTCGCCCCCATGAACGCGGGGTTTTGTCTGCGAAACAACCGAGGCAATCGTTGCCGCCGAGGGCAGCCACGCAGCAACAAAACCAGCTTTCATTGACCCCGACAAGCCTTTTAGAAAAAGTCTTGACCGAAAACTTTTAATTTAATGCCTAATCAGGTGTATCTTTTTCACGAATTACCTTGACAAACCGCCGAGGAGTGTGATATACTGCATTATGTGTATTTCTATATACACGGAAAGGTTTGATTTTCTTTAATGGACGTGTTCATAATAGTCATACTTCTGATACTGTCCGCTTTATTTTCTGCGTCGGAAACTGCGCTTTCTTCGGTCAATAAGGTGCGCATACGCAGCTATGCCGAGGACGGCAACAAGCGGGCTAAAATGACTATTAAACTTACCGACAATTTTGACAAAACACTCACCACGATTTTAATCGGAAACAACGTTGTGAACCTCGCCTCGACCACCGTCGCAACGGTAATGATCTCAATGCGCTTCGGCGCGAAATATGTGCCGGTATCGACGGCGGTGATGACGGTTTTGGTCATCATCTTCGGCGAGATAATCCCCAAAAACATCGCAAACGAATTCTCGGAAACGGTGTCGATGTTCATAGCCTATCCTTTATATGGACTTCTGATAATCCTCACGCCGCTCGTTTGGCTTCTGATTCGGCTCAAAAATCTTGTCATAAGGCTTTGCGGAGGCTCAAAGGATTCTCCGACGATGACCGAAGAGGAGCTGAAATATATCATCGACGAGATCGAGGACGAGGGCGTTCTCGACGAAAATGAAAGCGATCTCGTTAAAAGCGCGCTCGAATTTTCGGATATAACCATCAGCGAAATTCTGATTCCGAGGGTGAATATCTCGGCGGTCGAGATCGACCAAAGCCCCGAGGAGATCAAGGACGCCTTTATAACCTCGCACTTTTCAAGGCTTCCCGTCTATGAAAAAACGATAGATTCTATCGTCGGAATAATTCACGAAAAAAACTTTTTCGATATGTATCTCAACGGCAGACGCGATATCCGCGAGATAATTCAAAAGCCGCTCTACATATTCGAGCTCACGCCGATCTCGGATATTATGCAGCAGATGCAGCGGGCTAAAACTCATATGGCGGTCGTCGTCGATCAGTACGGCGGCACGCAGGGTATCGTCACCATGGAGGATATTATCGAGGAGCTCGTCGGCGAAATTTACGACGAGACCGACGAGGAGGACACCTCGTTTGTGCCTATCGGTGAGAACGAATATGAGGTCTCGGCCGACCTCTCGGTCAGAGATTTTCTTGCCGACATCGAGCTTGACCCCGACGAGATCGAGACCGACTGCAACTCTATCGGCGGACTCGTTATGGAAAACCTCGACCGTATCCCCGAGCCCGGCGAAGAGGTCGATTGCGGGCGCTTCCACTTCAAGGTGGTGTCGGTTGACGAGCAGCGAATCCTTCGGGTGAGAATAACCGTTTCCCCCGAGGAGCCCGAGGCTTCGGAGGAAGAAAAGCCGGAGGAATAACGAGCTTATCGGCATTATTCGCAATTATATAAAAAGAGCAGACCCATGGGACAGCTTCCAATAAAACAGTATCGAAACAGTAGTGATATTGGGTAGTTGCCAAACAGGGGTGCAACAAGGAAAGCAGCCATACTCGGAAATTCATCTGGGTATGGCTGCGTTTCTTCATTATTATATTGGATTAAGCGCATGTTGTTGCTCGTTACATAATTCTAAAAAGACAGAATTAGCCGCATTCTGAAATAGTTGTATAATCTCATCTTGCTGTGAACGAGGGAACGGTTGAATATATAATTTTCCATCTTCGTCACAATATGACTTTTCAATATCTACTCTAAGATCTTTGCTTCGAGAACTTATGCCAACGATAAATTCTCCTGCTTCTTTTGTGCATTCATATCTATATTTCATTGCAGAAATAATGTAACCTTGTTCAAGTGAACTCTGAACAAACGAATTGGACCTTAACCCGCTTCCATTCAACACGGCTTGGTTTATGCCAGCAAGAGTACCTGTTGGATCACTATCATCAGTAATTTCTTCTGCTTCATTCTCATCATCGGCCCAAGTACCTCGTTGTACTGTAATACTTGTAATTGTTTTTAGGCGCCAAGCATTGAAAATGTGTGCAGAAAGTTTATCAAAAAAAGCAACTCTGTTTTTGTCAGTCAATATTCCAAGATTAACGTGAGAAAGATTGACGTCGCTATCATTAGTACTATCATCGATCGGTGCAACAATCTTATCAAGTAATTCCAGCGCATTTTTAGCATCAAACGAAGATGCGTGCCGAATGTCAATAGACACATTATTTGCATCTCGCTTTCGTATATTAATCTTTACGCTTCGTTTCTCCGAATCAATAAGTCTATTTTTGCCCGGAAGATTTCGCACATATGAAAATGAAACGGTTAATTCTTCATTTGTTGTTTTTATAGGTTGGTCTATAGAAAAGCTCCTAAACGGTTGGACTTTTAAGCGATTAATTGCATCTGAAAAACAATCAAGGATGTCTATTCCTGATTTTGAGGTATCGTTCATCTTTGCATTTATCAATGTAGATTTTTCGTAATTTCCCTCACTAGCGACTAAATGCGTAATTTGCTCCATTTCCTTTCCGCCAAGCATAATTGTATAAATATCCTTAGCTATATCGGATGCACTTGTAGCTGTGAGCATTACACCCTGCTTACCCATATACCTTCTAATTGCCGAAGGTTTAATTTTTTGATCTGAAATGAGTCTCATCAACTCTGTACAATCTGTATATTCCGTAAACATAATTATATTCCTCCTATCTCTACGGGAGATAACGAGCGATTGTCTATAAATTCAATAACAATTTTTTGCGCTTCTTGCTCACTAATTGGATTGTCACCACTTTTCAATGTTGAAATGAAATGCTCTTTGACATATTCTACATCTCCAGAATCCATTGGATAAAACAAAAACACATATCTGTCTGCTCCTTGTAACTGATAATACTTAAACATACTCCACGCGTATTTGAAATTGCTCGCTGTAACCTCATCTCGAAAGATTAAAATGCTTTGAGAATGTGGCTCCTTATAGGGTCCCCCTGACCCTTGCCTTTCTTCAAAATATTTACTAGTAGCAAAATTGTATTTGGAAAAAAGCGAATTAATAGAGAATGATTTTGTCAACAACTTACTTGACCCGTTTATACTAGGATATAACAAATTAAAATCTTCCCCAAATTCCGCTATTTTTTTACATAAGCTTGTCCATTCGTTAATTCTGTCATTTGCGGCAATATAAATATTGATTGGAGATCTTCTTCGTGGAACGCTTATCCCACTTACATGTGAATAGAATTTCTCCCTATCAAACTTATCATTTGCATGAATAACCAATAACCCTGTATTTAATGAAAAGTCTGCCATATTATAACTGCTCAATTCTGGAGCAGACTGGGCACATTCAATACAATTTATGAGCTCTTTGACCCATTTTTCAATTTCAGCCTTCGTTATTGATTGCATCTGCCGATTTTTGCATTCTAAAACAATTCCCTGATTACAAGAAAGATATGGGTTATATGTCTCAAATAGCAGATCAATTCCATGGCTCCTTTTTCCTCCATGGGAAGATCTGGTACATTTTATCTCTTTATCCCTTATAATTTCTGTCCATCCTAGATCTGTAAAGAAAAGGCTACCAAAGTTTTCGAGTTTTTCGCCGATTTTTCTTGCTGCTTCTCCCATATTTTATTATCCCCCAATCATTGTTATTATGTCATCAATGATATCCGATGGAATATCATCCCTATTGCGATAGGTAACGATTGCCCCGCTTGAATAAATCATCAGGGAAGTCGGGGTGTTCTCATCAAATTGAACTGATATTTGAGATATATTGTCAAGGTATTTTCTAACCAGTCCATGTGAATTATCTTGATTAGTCAAATTTACACTACAATTGGCAACAATGCCATGCTCAATCACTACATCTGTAATATTCATTCTTGTGAAAATTACTTTTGAGTTTGAGAATAACTTGGTAATCATAATCTTATAGTCAAGTTTGTTGTAGTCAATAATCAAATTATTGATAGCTGCTTGTTGTAAGGCTGTTGTAAATAATGTGGAGACCTTCTTTTTCCCCCATAGCATCATTAGACATTTGGAAGGGAAAATGTCAAATCTAAGAATCTGCATCCGAGCAACCGGTGTAGTTTCAAAGGAACCAGTCTCAATATTATATTGAGTTTGATTTTGCATTACTTTAGCTATATAACAACCTCCGATATATGTATCTGTTTGTTCTGTCACCTCACAATGGATATCCTCTGAAATAAAATTGAGCAGGTTATTTACAACCGCATCCCAAGTAATAGAATTTTTGATTTTTACCGTGCATATCGATAATCTTTGTGTAGCCATTTTTTCACCTTCCTCAATACATTATATGTCTTTCACGATTTCCATGAACTGCTTCATCCCCACCGCTCCCGGCAGCGGTTCGGCACCGTCGGCGAACACCATGTAATATTTGAACTGGCTGCCCGCCGCGTTGCGCCATGCCTGACCGAGGGCGATTTTATCGCGGCTGTCATCGTTTTTCAGATGCTCGCCTTTTGTCTCGACAAGAATGATCTTCCCGCTGTTCGTCATCAGCATAATGTCCGGGTAGTGATTGATAAAGCCGTTGATGCAAAAGCCGTGCTTCGCAATGTTCCGATGCCACCAGCGGACGTTGGGCAGAGCGGTCAGCTCCATCACCAAGTCCTGCTCAAGCTGATTCATGTCTTCCTCCGCCTGATAGAGCGACCCGCCGATCATGTCCGTATTGTCCATCGGATGGATGCACACGGGCAGACGGTACGACGGACGGCAGACGATGCGTTCCGTCTCCAGCCAACGGGCAAAGGTTTCCTTGTAATGCTCCGTCAGCAGTAATTCAATCTTCGCCTTGATCTTCGCAGCGTAGCCGAGCGGCGCTTTTTCCATAGCGGCAAGCTGGGCTTTGTCCATCGTCCCAACGATCAAGTCAATATAGGCCCTCAGCTCGGCGGCGTCCACCGTGTTCATTTTGTTAAGCTGAGAGAACATCATATCCTTGCACTGACGCACACGGCTTTCCGGCGGCAGGCTGTTGCAATACTCTTTGAAATACCGCTGGTCGGCGCTGGACATCTTGAACACCTTCGGTAGACCGCCTTCGCTTTGCCGGACATCGACCTTGGCAATCTCATCGTCCGCAGAACCGAAGTCAATATCATATGCCTTGCCCTTCAGCGTAAAGCCCTCCGCAAGCTGTTCCTTTTCCAACAGCTCCAGCGTTCCTTCGGTAAAAAGAGACTCCGGCACCACATGGAAAAACTGTGGAATCATCAAATTCTCCACATCGCCCCGAAACTGCGGATGAACATAGAAAGTCGTCACCTTGTCACGCACCTCCCACGGGAGGACATTTGTGTAGGGATCATTCTCCGCACCATTACGCGCTTCGTCGTAGTCCTGCCCCGCTTTTTCCGCTTCTGTCAGCATATCCACTGCTTTCTGGGGTACATCGGGTGTCTCGCCCTGCGCACGACGCCGCTCCAGCTCTTTTCCAATCGCCTCGCCGTCTACATCGTCGAAATTATCCTCATCAGACGCTTCCGGCTGTTGAATCTCAAGCTGTTCCGGCTCATGGGGAACAACCGGCTTCGGGGCGACCGGCGCGGACAGGCGGTAATCCTTATCGCTGAATCCGGCGCTGTTGAGCCCACGAATGATGCGGCGAACTGTCTCATCGAAATCGTTGGAGGATGTCAGCACATAGGACATATTCAGCGCGGGCTGGCTGTGCTGGACAGTATGCGGCAGTCGGAGGATACGCCCCAGAATCTGCTCCACATCCACTTGGCTCGTCTTGTTGGCAAGTGACGCCAATATGTAGGCAAACGGGCAGTCCCAGCCCTCTTTGAGCGCATTGACAGTGATGATATACCGCACCGGACAGTTCGGCGACATCAGCTCTACATTTTTCAGCTCGTTCACATCGGCAGTGCGGATCGCGATCTGCTCCGCAGAGATTCCGGCGCCAATCAACTTTTCCCGCAGCTTTTCAAATGTCGTCGCGTCCTCTTTGCCCTTTGGCTGAGCTTGAAACAATGCGATAGGGCGGATATACCGTCCCGTCTTTTTCTGTTCCGCGACGGCGATTTCCTCTAACTTGTTCCGCAAGTCAATGGCGTCGGTCAGAACCTCTGTCTGACTGTCCCGGTTATAGACGATCACGGGCAGCTTCACCATGTTCTCGTTCTTGAGCTGCACAGCGTCCACATAAGAGATGATATTGCTCTCCTTTTTCGGCGTAGCCGTCAGATCAAGCACAAAGCAGGGATTGAAATTTGCCAGCATCTCGATGCTAAGTTCAGACCGTGCGTGGTGGCTCTCGTCCACTATCACGAGGGGCGACAACTGATTGATGATCTGAAACAGCGCGGACTCGTCCGCCTTTTCGATGGGATTTTCCGGCTTGCCAAGCACTTTCGCGAAGTTAGCAAGATTACTGTTCTCCTGATAGGCTTTCAGCACTTCTTTGCCGCGACCACGGAACGAGTCGTAAGACAGCACCATGATCGAAAGCTGTTCCGTGACGGCGGTGGGATTGAAATTCTGCCCGTTCAAAAGTTCTTCTTTCGTATAGACCTCAACGCGCCCGCCGAAATCCACGTCGATCTTCTGCCGGTACGGGTGGCGGACATCTTTCAACGCCTTGACGGTCTGGGTGAGGATCGCGTCGGAGGGCACAAGCCATACGACCGCTTTCGTCTTTGTGACGGGCAGAGCGTCAAAAATCGTGCGCACAGAATTGCAGGCGATGAACGTCTTCCCGCCGCCCGTGGGAACTTTGAAACACAAATTCGGCACACCCGGCAGGATGTCCTGATAGATACCGAGAGACGGTGCGCTCTTTTCGCGCCAGAAGTGGTAGAACGCAGCACCGCTGTCACGCGTCTCGTTCAGCAGTTCCAGATAGCGAACGAGGTCGGCAATCACCTTTTTCTGATATGTTTTCATCTCCATATTGCGCCGCCTCCTTTACAGTCTGCTGATGTCGCGGGGGATCTTTTTGAACACGATCCCCATCTGCGCGAGCTTGTCCTCGCCGAGGGCGCAGCGGTCGGCGTAGATAACGGTTCCGCCGGATCTCTCCGTGACGCCGGAGAGGAACGCATAGTCGAGGACAGTGATCCGCTCCGGCTCATAGTAGAAATAGTAGCTCGTGTCGTTGTGGCGTCCGAGGAAATATGTATTATCGCTCTCGGCAGGAGTGTAGGGAGACTTTGTCTCCATGAACCACACATACTCCCGTATCTTTTCCGTCCCCACGGCTTCGTTGAGGTTTTCGCCGATCAAAAGCGGCTCGCCGAGGTCGTAGAAACTGAAATCGCCGCCTGTACCCTCTACGGCATTTTTGCCCTCACCGTAGCCACGGATGACGCGCTTCACCCGCTCGGCGGTTATGGAATCGGCGTAGTCCATCATCTCGACGAGAATAAACTTACGGTTGCCGCCGTCTGCCTTGTTCATGTTAAGAACGGCGTGAGCGGTGGTGCCGGAACCGGCGAAGGAGTCGAGAATGAGCGTGTCTCGACCTCCCACAATATGTAGAATTCTCTCAATCAAACGAGGCGGTTTTGGTGTATCAAAAACGGATGTACCATCAAAAATAACCTTCAACAGTCTTGAAGCCTCATCTGTATGGCCAGCCTCTTCAAACGGCCATAAGTTTGTCATAGGACGTCCGCCCATCAGTTTTAAGTAGGCTTTGCGGCTTAACGCCCCATAGCCATTTCGAGAGAAGAAAAATTCTGGGAGAGGACCATTTTTGTATATGCCTGCCGCCTTTCGCTTTGCCGTAGAAAGGTCATCTTTAAGAACAATTGCCATGACATCTTTTCTAATTGCTTCAACTGACAAGTTGCAAACCGCAGCACGTTCAGTGTAATCTTCTAAATCAGCAAGAGTATACTCACACCATTGACACATAGCTTCTAACATTTGATCTTGTCCCAAACTCCAGCATCGTCCTTGCGGGGGATAAGCATACTCACCTGTTATAGGATTTTGAATTGCATAAACCATACCTTGATGGGTTGATGCATTGGGCGCACTGGCAATTATGTTTCTCCAAGCACCCTTTGGATCGTTATCAGGATTCTTATATTTGGAATCCATAGTCTCTGTGCGTTCTAACTTTTGCGGCTGCCAATTTGCTTTTTTGCTATAAACCAATATGTGTTCAACTTCAGCTGGCATCCCCTTTGCGTCATTCCTCATAGAATAAGTTCGTTGCCACGAGACGTTAGAAACAAAGCAGTTCACCCCAAAAATCTCATCGCATATCAATTTAAGATTAGCGTATTCCGTATCGTCAATGCTGATGAAGATAACCCCGTCGTCCGCCAGCAGCTTTTGCAGCAGCTTGAGCCGTGGGTACATCATGCACAGCCACTTGTCGTGGCGGGTCAGGTCCTCACCCTCACGACCGACCACCTCGCCCAGCCACTTCCTGATCTTGGGGTCGTTCACGTTGTCGTTGTAGACCCAGCCCTCGTTGCCTGTGTTGTACGGCGGATCGATGTAGATGCACTTGACGCGCCCCTCATACCGGGGCAGCAGCGCCTTCAGCGCCTCCAGATTGTCTCCCCGGATGATCATGTTCTCACTGCCGTTGTCGGCGTCATGCTGCCCGTCCGCGTCAAAGCTGTACCGCCGCTCCAGCACCCGATAGGGAACCTCTTGGTGGTGGTTGATCACTTTATCTTTTCCGATCCATTCAAGGGTGGGCATGATAATAAGCCTCCGCCTCATCAAAATATTCTGCAATTGTTTTAGGTGATTTGATTCTGTATTCTTTTTGGGTGCTGTCCTTTACAATCCATAGAAGGCGGCTATTTCTCTTCTTGTATTTAGGAGCTTCATCTTTTATGAACGCATAGAACAGTTTCTTCTCCCAATATTGAGAGGCTTGCTCTTCCGGTTCGAGCAAAACGGGCCAGGCAGGCGCGAGCATTTTCCCTATCGGAGATATATCCTGAACAATCAAAGCACCATGTCCGTCGGGGAAACGAACTTGCCAATTACAAACTTTGATGCGCCGATTTCCAATATTTGTAGCTGTGATTCCGATGTACTCACGTTTCTGAGATAAATTGCCTTGTGACGGAACGACAACAATATTGTCTGAGAACTCCACTTTAAGTTTTTTCTTGTTCGCGTATTTTGTTTGCCACAAAGCAACAGCTACTGCCGCTGTTGTTGCAATAGCTCCGAGAGTTCCGCCTATTGCACCAAACGCCGTCCAGAATAAATTCCAATCCATGAAAAATGTCCTTTCAAATCTATACTTCCTAATTTGTATCCTCGAACTGGTGAAGGGGTTTATGATTCAGGGTTAGAGTCACTGTCAGAATTGACGGCTCGCTTTTCATTTTTTGAGCAGTTTTTGATGTACTTTCCACTCTTGATTCTCGCGTCCTTCGGCTTTGGCTCGTCATCAGGAATTGCCCACGCGTAACCTATCCGCACCGCTCCGGGGATGCGCCCTTCACAGCAAAGAATCTGTATGCGCCGGGTAGAGATGCCCCAGCGTTCCGATGTCTGCCGGACAGACAGATATTTCATCTTCCATCGCCCCTTTTCCATATAATTCAACAAGTATATTATACTCGACAACACGAATAAAATCAAGGGACTTTAACAGTTTTCTATAGGGGTGTGGGATTATCCCACGGACAAAAATGGCCGTTCTCCGCAACGTGGAGGGCGGTCATTTTTCCGCTGTGTACGGACAGCGGATTTGCTTGCTATTCTTCCCAAAACCGTATCCACGCAACAGCGGCATCCTCGGCTTTTCAAAGTGGAGGATACCGTTGCTCTCAAAATATTCTTTCCCATCACCCCTCATTTGTTGGAAAATTGTCCGTTGTAAAGTGAGAGGGGATTTTCTGTTCACAAAAATTTTACAATTTATAGGTGCACTAGTCAACAAAAATCGTACACAAATTTAAAAAAACTAGACTAAGAAAATTGTGAATTATACACCACCTCCTGCATAATTGGACTCCCTAAACTGCTTCGGCGTCAAGTACCCCAGCGAATACGCCGGGCGCTGTTCGTTGAAGAATGTAATGTAATCATCAATTTCATTCTTCACAGGCCTTTCACCGGTGATATGCAAATCTGTAAACAGCTCAGCTTTAATCCAACCGTTTATAGCTTCCATAGCCGCGTTATCTGTCGGCGTCCCTGCACGGGACATCGAGCGGGTAATGCCGTACATCGGCAACAGTTCATTGAAAGCCTTGGACGAATACACGGAACCTTGGTCTGAATGAAGAATCATTTTGTATTCCGGGTGCTGCTTTTTGAGTTCAATCAGATCCTCCAGTCCGCTTATGTAGGTCATGCGGTCTCCTCGCTTTGACGATAGAGAATGGCTAAGTATCTCATTGTTCCACAAGTCCATGTAGAGAGTGAGTTCATAATAGACGCCCTTCACGTAAAACGCAGTCATATCGCTGACTATGCATTGTAACGGTCCGTCGATCTGCATCTCAGACAGCAAAAGATTCGGAAATATGCGATAAGGCTCGCCCGGTTTTTTGTACTTATAATGCTTTGCCGTGCTCTTGATTCCTGCCGTTTTACAGCATTTATAAGCGTATGGATTGGAAAGGGCAATCCCGGTATCAAGCCGTATTTTAGCGTTCAGCCAACGGTATCCATGGGACGGATATTTGAGATGATACTCCTCAAACAGCATGATATTACTGACAAATGCTCTTGTCCTGTTTGACGGATTGGATAACCGCTTTTTCCAGCTGTAAAAGCTGCTGCGATGTATGCCTGTCGTTTCACAGAGCAGCTTTACCGAGAAATCTCCCGACAGTTCCATGATTACTTGATATTCTTGCTGCCGTACAGAATTACCGTACCATCCCCCTTCACTTCGTAGCCTTTTTTTAGCCGGGCCTCCGTGATTCGCGCCTTTAGAATCTCTTGAATGAGTTGTTCCTTTGTCATTGATTCAAGTTCTTCCATTCCGGCAGGCGGGATTTGAAAGGACGGAGCTGAGACCGAATGCTTTGCTGCCTGCTTCGGTGGAAGCTGTTCGGAATCGCGGTACAGTCTCATATAGTCTCGTGCCGACTGTTCGCTGATGTCATAGATTTCGGCTGCCTGACGGCGAGTGAGTTCACCGGAATAGAGTTTACGTCCGATGTCTAATCTTTGAGCTTTAGTGTACTTCATTTTAAACCTCCTGTTCACATTGGGGAGTGCTTGTGCGAAAGATGATTCTTTAATGTCTTATATTATACCACCTTCTGTACAAAATCTACCCCATATGTGTACGATTTTAGGATAGCACTACAAAAAAATGTCCGTTGTAAAGTAGAGGGGTATTCTCGTCTTCGGTAAATTTTTTTCAATGTACCCTGTTATTCGCTGCAAAAATGTCCGTTGTCTTATAGAGGGATATTTTCGATGGCATATACCGAAACGGCGCGGAGATGTCCATTGTATAGCAAGGAAATACCCTCTAACCTGAAAATCATTGCCAGCCAAAGGAGGAATCGAACATGGCAAACAGAGTACGACCTATCCGCAAGGAAATCTGCCTGACCGATCAGGAGGAACAGATCATCAAATCCAAGATGGCGGAGCTTGGGACACACAACTTCGGATCATATGCCCGCAAGATGCTGATCGACGGTTACATCATCAATGTGGACTACACCGAGCTGCGAAAGCTGTGTGCCGCAGTGAGCAAAATCGGCAGCAACATCAACCAGATTGCCTATCGCATGAAGACCACCGGCAATTTCTATGCCGAGGACATCGCAGAGCTTCATGCGGGCATGGCTCAGGTAAACGATGCACTCAAAGGGCGCTTGAAAGAAGAAACAAAATGGGAAGGAAAAGCCGCAAGGATTTCCAAGAAAAACAGGGAGGTGCTCAATGGCTAATAACAAAAACCACAATTTCAAAATTGCTTCCGACGGTGAGATCACCGCGCCGAATTATCTTGACGCCGTTCTCCCATCCGTCACCGTCCGCATCGAGTCCGGCAGGACGACATACCGCTTCAATGGCAGCTATGACGGCTCAAAAAGTCTTCCTGAAAAATTGCTCGCCCATATGGCAAAAGAATCTGAAAAAGAATCGGAAAAGAGGTGAATCCGAGGGTGGAGTATGGTATAATGGACTCGCACGAACCTGTATTGGCAGACTGCCCGCCGACGAAAGGAGAAGAAAACATGGCAAAGCAGTCTGACAAAATTACTGCGATCTACTGCCGGCTCAGCCGTGACGACGAGCTTGCAGGTGAGTCGGGCAGCATAACGAATCAAAAGGCACAGTTGACCTGATACGCACATGACCAAGGCTTCAGGAACATCGAATATTTTGTGGATGACGGATACTCCGGGGCGAATTTCCAAAGACCCGACTGGCAAAGAATGATGGAACTGGTCGAGGCTGATAAGGCAGGAGTCCTGCTTGTCAAGGATATGTCAAGGGCCGGAAGGAACTATCTGGAAGTTGGCTTCTATACGGAAATCCTGCTGCCAAAGCACAACGTCCGCTTCATCGCCGTAAACAGCGGCGTGGACAGCGCCAATCAGCAGGAGAATGACTTTACACCGTTTCTCAACGTAATCAACGAGTTTTACGTCAGAGATTCCAGCCGTAAGGTCACAGCGTCCATGAAACAGGAAGGCGAGTCCGGCGAATACCTGACCACCAATCCGCCCTACGGCTACATGAAGGACCCGGAAAATCCGAAGAAGCATTGGATCGTAGACACGGAAGCCGCCGCAGTTGTCCGGCAAATCTTTGCATGGTGTATGGAGGGTTATGGCCCCTCTCAGATCGCAAAGAAGCTGAGAGCCGCCAAGATAGACTGTCCCACCGTACACTGGATGAAGCAGGGTAGAAACGCTCCTGCCAAAATACCCGATGATCCATATCAATGGGCGCCGCGTACCGTCTCCGGCATACTGGGCAAGCAGGAGTACCTCGGACGGATGGTGAACTTCAAAACCCATCGGCAGTCGTACAAAAACAAGCGAAAAATCGAGAATCCGCCGGAGCAATGGGTCGTGTTTGAGAACACGCACGAAGCCATCATAGACGAGGATACCTTTGCCCGTGTGCAGGAGTTACGCCGGAACAAACGCCGCCCGACGAGAACGGGAAAAAGCAATATGTTCTCCGGCATTGTCCGCTGTGCTGACTGTGGGGAAAAGCTGTATTACTGCACAAGCAAAAACTTTGAGGCAAGGCAGGATCACTTTATCTGTTCAACATCAAGGCTCAAAGGAAACGAGGTCTGCGGGTCACATTTCATCCGTGCCGTTGTTCTCGAAGAAGGCGTACTGAAGCATTTGCAGCTTGTGGCCTTCTGTATCTCCAACTGTGAAGATGCGTTTCGGAAGGCTCTGGGCGCAAAGCGGGATACCGAGGCAAGAAAGGAACTGTCCGGCAAGCGGCGGACGCTTCAGAAATCCGAAAACCGTATCGCCGAGCTTGACAGGCTTTTCAAGCGGATCTATGAGGATATGGCAGCGGGACGGCTGAGTGAGGCGAGATTTCAAATGCTTTCCGACGACTACGAAAAGGAGCAAATGGAGCTGCGGGAAAGGATTGCTGTTCTGACTAAGGAGATTTCCGAGCAGGAGGATCAGGCGGACAGTGTGAATCATTTCATCCGCACGGTAAAGAAGTACCTCTGCCTGACGGAGCTGACGCCCGCGATCCTGAACGATCTGGTCAAGGCGGTCTATGTTCATGCGCCGGACAAGTCAAGCGGACATCGGGTGCAGGACGTGGACATCAGCTACAACTACATCGGGAAACTCCCTGCCTCACTTTTGAACGACCTCATAAACGGAACTGCGGCATGACCGAAATCATGCCGCACTCCGAAAACATTGTGAACTTGTTTTATTGGATGCCCGCCTGCGGTCTGCTTTTTTGCGTATGAATATTTTTAATCCGAGCGAATTATTTTTCTACGCGCCAGTCTATCGGCGGTATCTCGTTTTCGACCAAAAATCTGTTGACGCGCGAGAATACCCTTGAGCCGAAAAAGCCGCTGCTCGCCGAAAGCGGGCTCGGGTGGGCCGACTCGAAAATTCCGTGTATAGGGTTTGTGATGTAAACCTTTTTGCTGCGGGCGTTCGCTCCCCAGAGAATAAACGCGACAGGCGTTTTGTGCTGATTCAGCTTTTTTATCACCTCGTCGGTGAAAATTTCCCAGCCCATGCCCTTGTGCGAGTTCGCCTGACCCTGCCGCACCGTGAGCGCCGTGTTCAAAAGAAGCACTCCCTGCTTCGCCCAAGGGGTGAGGTCGCCGCCGCGCGCGGGCTTTATGCCGAGGTCGCTTTCAAGCTCTTTATAAATATTTCTTAAAGACGGCGGAAGCTGCGTTCCCTCGCGGACCGAAAAGCTGAGCCCGTGCGCCTGCCCCGGCTCGTGATAAGGGTCCTGCCCGAGGATCACCGCCTTGACCGAAGAATAAGGCGTCAGCTTGAACGCGTTGAAAATGTCGTACATTCCCGGGTATATCCGCCTTGACGAATACTCGGACTTCAGAAATTCGCGCAGTTTAAGGTAGTATTCCTTCTCAAACTCGCCGCCGATGATCTCGTCCCAGTCGTTTCCGATGCTTACCATTACATCAGCACCTCGTAAAGCGACGTCGCTATTATGCCGATTATCATAAGCGCCGCCAAAAGTATCACTATCACCCTGACTATCAAAGGCTTTTTCATTAAATTTCCTCCGAAAGAAAACCGCCCCTCTTGTTTCAGAGGGGCAGCGGCTTGTTTTTTAACCAAGATAAGCGGATATTACGTTTACCACGAGGGCTACTACGAAGAACACGCCGACGATTATCGCGGTCGCTTTGTTGATCTTCGCCTCGCGGGTATTTCCGCCGTTGCGCCCGAAGAACGAATCCTGAGAACCGCCGATAGCGGAATTGAGCCCCGAATTGTTGGTATCGGAAAACAGCACCGCGAGAATTATCGCTATGCTCGCGATAACCAGAATGATACCGCTTATAATATTAACTACTGCCATTTGAAATTCCTCCAGAATAGTATTGAATCTTCATAAGTATATCACAGTGTTCTGAAAATTGCAATACCAAATTGAAACTTTTCCGGAAAAACCGGCTTATTTCAGGTGCCAGATGTTGCGGGCATACTCGTCTACCGCCCTGTCGGCAGAGAACACGCCGGCGTTTGCGATGTTCATGAGCGACATCGACTGCCATCTGTGAACGTCTCTGTAAAGTCCCGAGGCGTAGGCCTGAGCGTCGCGGTAAGAATCAAAGTCGGCAAGCACCATGTAAGGATCGCTGAATTTGAGGGAGTTTACGACGTCGTCAAAGCGGCTGTCGTTTATGCCCGAGCCTATTCTGTCAACCGCGGCGTTGATTATCGGGTTCGCGCCGTAGATCTGCGCGGGAGAATAGTTGTGCTTGCGAGCCTCGACCTCGTCGGCGGTCATGCCGAAGTTGATGATGTTGTCGGCTCCGACCACCCTGCCGATCTCGATATTCGCGCCGTCGCGCGTGCCGAGAGTTATAGCGCCGTTGAGCATCAGCTTCATGTTGCCGGTGCCAGATGCCTCGGTGCCGGCGAGAGATATCTGCTCGGATATTTCGGAGGCGGGCATCAAAAGCTCGGAAAGCGAAACGTTGTAGTTTTCAAGGAAAACGACGTTTAACTTGTTTCTTATCGCGGGGTTCTTTCTTATCTCCTCGCCCAAGGACCATATCAGCTTGATTATCTGCTTCGCGAGGTAATAGCCCGGGGCGGCCTTTGCGGCGAAGATATATGTCTTCGGAACGACGTCGGCGTTCGGGTTGGCAAGAAGATAGTTATACTCTGAAACGATGTTGAGAACGTTTAAATGCTGCCTCTTATATTCGTGGAGGCGCTTGACCTGAACGTCGAAAAGCGTGTCGGGGTCGATTATGACGCCGCTCTGAGATTTGACGTATTTTGCGAAAGCGGCCTTGTTTTTGTGCTTGATATCGGCGAGGCGGTCAAGCACCGCGGGGTCGTTTTTGAACTTCTCGAACTTTTTGAGCTCGTTGGCATTTTTCATATAACCGTCGCCGATGGTCTCGTCGAGCAGCTTGCAAAGCGGCTTGTTTGACTGGCAAAGCCAGCGGCGGTATGCTATTCCGTTCGTTACGTTCGTGAACTTGTCGGGCGTGTTCTGATATTCGTCCTTAAAGACGGAATCCTTGATTATCTGAGAATGTATCTCGGAGACGCCGTTTACATGGTGAGAGGCGCAGACGCAGAGTTTCGCCATGTGCACCATTCCGCCGCTTATTATCGACATTCTGTTGACGAGGTTTGAATCGTGATATTTCTCCCAAAGCTCGCCGCAGTAGCGGTTGTTGATCTCAACGATTATGGAATATACTCTCGGAACGATGGTCTGCAAAAGGTTTGTGTTCCACTTTTCAAGCGCCTCCGCCATTACGGTGTGGTTGGTATATGCGAAGCATCTTGAAACGATATACCACGCCCTGTCCCAAGAATAGCCGCAGTCGTCCAAAAGAACGCGCATAAGCTCGGGTATGGCGAGGGTGGGGTGAGTGTCGTTTATCTGGATAGCGACTTTATCGGCAAGATTGTCAAGAGTGCCGTAGGTCGCCATGTGGTGATTGACGATATCTCCGATAGAAGCGGCGCACATGAAATATTGCTGCCTCAGCCTCAGCGACTGACCCTCAAGGTGATTGTCGTTGGGGTAAAGCACCTTTGAAATGGCCTGAGCGACGATGTTCTGACCGAGCGCCTTTTCATAGTTGCCCGAGTTGAACATATTCATGTCGAAAGCGGGGCTCTCGGCCTTCCAAAGCCTCAGCTTTGAGACGGTGTCGGAATTATAGCCCGAGACGAACATATCGTAAGGCACCGCCATGACCGTGGTATAGTTGTCATGAGTGACGTGGTGATACTGCTGGTCCCAATATTCGCGGAGGGTACCGTCGAAATGTATCTCGATCTGCTGTTCTTTTCTCGGAACGAGCCAGCATGAGCCGCCGGGAAGCCAGTTGTCGGGAAGCTCGACCTGCCAGCCGTCCTCGATCTTCTGGCGGAAAATGCCGTATTCGTAAAGTATCGAATAGCCGGTCGCGGGATATCCGTCGGTCGCAAGACCGTCAAGATAGCAGGCTGCAAGACGGCCGAGACCGCCGTTGCCGAGGCCCGCGTCGGGCTCGCACTCATAAAGAGAATTCAGCTTTACGCCGTAGTCCTTGAGAATGCTTTCAACGGTTTCGGTAAGCCCCAGATTGAAGAGGTTCGTCTTTAAAGAACGCCCCATCAGAAATTCCATCGAGATGTAATATACCTGCTTCTGCCCAACGCTGTGAACATGGTTGGTATAGTGGCGGCGCTTTTCAACGAGAATGTGAACGATTATCGAAGCGAGCGCCTCATAAAGCTGCGAATCGGAGGCGTTTTCGGGGGTGACCTCAAATTTGTTGCTGAGCACCCGCAAAAATCTCTCCTTGAGGTCTTCTTTAGTGAATCCGCTTTTAACGGTGTTGCTCTTAGCCAAAATAACATATCCTCTCTGTAAAAATTTCGGTTATGCGGTTTTTATATTATATCCAATTCGAGCCGTTATGTCAAGATGCGAGGAAAATATTCGGAAATCTGAACAAAAAAAGCAGCTCATTTTCTGAGCTGCCCTTTTTATTTCCTTTTTATTCGTTCTTGATGGCTTCGAGCGCCGAAAGCCGGGTCGCTCTTATTGCGGGGTAAAGCCCCGAAACAACGCCGACCACCGTTGCAAGAAGTATCGCGACAAGATCGAGCCAGAACGGGATTATAGATACCGCTGCTCCGGCGGAATAGATGCCGAACATCTCCATTGCGCCGCCGCTTGCCAGCTTGTTCACGAGCGTCGATACTATGTAGCTCAGCCCGACGCCCAAAACGCCGCCGGTTACGCCGATTATCGCCGCCTCGACAAGGAACATTCCCCTTATGTCCTTCAGCTTGCAGCCGATGACCTTCATAATGCCGATCTCGCGGGTGCGCTCATATATCGACATGACCATCGTGTTCGCGATGGATATTGCCGCAACGAAGAACGCTACCGCGCCTATCGCGCCGAGAACGGTCCTCAAAAACTTGGTCTGCTCCTGCATCTTCTGGAGGTAGTCCATTGACGAGTCCGTCTGAAGTCCCATGGCCATTATCTCCTTGGTGACGTCCAAAACGTGCTTGGTGTCGTCTACCAAAACGGTGATCTGGTCATAGACGGATTGTCTTCCCTCGGCAACGTTATCCGAAACGGGTACGCCGTTGATATACATTACCGAGCTTGTGGTCGAAACGTCCTCGTCCTCGATGCCGTAATATTTGTTGCGGTTTTTCTGAAGCCGCTCGTTGAGCCCGCGATAGCCCTCGACGTCCATATAGATATAGGTGTCATGGTCCTGACCGTAGTTTTCAACGTTTGTAGAGTTCTGAACGAGCACTCCGACGCAGGTGGCGTCCTCGGGGATTATTCTCGGCTTTGAATAGTCGATCTGCTGCTCTCCGAAGCCGTAATTCCATGTAAACTGATATTTTATGTTCTCGTCAAGAGGGTCGAACGGCAGCTCGGTGTCGTTCTTGCCGGTATATACGGTTGAGAACCACTCGTTATCCTTGAGGGTCTTTGGGTCATAGAAGTTGAACGGAATGTTATAGCACATAACAAAGTTTGTCGTTCCGACGTCGCTTTCGTTCAAAAGCCTTCCCTCAAGTATCTCATATCCTAATTCGGACATTGTGGCGGCGTCAACGGTCTGAATGTTTGACGAGTTGCATTTTTCGCGGTTGTCTTTAATAAGGTATGCTCCCCAGCCCCAGATCATCGGAGAGACCGCCTTGACGTTGTCAAGCTCTCTGAGCTCGCTTACGGTCTGCTCGTCAAGGGGAATGCGGTTTTCCACCGCCTCGTATTGCTCGGTCTCCTCGTTCCATTGGTCATACATCTCGGAGACGTTTATTTCTCTGAGATCGCCCCACGAGCTTATCTGGTCCTCAAAGCCCTTGTTCATGCCGATTCCGATGGACAGCATTATGACTACCGCGGCGGTGCCGATTATTACGCCCAAAACCGTCAGCGCGCTCCGCGCCTTTCTTCTTAAAAAGTTGGAGAGCGCAAAACCGATCACATCGAATATTCTCATATGCTTTACTCACTCCTTAAAAAACTGCGGGGGTCATTCTTCGTCTTCGTCCTCGGCGGCCTTTTTCTTCTTGACGACCTTAACGACGACTATCACGACTATCAGAACGATAACCGCAGCGGCCGAGGGTATCGCTATTTTCGCCCAAAGAGGAAGCCCGCTTTGTTCCTCGACGCTGTCGCCGGTTATAGGCATTCCGTTTTCGTCAAATTCCATTCCGCCCATGCCACCCATGCCGCCGAGACCCGGGTCGCTCCAGCTCATGTCTCCGCCCTCGATTCCTCCGATGTCGGAGACCATGCTTTCGGTAATGGTGACCTCAAAGGTCTCCTCCTTGCGCTTTTCTTCGCCTGCGGCGTCCTCGAACGTGAATACGAGTATCGCGGTCTTAACGTCGCCCACCTGGGCTCCCTCGACAGGGGTTATCATGCCGGAGAAGTAATCGGCGCTCGAAGCGTTGAGCGTTCCGACGTTCTGGGTCGCCATGGTAAAGTCGCCCTCCATGCTTATCGCAAGGCTGGTGAGCGGGTTGCGCGATTTGTTGTAATACTGGAAGGTTATCATCGTGCCCTCAAGAGGACATTCGGTCGGCGGGGTCCATTCAAGAAGATCCAGCTTGATAGGCTGAACGACAGGCAGGTTGATATCCATGTCTCCCGTGCCGGAGGAATATCCGCCCGCGTTGGCATACTCATAGTTGTAGGATATCTTGATGGGATAGCTTCCTGCTCCGGCGGAAGCCGAACATTTCAGACGAATCGAAAATTCAAGCGTGCCGCTTTTTTCGAGAAGATCCTCATAGAACGAGCTTGTACCGTCGATGAAGCTGAAAACAGGTCCCGACGACGTTCCGGTGCCCGAGTTGTAGTTCGACTGCGGGGTGACGTTTACCGTCATGTTTCTGAGGTCTTTTTCCTCCGAGGTGTTTTCAAGCGTGAAGTTGAGGGTGAATTCCTCGCCCGAGGTTACCTGCTCGACATCGACGTCGTATTTCGAGATGATTACTTTAGGAGTTAAAGTCGCGGTCTCGGGGTTTGCGGTCTCCTCTTTTTTCTCGGTCGCCTGAAGATAGACGTTGAAGCTCTGCTCTTTTTCGCCGTCGGCGGTCTCAAACGTGACCTTTGCGACAAGGGTTACCTGACTTTTCGGGAATTCGGGGAATTTGACCGGGAAGGTCGCGCTTATCTTCTGACCCGCGCTGACGCTTCCGACGTCAACGGTGTCGGTATAGGTGTTGAGAATGAGGTCGCCGAGGCTCGCCAAAACGACCTTGACGTTCTCGGCGGGGTAAGAAGCGGTGTTTTCAAAGGTCATCGTCAGCTTTGTCGAAAGGTTTGAGCGCCCCTTGCCCTCGGGGATGGAGGCGGCGGCCAGCTTGAACGAAGCGACGTCCTTTGATTCGTCGATAGTCTCGGTATCGCTTACGATATCGACGTTTATCGCCTTGGTGGCGGTAACGCTCTCGGAGCCGTATTTATAAGTGACGGTGAGGGTGAGCTGATGTCTTCCGTCGCTCAATGATTTGTCGGCCAGAACGGTGACATAGTTGTTTCCGAAGCCGACGTTCTGCTCGGCAAGCGCGCCCGCAAGGCTGAAGCCCTCGCCCGAGACGGTCGCGACGCAGTTTGTGACGCCTAAGAAGCCGGAATATCCGAAAACGCCGGTGTTGAGAAGCTGAACGTTGAAGCCCAGATCAAAGGTCTCGCCCGCGGAAACCGCGCCGTTCGGGGCTGAGGTGACGTTGAGGGAGATATAGTTCTCGCCGGGTTCGGTCTCGACCGGCTCGGAAGCGCCCATGACGTTTATATTGAGCGTCTGAGTTAAATTAACGCTTTTTCCGCCCGCCGAATATGCGACGTTGAGGGTGACGGGGTATCTTCCCGTTTTGGTGCTCGCTTCGCATCTTATCGGAATGCCCATGACGGTGTTTCCGGATTCGACGGAGAATTCTCTGCTCGCGCCGGAACCGTCTACCGTGAAGCCGCTGCCCGAAACGGTCGCGACCGCCGTGCCGCTTTCATAGGATTCGGCCGAGGTCACCGAGAACTGGACCAAAAAGCTGCCGCCCGCGGCTACCGATACGTTTGATTCGGGACCGGCGCCGGCAACGCTTACTATTTTCAAATTCGCCTTCATCTCGGGCGCTGTTTGCGCTGCGGCAAATATATTTAGATTCATGCCGGCAATCAGCGCAAGACTCATGAACAATGCAATAAACTTTTTCATATCTGTTCTTCCTCCGTATGTATTTCGTTCGATAAACCTGAATTCTTTAAAATATTCTCGATCCTGATATCGTCCTCGGTATCGGGAAGGTTTTTCCCCGAATCTTCGGGCGGCTCGTTTTGCTCCGAAACGGCGCTTTCGACAGGCGTTTCTTCTTTTGGAACAGCTTCGGCAGCGCCGGCTTCGGCGTCCGCCGGAATTATCTGCTTGCCGCGGTTGTCCTCCACCGCGCTTATTTTGCCGTCGATAATGTGATAAATCTTGTCGGCATATCCGGCGATCTCGATATCGTGAGTAACTATCACGAGCGTCTGATGATTTTCTCTCGACATTCTCACCATCATCTCCATAATTTCGATGGTAGTATGAGTATCAAGGTTTCCGGTGGGCTCGTCGGCAAAGACTATCTTCGGCGTAGCGACAAAGGCGCGGGCGATTCCGACTCTTTGCTGCTGTCCTCCCGACATCTGGGTCGGCTTGTGCCTCATTCTCTTGCCGAGGCCGCACAGCTTCAGCATTTTTTTGGCCTTTTTTGTTCTGACGCTCTTTTTTACCCCCGCAAAGGCAAGTGGCAGGCTCACGTTGTCTATCGCGGTGAGGTTCGGCAGAAGGTTATAGGCCTGAAAAACAAAGCCCATGTATTTTTGCCGGAACATCGCCAGCTTGCGCTCGTTCATTTTGTCGATCCTCTCGCCGAAGATCGTTATGACGCCCTTGGTGGGCTTTTCAAGCCCCGCCATCATGTTGAGCAGGGTCGATTTTCCCGAGCCGGAGGTTCCGAGCAGACATACTATCTCGGTCGGATAAATGTCAAGATCTATTCCGTTCAGCGCATAGACCTTTTCTTTGCCGAGCGTGAAAATTTTGGTCAGACCGCGAATCTGTATAGCGGGCTTTTGCTCCGCGGTTTTTTCCGCCATTAGGCCGCATCTCCTTTCTTATGATTTTTACCCCTTGGGGCAGTAAAGCCACTTCTTGTACTTTAACAGAGCAATTATACCACCATATATTGAATATTTCAATAGTTTTAAAGAACTTGTAATCAAAATTTAATAGATTTTTCAGAAAACGCCCCGAAAAAGTTTATATATGTAATACGCTTCGGCGGGGCAAAATATTGCTTTGAGCTCAAAATTTTTTTCGGTAATTTGAACCTTGTCTGCATAAACCGTCCGAAAGTGAAAATTCGAGTAAAAAATTTTAACCGGATCACGGAAAAAGCTCCGCGATCCGGAAAAAATGTTAAAAAATCAATCGGCGTCAACGTCAAAATGCTCGAGCAGCGAACCTTTTGCGGCGGGCTTTGAATCGCCGTGCCTAACAAAGCACATCGTCACAAACGACAGCACCGAGAATATCACGGCGTAAGGGAACAGCACGTTATAGCCGAGCTTGGTTATCAAAAGCCCCGAGAACAGCGGCGTGAATATCTGAGCCGCCATCGAAAAGGCGTAGTAATATCCGGTGTATTTTCCGACGTCGGAGGAATGGCACATCTCGACGACCATCGGGAAGGAATTGACGTTTATCCCCGCCCAGCCGACTCCGACCGCCGCAAAGATGACATACATGAGCGCGCCGGTATCGGGAAGAACGAAGATGGCGCCGTAGCAGACCGTCATAAGGACTATTCCGAGAAGAATTGTCTTTTTTCTGCCGAGGTGCGAGGAGAGTATCCCGAGAGGGACGAACGAGGCTATCGCGGCTATCGTCGCAACGGTTAGATAGATCGACGAGCCTCCGGCGTCAACGCCGTAGCGGTTCTCGAAATATCGCGAGAAAGACGTCGTTACGCCGTTATAAGCGGTGAACCACAAAAACACCGACGCGAGAATGAATATCAGACTTATAAATACCGGCTTTTCGAGCTTTTTGCCCGACGAGACCTCCTCGGCGGAGTCTTCGATGTTCGCCTCGCGGACGATCTTGTTTTCGTTGAGGGTAAAGGTCATTATCAGCACCGTTATCAGCATGAACGCCGCGACGGTTATGAATATCGGAATAAAGCTGTTATAGGCTATCGAGCCGTTGTCGCTCACCGAGCTTGTGACCAAAAAGGTCATCGCAATCGTCGAGAATATCCCTCCGATGTAGCCGACAAGATTTATGACGGCGTTACCCTTTGAACGCAGCGGCTTCGGCGTTACGTCGGGCATATATGCTACTGCCGGAGAACGGTAAACGCTCATTATTACAAGAAGTATCATCAGGCAGACAAAGAAGCCTATGAAGCTCTTCTGCTCGGTCAAAACCGCCAAAACGACCATCATCGCAACAGCCGCGACCGTTCCGAAAAGTATGTAGGGCGTTCTCTTTCCGAGACGGGTCCTCGTTTTGTCGGAAACGGCGCCGAATATCGGGAGCAGAAATACCGCAAGTATGTTGTCTATCGACATTATGGCGTTTGTCAGAAGCGTTGACGCTCCGAAATGGTTTTCGAGTATGACCGGAATCACCTGATCGTAAAACTGCCAGAACGCAAGTATCGACGCAAACGAAAGCCCGATAAGAACGGTCTGCTTGGTGTTCAGCTTCATTTGAAAAGCCTCCTTTCCCTTGATGTCTTTTATTTTAACACTTTAAGGTTGAGTTGTCAACAAGGAGCGATAGAATGATGTGTCCTAAACGGACACATCAAGAAGACAGAAATCAGAAATTAGATGTCAGAGTTTCAAGGTGTCGCCTTTGGCGACATATTTTATTTTTGCGAATAATGCGTGCGGAGCTTGAACAGCCGCTTAAAAGGTATTCATCTTCCCCGTGCGCGAGGGGAAGATGAATGCTATCGGGAGTCACCCCACCCCCGCCTTACTACCAGCGGAACGGCTAAGTTAGCGAGCCCCCTCCCCTCAAAGGGGAGGGGGCGGCTCATTTGCACCTATCCGTAGAAAGTCCAGCGGGGGGTGGGGTGACTTAAAATAGCATCCATATTTTCCGGCAGAGGAAAATATGGATACCTTTTCCACCCTTTTCCCCCAAAAAATATCTCCCCTCAAAAGAAAAAAACTGCCCTGACGGCAGTTTTTTTCTTTTGGCGGAGCAGGAGAGATTCGAACTCTCGGACGGCTTATCACCGTCACACGATTTCCAGTCGTGCTCGTTATGACCGCTTCGATACTGCTCCTCGTCATAACCTTTATTCGCAACAATCGGTATTATATCAGATTCGCCCGAAAATTGCAAGCCCTTTTCAAAAACTTTTTTCCCGCTTTTTGAAAAATTTAAGAATTTTTTAAGATTCTGAGGGTTGTTTCTTAATAAACTTCATGATATCATATTCTTAAAGCATTTCGCTGTGCGATGCTGAGTGGTTTTTACAAAATCTGTGAAGGAGAAGAAGTTGTGTACAATATTTTGATCTGCGATGATGAGCGCGACATCGTTTCGGCGCTGAAAATCTACCTCAGCGGTGAGGATTACAATCTTTATGAAGCATATAACGGAGCAGAAGCGCTCGACATTCTGCGTTCCCGAAAGATCCACTGCGTTCTGATGGACATCATGATGCCCGGGGTTGACGGAATATCCGCCCTTTCCGAGCTTCGCTCGTTCACCAACGTTCCGGTGATCTTTCTTACGGCAAAATCCGAGGACGTCGATAAAATAGTCGGCCTCAATCTCGGGGCGGACGATTATATCACCAAGCCTTTCAACCCGATCGAGCTTTTGGCGAGAATAAAGTCTCACATCAGGCGCTACGTCATGCTCGGCAGCCTGCCCGAATCTCCAGACGCGATAAGGATCGGCGGGATAGAGATAAACGACGCCGACCGCACCGTTTTTGTTGACGGCGAGCCGATAAAGCTGACCGCAAAGGAATACGAGATACTTCACTTTTTGATGTCAAACGCCGGAGTGGTCTATTCGCCCTCCGAGATTTACAGAAAGGTCTGGGGCAACGTTCCCGTCGGGGTCGATAACGCCATCGCCGTGCATATCCGTCACATTCGCGAGAAGATCGAGATAAACCCCGCCGAGCCGAGATATATAAAAGTAGTTTGGGGAAGAGGCTATAAGTTCGATAAGACCGAGGGCTGAGCGCCCTTTGATTCGGAGGTTATCATGAGCAATTCAAAGAAAAAACTCAGCGAGCGGGCCGGGCTGAAAGCGCTTGCGGTCATTTTGGCTTCGGCGTTTATGTTCATTTTCTTCATGAGCGCGATACTTTTGATAGTATGTATTCAGAACAACGTTTATTTTGAAGACGGCCACGAGACCTTCCTCAAAAACGTCACCGAAAGCGTCTCGTCAAGAATAGCTTCGGAAAACTCGCGGAATTTTCTCGGCAAAATAAATTCTCTCGTCAACGAGGGAATAATCCGCTTCGACGGCAAAAAGTTCATCTATGACCGCGAGGAGACCGACAAATATCTCAAGGATTTTCTCCCCGAAAACAGCAACTACATCTTCAACCTTTCAACTCAGGACGGCACCGTTATTTTCAGCACCCTCGAGGGCTATGACGGCGGCGACGTCGAGGGATATTATAAGTCCGACATGGGCTTTACGAACGGCATGATAACAACGCTGAGCAGCAAGTCTCAGCACTATGAAAAGACCTATTACTATGACAGCGCCCGCGGCGGCTTTATTGACAGAATTTGGGAGATTTTAGAGGACGAGGGTGTTTACAGCGGCACCTTCTACGGCACTATTCTTCACTACGACCCGCACAGCAACAACATCACTTCCGAGTTCAGGGAGATAGCGACCGCCGACAACATCAACACCTTCAACGTGCAGTTGGACGGTCTTGAATATACCGACGATTACGAGATTTTTGAGAGAACGGTAGACATCTATTGCTATAACCTTGAATACTACGCGATAGGCGACGACGGCGCGGGCTACTATTTCCCGATGGTAAGCTCGGATTGGGAGACCGAATCAAGCCGCGCCGATTCTCCTCAAAACGGTCTTGCCGTCACGGTCGTTCAGCAGGATAAAGACGGCATAAGGCTTATCGCACCTGACGGAAGCCTTATAGCTCTCGTTGACATTGCGCTCAAATTCGAGGGCGAATTCACCCCGACGAGCGACGTTTATCTCGCCGTGACCCTTTGCGTTTCTGATAATCCGACCGTCAACGACAAGGTCTATACCGCGACAAAGGTCGTAGACGCAATAGCCGAATATTCCCGCTTTTATCCGATAATCTGCGCGGTCTCGGCGATAATCCTTACCGTCATCCTGATCTGGCTTTGCTGCGCAAGCGGTCATCGCAGCGGCTCGGATAAGCCCTCGCCGATATGGTTCGATAAAATTCCGTTCGAGCTTTTCATCGCGGCGGGCGTGGTCGCGGCAAACTTCTTATACGAGGGCTATCTCTACTGCACCTATGATATCTGGCGCGGCGGCCTCAGAATCTTCACCGTCTCGGCGGCAGCGGCGATAATATTTGCGGCGTTCTTCTTTGTGCCGCTGACCCTTATGACCCTTGCGACGCGCATAAAGACCGGAACCTTCTGGAAATACTGCTTTGTCGGAATGATCTTCAGGGCGCTGCTTTTGGCGCTGAGGTTTATAAAGCGCGCGTTTTGCTCGATAAAGCTGACATGGAAGATACCTCTTTTAATGGCGGCGATATTCGCGGCGGAGATCTTCGCCTTGGCGCTTTCGGATTTGGGCCGCATCGATTTCTTCTCGATTTTGCTGTTAGGCGCGATACATTTTCTTCTGACCTGCTTTTTGATGATCTGGGCCGAGGGCTTTGCGCGGCTGAGAAGCTATGCGAAAAAGATTTCGAGCGGCGAGCTTAACGCAAAAATCGACCGAAACTTTTTGTTCGGAGACCTGAGAAAAATGGCCGACGAGCTCGAGGGGGTCGGCGAGGGTGTCAAAAAGGCCGTCGATGAGAGAATGAGGTCGGAGCGCCTGAAAACCGAGCTTATAACCAACGTCTCGCACGATCTGAAAACGCCGCTGACCTCGATAGTAAACTATGTCGATATCCTCTCAAAGGACGAGATCGAGCCCGAAAGCGCCCGCGAGCACGTCGAGGTGTTGAAGCGCCACGCTCAGCGAATGAAAAAGCTGATCGAGGACCTTGTAGAGGTCTCAAAGGCGACGAGCGGAAACATCGCAGTCAACGCCGAGCGCACCGACGTCAACCTGCTCATCACTCAGACCCTCGCGGAATACTCCGAAAGATTTGAAAAATGCCGCCTTGAAACGGTGGTGAAGATATCCGAGAAGCCTGCGGCGGCAATGCTCGACGGCAGACTGATGTGGCGGGTGCTCGACAATCTGCTCGGAAACATCTGCAAATACGCGCTTTGCGATACCAGAGTCTATATCTCGGCCGAGGAGAACGGCCCCTGGATAAACGTCAGCTTCAAAAACATCTCTAAGTTCAAGCTCGAGGTCTCGGGCGAGGACCTCGCCGAGCGGTTCGTTCGCGGAGATTCCTCGCGAAACACCGAGGGAAGCGGCTTGGGGCTTTCGATAGCAAAGAGCCTCTGCGACTTGCAGGGCGTCGGCTTCGGCGTTACCGTTGACGGCGACCTCTTCAAGGTCGAGCTGACTATCGCAAAGTGCGGAGACGAGGATATTATCGAAGAAACCGACCCGCGCGAAGAAACTTCGGGCGAGGCCGCTCAGCCCATCGAGCAGGGAGAGGAGACCCGAAATGACGTCTAAGAAAAAGGCCGCGATCATCACGGCGATAATTCTCGCGGCAGTGATAATTGCGGCGGCAGCGGTTCTTTATATAAACGACCCGTTAAGATTTGCGCTTTTCGACCGCATTTCGCATATAGGCGATTCCGCCGAGCTGAAAGAGCGCTCCGTCGAAACGCTCGAAATTTCCGACGAGGATTTCAAGGCCGACCCGCGGGTGACATTCGATCAGTCCATGATGCTGATCAACACCGACTTTTTGCTGCCCGAGGGGTTTTCCGCCGACATCGCCGAATATAAGGACACCGGAGTTTATCTGAATTCCTGCGCAAATTCTGCTTTTGCCGAGCTTTCCGCCGAGGTCATAAGCCGCTTCGATCAGATACTTTATGTTTCAAGCTCATACCGCACCGCCGAGGAGCAGGCCGAGGAAATAGCGGAGGGCGGAGACCTTGCTCAAAAGGTCGGCGCAAGCGAACATCAGGCGGGGCTCGCCCTCGACGTATACGTCAGATATTTCGCCGGCGAGGGCTTCATTAAAAGCGAAGCCGGAAAGTGGGTCAACCGCTCATGCGGCGACTACGGCTTTATAATCCGCTATCCGCTTTTCGGAAAAAACGAGACCGGTATCGACTATGAGCCATGGCATATAAGATACGTCGGGCTGCCGCACTCCGAGATTATCATGAAAAATTCGATGACCCTTGAGGGCTATCTTTCCTCGCTTGAAAACGGCAAGTTTTACTCTTACCGCTCGGGCGGCAAAAAATGGCTCATAAGCCGCCAGTCAAAGGGCGTTCTCAACGTCCCTGAGAAGTTTGAAAGCGCGGTGATATCCGAAGACAACACCGGAGGATATGTCATAACGTTTGAGGTGTGAGGGGTTTTGAAAGAGTATCCTCAAAATTAAAAGTTTTCGATTAAACCTTTTTCAAAAAATAAGCGTTATTGCTTGCCGTCCGCAGAAAGTGCTGGCATCGTTGAGACCTGCAAGAGAGGGCGTTCCCTAAGCATAGTGTTTACGCTACGTTTCCCCTTTGCCTATTGCCCCGCAAAAACGCGGGTGCGCCAACCTCAGCGCCCGAAATACTGCGTTTTATGCTCGGCAATGTCGTGCGCGATGGTTTTTCGCCGCAGAAAAATGTATACAAGCAGGGCTTTTTGTGGTATAATCTTCTTGCCGACATGGTGCAATATTTATTTTAAGGAGTATAATTCAAATGATGAAGAGAGTTTTAGCGGCGCTTCTTGCCGCCGTTTTAGCAATGTCCCTCGCAGCTTGCGTAAAAACCGTTGAGAAAAACGATACCGTAACCGGCGGCGAGGCGACCGCAGCGGTTGACGATCAAGAGACAAACGCCGAGACCGAGGCTGCTCCCGACGAAAGCGGCGAGGCTTTGAGCGTCACCCTTGAAGACATCGTAAACAAAAATTACATCGCCGAGCTTGTTTATAACGCCGGCACCGTCGCGCTCGACTATACGCTTTATAACGACGACAATTCGGTCTACGGCACCTATAACTATGAGTTCTACACCCTCGACAACGGCTATCCTGCGGTGCAGCTCGTCTTCACAAGCGACGAGGTCGGGACGTCCGAGACCGTCTGCCTTGCGGGCGACGGCTTCGCGGCAGAGTATGACAACTACATCGGCTATACAAAATCCCTCACGGTCATCCCCACAATTTTCTATGAGGCGCAGGTGGACGCGTTCTGGGAGATGATGTATCCCGACCCTTACGAGCAGATCGTTTCCGCCGACGCTCAGGACGACGTGACGGTCGTTGTGACATTCAGCTATGACGAAAGCTACGGTCAGGATTATAAACGCTCGATGTATTATCTCGACGACAGCGGCAGGATAGTCTATAAGGAGGTCACGAGATATCTTGTCACCGAGGGTGCGATTATCGACCCCGAGACCGTATACGGAATGGATCAGGCGCCGGTCATGTCGGTTGACGCTTATTCGGTCAGATACGGCGACGAGAGAAAGCTCGACCTTGACACCGACAAGACCCTCACCGAGGGCGACATCTGCGAGTTCACCGTTCACATCGTTGACGGCGACTATACCGAGACCCAGACCTTCAATGTCGTCCACGACGCGTTCGTCGGGGTCATTGCTGCCGATACGATATATGAGCTTTATGCCGACGAGGCGATGACCGATGTGTTCGATATGTCTAATCTCGCCAACGACACCGCCGAGGCATGGGCAAAGAGCATCGGCAACATAGGGTGAGACGGAAGAAGAGTGGGATTTGGGTAGGAGCTTTATACAAGCGGTTGGCAGAGGCTTCTGCTGAGCGGGGAAAAGGTATTCATCTTCCCCGCTCACGCGGGTAAGAAGAATGCTATCGGAAGTCACCCCACCCCCAGCGTGTTGCCTGCGGGCAGGAAAAACATCGAAGCCCCCGCCCCTCGAGGGGCGGGGGCCTTACTAATTTAACCGTTCCGCTGGTAGTAAGGCGGGGGTGGGGTGATAAACGATAGTATCCATATTTTCCGGCAGAGGAAAATATGGATACCTTTTTACCCCGCTCCTGCGCCGCCGGCGCAAACTTGCGATTTGCCGCTTTATCACCGCATTTGTCGGTAACCCCTCACTCCCCTTTCTCGCAAAACCCCTCAAGCGCTTTATAAAACTCGGGGTACTCCCGTGCGAGGCGGATCAAATGGCCGTCGGGGGTCGCGAAGCAGTGCTCAGAGGCGGCTTTGCAGACGACCGAACCGTCGGGCTTTTTCATTATATACCCTATTTTCAGGCGGGCGCCCTTTATCTCCTCGACCGTCACCTCGATAACTATTTCGTCGGCAAAGGTCGTCGGAGACCTGAAACGGCAATCGACCGCGGTTACCGGCGAAATTATCCCCATGCTTTCAAGGCGGTCATAGTCCCAGCCTATCTGCGAAAGAAAGTCAACGCGGGCTTCCTCCATGAAGCGTATATAATTCGAGTGGTGGGTAACGCCCATTTTATCGGTCTCGTAATACTGTATTTTTCTGCGATATGCGTTCATAGCGGCCTCCTTGCGGGGTTTTGTTTTATTATAATACCTCTTGCCGAAAATTTCAAGCGCGCTTTTTGAACCACTTGCAATCGCGGCGCGAAAGTATTATAATACCGTTGAAATAACGTTTAAGGAGCACAAAGTGAAAAAAGGAATAATTTTTGACCTTGACGGAACCATGTGGGATTCGTCGAAAGAGGTCGCCGAGGCATATGATCTTGCGCTGAAAAAGGCGGGGATTCCGCTTCGCGTCACCACCGCCGACGTAAGAGCGGTTATGGGAAAAACCATGGTCGAGATAGCTCACATATATTTCGACGAGATAGACCCCGCGCACGCCGTTGACATTATGACCGCCTGCATCGACGAGGAGAACGAATATCTCAGAACTCACAGCGGAAAAGTTTACGGCGGGCTTGAAACCGCGCTTTCCGCGCTCAGCCGAAAGGGGTATTTTTTGGCCTGCGTTTCAAACTGTCAGTCGGGCTATATCGAGGCGTTTTACGAATCTACCGGCCTTGGAAAATATTTCTCTGACAAGGAGTGCTGGGGCGGCACCGGGCTTCCGAAAAGCGGCAATATTAAGCTGGTGGTCGAAAGAAATAACCTCGACGACGCAGTATATGTCGGCGACACCATGGGCGATTTCAACTCGTCGGCGGAGGCGGGCGTGAAATTTATACACGCGGCGTACGGCTATGGCAACGCGCCTGAGGGCACCCCGAAAATTTCCTCTCCGGCGGAGCTTTTTGAAGCGGTCGAAAAGGTTTTCGGCGAAAATATCAAGCCCTGAAAGAAGCCGGCTTTTTTGAGCGGCGCTTTTCCCGAAAAATTTAATAATAAAAAATCGCCCGAGCGGAAATAAAAAACGCTCCGGCGATTTTTCGTCCGGAGCGTTAAGTCATGCAGTTTTAAGTCCTTATGTATTATGCAACGATGAAGAACTTGAGCAGGAAGATAAGCGAGATGACCATGGTAAGCCAGGAAACCTCCTTGATCTTTCCGGTGCAGAGCTTGATGACGGTGTAAGTGATAAGACCGAGACCGATGCCGTGGCCGATAGAACCGGAGATGGGCATTGCAAGCAGCATGATGAAAACAGGAGCGGAAATGGCAATGTCCGAAAGGTCGATATTCTTGAGACCGCTGAGCATAAGGATTCCGACATAGATAAGAGCGGCGGAGGTCGCTGCGGCGGGGATTATTGCGGCGATCGGGCTGATGAACATGCAGGCAAGGAAGAGAATGCCGGTGGTAAGAGCGGTAAGACCGGTGCGGCCGCCCGCCTCAACGCCGGAAGCAGACTCGACGAAGGTGGTGACGGTAGAGGTACCGGTGCAGGCGCCGACAACAGTACCGACAGCGTCGGAAAGAAGGGTCTCACGCATCTGAGGCATATTGCCGTCCTTGTCAACCATGTTGGCGCGGTTCGCAGTCGCGATAACGGTGCCGATGGTGTCGAACATATCGATGATGCAGAAGGTGATGATGAGAACGACGACCGTTCCCCAACCGATCGAGAAGAGGGTGGCAAAGTCAAACTTGAAGAGGGTGGTCTTTGCCATGTCGCCGAACGGAGGCAGCCAGCTTGCGGTCGCCAAAGAGGCGAACGGGTTGGTGCCGAGGATAAACTGACCTATCCAGTTGATTACGGAAGCGGCAAGCATACCGATGAGGACTGCGCCCTTTACTTTATAATGCGCAAGAATGATTATAGCAAAGAGGCCGATGAACATCGTCACAACGGTGAGCACCATAGTGGACCAATATTCGCCGAGAGCTTCTTTTGCAGACCTTGCGGCAAGCGCGCCGAAGAAGTCGCGCATGACGTAGTTCTCGCTTGCGGCGCCGACGCCGGCGTTCGAGCCGAAGCCGATGTTCATGAGCATGAGACCTATGCCCGGGCCGATGCCGAGACGAATTCCGAGCGGGATCGCCTCAACGATCTTCTGCCTGATGTTGAAAACGGAGAGCAGAAGGAAAACTATGCCCTCAATGAGAATGATGCACAGACCTGCCTGAAGACCGGCAAGATATGTGCAGCCGGCCGCGCCCGCTATCTGAGCGATAACGACCGCGAAGTATGAGTTGAGACCCATACCCGGGGCAAGCGCAAAGGGCTTGTTTGCCAAAAACGCCATGCAGAACATGGCAATGGCAGACGCAAGACAGGTCGCCATAAAGACGCCGTTCCACGCCGCGGTACCGTCTTCACCGAAGCCGCCGAAGGCTCCCTGACCGAAACCGACAATGAGGTTCGGGTTCAGGGCGATGATGTAAGCCATCGTCATGAAGGTGGTCAAGCCCGCAACGATTTCGGTTCTCACATTGGTGCCGTTTTCTTTGAGCTTGAAAACTTTTTCCATTTTTGTCAATCCTTTCTTTTGCGCGGAGCGTGAATCAAATCCGCATTTTTGCTTTTCGGGAAAATTCCCCTAAAATAAAAGCATATGTATATGGTACTCCTATTTCCGAAAAATGTCAACATCTTGTGATAATTTTTTGTCAACAAAAATCAACCCCGAAAACTGAATATTTTGACGAAGAGGGGTTATTTTTTGAGGAAAGAGGAAGGGCATATTGTGAGGTGGCGGAGTGCGGGAGTTCATGCGGTTGGAGGGAGACGAGGTGACCTGTAAAAAGGTATTCGCAAAATCCCGCCTCGGGGCGGAATTTTAGCGAATGCTATCGCTCATCACCCCACCCCCGCTACTGTGCCTGCGGGTTTGAGCAACTGAGCCGCCCCCTCCCCTTTTAAGGGGAGGGGGCGTTCGCATTTGTCCCTATTCGTCAAACGTACTGCGGGGGTGGGGTGATAAACGATAGCATGAAATCATTCTATCGTCAGATGGAATGATTGAATACCTTTTTCCCACCGAACGTCGCCCGCTCCTCGACGTATATCTTACCCCTCTCATTATCCTCCACATTTTAAAACCCTCTCCGCAGGCGACACCTTGAAACTCTAACCTCTAACCTCTAATTCCTATCTTCTTGATGTGACCCTTAGGTCACATCACCCCATCTTGCGTTTTTTGCCGCAATATGCTATAATTTATACAATTACAGCATATTCTGCGTTTTGCGAAAGGAGAATCATCATGCCGAGGCCGTCGGTTTGGGGGATATCAGCGGTATTTGCGTCGTTTGCGCTGCTTTGCGCGTTCACGGCGTCGGGTATTTTGGGCGGAGCGCCCTTTTTGGCGGCGCTGATCGAGCTTGTTTTGTTTCTGCCGTCGGCGTTTTTCGGCCGAAGGGTCTTTTTGCGGGGCTTTTCCGTTTTTCGGTCGCAGCGCCTCAACGAAGAATTTTTCGTCGTTCTTGCGGTGATATTCGGGCTGAGCTTTTCGCTCTATGAGATTTTCATGATAGTTTTCACCGAGCGCGGCGCCGAGCGGCTTTTGTTCGCGCCCTGCTCCGCGGCGATATTGCTTTCGCTGCTTGGTGATTACGCCTCGTCGAAGACTAAGCCCAAGGAATCCGCGCTTGCGCTTTTGGAGTCGATGAAGCTCTGCGAGGCGACCGTTCTCAGAGACGGTGCCGAGGAAAGGCTGCCCGCCTCTGAGGTCAAAGAGGGGGACATTCTGACGATACGCCCCGACAGCGCGGTCCCCTGCGACGCCGAGATAATTGCCGGACGCTCCGACCTCGACGAAAAGGCGGTGACCGGCGAGCTGGCGCCGGCTTTCAAAAGCGAGGGCGATTATGTTTTTGCGGGTTCAAGAAATATCAGCGGCTTTCTGACAGCCCGCGCACTGGGCGGCGAAAGCCGCCTCGACCGGCTCATATACTCTTATAAAACCGCGCAGAAGCCGCTTCAGAACGGCTTCACGAGGCGCTTTACGAGGGCTTGCGGGCTGATAGGCTGCGCGCTCGCGATAATTATTGCGGCGGCGGTCTCTTTCTTGGCGGGAGCAGATTCGGGCGCGTTCTTTGCGATCGCAACGCTCATTTTGCTCTGCCCCTGCGGCTTTTCTCTTGCAAGGGCGAGGGTAGATCTCTCCGCCGCTTCAAAGGCCGAGACCGAGGGCATTCTGCTCAAAGACCCGTCGGCGCTTTCAAGGCTTGAAAAGGTCGGCTGCGCGGTCATCGACAGAACCGGGACGGCGACGGTCGGCAAGCTGAGCGTTTGCGATGTCGTGAGCCTTTCAGACTTAGACGAGGATTCGGTGATTCGCCTTGCGGCCGCGCTTTGCGCGGAGTTTTACGAGCCGCCGTTTGAGGCGGTGACCGAGCAGTGCCGCTTGAAAGGCATAGCCGTTCCGCCCTGCATTGCGCCCGAGCGCCTTGCGGGAAAGCTGACCGGTATCGTAGACGGCGGCAGGGTCGAGCTTTCGTCGCTTTATGAAGACGTTTCGCCGTTCGCCGGGGAATATCCTCGGCTCGGCGAGGGCAAAAAGACAGTGTTTGCGCTGTTTCGCGCCGACGAAGCCTTGGGGCTGATTGCGGTTTCGGACAGAATAAAGCCCAACGCCTCGGCGGCGGTGAAAATGCTTTCCGAGCGCGGCATACCGTCATACCTTGCGACCGGCGGCATGGGCGAAGCGCTTGAAAGCGAAGCCTCGGAGCTTGGCGCAAAGGGCTGCGAAGCCGAGCTTTCGGGCGAGGATATCATGAAGTATGTCTGCGGGCTTCGCGGAAGCGGAGCGGTCATAATGATAGGCGACGGCGTCGGCGACTGCGCCGCGCTTAAAGCCGCTGATTTTTCCTTTGCGCTCGCTTCGGGAGCAGAGGCGGCAAAAAAGAGCGCCTCGGCGGTGCTTTTGCGAAACGATTTAAGAGACGTCATGCACGCGCTTTCGCTTTCCGCCTCGGCCGAAAAATTAGAAAAGCTGAGCCTTTCGGCGCTTGCCGTTTTAAGGGCGGCCGCGCTTTTGACTGCGGCGCTTCTCTGCGTTTTCTCGGGCTGTTCGATAGGAATTGTCGCGGGTTCGGCAGTTGAAGTCGTATCGGCGGTCTTGCCGAGGATTCTTTCGCTCGGCGTAACTGCTCGAAAAGAAAAATAAGAAGATTTCGGAGGAAAAAATGGATATATCTTCAAGGACCGAGCGCGTGAGAAAAATGGAGCGGCTTCTTGACGAGTCGTCGGAGGCTGTCTCACAGCTCAGCTCCGCGCTTGAAAAATATGAGGCCGCGCTCGGCGGCATGAAGGAGCTTTTTGAATATTATTCGGGCGGAGAATGGCTCGACGACCTTCGTGCCGACGACGCGGGGCTTTTTCCGCACGGTCTGAAAAGGGGCGTCCTCTCGGAAGACGCCGTTTTTGACCTCATGGCCGAGGACCTTGCCGCGAGGGAAAGAATGAGAAAGCTGGCGGAGGAAAAGCAGGGGGAAGAGTAAGATTTGCAGGTGAGGCGCGTTATACCTGCGTTTGGCGGAAGCTCCGCCCGAGCGGGTAAAAGGTATTCAATCTTTCCCTCTCACGAGGTAAAGATTTCATACTATTTTAAATCACCCCACCCCCGCCGCACTTTCTACGAATAGGGACAAATGCGAAGCCCCCGCCCCTCGAGGGGCGGGGGCTATCATACTTATCCTCTCCGCAGGCAACATAGTGGGGGTGGGGTGATAGACGATAGCATGAAATCATTCTATCGCCAGATGGAATGATTGAATACCTTTTTCCTGCCAAACGTCGCCCGCCCCTCGCCTTACATCTTACCCCGCTCATTATCCCCCGCATTTTGAATCCTCGCCGCAGGCGACACCTTGATACTCTAACCTCTAACCTCTAATTTCTATCTTCTTGATGTGACCGTTTAGGTCACATCACCCATCTTGCATTTTTTCTCAATATGTGCTATACTGTTCTAAATATTGCGAAAGGAAGCTGTTTTTATGTTCCTGCCCTCACAGACCGAAATGCTCAGGAGCCGGTTTACTCCGGTGCCGACCGGAATACACATCGGATTTTGCATATTCGCCACCGTCGTGTTTTTGCTCATCTATTTCAGAAAAAAAGAGGTCTCCTCGCTGATATGGGCGCTTATCTGCGACGCGACGCTGATACTTCAGTTTTATCATGACAACCTCACCGCGCTTGCCGTTGGGATTTGCGAGATCGTTTTGTTTGCGGCGCTGATTTTTGTCAGCCTGAGAGAATGGCGGACCCGGCGCGAAGCAGAAAAAGCGAAAAAATTGCAGGAGAATCCATCTGAAGGACCTGCGCCCGACGCCGACGACCTTGAAGACATCGACAAGCTGGTGAGATCGGAAATGCAAAAGCTGGCCGACGACGGCAACGACGTTATTAAAAACGCGTTTGAGGATCACTGATATGAGCGAGAAGAAAAAAGCCGTCATTTTGGACGCTTCGACCGTCACCGACGGCGACGTTTCGCTCGAGCCGCTGACCTCGCTTTGCGACACCGAGGTTTACGCCTATTCAAAGCCCGACGAGGTCGCCGATCGTATTAAAGACGCCGAGATCGTTTTGACGAACAAGTGCATGATATCACGTGAGGTCTTTGAAAAATGCCCGAATTTAAAATTCGTCGGCGTTTTCGCAACCGGCTACAATAACGTTGACGTCGCCGCCGCAAAGGAGCGCGGTGCCGTCGTTTCAAACGTTCCGGGGTATTCGACGAGCTCCGTCGCGCAGCACACCTTTGCGCTGATACTTCACCACTATTCGAGCGTCTCGAAGTATTCCGAATACACCTCTCACGGAGAATGGTGCTTTTCAAAGCTGTTCACTCATTTCGGACCGCCGCTTTTCGAGCTTTCGGGCAAAACGATAGGAATAATCGGCTACGGGGCGATAGGAAAAGCAGTCGCTAAGATAGCCCTCTCTTTCGGAATGAACGTCGCCGTCTGCACAAGGACCCCGCCCGAAAACCGTGACGGGATCCATGTCACAAACCTCGAGCAGCTTCTTAAAATATCGGATATAGTCACGCTGCACTGCCCGCTGACCCCCGAGACCGAGAAGCTGATCAACGAAAAGACCCTTTCGCTGATGAAAAATACCGCGCTTCTGATAAACACCTCGCGAGGCGGAACTATCGACGAGCCGGCGCTGAGAAAAGCCCTCGACGAGGGAAAAATCGCCGGCTTCGGAGCCGACGTTCTCACCGTCGAGCCGATGGATAAATACTGCCCGCTTCTGGGCGCAAAAAACTGCTTCATCACCCCGCATATAGCTTGGGCGCCGCTTGAAACGCGCATTCGGCTTGTGGACTTGGTGAGAGAAAATCTGCTCGCATACCTTTCGGGAAAAGAGAAAAACAACGTTGCAAAGCGGTGATAAAATGTATAAAAAAAGAGTCGTCGTAAAAGTCGGCACATCGACGCTGACGCACGCCTCGGGCAGCTTTAACCTGAGACACATCGAAGCCCTTGTGAAGACCCTCTCGGATATAAAAAATTCGGGGAGAGAGATAATACTTGTGACGTCGGGGGCGATCGGCCTCGGCATGGCAAAGCTGGGCCTGACCTCAAGACCTAAAGACACCCCCTCAAAGCAGGCCTGCGCCGCCGTCGGCCAGTGCGAGCTGATGAATATGTACGACCGCCTTTTCGGAGAATACAACATCACCGTCGCGCAGGTGCTTTTGACAAAATACGTTCTTTCAGACGAGCGCAAGGAAAACGTCGTCAACGCGCTTGAAAGAATTCTCGCCTCGGGCGCGATACCCATTGTGAACGAAAACGACGTCGTCGCCATCGACGAGCTGGAGCTTGAGGTCGGAGAGAACGACAGCCTCGCCGCGATAGTCTCGGTGATTGTGAACGCCGACCTGCTCATCATAATGTCGGACATCGACGGACTTTACGACAAAAACCCGAGGACCAACCCCGACGCAAAGCTGATCTCGCGTGTCGAGAAGATAACCGAGGACATTGAAAGATCAGCCTCGGGCGCGGGAACGACGCTCGGCACCGGCGGAATGTCAACAAAGATTAGGGCGGCGAGGATCGCCAACGCGAGCGGGATAGATATGCTCATCATAAACGGCGACCGGGCCGACAATCTCTACGACGTTTTTGACGGAAAGATAATCGGCACGCTTTTCGCCGCCGGAACGAAAAACTGATATGATTATCACTACCGAGCGGCTTGAAATCAGGCGGTTTGAGCCGCGCGACGCCGAAGACCTTCATGAAATTCTCGGCGACGCCGAGACAATGAAATTTTTAGAACCGCCGTTTTCAAAAGAACAGACCGAGGAATTTCTGAACGGCTTCTGCATCAAAAAGCAGGGCGCACTTGCGGCAAAGCTCAAAGGCGGAAAGGTGATCGGATATATCCTATTTAACCCGACCTCGCCCGGGACTTATGAGCTCGGGTGGGTGTTCAACCGCGCGTTTTGGCGGAAGGGCTATGCCTTTGAAGCGCTTTCGGCGGTAATAGATTACGGATTCAGGGAGCTTTCGGTCAAAAAATTCATCGCCGAGACCACCGACCCGATCAGGTCGGTCGGGCTGATGAAAAAGCTCGGAATGAGTCGCGAGGGGTCGATGATCGTCACCGACTCCTATGGCGACGAGGCCGAAATGATTTTATACGGACTTAGCGAAAAAGAATCGAGGTGCGAAAATGTTTGATTTTGAACCCGTCGGGCTTCGCGCAAAAGAGGCTTCAAGGGAAATTGCGGCCGCCGACTCGGGAAAAAAGAATCTCGCGCTAAAGCTCATCGCGGAGCAGCTTTGCGAAAAAAAGCGCGATATCATAGCCGTGAACCGCGGCGACGTTAAAAAAGCCGAGGCAAAGGGCTTAAAAAGCTCGCTTGCCGACAGGCTTTATCTCAACGAAAAGAGGATTGAGGGCATCGCCGAGGGAGTTTTGCAGGTGATATCGCTTACCGATCCGGTCGGAGAAATAGTTTCGGGAGAGACAAGACCGAACGGACTTAGGGTCAGAAAGATACGCGTGCCGCTCGGGGTCGTCGGGATAATTTACGAATCCCGCCCGAACGTAACCGTTGACGCGGCGGCGCTTTGCCTAAAATCCGGCAACGCGGCGATACTTCGCGGAGGGGGCGACGCTTTGGACACAAACGTTTTTCTTGCCGAGATAATGCGCTCCTGCCTTGAAAAAGCGGGTCTTCCCGCAGACTGCATCCAGCTTCTTTCGGACACCTCGAGAGAAGCCGCGAACGCGATGATGAAAGCCCACGGATATATCGACGTTTTGATTCCGAGGGGCGGCGCGGGGCTGATAAGAGCCTGCGTTGAAAATTCGACCGTTCCGGTCATAGAGACCGGCGTCGGAAACTGCCATATCTATGTCGATTCGGCGGCGAGCATTCCCATGGCGATAGATATTATCGACAATGCGAAAACTCAGCGCCCGGGCGTCTGCAACGCCTGCGAGACCGTTCTTTTGCACCGGGATATCGCCGAGGAGATACTTCCGAAGCTGAAAAAGCGTCTCGACGCGCACAAGGTCGAAATACGCGGCTGCGAGATAACAAAAATGATACTCGGCGACTGCGTTGTGCCCGCAAGTGAGGAAGATTGGGCGACCGAATATCTCGATTATATTTTGGCGGTAAAGGTCGTTGACAACATCTATGACGCGATAAACCATATAAGAAAATATTCGACGGGCCACTCGGAGTGCATAGTCACCGACAGCCTGCCCGCCGCAGAGGAATTTCAGCGGAGCATCGACGCGGCGGCGGTTTACGTCAACGCTTCAACGAGATTTACCGACGGCTTCGAGCTGGGGCTCGGTGCCGAGATAGGCATTTCGACCGCAAAGCTGCACGCAAGGGGCCCGATGGGCCTTAAAGAGCTCACGACGGTAAAATATCTGATAAACGGAAACGGACAGATACGTCAATAATTCAAAGCGAGGACAGATGATGAAAAAGAACAAAAAGAAAAAAGCCTCAAAAGAAAACGAGGCCGTTCTGGAGCAGGGCGAGGGCGCAGTCGCGACCTCGGAAGAGGCTCAGGGCGCGGATAATACCGAATCTTCGGGCGAATCAAACGCCGAGGCTCAGGTCGAAAGCGCGGTCAGCGAAGCAAAATCGGACGAGCAAAAACCGGACGAGCAGAAAACCGACGATAAAAAATCCGACGAGCAGCCTAAAGAGGTCGAAAGCAAGGCGGATAAGCCCGAGGGGAAAAAGCCTCGGAAAAAGGAGCCCAAGCCGGAAAGCAAGCCCGAAAAGAAGCCCTCGGCGGAAGAAAAACAAAAAGACAAGCCCGAGATGCCTCATGAGGAATTCGTCGAGCGAAAGATCACCGAAAGCGAAAAACAACGCCTGCGCGAAAGGTTCAAGTTTGACTGGGAGATCGAGGAAGACCTCAAAGAAGCCCTCGACGAGGACGCCGCCGACCTTACCGAGCCGGACGAGTATTCCGTCCCCGCGACGGTCTCGCGAAACGTCAGCTTTTCTCATGCCGCGCAGACTATATTCGGGCTTTTCGTGCTCGTTTTTACGATCATCGGCATCATCGCGACCGGCTTTAAGATCGCCGAGGTTATCGAAAACAGCAAAGATACCTCGGAGCGTGAGGAATATTTTGAAGACTTTTTGATGCCGCTCGTAGCCTCGGACGCCCCTATCTTTGACGGAGCGTCGTCGCTCAACGAAGACGTGGTCATCGCCGCCGCCTGCTGGGACATCATCTTCAACCCCTCGGTATATTATGAGTACTCGGGCGGAAACTATAAGGTTTCGTATATCGACGTCGACAGAAGAATAAACAAGCTGTTCGGCCCGGGGCTCAGCTATACTCACAAAACCGTCGGCGACGTCGAAATTTCGTTTGACTTCGACGAGAACACCGGAATGTATACTATACCGGCTTTCCCGAGGTCTCCGGCTTACTACCCCGAGGTGACCTCTTTTGTCGAGAACAACGGCGTTATCGAAGTCACCGTCGATTACAAGCTGCCGATAACCTATTGGATAGATTCGATTGATTCGGTCGAAAAGTCGATGATCTATACCCTCGTGCCGACCGACAGCGACTATAACGTCGTCGCGATAAGGATCGGAGAGATATCCGTCAGCGAGGCGATATGAGGGGGGAAAAAGGTATTCAATCTTTCCCGCTCACGCGAAGCCGTCGCAGCGCAAAGCTGACGGTTTGCAGGCTTATACATGCGGTCGGCGGAAATCAGACTAAGAGGGTAAAAGGTATTCTTCTTCCCCGCTCACGCGGGTAAGAAGAATGATATCGTCTATCACCCCACCCCCGCTATGTTGCCTGCGGAAAGGCTAAGTATGAGAGCCCCCGCCCCTCGAGGGGCGGGGGCTTCTTCATTTGTCCCTATCCGTAGAAAGTGCGGCGGGGGTGGGGTGATGAGCGATAGCATTCGCTAAAATTCCGCCCCGAGGCGGGATTTTGCGAATACCTTTTTACAGGTCGGTTGGGCGCCCGCCAAACGCAAATATAACATGCCTCACCTGCAAATCTCCTCCCCATCCCCCGCACCTATGCCCACCTGCAAAAAGCCCCTCTTTTCGAGGGGGCAGCATATCTCTGTCAGGGCTTGCGCTCGTCGCAGATGAAATAAAGCGACAGCGCTTCGGGGCCGCAGTGGCAGCCGAAAACCGGCCCTATATATCCGATCGTGACGCTCTTGACCTTTCCTCTAAGCATCGAGGCGAGCTCCTCGGCGTCCTCGGGACAGTCGGCGTGCGAAATATAAACGTTCTGGCTCTTGGGGTTCACGGCGTGCTTCTCAAAAGCGTCGTAAAGCGCCTTTATCGAAGCGCGGCGGCCCCTCGCCTTTCCGGCGACATAGATCTTTCCGTCGTCCTGAACGTAAAGCACCGGCCTTATTCCCAAAACCGTCCCCGCAATAGCGGTCGCGGCGGAGATCCTTCCGCCCTTTTTGAGATACATCAGCGACGGCACCGTGAAAACGTGATATATTTTCAGCATCATTTTTTCGGCGTATGCTTTCGCTTCGTCAATGGTCGCCCCGGCGGCCTTTTTTCTCGTGACGAGATCGGCAAGAAGCCCCTGACCGTAGTTCGCGCACTTCGTGTCTATAATATAGATCTTTCGCTCGGGATATTTCTCTCGAAGCTCGCAGGCGGCCTGCTCGGCGTTGTTCACCGATGAGCTCAGCCCCGAGGTGAAGCCCAGAAGAAGTATATCCTGTCCGTTTTTAAGGTGGGGCTCGAACGCTTCGATATAGTCGTTTACGTTTGCGGCGCAGGTAGTCATCGTTTCGCCGGAGCGCTCAAGATCGTAAAAATACTTGGGGTCCATCTCCTCGTTGCTCATGGTCTGCTCGCCCCTTATCAGCTTCAGCGGAACAAGGTCGAGCCCGAACGATTTTAACATTTTCGGCGTGAAATCAGCCGAAGATTCGACAAAAATTCTGTAACCCATAAAAATTTTCTCCTTTCGACAGCCTTTATATATTATTTTGTGGAAAATATCAGAAAAAGCGGTTTCAAATATCACTACATCTAATATATCATATTAGATTACCTGTGTCAAGAGATTAGAAAAATTTTTTTATTTTTAACAAATACATCTTGAAATAATGACCGAAACATGGTATACTGTTTCTGTCAGAGATTTTTCTGAACCGACAACGACTTTAAACGAAAGGACGCCTTTAAATGTCAACAGTAAAAATTATCAACGGCACGACCTTGCCGAATATTCCTTGGCAGGAAAGACCCGAGGGTCATAATCTTCCTATCTGGCGCTATTCCGAGAACCCGATAATCGACCGCAACCCGCTTCCCGGCATTGCAAGGATCTTCAATTCCTCGGTCGTCCCCTATGAGGACGGCTTCATCGGCGTTTTCAGAGCCGAGGCGACAGACGGCGTTCCGTTTTTATACCTCGGTCGTTCAAAAGACGGAATCCACTGGGAATATGAAAACAACGTCATTCCCATGGTGAACGAAAAGGGCGAAAGCGCCATTCCGTTCTATCAGTACGACCCGAGACTTATCAAAATCGAGGACGACTATTACATCGTCTGGTGCCAAGATTTCTACGGCGCCTCGCTCGGCATCGCAAAAACTCACGATTTCAAGCACTTTGAAAGGCTTGAGAATCCCTTTATTCCTTTCAACAGAAACGGCGTTCTCTTCCCCCGCAAGATAAACGGAATGTATAAACTCCTCTCCCGCCCGTCGGATTCGGGTCACACCCCGTTCGGAGACATCTTCATCTCGGAAAGCCCCGACATGGTTTATTGGGGCAAGCACCGTCATGTAATGGGTCCCTCGGGCAACTGGTGGGAAGGCATGAAGATCGGCGGCGGAGCAAACCCGATCGAGACCTCGGAGGGCTGGCTGCTCATCTATCACGGCGTTTGCAACACCTGCAACGGCTATGTTTACACCATCGGCGGAGCTATTCTCGACATCGACGAGCCCTCTAAGGTGCTTTACCGCTCGAAGAGATATCTTCTCACCCCCGAGCAGTGGTATGAGGAGAGAGGCTTCGTTCCGAACGTCACATTCCCCTGCTCGACGCTTCAGGACGACGCCACCGGCAGGATCGCCCTTTATTACGGCTGCGCCGACAGCTATGTCGGCCTTGCTTTCACCACCGTCGATACCCTCGTAGATTACATCAAGGAAAACGACGGAGCCGGCTGGAACGACCACGACCTCGGCAGAAGATAAAACACTTTTTCAAAAAATCTACCCGCCGCGCTTTCAAAAAACACGGCGGGCATATCCGTCTTTTGACGGAAACGGAGTTTTGTTATGGTTTACGATAAGGAGCTTATCGCTCACAAGCTGATAAGATGGGAAAAAGCAGTCTCGGGGTTCAGGCTTCCGAGCTGGGAAAATATCCCCGATATCGGGCTTTATATGGATCAGGTGCTGGTGCTGCTTTCACAGTATCTCGGGCTGATATCGCCGACCGACGGAAAGGAGCCCGAGGACGACTCGGACCAATCGGACGCAAAGATATTCTCGGCGGCGGCGGTGAACAACTATGTCCGCTTAAAGATCATGCCCGCGCCGGTCAAGAAAAAATATTACAGGGTGCATATAGCATATCTGATAATAATTTTCACGCTGAAGCAGGCGGTGAGCATAAACATCGTCAAGGAGATGCTTTCGACCGAAATGCGCGAGGAGGACGTTCAGCAGCTTTACTCTGACTATATAAAAAAGCACCACGAGGCCACGGTGCTTTTCACGAATATCGTAAGAGAGTGCGCGACGGACGTTCTTGACCCGCAAAAAAGCGGCGAGAACCTTGTTTCGAGCTTCGTTATTCAGGAGGCGCTAATCGCCGGATTTTCAAGGGTGATCACCGAAAAGCTGGTAAGGCTGAAAGGAAAGACCTTTAAGGAAGTCGTGCCGAAGGAAACTCCGCTTAAATAAAACAAAAAATCGGGGAGCAAATCCCCGATTTTTCTTATTCTCCTATTTGTCGGCGTTGAGATAGCTTCTTACCATTTCCTGCAAAAGCTCGTCTCGGTCGATGTGACGTATCAGGCTGCGAGCGTTGTTATAGGTCGTGATATAGGTCGGGTCCTCCGAAAGGATATAGCCGACTATCTGGTTCACGGGGTTATATCCCTTTTCATAAAGGGCGTCGTAAACAGCTTTCAGCGTATTCTTTATCTCGTCCTCGCGGTCCTGCTTGACGGAAAACGTCATTGTTCGGTCGTTAAGCATAAAAGTCAGCCCTCCTGTTTTGATATTTGAAGCTCCGGCGAATACCTTTTGATATTATAACGCATTTGCGGCGAAATAACAAGACCTATTTGAAATATTTGTAAATATTCAATAAATTTCGCTCGCCCGTTTTGGCATGAGAACCGAAATCTCACGCGAAAAACGCCTTATCTCACCTCGGCGCCGATTCCGTCGAGCGCCTTTTTGACGCGTTTGACTGCGGCGTCGGCCTGCTCGTCGGTCAGGGTGCCCTCGGCCGAGCGCATAACTATCGAGAAAGCGACCGATTTTCTGCCGCCCGCGATCTGCTCGCCCTTGTAAACGTCGAACAGCCTGATCTTTTCAAGAACGTTTCCGACGGCCTTGCTTATCAGCTTTTCAAGCTCGGCGACCGGAAGCTCGTCGTCGCATATCAAAGAGATATCCCTTGTCGCGGCGGGGTATTTCGGCAGCGGCTTATAGGCTTTTGCGGCGGGCTTTAACGCCAAAAGCTCGGTGATGTTGAGCTTTGCGCAGTAGACCCTTGTGCCGAAGCCGTAGTTTTCCAAAACGTCTGGGTGCATTTCCCCGAATATAGCCATCGGCTTGCCGTCGATTTTTGCGACCGCAACTCTTCCGGGGTGGAACATCGAAAGCTCGTCGAAGCCGCAGCCCTCGTCGGCGGCGGAATATTCGACCCCCGCGATGCCGAGGCTCTCATAGATCTCCTCGACGACGCCCTTTAAGGAATAGAAGTCGGCTCCTCCGCCGTAAATACCTATCGAAAGGCGGTCGGGCTCTTCGGGGAGGCTTTCGGGAGAGGTCGGAAGATATTCGGTGCCGAACTCGAACAGCGCGGCCTCGGCGTTGCGGTAATTATAGTTTCGCGCCAAAACCTCGCACATTGAGGGCAGAACGGTGGTGCGCATGACCGAGGTATCCTCGCCGAGAGGATTTGTTATAGTTACCGAGCTTCTCAGCTTTGAATCGGCGGGGAGGTTTATTTTGTCGTAGTATTTCGGGGAGATGAAGCTGAAGGTCTCGATTTGGCTGAGGCCCAAAGCGGTGCAGGCGTTTTCAACGCTGCGCTTCAGCTTCTGAGCGTCGGTCAGCTTGGCGTTGGCAACGCCTATAAGCTCGGCCCCGGCGATGTTGTTATAGCCGTAAAATCTCGCGACCTCCTCGGCGACGTCGGCCTTGCACTCGATATCGACCCGAAACGACGGAACGATGACTTTATCCAAAACGACTTCAAAACCGAGGCGCTTAAGATAGGTCTCCATGCTCCTGCGGGAGATATTTGTGCCGAGGAAGCGGTTTATCCAGCGCGGGTCAAAATCAACGGCGTTGTTTTTGGGCTTAGATGTTTTGCAGTCGATAACTCCCTTGACGGGGCTGCCGCACTCAAGAAGCTCGACAAGCTCGAACGCTCTGAGTATTGCGGGCATACAGCCCTCGGGGTCGAGCCCCTTCTCAAAGCGAGCCGAGGAATCGGTCCTCATTCCGAGCTTTTTCGAGGTCCTTCTCACCGAAGCTCCGTCGAAGCAAGCGGACTCGAATATTACGTCAACGGTATCGTCCATGATGCCGCTGTATTCTCCGCCCATGACGCCCGCGACCGCGACCGGCTTTTCGACGTCGGCGATGACGAGCATTTCGGGAGAAAGACTGCGCACCGTTCCGTCAAGAGTGGTGATGCTCTCACCCTCGCGGGCGTTGCGGACATGGATCTCTCCGCCCTTGATGAAGCGCGCGTCGAAAGCGTGCATCGGCTGGCCGTATTCAAGCATGACATAGTTGGTTATATCGACGAGGTTGTTTATAGGTCTGACGCCGGAAGCGCGAAGGCGCTCTCTGAGCCAGCGGGGCGACGGCGCTATCTTTACGTTTTTGACTACGCCGCCGATATATCTTTTGCAGAGATTCTCGTTCTCGACGAAAACGCTGACGGTGTCGCTCGCCTTGCCGGCCGTTCCGGTATATTTCGGCGAGGGCTCGACAAAGGGTATCGCATAGGTCGCCGCGACCTCGCGGGCAAGACCTATCACCGAGAGGCAGTCGGGGCGGTTCGAGGTTATCTCAAACTCGACCGAGGTGTCGTTTAAGCCTATCGCGTCGTGAATGTCGTCGCCCGGCTTGCAGTCCTCCTGCAGAATGAAAATTCCGTCCTCAACGGCATAGGGGAAGTCGTGGGCGGTCAGCCCGAGCTCTCCCAAAGAGCAAAGCATTCCGTTTGATTCGACGCCGCGCAGCTTTCCCTTTTTGATGGGTCCGCCGGGAAGCTGCGAACCGTCGAGCGCGACGGGAACAAGATCGCCCGCCTTGACGTTGTTGGCGCCGGTGACTATCTGTATCGGGCCGTCCTGCCCGACATCGACCTGACAGACGACGAGATGGTCGGAGTTTTCATGCGGGACTACCGAAAGAAGCCTTCCGACGACGACGTTTTTAATTTTTTCGCCCTCAACGGTGTAGCCCTCGACCTTTGAGCCGGTCATGGTGAGGTCATAGCAGAACTGCTTTACCGGAACATCGACCTTGACGTAGTCGGCAAGCCATTTCATTGAAAGATCCATAGTTTTTCCCTCCTTAATCAGAACTGCTCGAGGAAACGAAGGTCGTTCTCATAGAGAAGCCTGAGGTCGTTTATCCCGTATTTTCCCATTACTATTCTCTCAAGCCCGAGACCGAACGCAAAGCCCGAATATTCCTCGGGGTCTATTCCGCACTGCTTCAAAACCTTGGGGTGGACCATTCCCGCGCCCAAAAGCTCGACGTAACCCTCGCCCTTGCACATCGGGCAGCCCTTGCCGCCGCAGTTGAAGCAAACGATATCTACCTCGGCCGAGGGCTCGGTGAACGGGAAGTGGTGGGGTCTGAGCCTTATTTTGCACTCGTCGCCGTAAAGCCGCTTCATGAGCATATCAAGAGTGCCGACGAGGTTTGCCATGGTTATTCCCTTATCGACGACAAGCCCCTCTATCTGGTGGAAAATAGGGCTGTGAGTGGCGTCAACGGCGTCCGAGCGGTAAACTCGCCCGGGCGAGACTATTCTTATCGGAGGCTTGCGGTTCTCCATTACATGGATCTGCACCGAAGAGGTTTGAGTGCGCAACAAAATATTGTCGCTGATGTAAAAGGTATCCTGAGTGTCGCGCGCGGGGTGATCGCGGGGGATATTCAGCGCCTCGAAGTTATAGTAATCGTATTCGACCTCGGGGCCCGAGACAATATCAAAGCCCATGCCGATGAAAATGTCCTCGATCTCGCGCATGACGGTGTCCATCGGGTGAAGCCTGCCGAGCTTCGGAGCTTTTCCGGGCAGAGTAACGTCGAGCTTTTCCTCTTTCAGCCTAAGCCGGATCGCGGCGTCTTTAAGCTCGGCGGCGCGGCTTTCAACGGCTTCCTCGATATCGGCGCGGACCTTGTTTGCAAGCTGACCGATAACAGGTCTTTCCTCGGCGGAAAGCCCCGCCATGCCCTTTAAAATGGCGGTGAGCTCGCCTTTTTTGCCCAAAAACCTAACCCGCAGGGCTTCAAGCTCGGCCGAATCCGCCACCTTTGCGAGCTGCTCCTTTGCGGCAAGCTCAATTTTCTCAAGTGCTTGTTTCATTGATATTTCTTCCTTTCGGTATATTTTCCGAGGGACGCTTAAGCGCCCTTATTTTTTAACTTTGCAAAGACTGACCGCAGCGCCCATGCGACGATGGCTCCGATACAAAAACGAGAACCGGTTTCACCGCCGGCTTTTTTGCCCTAAAGCAAAAAAACTATAAACAGCGCGGTAGTCAAAAGAACTGTCGGGGAGATAATATTCTCCTTTCGTCTCAAACAAAAATGTCCCGCCGAAACGGGACATAACCTTAAGCTATGCTTATAAACCACCCTCAGGGAGCCAACACTCCCGCCCGCGTTAACGCCGCGGAATCGTTTCCGCCTACAACCCGAAAAATGGCTTCAGCGGAACCGCTCGTGAGTGAACTTCAGCCGGTTGAGAATAGGCAGCTTTCAGCAAAAAGCGCCGCCCTCTCTGAAAACCCGCGCGGCTTACTCTCTCAGTCATCGCGTTTCAAATCGATCGCTGTGAATTATAATAACATATCCGAAAAAATTTTTCAACTGTTTTTTTCAAAAAATTTTGAAAGCTCAAAAACACTCTCCGCCACCGCAAAAGCTCCGGCGCTTTCAAGCGTTTGCCGCGAACGATAGCCCCATGTGCAGCCGACGCACCTTATTCCCGCGTTCAGTGCGGTCATAACGTCGGTGTCGGAATCTCCGACGTGAACGCACTCCTCGGGCTTTGCGGAAAATTCCGCGATAATTTCAAGCTCGGCGGTCGGGTCGGGCTTTCGCGGAGTGTTTTCGCCGCTTCCCCTTACGACGTCGAAAATATCGGGGTAAAACCTTTCGGCGAGACCTTTTGTGAACGCGTCGGGCTTGTTTGACAAAAGCGCCAGCTTTATGCCCCGCTCTTTAAGGCTTTTCAAAAGCTCGGGCATTCCCGCATAAGGGCGGGTCTTGTCCGCATAATGGGCGGCGTAATGGGCGTTGAAGTCTTCGCAGACCAAAGCCGCGGTCTCGGGGTCTTTATGCCCCTCGGGCAGCGAACGCTCTATCAGCTTTAGAACTCCGTTTCCGACAAAGCTCATCACCTCGGCGGGGCTTCTCGGCGGAAAACCGTTTTTTTCAAGCGCGGCGCAAACGGCGTCGCTGAGATCGGCTATCGTGTCGAGCACGGTGCCGTCGAGGTCGAATATTGCAAGTTTAAGAGAAGAATGTGTGTTCGACAAAAATTTTCACCCCTATGGCGATAAGGATCAGTCCGCCGACGACCTGAGCCTTGTTGTTTAATGCGCTGCCGAATTTTTTGCCGATGAAAACCCCGGCGGCGGCGATGACAAACGTTGTCGCGGCTATCAAAAGCGCCGAAAAAACCATCTGAGCGCCGTTTATCAGCGCGGCGAACGAAACGCCGACCGCGAGCGCGTCGATGCTTGTGGCAACTCCCTGCAAGATAAGCTCGGAGATTTTAAGTTTTCCCGCTCCAGAGCTTTCGCTCTCTCCCCTTGCGACGTCGAAAAGCATCTTTCCGCCGATATAGCAAAGAAGCACCAGCGCTATCACATGGTCGAAGCGCTCGATATACCTTGAAAAGGTCGAGCCGAGGGCAAACCCGAGCGACGGCATTATGCCCTGAAAGGCTCCGAAGCATATTCCGCACATAAGCGATATCGCGGCGGTTTTTCCGCTTTTGCACATTCCGTTCGTGACGGAGACCGCAAAGGCGTCCATCGAAAGACCGACGCCTATCAGAAAAATTTCAAGCAAAGACATAGGTTTTCACCGTTTTTTGCGGCTCAGTCGTCGGACATTTTTGCGAGCCGCTCCGAGTATTTTTCGCGAAATTCCGAAAAGCGTCCGAGATCAAGCGCCTCGCGGATACGCTCGTTCAGGGTGTTGTAGAAATAAAGGTTGTGCTGCACCGCAAGCCGCCCGCCGAGCTGCTCGCCCGATTTGAAAAGATGGCGGATATAGCTTCGCGAGAAATTGCGGCAGGTCGGGCAGTCGCATTCGGTATCTATCGGGCGCTCGTCAAGAGTATACCTCGAATTCGTGAGGTGCATTATGCCGTTCCATGTGAACACGGTGGCGTGGCGGGCGTTTCGCGAGGGCATTACGCAGTCGAAGAAATCAACTCCGCGCCAAACCGCCTCAATTATATTCGACGGAGTTCCGACCCCCATGAGATAGCGGGGCTTATCCTTGGGCATAAAAGGCTCGACCGCCTCGATGACGGAATACATCACCTCGGTGGGTTCGCCGACGGCAAGCCCTCCGATAGCGTAACCGTCGAGATCAAGATCGACTATCTGCTTCATGTGCTCAATGCGAAGATCCTCGAAGGTGCAGCCCTGATTTATAGCAAAAAGAAGCTGATTGGGGTTGAGGGTATCCTCGCGTGAATTAAGGCGCGAAAGCTCGGCTTTGCTTCTTCTCAGCCAGCGAACCGTTCTGTCGCACGAGGACTTTGAATAGCTTTTGGGCGCGGGGTTTTCAACGCACTCGTCAAACGCCATCGCTATGGTGGAAGCGAGGTGAGACTGAATCCGCATAGATTCCTCGGGGCCCATGAATATCCTCTTGCCGTCAAGATGCGATTGGAAATATACGCCCTCTTCTTTTATCTTACGCAGCTTTGCAAGCGAAAAGACCTGAAATCCCCCCGAATCGGTGAGGATAGGCCGATGCCAGTTCATGAATTTGTGAAGCCCGCCCATTTTATAGATAACGTCGTCCCCCGGGCGGATATGAAGATGATAAGTGTTGCAAAGCTCGACCTGACATTTTAAATTTTCAAGGTCTATCGAGCTTACAGCGCCTTTTATCGCGGCCGAGGTACCGACGTTCATGAAGACCGGCGTCTGGATAGTTCCGTGAACGGTTCTAAACTCTCCCCGACGCGCCGCGCCTTCCTGTTTCAGCAAAGTATACATTCTTTCACCTATTTATAAAACATTACGTTTGAGACAAACCACCCGACCGCGTGCACAAGGCTTTGGCTCAGCGCAAGGTATATTCCCAAAAGCGCGTCGAAAACCGTCGGGATTATATACCACCGCAGCTTCCAGCCGAGGTCTTTCCAATACTCGGCGGCGCGGAAGTAAATTATTATCCAGTAGATGAAGATCGGCCCGGAAATGAGTATGTAAAACTGGCAGCAAAAGCCGAGAAAAAGCGGCAGGGTCAAAAGCAGCCCGGCATAGAGTTTTTTCATCTCTTTCTCGGGACGGTATTTAGCGTCATAGGGATTGTCTGAAAAATCGGCAAGCGTTTTAAGATCGCGTTTGAGCGACACGGCTTCCACCTCCTCGGCATTTTATATGATTATCTCACAAATATTCTCTCTTGTCAACCTTGACAACGCCGAAGTTTTGGTATATACTGTTTAGGTCACGGAAACTTAGCTCAGCTGGTCAGAGCGCCTGCTTCACACGCAGGAGGTCGGCGGTTCGAGCCCGCCAGCTTCCACCATGAGCGCCGCTTAACGCGGCGCTTTTTGTTGGAGAAAGGGAGCCGTTCTAACGGAAACAGAGGCGGGGTTGCTGATGTGGGGGAAGGTATTCATTTTTCTCGCTGTTGTGCCGCCGTTGCAGCGCAAAGCTGACGGTTTGCGGCCTTATACCTGCGTTTGTTGAAAGCTCCTACCGAGCGGTTAAAAGGTATTCAATCGCTCCCTCTTTCGAGGGAGTGATTTCATGCTATTTTAAATCACCCCACCCCCGCAGTACGTTTGTCTAAAAGGTAACAAAGCAACCGCCCCCGCCCCTCGAGGGGCGGGGGCTTCGATATCTTTCCTGCCCACAGGTAGTACGTTGGGGGTGGGGTGATAAACGATAGCATCCATATTTTCCGGCGGAGGAAAATATGGATACCTTTTTACCCCGCAAATGTCGGGCGCTTTTCACACCTTTCCATGCTCTCTCTTATATTTTCGCCCATTTCCCCAAACCACTTGAAATCCGCAGATTTATGTGCTATTATGTTCTAAACACATAAAAACCGAGGAGGCAAAAATATGAACATTTGGCATGACATTAACCCGAAAAGAATCACCGCGGACTGCTTTGAAGCGGTAATTGAGATCGCCAAGGGCGAAAAGTGCAAATATGAGCTCGATAAGGAGACAGGTATACTCAGGCTTGACAGGATTCTTTATACCTCGACGCACTACCCCGCCAACTACGGTTTTATACCCCGCACCTTTGCCGACGACCTCGACCCGCTCGACGTTTTGGTGCTTTGCTCCGAACCTATCCGCCCGATGACCCTTGTAAAGTGCTACCCCATCGGCGTTCTCACGATGATAGACAACGGCAGAAACGACGAGAAGATCGTCGCCATACCCTTCAACGACCCGACCTATAACAGCTACACCGACATCAATCAGCTTCCGCCGCATATTCACGACGAGATGTCGCACTTCTTCAGGGTCTATAAAGAGCTTGAGGGAAAAGAGACCGCCGTCAAAGAGGTCGATGGAGCCGAAAAGGCAAAGGACGTCATTCGCAAGGCGCTCGCGGGATACATAGAAAACTATTGCAAATAAAATTTTTGCCGTCCGGTTTTTCGGGCGGCATTTTTCTTGTTTGTTTTTATTTATTTTTTTCGCCGAGGTATTTTCTTAGCCCCGTCGAATCCTCAAAGCTGAATTTCTTTTCGAGCAGCTTTGAAAATTTTCCTATCAGAACGCCGTTTATAAGCGCAGTTACCACCGTTCCGACGCCTATCCCCCTAAAGCCGCCGAAAAAGACGAGCGACATTATCGCCGCGGCGCCGCAGCTTATCAGGTCATAGCATATCTTCACCCGACCGAGATCGAACCCGAAGCGCTCGGAGAACTCTTTGACGAAAAGCTCATAGACCTCGGGCGGGATATAGCTGTGAAAAAGAAGCGCTATCGCCGAAGCCGAGAAGAATATTCCGAACGCGAATTCAACGATCCTCGGAAAAAGCGAAGCCGCCGGCAGAAGCGAGACCAAAGGCGTAAAAAGGTCGAGCACGAAGCCGTAGACAACCGCGGTCACGAAAGAAAAAAGATAGTAAGCCCGAAATTTACGGAGAATAAGGCACATTAAAACGAGCAGCATCGCCTGAAACGTATACTCGGCCATGCCGAAGCTGAAAAACGGCAGCAGCTCGGAGACCTTGAGGTGCATAAGATACGCCGGAGCGACGACCATCGACACGCCGAAATCGGCTCTGACGATAAGCGCCGTGCCGAGCGCCAAAAGCGCTATCCCCAAAAAATATGCCAGCTCGCTTGAAAACTTTTTCAACAGATCACACCCCTCGGGCAATATTTTACATCATTGGGCAGAAGATTTCAAGGGGTATCCTCTCCGAACACTAAAATTAAAAGTTTTCGGTCAAGCCTTTTTCAAAAGGCTTGTCAGGGTCGAGTGGTGAAACCCCCGCCGCTTCCGCAGAAGCGGAACTCCCTGCGAAGCGAAGCGCAGGAGGGTAGGCAAAACAATCCGTTGGACAGGGTATTGCCGCCATTTCGGGCGAAGGCGCAAGCCTTCGCGAAACGATGCCGGCAAAAATAATCTTCCCGCAGAAAGTACAAGCATCGTTGCACCCTCGCCGGTGTCTCCCATAAATCACACTCGGCTTAAACACTTGCAATTTTCAATCCGTATTGACAAACAATCTCATCGGCGTTATACTTTGCTTGAAAAATTTTCAGGAGGTTCAAATGCTCAACCGTTTTTCAAGAACCGAAATGCTTTTCGGAAGCGAAGCCTTAAAAAAGCTGAAAAGCTCGCGGGTCGCCGTTTTCGGCGTCGGCGGGGTGGGCGGATATGCGGTAGAGGCGCTCGCCCGCTCGGGAATAGGCGAGATAGACCTTATCGACAGCGACAGGGTATCGCTCACAAACATCAACCGCCAGATTATCGCCGCGGAATCGACCCTCGGGCAGCTTAAAACAGACGCCGAAAAAGCCCGCGTTTTGGACATAAACCCCGAATGTAAAGTCAGAACCTACCCGATTTTCGTCTGCAAAGAAAACATCGGCGAATTTGATTTTTCGGCATACAATTACGTTATAGACGCCGTAGATACCGTTTCCGCAAAGCTGCTAATAATTGAAGCCGCAAAGGCCGCAGGCACGCGGGTTATAAGCTCGATGGGCACCGGCAACAAGCTGGACCCGACCGCCCTTGAGATCGCCGACATCTATGAGACCTCGGTCTGCCCGCTTGCAAGGGTGATGAGATATGAGCTCAGAAAGCGCGGAATAAAAAGCCTTAAAGTGCTTTACTCGAAGGAGCAGCCGATCGAGCCGGACAGGATCGCCGCCGAAGACTGCTCGGAAGAGGGCATAAAAAAGCTGCCGCCGGCAAGCTGCGCCTTTGTTCCGGCTGCGGCTGGCCTCATTATTGCCGGGGAGGTCATCAAAGACCTCGCGGGGGTATGAAACATCACAAAAAATCAGCCCGAAAGCGCTTTGCCTTCGGGCTTTTTTTATCTCATCACAAGGAAAAGATAGACGGCGTATGCCGCGAGCATTGCGGCGCCCTGCCATTTTCTGAACTTCTCGGTTATAAGCGTCGGCACCATGGCTATCAAAACGAGTATCAGGCAGGCGGGCATATCATATACGAGCCCCTGACGGCTTATCGTGAGCTGACCCCGCGAAACGAGCGAGCTGAGCGGAAGTATCAGCGTTAAATCTATTATGTTCGCGCCGATGACGTTTCCGGCGGAAAGACCCGACTGCTTTTTCACTATCGCGGTTATAGTCGTAACAAGCTCGGGCAGCGAGGTGCCTATCGCCACCATCGTCACCGCGATGATTCCCTCGGGGACGTGCAGGAAAGCGGCGATGTTTGAGCCGTGATCGACCAAAAGATCGGAACCCACGACGAGCATAACTGCTCCGACAACGAAAAGAACAATCTTTATTATAAGCTCCTTTTTCTCGACCTTGGGGCGCTCGTCAGAACCGCTCATATCGCTTTTTGCCGAGCGGACGTTCTCGGCGACGAACGCCGCGAAAACGGCAAGGAGCACAACGCTTGCAACAACCGACAGCTTTCCCGAAAGGCAGCCGAGCCAGACCGTCGAGACCGCGGCGATGAGCAAAATCCCCTTGACGAGATATTTTTTCCGAGTTACCGCTATCGTCATGAAAATTATTCCGACTGAAAGTATCAGACCGGTGTTTGCGGTCACCGAGCCGACGGCGTTTCCGACCGCCATGTCATATTTTCCCTGAGCGGCGGCCATTACCGAAACTATCATCTCGGGCATGGTGGTCGCAAGAGAAACTATCGTCGCGCCGACGATGAATTTCGGTATGCCGGAAATCTCTGCGATGTATGAAGCGGAATCGACGAAGAAATCGCCGCCCTTCACGATAAGAACGATACCGACCGCGAACAGAAGAAGATCGATCCAGATTGACATTGTTTCATACCTCTTTTTATCGGATTGGGAGCCCAAAAAATAAAGACCTATCCGTGCGCAAAACGCTTCGGATAAGTCTCATTGTTTAGAACCGTGCCAGACGCCAGCCCTTTCGGGCGCGCCGCGATTGTTGGCAGGGTAACGCAAAAGCGCCAATTACTCCCTTATCAGTAAATAATATACTCAATTCTGGGGGATTTGTCAAGGGGGGGAAGTGTATCCTCTCCGAGCGCGTAAAATTAAAAGTTTTCGGTCAAGCCTTTTGCAAAAGGCTTGCGGGGGTTGAGGGGGCAATCACAAACAATCAGGTGGACAGGGTATTGCTGCCATTTTGGGCGAAGGCGCAAGCCTTCGCGAAACGATGCCGGCAAAAATAATCTGCCCGCAGAAAGTGAGAGCATCGTTGAGACCTGCAAGAGAGGGCGTCCCCTAAACAAAGCGTCGTATTACTCGCCGGGGATCCACTAAAAGCCGGGAGTACCCTAAAAAGTGCTCAAAACAAATTCTTTCCCCCTCACAGCAGCCTTATCCTCTTCATGATATCCGCGTGCTCGGAGAGAAGCGCCAGCTTTTTGTTTATCTGATATTCCTCGATGAGCGGGGTGATGAACGCAAGCTCGTTTTGCGAGCGCTGCTTTCTCGGGATAAAATCGACGTAGCCGAAGAACTGGGTTATAAGCCCCTTGAGGCTGTCGGCGTCGTTGCACTTGACCCTGACGTATACCCTGACGTCGGCAGATTTATAGGGCGCGATGAAATCGCGGTCGGTGCTGTCCTCCCATGTCAGAGAAGCGATATCGGCGTTTTCGTGCTTAACGGCGTCGATGATATCAGCGACGACCGCCGAGGCTGTGGCCTCTTTGCCGGCTCCCCTGCCGTAAAACAGCGTGTCGCCGACGCCGTCGCCCCGAACCATTATCGCGTTGTAGACGTCGTTTACGCCCGAAAGCGGATTGTTTACGCTGACAAGCCTCGGGCATACCGTTGCAACAAGACCCTTTTCAGTCCTGTCGATAAGTCCTATCAGCTTGACGGCATAGCCCGCGGTCTCGGCGTATTCAACGTCGTCGAGGGTTATCTGTCTGATACCGGAGCAGTGAACATATTCCGGATAGATATGCTTTCCGAAAGCGAGCGAGCCCAAAATGCAGAGCTTGCGGCAAGCGTCGGCGCCGTCGATGTCGGCGGAGGGGTCGCTTTCGGCATAGCCGAGCCGCTGAGCTTCGGCGAGCGCCTCGTCAAAGGCGACGTGATCGTATATCATCTTTGTGAGAATAAAATTAGTGGTGCCGTTGAGAATGCCCGATATCCTTTCGATGCGGTTTGCAGCGAGGCACTGATGAAGCGGGCGGATAATGGGTATTCCTCCGCCGACGGAGGCCTCGAAGAAATAATTGCACTTATTTTCTTTCGCCAGCTTGATGAGCTCGGCGCCGTGATACGCCACAAGCTCCTTGTTTGAGGTCACAACGCTGACGCCCCTTGAAAGCAGCTTTTTGGTATAGTCATAGGCGAGAGTCTTGCCGCCTATCATCTCGGCCGCGACGGTTATTTCGGGGTCGTTTAAGATGTCGTCGAAATTCTTGGTGAATTTGTCGGCGAAGGGGCTTCCAGGAAAATCGCGGAGATCACATATCCATTTGATATCCATTTTTCTCCCGCTGCGCTTCTCGATAAGCTCCTTATTTTTATAGAACAGCTCAACGGCGCCGCTTCCGACAACGCCGAAGCCTATGACTGCTATTTTTGAGATAGGCATCGTTTTCTTCCTTTCTTTGGTCATTTTCCCGAGATTATCCTGACGCTCGCAACGCCGTCGATCTTTGAAAGCGCCGAGGTCATTCCCCGAAGATCGTCCGACGGGCTGTTGAACCGCGCGGTGATCATCACCGTCGCGGCGGAATCTATCGGAATATTCTGATTTATAGTGAGAATGTTTGCGTTAAGCATATAAAATTCGTTGAGCACCTCTGCTAAAAGACCCGCCCGGTCTTTGAGAACAATGCAAAAAGTAACGATCCTCTCGCCCATTTTTTCGGAGTATATAAACGCCGAATCCTTGTATTTGTAATAGGCGCTGCGCGAAACGCCGACGATCCGGCACGCCTCGGTCGAGGTGTGACATACGCCCTGCGCAAGAAGCCTTTTCGCCTCCAAAACCTTGAGGACCACCTCGGGCAGAACGTCGGAGCTGACGACGACAAACTCCTTATCCGACAACAAAGCCGCCTCCTTTAAGTGCTTGCCATGAACACAAATGTATTTTCTTCACAAACAATTATACACGCCTCCGCCGGTTTGTCAAGAGAGAATTTTGAGAGAGGGCGGAAGGGGGCGTAGCCGTCGCAGCGATAAGCTGGGGGATTGTGGGTTTGTACTTACGTTTGTCGGAGGCGGAACTGACTGCTTAAAAGGTATTCCCATTTCCCGAGCGGGAAATGGGAATGCTATTTTGAAACACCCCACCCCCGCAAAACTTCCTACGGAATGGAAACACGAATCCGCCCCCGCCCCTCAAAGGGGAGGGGGCTTCGATATTTTTCCTGCCTGCAGGTAACGTAGAGGGGGTGGGGTGATAAGCGATAGCATTCTTCTTACCCGCGTGAGCGGGGAAGATGAATACCTTTTTACCGGTCAGCTCGGCCTGCGGCAAAGGTAAAAATAAGACAGCGAGCCGTGAAATTACGTTTGCGCCTGCGGCAACTGAGCTAAAGGAATTCAATATTTTCCTCTTCCGAGGAAAATATTTCATACTATTTTAAGCCACCCCACCCCCCGGCGTACGTTTGATGGGGAGGGACAAATGCAACGCCCCCTCAACCCGCAAGCCCCTCGCACGGCACTTCCCCGCGCCTTTCCCCTCATTTATTGACAAATTCGCGGAATTGTGGTATATTCAATCTATGAAAGCAATAAAATGCAGAAGTTGAGTCGAAAGGGGCGTAAACTATGGGCAGAGCAGGCGGCGGAGGACATTCCTCCGGCGGGTTTCATTCGTCCGGCGGCGGGCATATTTCGTCGAGCCACAGCGGAGGCGGGCATCGCGCGTCGTTTGGCGGTTCCTCCCGCGCGGGTTCTTCGAGAAGCTCCTCTTCAACGAGAAGCACCGCTTCAACATCAGGCTCCGGCTCGGGATTCGGCGGGGTCTCGCCGAGCGTTTTTCGCTCCGCTCCGAGAGTTTCGGGTCCGATAATAATAAACAACGGCGGGGGCGGCTCGGCAAGAAGCACCCTTGGAAGCGGCTGCGGAGGGGTCGGCTGCTCGGGCTGCGCGGTCGGCGCAGTCGTCGTCATAATCATTCTCGTGATACTTGTTGCGCTGATGTCGTCTCTAAGCGCTTCTCCGCAATATGAGGTCTCGTCCGAAGTCCCCGAAAGCTCGTATAACCGCGAAAAGTTGGAGGGCACCGCTTGGTCAAACGACTGCGTTGTTGACGAGATAGGCTGGATAAGCGAGGACGGTTCGGTATCGGGGCTTGAAAAGCAGCTCCGCGAATTCTATGACAAGACCGGCGTTCAGCCCTATGTCTGCCTCGTCGCCTATGACCCCGCGATGACCACCGACGCTCAGAAAGAACGGTTCGCCTCGGATTATTACGAAAACTATATCTCAAACGACTATACCTTTGCGTTCTTCTATTTTGAAGAAGAATACTCGGACGACGTAGGATATATGTATTACGAGGGCGGGGCGCGGGCGCTCGGAGTTATGGACTCGGAAGCGGTAGATATCTTCTGGTCGATTTGCGATCAGGAATGGTACAGCGACGCCACCACCGAGGACGCCATCGCGAACACCTTTAACCGCACGGCCGACAGGATCATGACCAAAACCACCACCAAAAACGATATCGCAAAGATCGTGCTTATAATCGTTTTGGTCATAGTCATAGCCGCAGTCATAATTATCATCATGAACAAACGGCGTAAACAGGAGCAGGAGCGCAACGAAGAAACGCGCAGGATCCTTGAAACGCCTTTGGAATAAACCGAAAGGAAGATAAAAATGGGTATTATTTCAAGATTTGCCGACATTATGAAGTCGAACATCAACGCGCTTCTCGACAAGGCGGAGGACCCCGCAAAAATGGTTGACCAGTATCTTCTGGACCTGCGCGAGAACCTCGCCGACGTCAAGAAGGAGACCGCGGGAGTGATTGCCGCCGAGACTAAGGCAAAACGCAGCCTCGAGGAAGCTCAGGAGAAGGTCGAAAAGGCCGCAAAAAGCGCTCAGAACGCTCTTAAAGCCGGAGACGAGGAGGCCGCAAGAAAGCTGATCGCAGAAAAGCAGCGCCACGAAGCCTATTTGGCCGACAGAGAAGCCGCCTATACCCTTGCGCACGACAACGCCGAGAAAATGCGTCAGATGTATGACAAGCTGGTCGAGGATATTCGCGAGCTTGAGGACCGCAAGGCCAACATCAAGGCAAAAAGCGCCGCCGCAAAGGCTCAGTCCAAGATCAACGACATGACCGCCGGAATGGATTCCTCGGCTTCGATGGAGGCTTTCGACAGAATGGAAGCCAAGGCCGACGAGGCGTTCGACAAGGCTATGGCGGAAGCCGAGCTCAACGTTAAAAAGGACGACGTCGAAGACCTCGTAGACAAATACAGCTCTTCCTCCACTTCTGTTGACGACGAGCTTGCAAAAATGAAAGCCGAACTCGGACTTTGATGTTTTTCGCAGGGAGCATAAAACGCTCCCTGCAAAATTTTTAAAAAATTAAAAAATCTTCCGCAAAGATGTTGACATTTCAACATCTTTGTTTTATAATTGTCTCGACAAAAAGGCCGAACGCCTAAAAGGAGATTTTAAGTCATGCTTGACAGGTTTGAAAAATTCAGCTGCACGATATATGAAATTCAGCGCTGCTGGAACAAAATAGCCTCGGACGAGATGCTTTTTTACGGCTTAAAGGGCTCGTATTGCGTATATCTGATTGCGATGCGCCGCCGCCCCGAGGGAATCACCGCAACGCAGCTCGGAGCGCTGTGCGGGCGCGATAAGGCCGACGTTTCGCGGGCGGTCGCGGTTTTGGAATCGAAAGGTATCCTTAAAAAGGAGACCGGCTCGGGAAACCTTTATCGGGCGAAGCTGACGCTGACCGAATACGGCATGGCGATCACCGAAAGCATCGTCAAAAAAGCGGCTCTTGCCGAAAACATCGCCGGAAACGGACTTGACGAAAAAGACCGCGAGCAGCTTTATAACGCGCTCGAGGTCATAAACAAAAATATGCAGGAGCTCTGCCGCACCGGGCTTCCGCAGGAAGAGGCTCTTTCGGAGCCGGTCGCGAATCGGGAGGAATCATGGGCGTAAAAATCATCATCGACTCTTCGGCGGACGTTGCGCCGAGCATTAAAGACCGCTTTGAAACGGTGCCGCTGAGCGTGTTTTTCGGAGAGGAAAAATTCATCGACGGCGTAAATCTGAGCCACGCGGAATTCTATGAAAAGCTGCGCCAAAGCGCCGAGCTTCCGAAAACAAGTCAGGCGACGCCCTTTGAATGTGCGGAGGTTTTTGAACGGGTAACCGCAAACGGCGACGACGCGGTGTTTCTGACCATATCAAAAAAGCTGTCGGGAACTTATCAAAGCGCCGCCCTTGCCGCCCAAGATTTTCCGGGAAAGGTTTTTGTGGTCGATTCCGGCTCGGTAACGCTTTCGGCGGGAATTTTGGCGGAATATGCTCTCAGCCTTGCTGACGAGGGACTTGGCGCGGCGGAGATCTCAGAAAAAACAGAGGCCGTCAAGCAAAGAGTTAAGCTCGTCGCGATGGTAGATACCCTTGAATATCTCAAAAAGGGCGGGAGGATATCAAAAACCGTCGCTTTTGCGGGCGAGCTTTTATCTTTCAAGCCGGTGATAAGCGTCGAGGACGGCGAGATCAAGCTGCTCGGCAAGGCCCGAGGGGCGAAGCAGGGAAACAACCTTTTGGAGGCCGAGATCGAAAAGGCGGGCGGCGTCGATTTCGATATGCCGGTGCTGCTCGGCTATACCGGCACCGACGACTCGACGCTGAAAAGGTACATAAACGATTTTTCGAGGCTTTGGAACGAGCACCAAAGCGCACTGAGGATATCCGACGTCGGAAGCGTCGTCGGCACTCACGCCGGCCCGGGCGCTATCGCCGCGGCGTTCTTTGCGAAGATGGAGAGGTAGAAGAATTGAAGGGAGGCCCCCGCCCCGCCCCTTAAGGGGCGGGGCGGATTCGTGTTTCCGTTCCGTAGGAAGTATATCGGGGTGGGGTGACTTAAAATAGTATGAAATCATTACCTCGTGAGAGGGAATGATTGAATACCTTTTAAGCGGTCGGCTCGGCTTGCGGCAAATGTCGGAATAAAGCGCGAACCGTGAGTTGCAGTTTGCACCGGCGGCGCATGAGCGGAAAAAAGGTATCCATATTTTCCTCTGCCGGAAAATATGGATGCTATCGTTTAGCCACCCCACCCCCGCCAAAAGTTTGTAGCGAAGCACTACAAAGCACAGCCCCCGCCCCTCGAGGGGCGGGGGCTATCAAACTCCCCTAATTCTCCGATTTTTCTCTTTACTTTTCCCTCACGGCGTGATATAATTACTTCAATCATTTACCGACAGGAGGCAAGACCGAATGACCTCACAAAACCCCGCCGAGGGCTTCTGGGTGGCGACATGGGGCACGGCGATCTTAACGCCGACAAACGAAGAAGAACAGATACCCGTCTCGCCGAGGCTTCAAGGAAGCACGCTTCGGCAGCAGATAAGGACATCTTTGGGCGGAAAGGCCCTTCGCCTCGTCATCTCAAACGAGTACGGCGACCGCGGGCTTGAGATCGAGAAAATTACCGTTGCAAAGCTGCTCGACCCGCACAGTCACGAAATCGACGTCGCGACAGTTTCCGAGCTGAAGCTGGGCGGCAAAGGCGCTTTCACCGTTTCGGCGGGAGAACGGATCACCACCGACCCGCTCGATTTTGACTTTTCTCCGCTGTGCGACCTTGCGGTGACTATGGAGCTGAAAAACGCCCCCGATTCGATGCAGACCCTTTCCTGCCACACCGCTTCGCGCTGCCACGCTTGGGTCACCGAGGGCAGACACGCCTCGGACAACGACTTTGAGAAAACTCAGGTCATGACCTCGTGGTATTACATCTGCGGGCTGCACACCCTCGCCGAAAAGGACTGCGGCGCGATAGTCTGTCTCGGAGATTCTCTGACCGACGGCGCGAGCGTCACCACAAACGGCTTCTCAAGATATACCGACGAGCTTGCACGGCTTCTGCAAAATGACCCCTCGCTCTCGCGCCTCGGCGTTGTGAACATGGGAATAGGCGCCACCGCCCTTTATTACTACGGCGGAGAGATCGCGGGAACGGTCCGCGCAAACCGCGACGTTTTTCCGATACCCGGGGTGAAGTATTGCGTGCTGTTCATGGGAGTGAACGACATCGGCGCTTCGCACGAGGACATTTCGCAAAACATCATAAACGAATACAAGTCCGTCATCGAGCGCTGCCGCAAAAACGAAATAAAAATCTTCGGCTGCACTATCACTCCGTTCAAGGGAAACGCCTATTACAGCGAGCTTCATGAGAAGATCCGCCTCGAGGTCAACCGTTTCGTGCTTTCGGACGATTCGGGCTTCGACGGAGTTATAGATCTTGCGGCGACCGTCGCCTCAAAAGACGATTCCGCGCAGCTTGAAAGAAAATACGTCTCGGTCTGGAACGATTTTCTGCACTTCAACGACAGCGGATATAAGCTCATAGGACAGACAGTTTTTAACCATATTAAAGATTTTATTGACAGGGAGGAAAAACCGTGAAACTCAAAAGATTTTTTGCAATCATCATTTCGGCGCTGATGCTTTTGTCGCTGACCTCGTGCGGCGGAAAAGAAATACCCGATTCCGAGGGCTGGTATGCCGCATGGGCTTCGGCTCAGCTTGCCGCCGGCATTAACGAAACGCCGATAAAGCCTCCCCTCAAAGAAAATACCGTTCGCCAGCAGATCCGCGCAAACATCGGCGGAAACAAAATAAAGCTCACCCTTTCAAACGAGCACGGCGATATCCCCGCGCAGATCGAGTCGATACACTTAGCTCACCTTCTCGACCCGACCGGCAACGCCATCGACCTTTCGACCGACGTAAAAATAACCTTCGGCGGCTCTGAAAGCGTTGATATTCCCGCCGGACAGACTGTCACCTCGGACGAGATAGATTTTGAGTTTGAGGCGCTCGACGACCTTGCGGTGACGATGAAATTCGGCAAATACGCAGGCTCTACCCCGACGAGCCATACCGGCGCCCGCTGCTCGACATGGATAATTTCGGGCGACCACGTTGCCGACGAATCATTTGAGGCCGAAGAGGTCATGACAAGCTGGTATTTCATCAGCGAACTTGACGTTTGGGCCGAGGCCGGCCCCCGCACTCTCGTTCTTTTAGGAGACTCGATAACCGACGGCTACGGCACCACGACCAACCAATTTGAACGCTGGAGCGACGAGATGAACCGCCTCTTCAACGCTAACCCCGATTATAATATCACCGTCGTGAACGAGGGCATCGGCGGAAACGCCATTTCGGGCGGCCTCGGGCCTGCCGCAAGGGATCGCTTTGACCGCGACGTTCTCAACATTGCCGGCGTCAGATATGTTATAATCCTCATCGGCATAAACGACATCGGCTATGCAAGCGAGGACATCTCGGGCACGATGATAGACGAGTTTAAAATCATGATAGACAAGTGCCACGAAAACGGCATAAAAGTTTACGGCGGCACCATTATGCCGGTGAACGGCAACGGATATTATTCCGAGCTCCACGATTCGATAAGAACAAAGGTCAACGACTGGATCATGAATAAGGCGAAATTCGACGGAGTAATCGACTTCGCCGGCGAGCTCTCGAACCCCGACGACCCGTCTTACCTCGCCCCGGAGTACAGCCTTGACAACCTCCACCCGAACCCCTCGGGATATAAGCACATGGGCGAATTCGCCTATCAGCGGCTGATAGAGATGTGGGGAGAAGAGTGAGAGAGCGCTTTTCGGAGGATGGGAGAAGATTTTGATTTGCGCTTTATACCTACGCTTGGCGGAAAGCGAACTGAGCGGTAAAAAGGTATGAAATATTCCCCTCTTACGAGGGGAACATAAGCGGGTTTTGTAGCCAATCGAACTTCGCCGCCATACCGAATCGGCGGCTCGTCCTCTCGGACAAAACCCCGCGTCTGTGGCACAAAGCCACTGCGGGGCTTTTGTGCGCATGGAGCGTTTAGGGACATAGCGTGGAAGAAGAAAAGGTATTCAATCACTCCCTCTTGCGAGGGAGTGATTTCATACTATTTTAAGTCACCCCACCCCCCGTCAGAGGTTTGTAGTGAAGCACTACATGGCAACGCCCCCGCCCCTATTAGGGGCGGGGGCTACTCATTTGTCCCTATCCGTAGAAAGTCCGACAGGGGTGGGGTGATAAACGATAGCATTCTTCTTACCCGCGGGAGCGGGGAAGATGAATACCTTTTTCCCCCTCGCCCACACTTCTCCGCCCAACAGTCCACCCGCTCGGAGCGCCTCTCCTAAATTTGCGCAAACCCGCACGCAGTGCGCGGCGAAGCCTCCGGCGCAAAGCGCCGGCGCCGCCCTCTTTGAGGGCGGGCGGCGTCCCTGCGGGACGCGGGCTTCGCCCCCCCGCCCCGCCTTTTGCGCAAATCAAAAAAGCAGACCGCGCGGCCTGCTTTTTCCGTATCTTACAAGTCTTAAAACCCCGCGAGCGCCTTTTCAAGCGCCGCAAGGCCCTCGTCGAGCTCCGCGCAGGTGACGGTGAGGGGCGGCAGAAGTCTGACCTTCTCCTTGGCGGTGAGAAGCAGCACGCCCTGCGAAATGCCCGCCCTGACCACGTCGGCGGACTTTATGCCGTCCGAAAGCGAAATGCCGAGCATAAGCCCCATGCCGCTCAGGCCGCCCACATGAGGCATTTTGAGCGCCTTGTTTTTGATATATTCTCCTTTTTCGAGAACCTCCGCTAAAAATTTGTCGTCCATTCTGCCGATTATCTCGACCGCGCCCGCGCAGGCGACCGGATTCCCTCCGAAGGTCGTTGCGTGATCGCCCGGGCCGAGAACCTCGGCGGTCTTTTCTCCGAATAAAACGGCTGCCAGCGGGAGCCCCCCGCCGATGCCCTTTGCGGTGGTAACGATGTCGGGCGCTATGCCGTACTGCTGGAAGCAGAACAAACTTCCGGTCCTGCCGACGCCGGTCTGCACCTCGTCAACGATTAAAAGTATATCCTTTTCGCGGCAAAACTCCGCGGCTTTTTTAACATATTCTCTGTCAACCGGAACGACGCCGCCCTCGCCCTGAATGAGCTCGATCATCAGCGCGCAGACGCCTTCGGATTTGGCTTTAAGCTCGCCGATATCCCCCGGGGTCACAAAGTCGAAGCCCTCGGTGAATGGGAAGAAATAGTTGTGAAAAACGTCCTGACCTGTCGCCGAAAGAGTTGTCACCGTGCGGCCGTGGAAAGAATTTTTCAGCGTGAGAATACCGCTTCTGTCCGGGCCGTATTTGTCGAACGAATACTTTCTCGCGCACTTGATAGCGCCCTCGTTCGCCTCGGCGCCGCCATTTGCGAAAAACACTTTTTTAAGACCGGTGCGGCTGCACAAAAGCTCGGCAAGCCTGCCGCACGGCTCGGTATAGTAAAGATTCGAGATGTGCTGGAGCTTTGAAAGCTGCGCGATAACGGCTCTTTGCCAGCCCTCGTCGCAGAAGCCGAGAGAGTTTACGCCGATGCCGCTTGTAAAATCAATATATCTTCCGCCGTCGGCGTCAAAACAGACGGCGTTTTTGCCTTCGGTAATAGCGACCGGAAAGCGTCCGTATGTGTGGGCAACGTATTCCGAATCGCGGGCGCGGATAATATCAGAATTGCTCATATTTTCACCTCGTCATTTAGTGAACAGCGTTCCGATTCCTTCATCGGAAAACATTTCGATAAGTATTGAATGTTCTATTCTTCCGTCTATCATGACGGCTTTTTTAACGCCGTTTTCAAGCGCTTTCACAAACCCGAGCACCTTCGGTATCATTCCTCCCGAAATGACGCCCTTTCTGATGAGCCCGTCCACCTCGGAAAGCCTCACCGACGGTATCATCGAGGTATCGTCGTTTACGTCTCTCATAAGCCCGCGGATATCCGTTAAGGTGATGAGGTTTTCCGCCCCGAGCGCTGTCGCTATCTCGGCGGCGGCAGTGTCGGCGTTGATGTTATAGACCTGACCGTTTTCATCGGTGCCGACGGTCGCGATGACGGGGATATATTTGTTGTAGATAGCGTTTGCCAAGGGCTGCGGGTCGATATCCACTATCTCTCCGACAAAGCCGAGATCGGCGCCGTTATCGAGCTTGCGGCATTTGATCATTCCGCCGTCTATTCCGCAGAATCCGAGCGCTTTTCCTCCGCACTGACCTATCAGCGAAACAAGGTCTTTGTTGGTTTTGCCCGAAAGCACCATCTGAACGACGTTTGCGGTGTCCTTGTCGGTATATCTCAGCCCGCCGATAAAGCGGCTCTCTTTTCCCAGCGCCTTGAGCGTTTCGGTTATCTCGGGGCCTCCGCCGTGGACCAAAACCACCCGCACACCTATCAGCGAAAGCAAAACTATATCGCTCATGACGGCGCGCTTCAGCTCGGGATTTATCATCGCGTTGCCGCCGTATTTCACAACTACCACCTTTCCGGTGTACTTCTGAATATAGGGCAGCGCGCTTATAAGCACCTGTGCCTGAAGATTTGTCGAAAGACCGTCCTGCATTTGAAACTCCTCCGTCAGCTTCTGTAATCTCCGTTGATTTTTACATAGTCATAGGTCAGGTCGCAGCCCCATGCGGTCGCGTCCGCACCGCCCTGATCCATAGATATGTCTATCGTTATCTCGCTTTCAAGAAGTATCTTCTTTGCTTCCTCCTCGCTGAAAGGAATGCAAAAGCCGTTCTCAACGCCTTGGACGCTCCCCGCCCTGCTCGACATTGAAATAGAGACCTTTGAGAGGTCAAAATCGGCCCCGCAATAGCCCATTGCGCAAAGAAGCCTTCCCCAGTTGGCGTCGGCGCCGAAAAACATCGCCTTAACGAGGCTTGAAGCGATGACCCCGCGAGCGACGGTTTTTGCGCACAAAAGGTCGGGAGCGCCGCTTACGTTGCAGATAAGAAGCCTCGTCGCACCCTCGCCGTCCTTTGCGATCATCGGGGCCATATAGCCGCCGATCTCTTCGAGCGCGGCCTTGAACGCCTCGAAGCCGTCGCCCTCCGAGTCTATCAAATCGTTCTCGGCAAGCCCCGAAGCCATGACAGATACCATGTCGTTCGTCGAGGTGTCGCCGTCAACCGAGATCATGTTATAGGTCTTGTCAACGACGGATTTAAGCGCCTTGTGAAGCATTTCGGGGGTTATCGCGGCGTCGGTGGTTATGAATGAAAGCATCGTCGCCATGTTCGGGTGTATCATTCCCGAGCCTTTGGCTATCGCGCCGATTCTGACGGTTTTTCCGCCGATAACGGCCTCGACCGCTATCTCCTTGACAAGGGTATCGGTAGTCATGATAGCCTGAGCGGCGTCGTTTCCGCCCTCTTTTGAAAGAGACTTAGAAAGCTCTTTTATGCCGTATTCGATTGGCTCGAGGTCGAGCGTAAGCCCGATAACGCCGGTCGAGGCGACGATGACGTCGCTCTTTGAAATTCCGAGCGCTTCGGCGGTCATTTTGCACATCGCCCTCGCCTTTTCAACGCCGTCTGCGTTAGAGGTGTTGGCGTTGCCGCTGTTGCAGATTACAGCCCTCGCCCTGCCGTTTTTGAGGTTTTCACGCGTAACGGTTATCGGCGCGCCGTAGACCTTGTTGGTCGTATAGACCGCGGCGGCGCTGCATTCAACGTCGCAGAAGATCATCGCGATGTCCTTTTTCTCGCGGTTCTTGCGCACTCCGCAGTGCATTCCGGCGGCGCTGAAGCCCTTGGGAGCGCACACGCCCCCGCTGATTTTTTTTATTGTCATAACAGTTTGTCTCCTTCGGATAAATAGGCGGTGTCGGGAAGCCCGAGCGCTATGTTCATGTTTTCAACGGCCGCGCCCGAAGCGCCCTTGCCGAGATTGTCAAAAACGGATATCAGCGTCATCTGCTCGTCGTTTCCGGTTACATACAAATTCAGGCGGCAGGTTTTTGCTATCTCGTTTGCGGGGAGAAAGCCGCTTTCAGGCGCGCTTTTCACCGAGATGAGCTCGGCGTTTTCGTAAAATTCTCCGAGCGCCGAAACCATTTCTTTCAGCGTTAAGCGCTTTTTGAGCAGCTCCGCATAAATCGGCACGCTCACCGCCATTCCGCTGTAAAAATCGGCGACTATCGGGTTGAAAACCGGCAGTCTTGATATTCCGGTCACCGCCTGCATCTCGGGCAGGTGCTTGTGGCTGAGGCTCAAACCGTATTGCCGCGGGCTGTCAAACTCTGCGGGGCGCTCGTCGGCTTCATACTGCGCTATCATCTTTTTGCCGCCGCCGCTGTAACCCGTCACGCTGTGGCAGGTGAACGGATAGCTTTTGTCCGCGATGCCCATCGAAATAAGCGGAAATACCGCCGCGATAAATCCGGTTGCGTGGCACCCGGGGTTGGCTATTCTCTTTTTTTCGGCTATCGCCCTGCGGTGAGCCTCGCTCAGCTCGGGAAAACCGTAAGCCCAGCCGCTTGCGGTTCGGTGAGCGGTGGAAGCGTCGATGACGATGACGTCGGGATTTTCGATAAGCCCGACTGCCTCCTTCGCGGCGGGATCGGGCAGGCACAAAAACGCAACGTCGCAGGAATTGAGCAGCTTTTTGCGTTCAAAAACGTCTTTTCTCAGCTCGGGGTCGATCTCGATAAGCTCGACGCCGCCGTGCACCGAAAGCCGGATCTTGAGCTGAAGCCCGGTCGTTCCCTCGGCGCCGTCGATAAACACTTTGTAACTCATATAATTCTCCAGTTTATAATTATCGGTACTATTATATCAAGTTGCGTGGAGATGTCAAGTGCATATTTCTCAAAACTGAAAAATTTATGTATAATATTCATTTTCAACGCCTTTAAGCCCCGATATAAGGTGAAATTGACGTATAAAATGTATAGAAAATGCATGATATGCATAAAGTTCGCCCGCACCAATTTAGGCACGGGCGGACTTTTATATGATTCTGGGAGATTATTTGCCTGTTATTCCTCATCGACCTTGTAGTTTGCGATGACCTCGTCTACGAGCATCTGAGGAAGCTGGTCATAGCGGAGCTTCTCGAGCGTGAATTCGCCCTCGCCCCTTGTCATCTGGCGAACGAGCATCGCGAAATCGTGCACCTCGCTCTCGGGTATCTCGGCCTCGATGGTGGTCAGACCCTTTTTCTTGGCGGGGTTCATTCCCAAAACTCTTCCGCGGCGCTTGTTGAGCTCGCCCATCATGTCTCCGGTGTTGGCGTCGGGAACGGTGACGGTGAGCATATCTATCGGTTCGAGAAGGACCGGCTGAGCCTGCTTCATGCCCTCTTTAAAGGCGATAGCGGCGGCCATTTTGAAGGACATTTCGGAAGAATCGACGGGGTGATATGAACCGTCAACAAGCGTGGCCTTGACGCCGACGACCGGGAAGCCCGCCAGAACGCCCTTTTTCATGCAGTCCTGAAGTCCCTTCTCGACGGCGGGGAAGAAGTTTCTCGGAACTGCTCCGCCGAAAACATTCTCCTCGAAAACGAGCTCGTCGCTGTCGCAGGGCTCAAACTCGATCCAGACGTCGCCGTACTGTCCGTGTCCGCCGGACTGCTTCTTGTGACGTCCCTGAACCTTGACCTTTTTGCGGATAGTCTCTTTATAGGAGACCTTCGGGGTGGAGGTGACGACATCGACGCCGAAAGCGGTTTTGAGCTTTGAAAGGGTCGATTCGATGTGCTGCTCGCCGAGACCCGAAAGTATCTGCTCGAAGGTGGTGTCGTCCTGAGCATAGCTGAGCGACTGATCCTCTTCGAGAATTCTCTGCATGGCGCCCGAGATCTTCTGCTCGTCGCCCTGAGATTTTGCCTTGACGCAGACGGAATAGCAGGGGCGCGGGAAGGTCAGCTTCTCAAATGCGATAACGCGTGAAGCGTCGCATATAGTGTCGTTGGTGTTGACCGACATCTTCGTCGCAACAACGATGTCGCCTGCTCCGGCAAAAGTCACCTCTATCTGCTTTTTGCCGACGAGATTCAACAGCTTGCCGACCTTTTCGGTTCCGCCCGAGGTGGCGTTGACTATTTCTTTTCCGCTCTCCAGCTTGCCGCTCATTACCTTTATAAACGACATCTTTCCGACGAACGGGTCGGCGACGGTTTTGAAAACAAAGGCCGAAAGCGGATCGCCCGCCTCGTAAGTCACCTTGACTTCGTTTCCGTCAGAATCCTTTGCGACGGCGCCCGCAGTCTCATGAGGAGATGGCAGCAGCTTTTCAATCTGATCCATCAAAAGATCGGCGCCCTCGAGGTCTACGCTCGAAATGCAGGTGACGGGGGTGATCATTCCGTTGATGATTCCGTTGTGAACGCCGTTGACGAGCTCTTCGTGAGTGAGCTGCTCGCCGTCAAGGAATTTCATCATAAGCTCCTCGTCGGTCTCGGCGACGGCCTCGGCAATGGCTTCCATAAGTCCGTCAAGGCGATAGGTCGGGTCGGGCTCGCCGGCGTCTATTCTGTTGCCCTTGGCGTCGTATTTATAGTTCTTTCCGGCAAGAAGGTCGTAGTAAGAGACTATCTTGCTGTCCTTGATTATCGGGGCGACGAGCGGGCAGACCGAGGAGCCGAATTCGGTCTTGAGGTTTGTAAGTACGTTCGAGAAGTTGGCGTTCTCATCGTCGATCTTGGTGACGACGAACATATGCGGGGTCTTGTGAGCTACCGCGGCGTCGTAAGCCTTTTTGGTTCCGACGTGGATGCCCGACTTAGCCGAAACGGTTATGAGAAGGCAGTCGGCGGCGAAAACGCCCTCGACAAGACCGCTCGCATAATCGAAAAGACCGGGGGTATCCAGAATGTTCACCTTCAGCCCGTTTCTCTCGTAGAACGAAAGAGAGGTGTAAATCGAGCATTTCTTTGCTATCTCGATCGGGGTGTAGTCCGAAACGGTGTTTCCGTCAAGAGTCTTTCCGAGGCGGTCGGTTGCGCCGGCTTTATATAAAAGCGCCTCTGCGACCGAGGTCTTTCCCGAGGCGGAATGTCCTGCCAGAGCTATGTTCTTGATGTGTGAGCTGTCATAGTTTTTCAATTTGATCTCTCCAATCGGTTAAAGTGAAAAATATTTTTATCGGATTTCTACAATTAAATCCAACGTTATTTTTAATTATATATCATTTTGTCACAAAAGGCAATACCAAAATTTCAGCAACACTATTGTATATATTGTATAAAAAAGGACGCGCTTTTTCAAGCCGCGCCCTTTTTTAGGGGTGAGGGGTATTGGAAATGTTCGGGCGGAGTGCGATTTCAGGGGAGCCCGGCGGGTAACGTATCAGAAAGCCGCTATGCTTAGGGGACGCCCTCTCTTGCAGGGCGTCCCCTCTAAAAAAACAATCCACCGGATTGTTTTTTAATTCACGCCTTGCGGAGCGCACTCCGTAAATTCTTCCGCTGCCCAAAGGCAGCGGCGAGGGGTTTCACCCCTCGACCCCTGACAAGCCTTTTGAAAAAGGCTTGACCGAAAACTTTTAATTTAATGCTACCTGACCGGGCTCTCTTCGGTTTAAACCGTCAGCACTCCGTCGTCCGAGGTCAGAAGGATCAGAATGTCCTCCTCCTCGCCGGTCTCGGCGTTGACGTAGATCAGAATGTCGTCGCCCTTTGACGAGCGGCATTTGAGCTCATAGCACAGCTTTTCCTCGACGGAATCGGTCGGTATCACCGCAAGGCGGCAGCCCTTTACCTCAAGTCCCTCCGCGGCGCCGTCAACGGCCTCTTGCTCGGAAACGGACGGCTCGTCAAAGCTGCGCTCGCGGTGGTTGACAAGATAACCTCTCGCGTCGAAGCCGACGGTCTCGCCGTTGTCAAGCGCCACCGCGACCTTTATCAAATCGGTATAGCACAGCACTTCGTCGTCGAGGCAGGCATAGTTTACGGTGCAGATGTTGTTGTAGCACTCATAATAGGTCCGCTCCATGTCGCTTATTCCGAGAGATTTAAGATATTCGTCGGCGCGTCTTACCGCGTCTTCGCAGGTGAGGGTCGATTCATCGACGCTGCGGCTCTTTATGCAGTAGACGATATATCCGCCGTTTTTCGAGACCGCGCATCTGCCTCCCTTGCTGTAAAAGCAATAGGACGGCATTTTGCCCTCCTCCGAGGATTCGCACTGCAAAACAAGATAGCTGTCCTCGTCAAGCGCTTTCGCGGCCTTTTCAAGGGCTTCCGACGCGCTTATCTCCTCGGCGTTTTGGGTCATAAGCGGCGTGCGCTCGAGAATGTGGTCGGAAAAAGGTCCGTCATAGATCAGCTTGGGCATATCTTTAAGCCCGTCCTCTATCCCAGAGAAGCCGTCGGAGATGAATTTTCCGACGCCGCCGTCTATCTCGGAAAACAGCCGCGATATCGGCTCGTCGTTTGTGAGCATTTTCGTTCTCAGCTCCCAAAGGCTTTCGCTGAGCCTTTCGGCGCACTCGCCGAGAGTCTCGACGTTTTTGATCTCCTCCTCCGAGAGGCTGCCGCCCGCAGTGGCTTTTCGTGAAAGCGACGAGGCGTAGCTTCCGACCTGAGAGAGGAATTTTTCAAGGTTATCGACGCTCATGCCGTATACCGGAAGACTTTCAAGGGCGGCTTTCGCTTCGGCGGCGCGCTCGGTGAGGTTTTCGGAAAGGCGGGTCATCATCGACGGCGATGAAGCGTAGCGCCCCTTGGACAGCACGGTTTTGATGCTGTCGGCGCTTTGAGCGAGCTGCTCGACCGCCGAGCTGTATGAAGCCTCGACGGAATATTCGAGCCTTTTTATTTTGTTCATATAGATCACGTTTGAAGCCGCGAGCACCGCAACGAGCGCAAGCATGAACGACGCAAAACGGATAAGTCCGCGGCGTGAAAGCGTAGTTTTCATGGTAACATTCCTTTCAAAGTAAAATTCGGTATTATTTTTCCGCATAACTGTAAAATTACGCAAGTAAAACTCTGCCAAAAAATTTGAGATATTTATTGCAATTTTTCGCGGCATCGGTTATAATGGTTCTGAGCTAATATTTAGCGGAATATTTTCTTGGAGGTAAAAACAATGCTTGTATCAGCAAAGGAAATGCTCAACAAGGCGCGCGACGGTCATTATGCCGTCGGTCAGTTCAACATCAACAACCTTGAATGGACGAAGTGCATTCTTCAGACTGCCGAGGAATTAAAGGCTCCCGTTATCCTCGGAGTTTCGGAGGGCGCGGGAAAGTATATGTGCGGCTTCGAGACCGTTGTCGGCATGGTCAACGGAATGCTCAAGGGGCTTAACATCACCGTTCCCGTCGCGCTTCATCTCGACCACGGAACCTTTGAGGGCGCAAAGGCCTGCATCAACGCCGGCTTCAGCTCGATAATGTTCGACGGTTCGCACTACCCCATCGAGGAAAACCTCAAGCTCACCACCGCTTTGGTCAACACCTGCGACATTCTCGGCCTTTCTCTTGAAGCCGAGGTCGGAGCCATCGGCGGCGAAGAGGACGGAGTCGTCGGAATGGGCGAATGCGCCGACCCCGCAGAGTGCAAGATGATCGCAGACCTCGGAGTTACGATGCTTGCAGCCGGAATCGGAAACATTCACGGAAAATATCCCGCAAACTGGCCGGGCCTCAGATTCGACGTTCTGGAAAGCATTAAAAAGACCGTCGGCGATATGCCTCTCGTTCTGCACGGCGGAACCGGCATTCCCGAGGACATGATCAAAAAGGCGATCTCCCTCGGCGTTGCAAAAATAAACGTCAACACCGAGTGCCAGCTTTCGTTCAGCGCCGCCACCCGCAAATACATAGAAGAGGGCAAGGATCTCGTCGGCAAGGGCTTCGACCCGAGAAAGGTGCTCGCCCCCGGCTGCGAAGCCATCAAGGCGACCGTCAAGGAAAAGATGGAGATCTTCGGCTGCATCGGAAAAGCCTGATAGCAAAAAAGCATAAGAAAAAGCAGACGGATAACCGTCTGCTTTTTTATTGCCCGAGGGGCTCTTTGTTCAATATGTGAACGGCTGCACCGCCTCATATCTTATTCTTATATCCGGCAGTTCGGAGAGGGTCGAATAGGTATCTACGCTGCCCGCGATATCGTTTTCGCCGCTCGCCGGAGGGGCGAAGATCTTCATGACAAGGTCCTTCTCGCCCGAAAGACGGTTCTCAAAGAAAGCCGGCATGAGATCGACAAACTTTGTCTTTGGGGCTTTATAGAACCACGTTCCGTTCAGCTCGATCATCAGGTTGTCGTCGCCCTTGAAGAAAAGCTCGCAGAAAACGGGGTCGCCCTCAAAATGAAGCGGCACGGCAACGCCCTCGGCGTCCTCCGAGCCTCCCCAACGCAGCTTTGCGGGGAGCGATATCTCATCTCCGAGGGTCATTTCGGGCTTGAACCAGTCGCCCGAGATGATCTCTTTATATTCCTTGAGCATCGGAAGCTCGACGCCGACCTCGGGGTTGTTCGGGTCCTCCCATTCAAGGCCGAGGCGCCCCTGATCGCGGAACTGATAAAACGTGAACGCCGAAAGCCAGTCGGCCTTTTCCTCAACGAGACGGTCGCAGAACGCCCGCACCATTTTTGCCTGATCGTAAGGCCCGGTGACGTCGCCGTCGGTGTTGAGCTCGCTCATGACGAGCGGCTTGTTCTGACCGGTTATCTCGCGATAGCGCTCGAGGGTCTTCTTCGCGCTGTCCCATACCGGCGCGTTGCCGTTGTAGGTATAGGAATGTCCGCCTTTCTCGCAGATGTCGTTCGGATATCCGTAATGCAGGGTGAAATATTTGTCGAGCGACCAGATGTCGGCCTCTTTTGCGGATTCGAGGAAAAGGTCCTCCATTTCTATTTTTCCGTCGGTGTGGCGTTCGACGCAGCCCGCGCAGAGTATCGTTTTGACGTTCGGGGCGTGCTCGTGTATTATCCTTGCAAAGCGGGCGAAGAAATCAGCGACCTCTTTATAGGAGCAGCGCTTGTTGAAGCTGAACCAGCTTCCGGTAGCCTCGTGATTTATTCTCATGAGCACCCTGCCGAACGGACGCATATCCTCGGCGATGGCAATTAAATGCTCGTCCGAAACATGGGGATCGACGGTCAGGGTGAAGATGATATCCTGACCGTGGCGGCGAATGTCGCGCATCTGCTCGAAGACCTCGGCGCTTTTGTCTCCGTTAAGCCCGCCGAGATAGGGAAAATAATCGTCGTAAGGATATCCCCATGCGTTTGTTTTGTCGGTCGGAGGAAAAGCGACAGACGCGCGCTCGGGCCAGCCCTTGTCGAGCGGATAATAGCAGTACATGAGGTTTATTCCGCGGTGGGGGCGGCCCAGCTTGCGAAGAATATAGTCCTGATCGACATATCCGCCGCGCTCGCTTCCGTCGCCGAGATCGACCGAGCATTTAGCCTCGCCCATATGTATCGAATAAATTTTGTATTTTTCCATAAGCGTCCTCCCGATTTCATAAAAATAATTCCTCTATGATAATAAATGATATGCGCCGATTTGTCAATCGCTTTTTTATTATATTTCAAAAATCGTAAACCCTCTTTAAAGACTTCAAAAATGCACTAAAAACCTGCTCAAAATCCCCCGCCCCTTTGACTGTTTCGGAGAATGTGGAAAAAACTATTGAAAACTGTAAAACGAAAGTGTAAAATGTTTGTGATTATTTTAAAAGAAGGCTGATCTTTTGAGCAGGATTTCCTCACGCCGGCCCGGATATACCATCGACATGACCACGGGGCCGATATTTGCAAACATAGTGAGATTCACGCTTCCGCTTATTCTCACCGGCACGCTCCAGCTTCTTTACAACGCCGCAGACATAATCGTGGTCGGGCGTTACGGAAGCGACACTTCTCTTGCCGCCGTAAGCTCGACGGGAGCGCTTATAAACCTCATCGTCAACGTCTTTATGGGGCTTTCGATAGGCTCGAGCGTTTTGGTCTCTCAGTGCTTCGGCGCGGGAAAGATGAAGGACGTCAGCGAAGCCGTTCACACCTCTATCGCAATAGCGGTTTTAAGCGGCGTCGCCGTCGGAATTTTCGGCTTCTTCGCCTCAAGGGGTATGCTCGAGCTGATGGATTCGCCCGACGACGTTATCGACCTCTCGGCGCTTTACGTCAAGATATTCTTCATCGGAACGCCGTTCAATATGCTTTATAACTTCGGCGCGGCTATCCTTCGCGCAGTCGGAGATACGAAGCGCCCGCTCTACTTCCTCATGTTCTCGGGCGTTGTGAACGTCGTTTTGAACCTTGTTTTCGTCATAATCTTCGGGCTCGACGTTGCCGGCGTAGCTTTGGCGACGATAATCTCACAGGCGATCTCGGCGCTGCTCGTAATGCTCTGCCTTATGCACACCGACGGACCGGTCAAGTTCAGCTTTAAAAAGCTCGGGATACACGGCGACAAGCTGGTGAAAATTCTCGGAGTCGGACTTCCTGCGGGGATTCAGGGCTCGGTGTTTTCGATATCGAACGTTATCATTCAAAGCTCGATAAACGCTTTCGGCTCGGCGGTCATGGGCGGAAACGGCGCCGCCGCTAACATCGAGGGCTTCATTTATACCGCGATGAACTCTATTTATCAGGCCGCGATAACCTTTGTCGGACAGAACTTCGGCGCGAAGCAGTATAAACGTATACGCGCCGCGGCCTTTGAGTGCATGGGCATCGTAATTTTCGTGGGCTTCGGGCTCGGGCTGCTCGCCGATATTTTCTCGGATAATCTGCTCCGCATTTATACCGACAACCCCGCCGAGATAGCTTTCGGAAAGGTCAGAATGAACGTCATCTGCCTGACATACTTCACCTGCGGCACGATGGACGTTTTGGTAGGTCTTTTAAGGGGCATCGGGCGGTCGGTGATTCCGACGATCGACTCTATCCTCTGCGTCTGCGGCTTCAGAATACTCTGGATTTACACCTATTTCGCCCAATTCAAGGCGACCGGCGCAGGCACCGAGGACTGCCTTACCACGCTTTACATCTCATACCCGATCTCTTGGGTGATGGCGACCGCCGTGCACGCGATATGCTTTTTGATATTCTTCTCGATAGCAAAGAAAAAAGGCAGAAGCGAGGAACCTCTGCCCGAAACCGTCAAGTGATTTTTTTGAGATATTCGCCGCGCAGCCGATTTTTTTGGCGGCGCGGTTTTTTCACGACCTGCTTTTCGGCTTGAAAAGCACCGACATCAAAAGCCCGAAGGTCATCGCGGCGGCGATACCGCCCGCGCAAGCCGTCAGCCCGCCGGTGAAAACTCCGAGAAAGCCCTTTTCGTCAACGGCTTCCTTTACGCCCTTAGCAAGAAGATATCCGAAGCCGGTCAGCGGAACGCTTGCGCCCGCGCCCGCAAGATCGGAGATATACTTATAGACCCCTATCCCGCCGAGAAAAACTCCGGCGACGACAAAGCTGACAAGTATTCTTGCGGGGGTCAGCTTGGTATAGTCGATGAGCACCTGCCCGACGGCGCATATCAGCCCGCCTATCAGAAACGCCCAAAGATATTGCATAAAATCGCTCCTTTCATCGGTTTTGCGGCCTGTCCGACGATATCCACGCAAGATGAGCTATCCCGGGGATAGACATTCCCTGCTGGCTCGAGGTCGGGCTCAAAAGCGCGCCGGTCGCCGCAAAAAGTATATTTTTCATTCTCCCCGCCTTTATCTCGGGGAGAAAATATCCGCACAGCATAGACGCCGCGCAGCCGCACCCCGAACCGCCCGCGTGAACGTCCTGAGCGTTTTGGTCAAATATCATTCTGCCGCAGTCAAGGTGCTTTTCGCGAAGACTTACGCCGTCGCGCTCGAAAAGCTCGCACAAAAGCCGCGAGCCGACGTTTCCGAGATCGCCCGTAACTATCGCGTCAAAATTTTCGGGGGAGAAGCCGGTGTCGTCAAAAAAGCGCTTTATCGTCGAATATGCCGCCGGCGCCATCGCCGCGCCCATGTTGTTTGCGTCGGTAACGCCCTTGTCAACTATCGTGCCGACGGTTACCGCCCTGACAAACGGCGGAGCTTCGCCCTTTTCGATTATTACCGCGCCCGAAGCCGTCGCCGTCCACTGAGAGGTCGGGGTGCGCTGACCGCCGTATTCGAGCGGAAAGCGATATTGCCGCTCGGCGGTGCAAAAGTGCGACGAGGTTATCGCGGCGCAGAGCTTTGACGCGCCCGAATCGGTCAGAAGCGAGCCGAGCGAAATGCCCTCGGAAATGGTCGAGCAGGCGCCGTATATCCCGAAAAAGGGAACGCTGAAGTCTCTGACCCCGAAGCTGGTGCCGATGCACTGGTCCAAAAGGTCGCCGCCTATTATCATCGAAAGGTCTTTCGGCTCGACGCCCCGCTTTTCGACCGCGTTCTGAAAGGCAAGCCCCTGCATTGCGCTTTCGGCAAGCTCGAAGCTCGACTGACCGAAATAATCGTCGGCGTCGATGTAGTCGTAAAACCCGCCGTAAGGCCCCTCGCCCTCCTTTTTTCCTCCGACCGCCGCAAAGGCGCTGAGCGAGACCGCGTTTTCAAGCGCTATCGTCGCGCCGCCTATTCTCACTGACATTTTTATCACTCCCAAAGTTTTTTCGGAAATAGTTTTTGCTGCCGCTCGGAAATTATGCGCAGTTGCTTGAAAAATGAAAAGATATGTTGTATACTGAAAAGTAAATCGTGGGAATATTTTTACCTGTGGAGGAAAAATTATGAAAATGAAAATTCTTCTTTTGCTGCTCGCGGCGGCGCTTATGCTGTCTTCCTGCGCAAAAAACGTCGAGGGCGGCTCCGATACCGTAAGAGACGGCGGAGTCCCCGATAACATTCTGCCCCCGGCGACAGAAGCCGAAACCGTCTCTGAGCCCGAGACAGAACCGACTGAGCCGGAAACCGAACCCATAGTGACCGAGCAAAGCGTTTCTGAGACCGAGCCCTCTAAAACCTCAGAGACCTACGACGACGGCGAAGAACCTATCATGACCGATCCCGTCTCGGAGACGAAAACATATGAATATCTCAGGCTTTTAAACTCGGATAAAATACACGCCAAATTCAGCATTATTTCGTCGTTTGACGGCGAATACATGATCGACTCGACGATGGAGATATTCACCGACGGCGACAAAAGGATCTATATCGACGACAGCTCGAAAACGATGATAAGCGACGGCGTCGTGACCGTCGTCAACTATGCCGACGGCGTTTATTACAGCTATCCCGACGAGGGCGACTACGGCCTCAATTTCGGCTACGACATCTCGCTTTACAGCCTTATTTCCTCGGAGGAAAGCGACGGCGAGCTGAGCGAGACCTTTGAGATCGAGGACAGAGGGCTGACCTCGGAGTGGACTTTCGGCAGCGACGGCTCGGTAAGGGTCGCCGACAGGAGCTTGGACGGCAGCTTCTTTGAGCTTTATACCTTTGAAGTGATAGAGAGCGACGTCTCGAAAATGGATTTCTCGGTGCCGGACGGCTTCGGAGAGGGAAATGCCGAGGATTACGGACTGTTTGTTTAATATTTTAAAAGGAGATATCATCATGGTAACCATTGAAATGGAAAACGGAAAAAAGATCAGGCTGGAGCTTTATCCCGAGGTCGCGCCGATAACCGTCGCAAACTTTGAAAAGCTGGCGAAAAGCGGATTTTATGACGGACTTATTTTTCACCGCGTCATCAAGGGGTTCATGATCCAGGGCGGAGACCCCGAGGGCACCGGAATGGGCGGCTCGAGCGAAAGGATCAAGGGCGAATTTGCGGCGAACGGAATTAAAAACGACCTCAGGCACGAAAGAGGCGTTATCTCGATGGCGAGGTCGCAAAATCCGAATTCGGCCTCATCGCAGTTTTTCATCATGCACAAAGACGCTCCGCACCTTGACGGGCAGTACGCGGCTTTCGGCAGAGTAGTTGAGGGCATCGAGGTCGTCGATGAGATAGCGGAGACTAAGACCGATTTTCGCGACAGGCCCCTTAAAGAGCAGAAGATCAAAAAAGTGACGGTGGATTAAAAAGCTGAGGCTGAGTGCGGGAGCGGGGCGGCGGGCTTCGCCCGCCGCGGCGATTTTTCACGCTTCGCGCTCCTCCGCCGGGCAGGCGGGGAGCGCGAAGGCCCCCTCGGGGCTCCTCGAAGAGTGGTCCCCGAGGGGGAACCGCCCGCGGCGGTTTGAAAAATCGCCGTCCGCCGCCCGAAGGGCGGCGGGGCCCCGCGCTCGGCATTGTCGCTGCGAAGCGTTTAAAAAAGGAGGGTCAATATGCGCGTAACGCTTGAAGATAACCCGCGGCTTCCCTATCTTAGAGAGAAGACCTCGATGCTGTCTCACCTCCCGGGGTGCTATATCATGAAAAACCGCGCCGGAACGATAATTTACATCGGCAAGGCGAAAAATCTTCACAACCGCGTCTCCTCCTATTTCCGCGACTCGGACCACCTAACAAAGGTCGCAAAAATGGTCTCGAACGTCTACGACTACGACTTCATCGTCACCGACTCGGAATATGAGGCGCTGATACTTGAAAACTCGCTGATAAAGCAGCACAAGCCGAAATACAATATTCTTCTCAAAGACGACAAGGGCTATTCATATATCAAAATCTCCGCCGAGGATTTTCCGCGAATCACCCGCGAAATGCAGAAAAAGGGCGAGGGCACGTTCATCGGGCCTTACACGTCGTCGTTTACCTCGAAGCAGACTGTCGATGAGGTCAACCGGGCGTTTATGCTTCCGACCTGCCGCAGAGTTTTTCCGCGTGATTTCGGCAAGGAGCGCCCCTGCCTCAACTATCAGATAAAGCGCTGCATAGGTCTTTGCCGAGGCTGCTTTTCAAAAGAGGATTACCGCGCTATCATCGACGAGGCGACGGAATATATAAAATCCGGCAGCACCGCAAGCGTCGAGGCTTTGACCGAGCAGATGAACGCGGCGGCGGAAAACCTTGACTTTGAAAAGGCGGCGATGCTCAGAGACAGGATCGCGGCCATCTCGCGAGCGGCCGAAAATCAAAAGGTCTATGACAAAAATATCCCCGACTGCGACGTCGTGGCGCTTGCGCGAAACGGCGGAATAAGCTGCGTTTCGGTGCTCAATTATCGGGGAGGAAAGCTGACCGACAAATCCGATTTTCTTCTCGGAGAGACCGAGGAGGACGACGATACCCGCGAAAATTTCCTCTCTCAGTATTACGACGCCGGCGGGAAAATTCCGAAGGAAATCTATCTTGACGCCGAGATAGAAAACCGAGATATCCTTGAGCGCTTTTTCAGGGAAAAATCAAATCATGCGGTGCACATCAACGTCGCAAAGCGGGGCGATATGCTCTCGCTGACGAAAATGGCAAAATCCAACGCCGCCGAAAAGCTGTCGCTGTCGGTCGGAAGAAGCGGCAAGGAAATTGCGGCGCTTGAAGAGCTCGGGCGGCTTTTGGGGCTTTCCGCTCCGCCGCTTTATATCGAGTGCTACGACATCTCAAACCTCTCGTCCTCCGATATGGTCGGCGGAATGGTCGTTTTGGACAACGGCCGCCCCGCAAAGAGATACTATAAAAAATTCAACATCAAAACCGTCTATGAGCAAAACGACTATGCCTGTATGCAGGAGGTCCTAAGACGCAGGTTTGAGAACTATTTCGACGAAAACTGCCGCGATACTGGCTTTGCGACAATGCCCGACCTTATTTTTCTCGACGGCGGCCGAGGCCACGTTGCGGCGGTGGCGCCGATGCTCGAGAAAATGGGCGTGCCCTGCCCGGTCTACGGCCTCGTTAAGGACAACCGGCATCGCACCCGCGCCGTGATATCCCCCGACGGCGGAGAAATAGTCATCGCAAAAAACCGCTCGGTCTTTAATATGCTTACCAGGCTTCAGGACGAGGTGCACCGCTATACCGTAACGTTTCAGTCGAAAAAGCATACCGCAAAGACCTTTGAGGGCGAGCTTACGAAAATATCCGGCGTCGGCCCGAAAAAGGCGCAGGCTCTTCTGAGCACATTTAAGACGAAACAGGCTCTCAAAAACGCCTCGGCCGAGGAAATCGCCTCGGTCATGAAAATAAGCCGCGAAAAAGCGGAGGAGGTCGTCTCGGAGTTCATTTCAAAGATAAAATAGACGAAATTTCGCGAAAATTTTCAAAGACTATGGACAAGCGCGGATTTTGCGGTTATAATATAGTTTGTATGCAGAAGATTCGAGGTGTGAAAGTTGAGAGTTATAACCGGCGAGGCGCGGGGAAAACGCCTTAAAACGCTCGAGGGGCTTGACGTTCGCCCGACGACCGACAAGGTCAAGGAAGCGATCTTTTCGATAATTCAGTTCGATTTGCCCGAGGCTCGGGTGCTCGACCTTTTTGCGGGAAGCGGTCAGCTCGGGATCGAGGCGCTGAGCAGAGGCGCAAAAAGCGCGGTTTTCGTCGATCAGCTCAAAAGCTCGGTGAATATCGTCCGCGAAAACGTTGAAAGCTGCAACTTTTCCGAGCGCTCGCGGATCCTTTGCATGAGCGCCGCCGATTATCTTCGCTCGGGGGCGGTTTGCGACATAGCTTTTCTCGACCCGCCTTATTCAAAGGGGCTGATATCCGAGGTCCTGCCGCTTCTTGAAAGCAAAATGTCTGACCGCGGAATAGTCGTTTGCGAGCACGAGGCCGGGCTTAAGCTGCCCGAGAGGGTCGGAAAGCTGAAAAAGAAAAAAGAATACGGCTACGGCAAAAACGTGGCGCTTACGACATATTACGTTAATGCGGAGGAATGAAATGAACGAACGACTTGCAATCTGCCCGGGCAGCTTTGACCCGGTGACCTTCGGACATCTTGACATTATGCATCGGGCCGCCGAGCTTTTTGACCGCGTTATCGTCCTTGTTTCGGTAAACGCCGAAAAGACCCCCTGCTTCACCGCCGAGGAGCGCATGGAAATGATAAGAGAGGTCACAAGGGATATCCCGAATATCGAGGTCGCGGCGCTCGACGGACTTTTGGCCGATTACGTCAAAAAGACCGGCGCCTGCGCTATCGTCAAGGGACTTCGCGCTATGACCGATTTTGAATACGAATTTCAGATGGCGCTTATAAACAAAAAGCTCTATGACGGCGCGGAAACGGTGTTTTTGGTGACGAGATCGGAAAATATGTATCTTAGCTCGAGCGTTGTGAAACAGGTGGCTTCGTTCGGCGGAGATATCTCGGGATTCGTTCCCGCTTCTATCGTTGAAAGAATAAATAAAAGACTGAATAAAACTGAAAGGTGAGATGAAAATGACTATCGACGAAATTTTAGAGATGATGGACGACCTTCTTGACAAGTCGGTGACGGTCCCGTTCTCAAACAAAAAATGCATGGTTGACGCCGAGAAATTCAGAGAGTATATCGACAATATACGCTATAACCTCCCGACCGAGATCAAACGCGCAAAGGAAATGGTCGCCGACCGCTCCGAGATCCTTACCGACGCGAACGCTCAGGCCGAGCAGATAATCAAGCAGGCCGAGGAACGCGCGAAGATACTTGTTTCGGAAAGCGAGATAGTCAAGCAGGCTCAGGAAGCCGCAAACGACCTCACCGCTCAGGCAAAGGCCATGGACAAAAGCATAAGAAAGGCGATGACCGAAAAGCTCGATTCAACCCTTTCGGAAGCGGAAAAATCTCTGCAAAAGGCCTTGAACGAGGTCAAGGCAATGCACGACGCGGTCAAGACAGCAGAAAAGCAGTAAAGCATTTTGGCGGGCGGAAAATTTTCCGCCTGCTTTTTTTGCCCCCCTGTTTTCTTACGGAATACAATCGTTTTTCACAAAAGCACACCGATAAGGCGGAAATATTTCGTGGTTATTGCGGGTTGACGGACGGGCGCTTTGATAATATAATATAAAGAGTTGACAAGACGGCGCGTCTTAATAATCATTGAAGGTGTTGTTACTGTGCAGACAAAAGTTGTCAAATTCGGCGGAAGCTCTTTGGCGGACGCTCATCAGTTCGTTAAAGTCGCGAACATCATAAAATCCGACCCGTCAAGAAGATATGTGGTGCCCTCTGCTCCCGGAAAAAGATTTCCGAAAGACACAAAGGTCACCGATATGCTCTATGCCTGCTATGACGTTGCGGCAAGGGGCGGAGAATTCTCGGATATGTTCGAGGCGATAGTCGAGCGGTATGTTCAAATCGTAAAGGAGCTCGGGCTTAAAATAGAGGACAGAATTCTTCGGGAATTTTCAACGATAAGAATGAGCTTTTTGGCTCGCGCCGGAAGAGATTATGCCGCTTCAAGGGGAGAATATCTCAACGGCATAATCCTCGCGGAATACCTCGGCTTTTCATTTGTTGACGCCGCGGAGGTCATTTTCTTCGGCGAGGACGGCAAGCTGAAGCTGACCGAGACCTGCAAGGCGGTCAAGGAACGCCTCGAACAGGTCGGAAACGCGGTCATACCCGGCTTTTACGGCTCAATGCCGAACGATACCGTTAAAACCTTCTCACGCGGGGGATCGGACATAACCGGCTCTATCGTCGCGGCGGCGGTGAACGCGGACCTCTATGAAAACTGGACCGACGTTTCGGGATTTTTCGTGACCGACCCGAGAATAGTTCCCGACCCCGAGCCTATCAAAACGATAACTTATCGCGAGCTGCGCGAGCTTGCATATATGGGCGCGGGAGTTTTTCATGAGGACGCGATATTCCCGGCGCGTCAGGCGGGGATCCCCATAAACATCAAAAACACCAATCGCCCCGAGGACGACGGCACCATGATCACCGAGACCGCTTCTGACGACTCGAGCCCTTACGTTATTACCGGCATCGCCGGCAAAAAGGGCTTCGTCACGGTGACCATCGAGAAGGATATGATGAACGCCGAGCTCGGCTTCGGCAGACGTGTTCTTGAAGCCTTTGAAAACAACGGCGTTTCGTTCGAACATATGCCCTCGGGTATCGACACCATGAGCATTATCGTTCACAAGGACGAGTTTGAAGCCAAAGAGGATAAGATAATCAAGGCGATTCAGACCACCACTAACCCCGATAAAATAGACATCGACCGCGACGTCGCGCTTATGGCGGTCGTCGGAAGAGGCATGAGGGCTCAGCGAGGCACCGCCGCGAGGATCTTCGCCGCCCTCGCCCACGCAAAGGTCAACGTCAAGATGATAGATCAGGGCTCGAGCGAGCTTAACGTTATCGTCGGCGTCCGCGAGGAGGACTTTGAGACCTCGGTGAAAGCGGTTTATGATATCTTCGTCGTGCAAAAGCTGTGAGGAGCGCCCCACGCTCGGCAAGCCCGAGTTAGAGGATAGAGGATAGAAGATAGAGGATAGAGTTTGATTTCTGACCTCTAAGCCCGAATACCAAAAAAATCAGACCGCCAGCACCGGATAATCGGTGAAAACAGGCGGTCTTTTTTTGATATTCTCGGGCGGAGGGTATGCGGGGGTTGGCCGCATTGTTTTTTAAAAAACTTCTCGGGGAGAAATGCTGCTCCGAAAAAACAAATCAAAGGTCTATCACGATATAGCGGCGCTCGTCGGTCGATTTTTCGAGCTTGCCGCCGTTTGCAAGCGCAACGTTCAAAGAGGCGGCTTGCCGCTCCGAATCGTCAGAAGCAGCCGCTCGAGCCCGATTTTTCGCGCCTCGACGATCAAAAGCGCCAAAAGCCGGTTGCCGAGCCCCCTGCCCCGCTCGCTCGGGCGGAGCCTTCTGAGCTCTAAAATAGTGGGGTGCATTGGGGCCCGAAGCGCTTGCACTTTGGGGAAAAGGCGGAGCAGCGGAGCGAGTGAAGCGGCGATTTCAAATGCGAAGCATGAAGAAAGCGCTGCAAGCGATACGGAGCTTGCGACGCCGTGGTCGGCTCAAAGAGTTTTAATCGCGTCCATGTTTCAAAGCGCTCGGGCTTTTGCACATTATGAAACCTTGTTATTTTCGCACTTTCGCGCCTTGCACGGCTTTTCAGGCGCTTTGAGTGCAGGTTTACAGACTATTGCGCCAACCAAAAACGAAGCCACCCTTTCGGTGACTTCGTTTTTGGTGCGGGTAAGCATTCCAAATCCGAACCAACTTTCCTCCCTGCCAGAGCCGCTTGAAGGTCGGCAAAGACGATAACAGTGGTGCCTTCTCTGTAATTGAAAGTAATGACCATCTTGTCGTCGAACAGGAAAATCGAATTGATAAACGTGTCAATAAGCATTTTTCGGTGCGACTTCTGCCGCACGTCGAGCTTTCTGAATCTCTTGAGCCAGAAAGTCAAAAACTCTTCGCCGACTCTCGGCTTTGCGAGCTTTTCGCAGGAGATTTTCGATTCCAAATCCTCTTTCGCATTTTCAAGCTCCTCAAGTCTGCTTTTTGTGGATTTTGTGAGAATACCTTGTTGAATCGCATTGAGCATATTTTGAATCGCCGTCTCCGTTTCACGAAGCTGCTGCTCATACATCGGCAGGTTCGTATTCTCCCTATCTTGCAAGTCAATCAGCATTGAAACGATAGCTTCGATTACGTTATCGTCGCTTAGCATCTTCATAGTTTCGTTGACTACCAAATCTTCTATCCAGTCTTTCTTTACAGGCTTTTTGTGGCAGTCGGCGCGCTTCTTCTTGACCGAAACGCACTTGTAATAATGGTGAACATTCCCTGTCCTGCTCGTGCCGCTTTCACCGCACAGGTATGCCCCACAGTATCCGCAAAACAGTTTGGTAGTCAGCAGATAATCGTCCTCTGCCTTATGCCTCGCAGGGGCTTTTTTGTTTTCCGAGAGCCTATCCTGCACCCTGCCGAATACGTCTTTAGAAACGATTGCGGGTATGCCGTCGGGGATAATAATATCGCGGTATGTATACTCTCCGATATATCTGCGGTTTTTCAAAAGGTGCTGAACGCTGTTGTAATTCAGCGGCAGACCTCGGCTGTTTTTCACGCCTTTCTCGTTGAGATAGTCAAGAATGTCAGTCATAGTCGCGCCCTCATCATACTGCCGAAACGCTTCTGCAATAAACGGGGCGGTCAGCGGGTCGATCTGAAAATGCCGCTCGCTGTCAATAGTATAACCGATAGGCAGAGTGCCGCCGTTGTACTTTGCTTTCAAAGCGTTTTCGGTCATGCCGCGAATGACCTTTTCGGACAAATCGGCGGAATAGTATTCGGCATAACCCTCCAGAACGGATTCGAGAATAATTCCCTCTGCTCCCTCGGAGATGATTTCGGTTGCAGAAACGACCTTGACGCCGTTCTTTTTAAGCAGAGCCTTTTACCTCGCGCTGTCATATCTGTTTCGGGCGAAGCGGTCGAGCTTCCAGACAAAGACCATATCAAATAAGTGCTTGCCGCTGTCTTTGATCATATTCTGGAACTCGGGGCGATTGTCGGTCTTTGCAGAAAACGCGCGGTCGATATAATGCCGCAGAACGGTTATACCGTTTTTCTCGGCGAACGCGGTGCATTCGCGGATCTGCCCCTCGATGCTTTCCTCGCGCTGATTGTCCGACGAATAGCGGGCGTATATTACGGCGGTCATTTTTCTGTCTCCCTTATCATTCTTATCAATGTTTGCTTCAGCCTCTCGCTCATCGGCGACTTCGGGTCGAAGCACATTTCCACAAACTTCTCTATTTCGGGGTCGGTTTCGGACAGTCGCACCTGACATTCATAAACCTTTCCCTGCGGGCAGTCTGTTCGTCCGAAAATATAGTCGAGCGACACGTCGAAATAATCCGCATAGCGGGTCAAAACTGCGATGCTCGGCTCGGCGGTGCCGTTCTCGTAGCGGTTCAGGCTCGACTGCTTGACGCCTACCACCTCTCCCATTTTCTCCTGCGACAGTTTAACGCCCTTGCGAAGCTCCCGCAGGCGTTTTGCGACGATGCTGACTTCCGGCATTTAATCATCTCCTTATGGCATGATTATAGCACAAATCAGAATTATTTGCAATAGCTTGTTCGCATAAATTATAAAAAAGTTTCGTAGCAAGCACAGCAAGTGTAGCCACACTTGCGAAAAATTGCTTGCCGTTTTGTCTTGAAGAAGCAAAACAGCAAGCAAATCCGGTGGGTACCCACACGGAATTTTCCGCTTGTTGGGAGGAATCCCAAACCCTCGGATATTTGAAAAAGTGTGAACAAAAAATGTTCTAAATCCTTTGCGGTAAAGCTCAAATTTCCATATTATCCGTCCAAAGCTCGCACTGGGTCATTACCGTCAGAACAGCGTCGTCCATGCCCTCGGGCGGGTATTTGTGTTTTTTGAGTAGCCGCTTTATCAGCATACGCATTTTTGCGCGGGCGTCCTCTCGCTTCTGCCAATCAATAGTGCGGTTCTTGCGGAGGGTATCTGCCAACTCTTTTGTGATGGTAATCAGCTCCTCATTCTCGTAAAAGTCCTTAATCGCCTGCGGTTTTGTCAGTGCGTCGTAAAACGCAAGTTCATCGGCGGTAAGCCCGAGCTTGTCACCCTCTTTATGCGCTGCTGCAATCTGCTTTGCAAGATTCAGCATTTCCTCTATGACCTGCTCGTTGGTGAGCATACCGTTGAGGTATCGATTCATTGAGCTTTGAATGATTTCGCTGAATTTCTCGGCTTTTACAACATTTGTGCGGCGGTATATCTGAACCTGCTCCGCAATCAGCTTTCTGAGCAGCTCAATGGCGAGATTTCTCTCTTTCATTTTTGAAATCTCTTCAAGGAATTTCGGGTCGAACAGCGAAAATTCCTGCGATATATCCGAGAAAAGATTTATCACGCCCTCGCTCTTAATGCTTTGTTTCAGAAGCGCGTTGATTCTTGCGTTCATCTCGGGCAGAGAAATGCGCTTTTTGCCGCCCTGATTTATAAGCCGAAGCACAAGCACGCGAACCGATTCAAAGAAAGCGGCTTCTATGCGCAAGGATTCGTCGGTTATCGACGAGCAGAGCGACAATGCCTGATGCAGAAGAAGCGATTCTTTGAGGAAGTCCTCTTTCTCGCGTTCCTTGTTTACTGCGATAATGAAGTTGACAGCGCCGGATATTGTCTTTGAGCGTTCAAGGTCGGTGCCGGTGCCGAATCTTGAGTAGTCATAGCCGTGGAAAATATCGCGGCAAATCGTGAGCTTTTCGATGAATTTCGGGTAAGCGACTTTCGCAATGTCGGTGTCGCCGTAGTTCTTTTTATCTCTTGAAGTGTAGTCGTTCATAGCCTCCCTGAGTGCTGCGGCTATTCCGACATAATCGACTACAAGACCGCCCTCTTTATCCTTAAAGACGCGGTTTACCCTTGCAATCGCTTGCATAAGATTGTATCCCGCCATAGGCTTGTAGACATACATCGTCGCAAGCGAGGGAACGTCAAAGCCTGTCAGCCACATATCAACGACAATGGCGATCTTCAAAGGACTGTCGTTGTCCTTAAATTTCTTTGCAAGCTCCTCCTTGTGGTGCTTGTTTCCGATAATCGCCCGCCATTCTTCGGGGTCTTTGTTGCTCTCGGTCATAACTACCGCGACCTTTTCCGTCCAAGTCGGTCGGAGCTGCAATATGCGGTTATATATTTTCATAGCGATCGCGCGGGAGTATGCTACTATCATCGCTTTGCCTGTCAGGAGGTTTTCGCGGTTATTTTCATAATGTGAAAGTATATCGTCAACAAGCGAGGCAATAGTTTGGTCATGCCCGAGAACGGCTTCCATCTGTCCAAGCTCATGCTTGCTTTTTTGAATAACTTCGGGATCTGCGTTATGCGCCATTATATCATATTCGGCGTCGATAAGGCGCAGAGTGTTCTCGTCGAGTTTGAGATGTATAACTCTGCTCTCGTAATAAACAGGTCGGGTTGCTCCGTCCTCTACCGCCTGTGTCATGTCGTAAATGTCGATATAATCGCCGAATACCTCGCGGGTGCTTTTGTCTTTCATTGAAATAGGCGTGCCGGTAAAGCCGATATATGTAGCGTTGGGCAGACTGTTTCGGATTATGCGGGCAGTACCTATTTTGATTCGCCCCGTTTTCTCGTCAACCTTTTCGCTAAGACCGTATTGCCCGCGGTGAGCTTCGTCTGCCATTACCACAATATTTCTGCGCTCAGACAGCGGCTCATCGGATTCCTCAAACTTCTGCATTGTTGTAAATATTATACCGTTTGCCTGTCTGCCGTTGAGAAGTGACTTCAAATGCTCGCGGCTTTCAGCGTGGATAGGCTCCTGCCGCAGGAAGTTTTTGCACTTCGCAAACTGACCGTAAAGCTGATCGTCAAGGTCGTTTCTGTCTGTCAGAACAACTATTGTCGGACTGTTAAGAGCCTCCTGCAAAAGATGAGCATAAAAGACCATTGACAGCGATTTTCCGCTGCCCTGAGTATGCCAGAAAACGCCGCCCTTGCCGTCGGTTTCGGTGGCGTGCTTTGTAGATACAATAGCCTTTCTTACGGCAAAATACTGGTGGTATCCCGCCATGATCTTATATTGCTTCAAGCCCTCGTTTGAGAAGCATATAAAATTCTTTATGATGTCAAGCAGGCGTGCTTTCTCGAATATTCCCTCAAAAAATGTATCAAACTGGGCGTACTGCGTGTTCTCATAGCTGCCGTCCTTGGTTTTCCACTCCATAAAGCGGTCCTCGCCGGAGGTAATCGTTCCCGCCTTTGAGGTCAGTTGATCGCTCATAACGCATATGCAGTTATATATAAACATCGACGGAATTTCCTGCATATAATTTCTGATTTGCAGATATGCCTCGGAGGCGTCGGTTTCCTCGCGGGAGGGGGATTTCAGCTCGACAAGAACGATTGGCAGACCGTTGAGAAACAGAATGACGTCGGGGCGTTTATTGCTGTTTTCTATGAAAGTCCACTGATTCGCGACAATAAAGGAGTTGTTTGTGGAATTATTATAATCCGCAAGATACACAAGCCCCGACCTCTCCTCGCTGCCGACAAAGTAGCGCACCTCAACGCCGTGCTGGATATAGTCGGTAAATACGGCGTTTTTCCGGACAAGCTCGGCATTTTCAAAGTTTTTGAGCTTAAACAGCGCGTCGTTTATGGCGTCGTCGGGCATAGAGGGATTCAACCGCCGAAGCGCGGAAACAAGCTCATCTTCATAGAGCGGGCAGTTATAATCCCTGTCCACGTCGGGACCGTAGACATGGCGGTAGCCCATGTTTTCAAACAGCTCTATGATGGAATTTTCATAGTCGGCTTCGGTGTAGTTATAGGACATTTTGTTCACTCCTTGTTTTTAATGATGAATCTGCTTTCTCTTGATATTGCTGAATAACTTCTATAATATCATCATAAAAATAATTCTTACGATGCCATATGGCGTGGTATATTAGTTGAAACAAAAAGGAAATAATCAGTAGGACAATAGAGAAAAATATATTATACGAGGAGACCATTATACCGAGCATTGCAATAATATAAGGAACGGCAAGTTCTGCGACTGCCAAATTGGTCCAGTTCTCAGCTCTGGAAAATTTAATACAATAATGTTTGAAATTTTCCAAGTCTGTTGGAGTTTGAAATTTTTCAAGCTGTTCTATAATGTGATTTTTCCAGTCGGTATAGTATATAAAATCATTTTCATTTATATTTGAGGCGTTTCTGCTGTACAGTTTCTTCTGAGTATACATAGATGCATATATTTTCTTTTCCAAGTCAAGATCAATGACTTCCGAATAGTGCTTTTGATGTTTCATATGAGCTTCTCCTGCATTTGAAGGCAAAAATATTTTATACCCCTGGCAATTTGGGCAAAACAATTATTAACGTCATTATTATAAAATGTAAAAAATCAGATGATTTCTTCCTCAAAAGTTTTCTGGTTTATAAGACTTTCTTCAATAACGCACAAAATATTGGCGATTTCATTGACCCTATCTTTCAAGTTTTCCAAATTAACCGGAGTTTCTATTTCAAAGAAATTTTGATTATGCGTTTTGTTATCAGGATATCTAAACGCCATGGACATGTTGTCCATCTTAGAAAGCTCAATAATGTAACTTTCAGTTGATGATATAACATCTTCAAAAGGCATATTATCTAACTCTTTTGGAAATTCAAAATCATTAAGTACGACAATATCTTTTAATCTGCTCCAAAGCGCATATAAATCGTGGGATTTATTTAAATTGCTATCAGTCTTATATTTATCATCAAATATTAATAGAATATCTTTAATATACAGCTCGACAAATTGCCTATACAGAAACGCTATCGGGTATATTGAAATATCCATAAAGAGCGAGTTATCGTCAATCGCGGATTTAACCAATAGGTCTCCTGCCGTTTTATAAGCCATTTCATAAGCCATATATTGATTTTTGAAAAATGATGACGCAAGTGTAGCTTTTGCTTTATTTGTTTTAGAAACAGCAAACACTTTATTCTTTTTGTTTGGAAATGACATATCTATTCCTCGTAAAAATTCTGCTTATTAAACAAACATACCGTAATCCATAGCAGAACCACCAGATAATTTACTCGCAAGATTTAATAATTCCATGCTAATTCCACGAACGCGCAATTCATAATCCGATACAGAGGTGCATATACTTGCTATTTTTATCTTAGTTTGAATAACGTCATCTGATTTTGTATATCTGTAAGCAATCGCCAAGACATTTTCAACATACTTATACCATATTTCAAATTCGTTCTTTGAAAATTCTTCTGAATATTGAAATTGCTTAGGGGCAGATTCAACAACGTTAATAAGCGCTTCAGTAGTTGACATAATAATTGATTTGTTCATATCTTATCCTCCTCGTCCTCAAAATTTTCTTTTATCTTAACTCCCTCGTATAGTTTTTGCATCTCGAATTGATGACGAGTCTTATCATATTCCTCAACAATCTTTTTTGATGAATTTTTGTGTATTTTAAATCCCTTGCCCTCAACATCATAGAAGGGAAGAATTACGAGAATCAAACCGACAATAAATAGAATATTATTTCCATTAAACCTACTAAAAAGCTGCATATCAATGCATTTGTCCCAATTTAGTATTACATATATCCAAATTGCCGAGATGAGAGCCACATATAAAATAGCATATATTTGCTGACAAATAAAATACCAAGCTCTTTTGAAAAAGTTTTTTATTTTTTTCGGCTTATTATAATCTGAAACGCCTGTCGCGTCTTGATGACGCTTAGATTTACCCATAAGTATGTATCTTCCTTTCTACTATATTCATATCGTACTGATTTCCGACACTTCAAGCTCGCCGGACATAAGCTTGGGCAAAAGAGCATCTCTAAGAGAAGCAAGCTGTTCATTTTGCTTGCCGTTAGCGAAGATTTGATCGAGAAGCGAAGCACAAAGGTCATTGAATCTTGCTATTTTGTCTATGGGCGGAATGATAATTTGCTCGGTTTCTACAACTCCTGCGAAATCAAGGTTTTTTATACCTGTAGTTCCGTTTTCGTATGAAAAGAAAACGTCTTTTTGATAAAGATACTGCCAATAAAAATATACGAATAAGCTATACCCTGATTTTGGTTTTATCGCCTTGCAAAAATTAGTGCATACCATGCTGCTGTCGTAGCGTTCAAGCAACGATTGTGTGATGGCGGCACATCTTCCGGTAGATTGAGTAGGGCTCCCGCCAGATATTTCAATTACAATGTCGCCCACTTCAAGTTTTTTACTGGAAAGGTTTTTAGGCAAAATATATCTTGTGGGCATTTTGCCTTTATTTCCGACTTTAACTTCCGGTATATCTGCCCCTCTAATGCAGTAAACCTTTTCGGTATTGTTTCCTGTCGGTTCTTCCTTGCCCCAGTCGCCATTTAGTGTTGAAATTATTAGTTCTGAAAATGTTCCAACTTTCCAAGCTATATTTTCTGGATTATCAATGAAACTGTTTTCAAATATCGCCTGCGCTTGCCGCTCTAAATTATCGTTTATTTTTTGATTAATCTTTATTTTTTCATCTAAAGACGACAGCACGTCTGCAATAGCTTTTTGCGTATTTATATCTGGCAGTTCTATTTCAATTTTGCGAAATTCAGATTGTTTTATCCCTGTTACCGTTGTGCCTGTTTGCCTTTCTTTTAACTTGCCTTGACCGATAGGAGAACGCAAATAATAATATAGATACCCTGTATCAAGAATACCTTCCTTGCCTCTAAGCGTTAATAGTCTCTGAGCAAGCGCAATATCTTCCCTGTCGATTCTTGCAGTAACTCCGAGGGGAGCTTCTGTTGTTAATAAAACATCTCCAAGCCGCGGAAAACCTCTGACCATAAAACGAGTATATTCGCTCTCAGATATATAATAGCACTGGCTATAATCAATATATCCGTCACGAACAGACTTTGCACTAAGAGTCAGTATCCCGCTTACCGATTTCTTCGGGGTTTTTCCGCGATAATCAAGAATATATTCGAGAGCATCTTCCATTTTACACTTCATACCCCATCGCCCCCAGATTCTTTTTGATTTCCTCCTCCAGTTCGTGCGACCGCTTGAACATCTCGGACAGCTCGGCGGTGAGCCTTGTCATTTTCTCCTCGAACGGCTCGCCGTCGTCCTCTTGCTCCTCAATTCCGACATAACGTCCGGGCGTTAAGATATAATCCTGCTTCTCTATGTCCTGCGTCGTAACTGCCGCACAGAAACCCTTGACGTCATCTAAAGTGCCGTTTTGGAAAGCCTCAAAGGTATCCGCTAACTTTTTAATATCCTCGTCCGAAAAGTCGCGGTGCTTGCGGTCAACCATATGCCCCATTTTTCGCGCGTCGATAAAAAGCGTTTTGCCCGCCTGCTTCTTGCCTTTGGTGATGAACCAGAGCGTGACGGGAATTGTAACGCTGTAAAAGAGCTGCGTCGGCAGGGCGACAATGCCCTCGATCAAATCGGCGTTGATGATTCTTTTGCGGATCTCTCCCTCGCCGCTCGACTGCGTGGAGAGCGCACCGTTCGCAAGAACAAGCCCGATTTTTCCTCCCTCGGCAAGGTGATGGATCATGTGCTGAATCCATGCGTAGTTGGCGTTTCCCGCGGGCGGCAGACCGTATTTCCAACGAGGATCATCGGTCAGTTTTTCCTGACCCCAAGGGTGATAGTTGAAAGGCGGGTTGGCAAGTATGAAATCTGCCTTTAAAGTCGGGTGCAGGTCGTTTGTGAACGTGTCAGCCTGATACGGTCCGAAGTCGGCATTTATGCCGCGAATAGCCATATTCATCTTCGCCATTTTCCAAGTGTCGGCGTTAGCCTCCTGACCGTAGACGGAAATGGCGCCTCTTTTGTGACTGTGATTCAGAATAAACTTTGCACTCTGTACGAACATGCCGCCCGACCCGCAGCAGGGGTCATACACACGGCAATTCTCATACGGCTTGATAATCTCGACGAGCGTTTTAACGATGCTTGCGGGAGTGTAAAATTCACCGCCGTTCACGCCTTCGACCTCGGCAAACTGCGCTATGCAGTATTCATATGTACGACCGAGCAAATCTTCGCTTTCCTCGGTGTTGCTCATGTCGATGTTGTTTGTAAAGATGTCTACGACGTCGCCCAAAACTCTTTTATCGAGGTCGGGACTGGCGTAATTCTTCGGCAGAACATTTTTAAGAGTTTTATTTTCAGCCTCGATAGCTCGCATGGCGTTGTCAATGACCGTTCCGATTTCGGGGGTATGCGCGGCAGAAGAAATGGTGTTCCACCTTGCCTCCTCGGGAACAAAGAAAACGTTGTCCATCGTGTATGCGTCGCGGTCGTCCTCGAATCCCTCGCCCTCATCGACAAGCTCCTGATAACGCTTGTCAAAAGCCGCAGAAATGTATCTTAGAAAAATAAGCCCGATGATAACCTTGCGGTATTCCGCGGCGGGGATATGCCCCCACAAAACGCACGCCGCGTTCCAAAGCTGCTTTTCAAAGCCGATATTTGCTTGTGTTTTGTCTGCCATAATCAGTTCTCCGTTCAAGAATGTTAAATATATAAATGTAATATATTATAATACCATATTTTTGTCACCTTTACAATCGGCAGATTCAACATTTTATCGCATGAAAATTTGACACGCCGATTTGTCAAACGGTTTAATGCTTGATAACAATGCAGAAAATACGATGAGCATAATAGGTCTTAATTTATTTAGCAATATGCAAAAGGCATATCAACTCTCGGCGTTTTTCTTATCTTCACTCGTCAGACCTTTCAGCAGCTCCGTTCCGAACGTCCTAACGATTTTCTGCATATTTTCATCAATATTGCCCGACGATTTTACAACGTTCGCAATAGTCATACTTATCTGCTCCGGCGTGAGTTTTGCCGCGTCCTGAGGCTTAAAAGCTGCCAGTATCTTTTCTAAAAATTCTTTGTTCGCTCTGTTGTCGGCATTGGCGGCAGAGTTTTTCTTTATGTCCTTGACCGCAGCCATGAACTCATATTGTATATTAATAAGCTGCTCGGCTTTGAAATTAGGTTTTGACAGCACAACGGCTTTTTTGACCTCTTTCGCCTTGGGGTTGACCTTTCCTGCAAAATCCCTCATGGATTTTGTGAAGTCGTTCTGCCCCTCAACAATCTGTGCGAAGTAGTCACTTGAATAAAAGTCAATTAAAAGCAGTGCTTTAATAAAGTGAGGGTCAACAAGCAGTTCGTTCAGAATACCAATCGGAATAGTACGAGAAACGATGTTTGTCGCTGCGTTCACGGTTAGTCCAAGCTCCTCCGCGTCAATGATTTGGTGCCTTGGGATGTCCGTCACGCCCAACAGATAATCCGTCGAGCAGCCGAAAATTTCGGCGAGCTTAACGATTTGCTCTATCCCAAGTGTATCTGTTTTGCCAGACATGAATCGGTTGAGCGTAGCTTCAGAGATGCCTATTTCCTTTGCAAGTTTTGCTTGCGAAGATTTATTATCCCTGATCCAATCCGAGATTTGGTCGCGGATCGTAAATTTCAAATATTCTTTCGGCACAAAATCACTCCTTTTCATTGGTAGTTTCACTAATATTATACACCCTGCCGCGAAGGAAATCAATACTTTTCAGAACATTTGTTCTGAATTTTCTTAGGATTTTTGCTCTCGTCTTGCAAATCTGCAAGATTTGAGGGCAAATTTTTTCGATTTCCTGCGAAAATGACGGTTTTGAAAGATTTTCGCGTTTCTGCGTTATAATTTAATCAGGCGGGTGCCAAAAAACTTAAAGGAGGATTTTATGAAAATCAAACGGCGAACGGACTACTTTCTTGTCCCGCAGGAGGCACTTTGCGACAGGCGGCTGTCGCTTGAACAACTCGGATTTTTATGCACTCTGTATGACTTACATGGTGAGAAAACCGACGCGTGGAGCTTGGCGGGGCAATGCAGGATAACGGTTGGGGAGGTGATAGAAATGCTTAAAAGTCTGACCGACTTGGGGTACTTAAGCAGGTGCGACGGCGGGTATGTTTTACGACGGTCCCAATTTCAACCCATATTTTCAAGGAAGTTGAAAACAGTGAAGTTTTTGACGGTTAAACGAACATATTTCGCCATTCAGCGGCACGTTGAGTAGCGAAATCAATGCTCTGAAAAACGCGTATTTACGCAGTTTGCTGCAAACTCACATCAGACTGCGAAAACGACTACCCCTGCCTATGGGCAACTGTTCATACCGTCAAAATAGAACGGCTGAAAGGGAAAAGAAAAGATTGTTGTATAGCGTAAGTGAGTCGCTATGTAATGCAAGCATTTCACCGACCGGCATAAACAATTTTAAGGAGGAATTTATGAGTATCAGAAACGAAATCAAAGCAAACATCGTCCGCGCGGGGTTCACTATGCAGGAAGCCGTGGACAAGCTGTCGGTCGATTACGGTTGGAGCGACAGCGTTTCAAACTTCTCTGGCAAGCTGAACCGCGAATCTCTGCGGTATAAAGAAGCCGTCGAGCTTGCCGACGCGCTCGGGTATGAAATTATCTGGCAAAAGCGGACGAGGTAATCAGAAATTTATCGAGGAGGTGATAAACTAAGTGAAATCAGAAGTCGTGGGAAATTGCATCTTATAAAGTCTTGGAGGTACTTTTGAGCAGACGAAAAAAGTTAGTAAACAACACTGCCATACCGCAGCATAAAATTGAGGCGATCGCTCGCTGTCTGTTACCCGACATCATCGCGTTTTATGAAAGCGAGGAAGGTCAGCGCGAGTTTGCCGAGTGGAAGCGGCAGCAGGAAGAAAACAAGATGCAGAAAAATTGAATAAATAGAAACAGGCGTACCGAGCGGTGCGCCTGTTTTTAACTATTTCAGCTTTTTCTTTCGCGAACCCCGAGGCTTTGAGGTGGGCAAAATTTTCTTGCCGTTTCTGAAGTGAGTTATTTCATATCTGTCGAAGAAAAGCAGTAATCCGAACGTGTCGCCAATCGCGAACAGGTTCGGATTATATTGGTTTGGTGCGGGTAACAGGACTTGAACCTGCATGAAATTGCTTTCACATGGACCTGAACCATGCGCGTCTGCCAATTCCGCCATACCCGCGTATAGCGCCGACTAAGCGACTTTGTGATTATATCACAAATGCGGGGTTTTGTCAAGGAATTTGGAAACTTTTCTTTCTGTCGCGGCAAAAGCGCAGCTCGGGCTAATCCGCAAATTTTTCGGGAGAATAATCCTCAAGTATCTTAAGTATATCCTTCTCATAGATGCTCTCCCCGAAAAGCCCGCCGTCGGGCGAAACGCTGACGGTGCGGATATCTTCGGGGGCTTGGCGGTAGGGGTTGACGTATTCGCCCTCGCCGAAATACTCGCCGAGGTATTTGAGCGCGTTGCCCTCGGGGAAAATTATGTTTCCGTCGGCGGGAAAGACCCCGATATCCGAAAATTCCGCGAGAATTTCGCGCGTTTTGAGGTTATATGCGTTTTCGTCCTCTTTTGAGACGAGCCACGCGGGCTGAGTGCGGATATTTACGCCGCGGCGCAAAACCTCGCCTGCGAACGCTTTCACCGGCTCGATAGGTATAGTCTCCTGATGAAAAGCGTCGGCCGAAAGGAGCACGGCGTTTACGCCGCTTTCCGCAAGCCTTTCGGCGACCTCGGCTATTCTTTTCGCGTCTACGGCAAAAAAGCCGTTTGTGATTATCTGGCGCTTAGGTATTCCCGCCTCGGCCGCGGCGCGGTGAATCTTAAACACGTCGTCGGGATATAAAAGCGGCTCGCCGCCGAAGGTCATAAGCGACTTGATTTTATATTCGCGGCATATTTTTCTGACCGCCTCGGCAGCCGCCGCGCCGTCGATATGCCCTCCGCCCGAGCGGTGGTCGCCCTGCGAGCAGTGCTTGCAGCGGCCGGTGCAGGCAAGCGTTACCACAAATTCTATTCGGTCAAGATTTCTCAGATATTTATTCAAAGCCGTTATATCCTTTCAAAAAGTCGGGGGAAGAAGCTCCTCCCCGACTTGATTTAATTTTTTTACTGCTCGCCGGTGAGCTCTCTGTAAAGTCCTTTGTAAAGCTCTGCCGAGCGCTTCCAGCTGAAGTCCTCGCGGAGCGCGTGACTCGTCAGCTTGCCCCATTTCATTCGCTGGTCGTAATATGCCCTTGCGCGAACGGTCGCGTCAAGCATATCGTGGGCGTTATAGGTCTTGAAGGTGAAGCCGTTTCCGCCCGGTCCGCCGCAGTCGATTATCGAGTCTTTAAGTCCGCCGGTCTCGCGAACTATCGGAATGGTGCCATATCTTAACGAGACCATCTGAGCAAGACCGCAGGGCTCGGACTGCGAAGGCATAAGGAACATATCGGCTCCGGCATAAATTCTGTGGGCGAGCGCCGGAATGAAGCCGATGGTGACCGCTACCCTGTCGGGGTGACGGTAGGCCATTTCGCGGAAGAAGTCCTCATACTGCTTATCGCCCGAACCGAGGATAACGAATTTATATCCGAGGTTCACCATGTCCTCAAAGACATATTTGATGAGATCGACTCCCTTGTGGCCGACAAGCCTTGTGACGATGCCTATTACCGGCTCTTTTCCCTGAGGCAGACCGACTTCCGACAAAAGCTCCTGCTTGCAGATCGCCTTTCCGGATTTATCCTCGGCGCTGAAATGAGCGGGGATAGCGGGGTCGGTCTCGGGGTTGTAAACGTCGAGGTCGATGCCGTTCAAGAAGCCCGTCAGCTTATACTGAATGGGTCTCAAAACCGGATCGAGGCCGTGAGAGAACCACGGGTCTAAAATTTCGCCCGCATATGTCGGCGAAACGGTGGTCACCTTGTCCGAAAGCTCGATCGCGGCTTTCATGAAGTTGCAGCAGTGATCGTATTCGAGAATGTTCTTTTTGTCGTCGGGGATACCGAGAAGATCGGTGCAAAGCTCCATGCCGTATTTTCCCTGATACTGGATATTGTGAATGGTGAAAACGGTCTTGATGTTTCCCATTCCGTCATACCAGCGATAGAAGAGGTTGTAATAAACCGGGACCAGCGCGGTCTGCCAGTCGTTGCAGTTTATTATGTCGGGCTTGAAGTCGATGTTCGCGATAAGCTCCAATATCGCCCTTGAGAAGAACGCGAAGCGCTCGGCGTCGTCGAAGTGTCCGTAAAGGCTCTGGCGCTTGAAGTAGTATTCGTTGTCAAGAAGATAGTATGTAACGCCGTTCTGCTTGCCGACGAAAACTCCGCAGTACTGATTTCTCCATGCTACGGGAACATAGAAATACTTGACGAATTCAAGGCTCTCGCGAAGCTCGTATGATATCGAGCCGTAAAGAGGCATTACGACGCGGCAGTCCGCTCCTGATTCTACAAGCGCTCTCGGCAGCGAGCCGGCTACGTCCGCAAGTCCTCCCGAGGCGACATAAGGAAGCGCCTCGCTTGCTGCATAAAGTATTTTCATATTTATATCCCCTTTCCGGAAAAAATCAAAGCTCTCTGCCCTTTGCGATGTAAAGCGGGCAGCTTTCGGACGACGAAACGGTAAGACCGTCTTTGATCTTTACGTTTTTATCGGTAATGATGTTTGAAACGGTGCTGTTCTTGCCGACGACGGTGTCCTGCATGAGTATCGCGTTTTTGACGACGCTGCCCTTTCCGACCTTTACGCCGCGGAAGAGTATGGAATTTTCAACCACGCCCTCGATAACGCAGCCGTCGGCGACGAGCGAATTTTTCACCGCGCTGTCAAAGCCGTATTTCGCGGGGGCGTCGGCCCTGTCCTTGGTATAGATGGGCCGCTCGCTGTTGACCAGCTTCGAGAGGTTATCATAGCTTAAAAGCGCCATGTTTGCGCGGTAATAGCTCTCAAGTCCGCTGATTCTCATGCAGAAGCCGTCGAACTCATAAGCTCTGATGTTGAGGTCGGCGCACCTGCCCTGCAAAACGTCGCGGCTGAGGCTGAATTTTCCGAGCGAGACGAGATCGTCTACAAGGCTTATCAAAAGCGAGGTCTTTAAAACATAGATGTTGAGGTCCATGGTCCTTCTTCCGGCGACGGCGCGGTTTATCGAGACCTCGACGACCCGCCCGCTTTCGTCGAGCTTGAAGCAGGTGGATTCGCGGGTGGCCTCCTCGGTGTAATCGTCGGTGTGGCAGACGGCGGTGATATCCGCTCCGCTTGCGATGTGGCTTTCAACGAGATTGTGGAAATTCGGGTTGATGACGAGGTCGCAGTCGGAAAGAACGGTATACTCGCATTCAGAGTGACGGATATAGCTTAAGCAGCTGTAAAGCGCCTCGAGCTTTCCTCTGAAAAGACCGGTGTCGATATTTCTTCCGAACGGCGCCAAAAGTGTGAGTCCGCCGGTGTTTCTTGCAAGGTCCCAAGGACGCGCCATGCCGATGTGGTCAAGAAGCGACTGATAGTTGGCTCTTGTAATTATTCCGACGCGGGACATTCCCGAGTTAGACATTCCCGAAAGAAGGAAATCGACCATTCTGAATCTTCCGCCGAAGGGTATCGACGCCATCGTTCTTTTCGCGGTAAGCTCGGGAACGGAATCCTCATGGGCATTTGCAAAAAGAATGCCCAAAACGTTAGTCATATTATAGCTCATTGTCTTTCCTCCTAAATATTAAATGCTCTCGGAAATTATCTGCTTGGGTGCGACAGACGCGCCCTCGCTGACCGAAATATCCTGCCCGACGACGGCGATTCCCCACTCGTCCTTGTTTTCAATAGTCTCGGGGGCCGCGCCGACATGGGCGTTCTCGCAGATAACGCTGTCTTCTCCGACAATGGCATATTCAACGACGGCGCCTTTTTTGACGACCGCTCCCGGGAACAGCACCGAATACTGAACGAGCGCGCCTTCCTCGATAGTCACTCCGCCCGAGATGACCGAGCTTTCGACCTTGCCGTTGATATAGCAGCCGTTCGTTACCATCGAGCTTTGGATCTTCGCCTTTTCGCCGATGATGTGCGGCGCCGCGGTGTCGTTGTTCGAGTAGATCCTCCAGCTCGTATCGTAAAGGTCGAGGTCAACGTTAGCCGCCAAAAGCTCCATGTTGGCGTCCCAAAGGCTGTCAATCGTTCCGACGTCCTTCCAATAGCCGCTGAAGCGGTAAGCGAAGACCTTTTCGCCGTTCTGGAGCAGCGCGGGGATTATGTTCTTTCCGAAGTCCTTTGTCGCGGTCTCGTCAAGCTCGTTCTCGGTGAGATATTTCTTGAGCGTTTTATACGAGAAGATGTAAATTCCCATCGAAGCGAGGGTGGATTTCGGCTCCTTGGGCTTTTCAACGAAGTCGTAGACCGCGCCGTCCTCATGAGCGAACATTATTCCGAACCTTGAAGCCTCGTGGATAGGAACGTCGATGACGGCGATGGTGCATTCGGCGCCCTTTTCCTTGTGGAACTGAAGCATCTTCGAGTAGTCCATTTTATAAATGTGGTCGCCCGAAAGAATTACGACGTATTCGGGGTCGTATCTTTCGATGAAGCTGAGGTTCTGATAGATTGCGTTCGCTGTGCCCTCATACCACTGCGCTCCCGAAGCGGTCTGATAGGGCGGAAGGATATGTACTCCGCCGTGTATCCTGTCAAGGTTCCATGCCTGACCGTTTCCGATATAGTCGTTCAGAACAAGGGGCTGATACTGCGTCAGAACACCGACGGTGTCGATGCCGGAATTAACGCAGTTTGACAGCGGAAAATCGATTATTCTGTATTTTCCTCCATAGGGCACGGCGGGCTTCGCCACCTTTTTAGTCAGGGCGTAAAGCCTTGAGCCCTGTCCTCCCGCAAGAAGCATTGCCACACATTCTTTTTTGTTATACATATATATCTGTCCTTTCTGTGAACGTTGAATATTCTTAGTTGCTGCGTTTTGCCGGTCGTCCGCCGGTCTTTTTCACCTTGAAATACATTGTCGAAAGCCCGGGGATCTTTATAGATATCGACTGCGGAAGCCCATGGGATTCGATCTTATCGGCCTTGACCGGCTGATTTGCATAGGGCGAACCGTCGCCCGAGGACGAATTGAACACCTCGGTATACGTTCCGCGATAAGGCACTCCGAAGCGGTAATCCTCACGGTCTACCGGCGCGAAATTGCAGACGACGAAAATCTCGTTGCCCTTTCTGTCAATCCTCCTGAAAACTATAATGCTCTGAGTATAGTCGTCGGCCGATATCCACCTGAATCCGTTCCAGCTGTAATCGTCGTTCCACATCGGAGGATTGTCAAGATAGAAGTGATTCAGATTTTTAACAAAGGTCTGAAAATCGCGGTGCATGGGGTAATCCTCGACCATGAACCACTCGAGCCCCGATTCGTAATTCCACTCTCTGAACTGTGCGAACTCGGACCCCATGAAGATCATTTTCTTTCCCGGGTGAGCCATCATATAGCCGAGGAAGGCTCGGTCGGTGCGCATCTTCTCCTCGACGTTTCGGCCCGACATTTTGTTCACAAGCGAGCCCTTTCCGTGCACCACCTCGTCGTGAGAGATGGGCAGAATGAAGTTTTCCGAGAAAGCATAGAAGAACGAGAAGGTTAGCTGATTGTGATTATAGCTTCTGAAATAAGGGTCGAGCGACATATAATGCATCATATCGTTCATCCAGCCCATATTCCACTTGAAGTTGAAGCCGAGACCGCCGAGCTCTTTCGGCCTTGTGACGTTGGGCCAAGCTGTCGATTCCTCGGCGATCATTATCGCGTTGGGACACCTTGCGAAGACCGCGGTGTTGAGCATCTGCAAAAACTCTACCGCTTCAAGATTCTCCTTGCCGCCGAATTTGTTCGGGCGCCACTCTTTTCTGTCATAGTCGAGATAAAGCATCGAGGCGACGGCGTCTACCCTTATGCCGTCAACATGGAATTTTTCAAGCCAGTGAAGCGCGCTCGATATCAAAAACGACCTGACCTCGGGCCTGCCGAAATCGAAAACTCTGGTTCCCCAGCCCTGATGCTCCATTTTCAATGGGTCGGAGTATTCATAGCAGGGCGAGCCGTCGAATTCGTAAAGCCCCGCGGCGTCCTTCGGAAAATGAGCCGGCACCCAGTCCAAGATCACGGGTATGCCCGCGCAGTGGAAAAGGTCGATCATCTCCATGAAATCCCCCGGCGAGCCGAACCGCGAGGTCGGCGCGAAATAGCCTATTACCTGATATCCCCACGAGCCGTCGAACGGATACTCGGTCAGCGGCATGAACTCGACGTGGGTATAGCCCATCTCTTTGAGATAGGGAATTATCTCCTCGGCGAATTTTTTATAGCTGAAAAAGTTGCCGTCGGGATACTGCTTCCACGAGCCGAGATTTACCTCGTAAATATTCATCGGGCGATCGTATGGGGGCGTCGTGTCCCTCTTTTTCAAATAATCGCCGTCACGCCATTCATATGAGCCGAGATCGAATATCTTCGTTCCGGTGGCGGGCTTGGTCTCCATATGAAGCCCATAAGGATCGGCTTTCCAGCGCATAGTGTTGTCGGCTCCGTGAACGCAGTATTTATAGGTCGAGAATTCGTGCAGCCCGTATATCTCGCACTGCCAGATCCCGCCGTGTATCCTCTCGCAATAGTTGGCGTTTTCGTTCCAGTTGTTGAAATCCCCGACGACCGAGACGCTTCTTGCGTTCGGCGCCCAAACCCTGAAAACACATTTTCCGTCGTCTTCAAAATGCGCGCCGAAAAGCTCGCCGCAATCGTAATTTATCCCGCCGAGAAAACGGTCTATCGCGTCAACAACAGCCGGAGAAATATCGTAAGCCATGATCTCTCTGCCTCCTTTGGCACAATATAATTTTGCACAGTGATATTGTACCAAATCAATGAAAAATTTGCAACAGTATTTTGTCAATTTCTTAGAAAATCCACATTTTAGCACAGGGCGTTTTGTTGAAAATCACAACGAATCAAGCCGGCTTTCTCTCTATTTTGATGACCGAGACGGTCCTGTCGTCAATTTGAGCGGGATTTTTCGGTTTTGCGCTTTTCAGAAGTGCCTCGGCGAGGTCCTGCGAGGGAAGCCTCAGCGCCGGTCCGAGGCGCTCGCAATCGACGCCGAGCGCGCCGTCGGTCAGCATGACTATCGCGGCGGAATCGGACACCTTAAACCGTCTGACGCTTATGTCGCAAAAATCAAGTATCCCTATCGGATATCCTCCGGCGGAGATGACCGATTCGCCGCCGTCTGAAATGAGATAGCTCTCGCAGCCGCCCGCCTTGTATATTTCCGCCGAGCCCGTCCTGCGGTCGAGCTTTAAAACGTCGGCGGTTGCAAAACATTCCTCGGGCAGAGTGCAGTTGAGGACCGGCGAGCTCAGGCGCATAGCGGTCTCGACCGAAAAGCCGGCGCGAATGAACCCGCAGATCATCTCGGAAAGAGTTGACGAAGCCGCCGAGGCCGCCGCCCCGACGCCCATTCCGTCGGATATCACCGCGTAAAAGCAGCCGCCGCTTTCAAAACTGAAATCAAAGTCGCCCGAGGGGCCGTCGCCGGCGGCAAGCCCGAAGGTGCCTATCTCGACGCTGAACTCGGGCTTCGGGGAAAGCCTTAAAAGCAGTCCCCCGCTAAGGTCGAAGCGCTCGGGCTCGGAATATTCGAGCGAGGTTATCTCGGAGACCGCGGAGGCGATCTTCAGCGCGTTTATCCTTGCCGAAGCGGGCATAACTACCTCGGCGCCGCCGTCTTTGAAAACCGTGCAGCCAAGGCAGCTTACGCCCGATTTTTTCAGCAGCCGCTCAAGCCTCTCGCTTAAAAGCCTGTCCGAAAGGAAGCCGCGCTTAACGGCCGCGCCGGCGTCGGATATCGCCGAGCCGGAGGCGAAAAGAAGCTGCGCGCAAAGCCGCTGAGACCGCCTGCGCTCGGATTCCTCGCTCAAAAAATACTCCTGCCTGCGAAGCGTTTCGCGGCTGACGTTTCTGACCTCGGCCGCCTTTGAACAGCCCGGCAGCGCCTTATAAACGTCGCCGAGCTCGACCGGCGGCGCAAGCCCGTCGAGCCTTGAAAGCGAGCCGCCGTTATTTTCGGGGCAGCTCTCTCCGCGGCAGGAAACGCATACTCGGGAATAGACCGCGTCGCTGAGCGGCTTTTTCACCGAAAGAGGTCTTTGCGCCGAACGCATGAGATTTTCGGCGACCCGCTCGGTCTCGTAAGACATAAGCCCTGCCGCCTTTGAGGCAAGCCTTTTCTCGCCGAGCAGAACGGTTTTTCTCAGAAGCGCCGCCGAGCGCTGCGAGGTAAAAACGAAAAGCGCAGAGGCTATCGCCGAATCGGCCAAAAGCCCGAAAGCGGAGTCGCTGCCGAACAAAAAAGCCGGTATCACCGGCGCCGAGATCATCACGGCGGCAGCTGCAAAAACGCTTCCGAAAAGCCCTCCGCAAAGAAGCGAGGGGATTAAAAGCAGCGAAAAATCAGAAAACGCTGCCGGCGAGTAAAGCCCCGCCCCCAACGCCGCCGCAGCGCTTACGGCGCAGGCTGCTCCCGAGCCGAAGGACATACCCGCCGCAAGCGAGCAGTATACCGCGAAAACGCCGCCCAAAGACGCCGCGCCGAGATTTATCGGGCAAAGCGCGCAGACCGCAGCTCCGACGCAGAAGATCGCGAGCTTCGGCGGAATTTTCTTTTTCGAGCGCAAAAGCGCCGCCGCCGATGAAAATACATAAAGCGATAAAAAAAGCAGCGCCGCCAAGACCCCCGACATAAAAAGCTCGAATGCGCCCTCGCCCGAAAACGCCCCGAGCGCCGATGCGCACATGAGATAAGTCCCCGACGGAAACGCCGAAAGCGTCGCGAGCGCCCTTTCCGAGCTTCCGTTTATTCTCAAACGAGAAAAAAGCGAGGCTGCGGCCGCGGCGGCTATCGGCAGGGCGTTTTTTCCGAGAAAAATAAGCCCCGAGGCGGCGGTTCCCAAAAGCGCGGCCGCTCCGCAGGAAAACGGCATTATCGCCGGAAGTATCGCCGCAAGCGGCGCCGGCAGCGAGAGTATCTTGCAGTTTATCATCACGGCTCCGCAGACGGCGCAGAGAACGTGCAAAAGAATTTTTTTGAGTCTTTGCCTTTGTTTCAACATCTTTTTCTTCCTTTCAAATCAACGAAATTTTCGGTGTCTCACATTATATCCGCCCTAAAGCGCAAAAAAAGCCGAAGCCGCGAAAAAGTCCTCCGAAAATATTTTCATGAATACGGATATTGACTTTGGCGAAATCTTTGCTATAATAAAAGCGTAAGGTCAAAAACCTTCGGACATTTAATTTTTAAGAAGGAGAGATACATTATGGAACTTAAAGGCAGCAAAACCGAAAAGAATCTGCAGACCGCTTTTGCCGGAGAATCTCAGGCAAGAAACAAGTATACTTACTTCGCGTCTGTCGCAAAAAAAGAGGGCTATGAGCAGATCGCCGAAATCTTCCTTAAAACCGCCGACAACGAAAAGGAACACGCTAAGCTGTGGCTGAAGGAGCTCAAGGGAATCGGCACCACCGCCGAAAACCTCGCAGCGGCAGCCGACGGCGAAAACTATGAGTGGACCGATATGTACGACACCTTTGCCAAGGAGGCCGAGGAAGAGGGCTTCACCGCTTTGGCTTACAGATTCCGCGCCGTCGCCGCCATCGAGAAGGCTCACGAGGAAAGATACCGCGCGCTTCTCAAAAACGTCGAGATGCAGAAGGTCTTCGAGAAATCCGAGGAGACCATGTGGGAATGCCGCAACTGCGGCCACCTCGTCATCGGCAAGAAGGCTCCCGCCGTCTGCCCCGTCTGCGCCCACCCGCAGAGCTTCTTTGAAGTCAGAAAGGAAAATTATTGAGGCTAAGACCGAGATAATGAGAAAAGCAGACCGCAGGGGTCTGCTTTTTTCGTGGGGATTAAGAAATTCAATTTTCGTTTTTTATGTCCTCAAACAGGTTTTTGGGCAGGATTCCCGCATAGTTATAGGAAATATCTATGTCCACAACCCGCTTGCCATCAACTTTCTTAGGCTTGTGAATGTATACCGCCTTGATCAAATCGTTAAGTATCGCAGGCGTCAGCTCGGTCATCTCCAAGTATTTCTTGACCTTAGTGATGAACTTGTCGATGTTTTCCGCTTGCTCCTGCTGCTCGATTTCTGCTGTTAGCGTTTCCAATCTTTCACGCAATTCAGCCTGTTCGGTTTCATAGTCGCCTGAGAGCATCTCGTATCTCTCCTTTTATTTTCTTGACCTATTGTTTTCTGAATGTTATCTGTTATCGTTTGCAATCGCTTGACCTTATCACGTTTTTCGTGAAGCTCTTCATACAGTTCGTTCTGCTGCGATGTCAGCCGTTCAATTTCGGTTTGCAAAGTCTTATAGCTCGGGATTTTTGTGATACCATGCTCTTTGAAATATTTCTGGGCAGACTCAATGATTATAAACTCACTTTCGTGCGTCTTACGGTATTTCGCCTTCGCCTTGTCAGATTTCAACACCCGATACTCGTCCCGAATTTGCCTTGTATTTGCATACGCAAGCACACGTTTCTGAAGTTCCTTTTTGCTATAAAGCTCTCTTTCAACAGCTTTCAAAGTCTCTCGACACGCACTTTCATCTGACTTTGCAATTTCAAGAGCGGTCTGCAATTCTTCAAGCGCCTTAAAACCATACCTTTCAAGCTCGGAGACGCTTTTAGCCGACTGCTTGAGGTTGAAAACCTTCGCCCAATGTTCAAATCCAGCACCCTTTTCGGGCGTTACATCGACCATTCGCGAAATACTGTTGTGATATGTGTCGATTTCCGCATTTTTTGCCGCGATGCACGCGGGGTTTTGCCTGCAAGACAACCGAGGCAATCGTTGCCGCCGAGGGCAGTCGAGCAGCCGCAAAACCAGCTTGCATTGTAAGCGTGACAAAATGCTTGGGCGGGAAGATATGTCTGGCACGGCTTTTTGCTCCACCTGTCGCGATTTCTGATCAAAAATGGCATTCATTGCGGCAAGGTCAAAATCATCTCCCAAGCGGCGAGCGGTTATAGGCTTAGTGCGGTCTGACGTTAGATAACTTAACCGACCTCTGTTTTGTTTGATGGTCACGCCCTCGCGGGAAAGCAGGGCAGAAAACTCGTCAAAATCTATGCCTGAGGACAGGGATGATAGTTATAACTGACAATGCTTGACTTTTCTCATGGCTTATATATAATTATTTATAACATAAATCACAATAGACGAGGAAAGTATGAACATAAAAAGGATCGACAGTTATACTGACAATAGATTTTCAAAAGCCGCATTAAATCAGCACGGAGCGTATCTCATTGACAACGAGCCGTATCAAGTTGAGATTACGGATTCTTCCTCGGCGGTGGTATGCGGAAAAGATTCGACAGTATATAAACCGCTGATAGAAGAATTTCGGTTTCACGCGCCGCATATTTTTAAATTCTATGATACAAGCGCAAGATTGATAGCAGAATACCCTGCTCCTGCTCTTTTTGATGTGCCGCTTGAAAGCATTCAGCCGTCGCAGTTTTATGTCAGTGAAGAGAAGCTGAAGGCTGTTCAAACATTTATATATAAGCCTGATGATATCGTCGTTCAGGTAATTCCTTATGGGGACAGGTTTATTTCTTTAGACGGCCACTCTCGCCTGTTTTTAGCCTCGAAAAACGGTTTCGCCACTGTAAAAGCGATAGAAAGCGAAACTGATGATTATATATGGACTTTTGTTCATGAAGCCGAGCGAAGAAATATATTGGCCCCAAAGGATATGACCCTGCTGCCGCATGAGCAGTATAAAACTTTGTGGTATCGGTATTGCGATGATGTGTTTGCGGGAAAATAACAATAAAAGTAACAATAATTGAAAATATTTTTATCTCTCATCTAAGACATCTTAAAACCCCGCACTCTGTCAATTACGATAGAGTGCGGGGATTTAATATAACTTTGCTGGGTTTGGGGAGGCTACTCCCCAACAAGATTCCCGCGCAGCCAAATTTGGGCTTTGAGCCAAATTTGGTCCCGCGGTAGAATCTTGCTCTTTAATACATTGACATACTATATCAAAAAAATTAAAATAATTTATATCTCCCTGTAACCTTTCCCATGTAAATGTCGTCTTAACTTTTATACCGCATAAAGGAGGGCTTTTGGTGCTTAACGACGATGAAATAATCGCGCGGTATTTTTCTCGCGATGAAGCGGCTATCGCTGCAACATCCGAAAAATACGGCGAGCAGTGCTACGGCGTGTCATACAATATTCTGCGCATTCGCGAGGACGCCGAGGAGTGTGTCAGCGATTCATATCTGCGGGTCTGGAACTCGGTGCCGCCCGAAAGGCCGCAGAGTTTAAAGTGCTATCTTTTAAAAATCGTCAGGAATATTTCGCTCGATCGGCTCAGGTTTTTAAAGCGAAAAAGGCGCGCCCGCGAGCTTGAGATTTCGTTTTCCGAGCTTGAAAATATCCTGCCCGATTCAATCGTTCCCGCCGAGTGTGAGCTTTCCGATTTAGCCGAGCTTCTGAATGCATTTTTTGAAACTTTGGAGTATGACGCGCGGGTAATCATGGTGGCGCGGTATTGGCGGCTTCTTCCGATTTTGGAAATTTCTTCGCGGTACGGCTTTTCGCAGTCAAAGGTCAAGACAAGCCTTTCGCGTTCGCGCGAGAAGCTCAGAAAATTTTTGGAGGAAAGGGGTTTTTACAAATGAACATATCAAAAATTATTCGTGCGTTCGGGCATATTGACGATAAATTCCTTATTGAAGCCGAAGAAGCGGAAGCCCGAAAGATCAGACGATTCAGGTTTAAGCCGGTGCTTTTGGCGGCGGCAATAGGCGTTTTCGCGCTCGGAACGACCGTTTTTGCAATCAGCCGAGCGGACGGGCTCAGCAAAATGAAATATGCGTTTGACCGTTACAGCGGCATAAAAAGCGAAACGGTACAGTCGGATAATCCGGCCGAAGATGACCTCACTCCCGATGTAGAGCAGGATTACACGTTCTACAATGACTATACCGACAGCGAAATCAAAGACCCGACCGAATTTCCTTGGCTTGAGGATTTGTCGGAATACGGCAGCGAGTTTGAATATGATACCGAGCCCACGACGGGAGAGTTTCGGGTGACGTCGGTGCTTTCAGACGATCACTATTTTTATGCCACGGTGCAGTATGCGCTTTCGGATGACGTTTTAAAGGCGCTCGGCGAGCTTTCCGAGGGTACAGCCCCGACATTTTCTCAGGTCCATTTTGCCGACGGCGGAGGCTATGAGGGCGCTAACCCGATATCTTTGGAGAAAAATATTTACACCTTTGCAGTTTCGTCTCTCGGCTTTGACAGTCTGCCCGACGAAGTCACGATCACAATTAAAAACTTCGGCTATAACGAGCGGGTCTTAGATGAAAAACGCGGATTTTACGTCGATGTTTTTCACCCACTCTCCGAATTCGAGGAGAAGCTGAAAATTCCGACGTCGGAGCTTAAAAAAGCCGAATCGAAGAAGTCTGAGCAGGTCGTTTATCAAACCGAATCGGGCAGTGTTTATATGACCGCCGAGATCTCACCGATGGGGATTTATCTTTGCTATACGAGCGAGAACGCCGAGGCTGCCCTGTCGCTTTTTGACGACAAATATTTCCTGCCGAACAAGTTGCAAATATATCTTGACGACGGCAGAGTTTTCGGCGATGGCGAGACCTTTTTCGAGTTGAGCTATATTCTGAGCGGCAGGAGCGGAGGGATCAAAAACTATAACGACGGCGATTCCGAAAACGATATCTTTTGCGACAGCTTGCCGTTTATAAAGCCGGCGGATATTTCGCATATAGAAAAAATAACAGTCGGCGGCTGCGAGTTTGTTTTTGAATGAAGAAAGAAGTGTTTTGAATATGAAAATTTTAAGAATTATCGCTATGCTGCTGATTGCCGTTTCGCTCTTCGGCTGCGTTGATACGCCCGATTCGCTGAAGGAATCCCGAACGGAGCCGAGTGATAACAATACCGCTGTTCTGTCTTTGGAAGATTATGAGGACTCTGCAAGCGCAGAGAATACTTCCGCGAAGGTTAATGAAACGGTAGAGCGCGGCAGCTTGGAAGCAATCAGGAATCAGCTTGAAAGCGACCTGAAAAAGACTTATAAAAACATTAAAATTACAAAGGCTCATGTAAGCGATGCGGACGCTATGCCGATTTGGAATATAAAAATAGGCATGAATCCCGACTACGACTACACCCCGCTCCTTGAGCTTTTTTACAGCGACAGATACGACGTCGCCGATGAAAAGTATTACCGCCATACCAAGGCGGGAACCTCGATGACCGAGGGCGAGCCGCTGCGAAACGAGCCGGAATACAGCAATGAACTCGGACAGGTAATATTGAGAAACCGTGCGGATATAGACATCGACGGCTTTGCGCCGATTTACGACGACGGCGATAAAACCCTATCGGTGTTTACATATTCGACAGGCGGGGTCTGGGGCTCGCAGACTGGCGGCGGCTTGGAATCGGACGCAGTGTATTACTATAACAATTTCGAGATCTATAAAGAGTACGATTTAAGGGACGAAAACCCCTCGACCGATGAAGAATACACCATGGCGGACGGCGAAAAATGGAGCGTTTCCGATGCAATAAATTTTGTTGAGAATTTCTGGGAGGAATACATTGCTCCGTCCGACACAGACGATTTCACATATAAAGTCAAAAAACTCTATATCATGGATCTCGGCGACGGAAAATACGGCTATCTATTCGATATGCAAATGTCGGACAAAGACGGCAATTTCTATGACAGCGACAATTCCGAGTTTTATTTTTCAAACGCAGCAATTTTAGCGGGCGAACCTTTTCCGTTTCCCGACGAGCTCAGTACCTACTGCGCCCAGAAGGAGAAGATCACCCGCTTCACAAAGGATTTCGGCTTTGAGCTTTGCGATGAGCCCGTCGGCGAAAGCCTTTTGAGCCTCGGGGAAGCGTCCCAAATTCTCTCGGAGACCCTCGCGCCGAATATCGGACTTGAACTTGAAGCCGAGCTTTGCTATTCTATTTTCTGCAAGGGCTATCACTGCGCCGACGGCTGGATCAAAAAGGACTTTTACGCCTTTCTCTGCCAGACCGAAAGCGACTTTGAAATCCGCCCGATATGGTGTTTCAAGCCCGCAGGGGAAAGCTATCTGCTCGACCCGTTCATGGGGAGATACTACGTTGACGCCGTTACGGGCGAGGTGAGCATACTGATAAATATGACCTATATGAAAGACGGAGAAGCAAGCGGGTGGTGAAAATATGAAAGAAACATCAGCCAAAAATCCAAAGGACAACTATAATTTAAAGAGAATGAATCAGTTGCAGGTCGCTCTATTTTTGTACGTTAAGGTCAAAAATCGTCCGTCCGCGCCAAAAGTGTTGACATGGAAATTTTAAAATGCTATACTAATATTAAATCATATTGAATCTTAGCTAATTGAGGAGAAGGAAATGAAAAAATGTCAACCTCTGCTTATATTCATTTTAGCGGGCTTGCTTTTATGCGGGTGTGTGGCGGCGCCGGAAAATCTTCAGAGCAATAATGAGCCTGCTTCAACGGAGAAAGGCGGCGATTCGGCTGCCGTTACAGGCGCCGAGATTTCGGAAACCGCCGAGTCTGTTGATTTTTCATCGCTTGCGGAGCGGGGAAACCTTGAGGTTATACGTTCGCAGCTTGATTTGGATCTGAAAAAAACTTATAATAACATAACCGTCAGACGAGCGAGGGTCGGCGAGGGAGATGTGATGCCGACATATGATATCAACATCGGCGGCGATCCCGATTATGATCTGAAAAAGTTTGCCGAATATCTGTATGCCGACAGCTTGGCCGCCGGAATTTCGGGAAATTATACCGAATTCCCTATCGGCAGCGTGATAAACGACAAACGTCCCGCCACCACCGAACCCACTCTTGATGAAAGCACAGGCCATATTTTCACTATCAATACATATGAGTACGGAATAGAGAAGTTTGTTGTGGGCGACGATCCCACGCAATCTTCCTATTATTATTCCATCGGGAACGTCTGGGGTTCGCAAACAGGTTCAAGGCAGGGCGAAAACAGTTTTTACGGTTTTGAGAAGTTTAAAACTGCCGTACGCTATGACCTTGACTATGACGCTATCGACGGCAGCTCAGTATATAAGATGTCCGACGGCGAGGAGTGGAGCATAAGCGAAGCGGTCGGTTTTGTCGAGGACTTCTGGAACGAACATCTTTCACCGTCTGACCCGATGAAGTTTACTTACACGGTCAAAACGGTTTGGGTTCTTTCTACTGGCGAGGACAGCTTCGGTTATTTGTTTGAAATGCAGCGCAAGGATGAAAACGGCAATTATTATGACGTCGAGAGCGCAAACCAATATCTTTTCGACGAAGAAAATCAGTATATCACGGGCGGCGATTCGTTTGTATATACCAACGAGCAGATGACATGGTGCTCGGAAAAAGAAGTGATAACACAATATATAAAAGACTTCTCATTCAGCTTCGGCGATATGACGGACAGCGGCGATGATCTTTTATCGCTCGGAGCCGCTGCGGATATTCTTTCAAATGCGCTTGCAAGACGCATAAGCCTTGATTTGACCGCCGAGCTTAATTACGTCGTCGTCTGCAAAAGCTATCCGTATTACAACATCTGGGAATATCCGTTTTATTCCGACCCGACCTGTATCAGCTCATGCGAATTTGAAATAAGACCTCTGTGGTGTTTCAGAAAGGAACAATGCACGCTTAAAATGCCTTACAGCGCTGAGGTTTATTTTGTAGACGCCGTTACGGGCGAGGTGAGCATGATAACAAACGGTAAATTTATAAAAGCGGAGCCTGATAATTGAATGATGACAAATAAAGACAAAATTTATTCCGTCGGCTTTGCTTTTGCCGCAATCGTTCTGACGGCAATACTCTTTTTATCCGACGCATATTCGGTCTACCCGACGAATATCCCGTCAAGAACTATATTCGGGCATATGCTTTTTGACGATCCCGCTGTCTTTCTGTCGGAATCGTCAAACTACTCCGCGCCTTATGTCAGCCGTTCGACCCATATCTGGACGGCGATTTTTCTGCCGCTTCTATGCTCGGCGCCGTTTCTTCTGACCTTCGCGAGCGAAATGAAAGGCAACTACCGCCTGAAAATTACGCGGATAGGCAGCCTTTCGGGCTATTGGAACAAGGTGTTTTTTAAGTCTGGACTTTCTGGCGCAGGCTGCGTTATGATGGGATATATGCTGTTTTCAGCGACGGTTTTCGCATATTTTCCGCATATGTCGGAGTATCCCGCCGAGCCGCAAAATATCGACATTTTTTCAATGATGGCGGTACGCCATCCCCTCCAAGGCACGCTGAACCGGCTCTTTAACAACACCGAAAGCGAGCTTCTGTATTGGCTTCCTTTTGCTTTAAATATCTTCGCTTACTCGTTTTTGGTCGCTATTTTTTGCTTGCTTATTTATCTTTTGCTGATGAACCGCTACAAAGCGATCGGTATGCCGATGATAGTTTTTTATCTTGCCGAGCAGCTTTCAAACCGCAGGATTGCCGACACATTAAACTCAAAATGGCTGGTCATAAGCCCCCGCTCGCTCCTGATAAATGCCGAGTACACGTTTTCGGTTTTCGGTATCGGCGGTTTTAGGTATCTGATTTTCTTTGTGCTTTTCGCTATTTTAATATACTTCGCCGGCAAGGAACTTTTCAGAAAGCGGGTGATGAATTGAGGCTGTTCTTGGGAATCATCAAATCAGAATACATAAAGTGGTTAAAGAGCGATAAGCAGCTCATGACCGCCTTTTCGATGATTTTTCTCTATATGTACTCGCTTGAAATCATCAACAAATACTCCGCCGAAATGGGCGAACCGATAAACATTTTCGAGCCGCTCGCGATATTCATGTCAAACCTCTATATCATCCCGATACTCGTCTTAACCTTCGCCGTCCTAATGATAGATTTCCCCGATATTTCTGCAAACGCGACGTTTATGCTGATCCGCTCGGGGCGGACAAAATGGTACAGCGCGCAGGTCGCTTTTGTTTACGTCGCCGCCGTTTCGTTCATCGGAATTTTCTTCATTTACACCGCGATTTTCACCCAGAAAAATGCGTTTGTCGCAAATCTTTGGTCAAACGCCGAGCGACTGATAAACACTCTTGAATTTCAAGAAATTCGCTCAAAAAATCCCCTTTCATATCTCGACCTCTCGATCATAAATAACTACACCGTCGCTCAGGCGACAGTTTACGGCGTGATTTTAATGACGCTTCATCTCGCGCTCTCGTCACAACTGCAGATGGTTTTATCGCTTAAGTTTAACAAAATGATCGGGCTGCTCGCAAACGCTTCGCTCCTCGCCCTCGGCATGATTACGTGGTGGGCCGACAGCCCCGCGAAGTGGCTTTTTCCGCTCGCGCACTCGACCGTGGTTTATCATTACGACGAGCTTTTCAACCGCGTGAATTTCCCGATTTTAGGCTCGTTTTTGTATCTCGCGGCTGCAAATACGGCTATATATTTCCTTGGACGAAGGGTGATAAAGCGGAAAAATCTCTCGCTGATGAGCAAGGAGGATTAGAATGATAAAAGTTGAAAATGTCAGCTTGAAAATAAAGAAAGATATGATTTTGAGGAACATAAACGTCGAGTTTGAGCGCGGAAAGATTCACGGAATCATCGGCAGAAACGGCAGCGGGAAAACTATGCTGATGAAGTGTATCTGCGGGTTTATTAAGCCCACCGAGGGCGAAATCACCGTCGCAGGCAAGCGAATCGGCATCGACTGCGACTTCCCCGAAAGCATCGGAGTTATCATCGAAACGCCCGAATTTATCCCGTATTACACGGGATTTAAGAATCTCAAACTGCTTGCGGATATTCGGCACAAAATCACCGATGACGACATCAGAAAGAGCATAGAACTTGTCGGACTTGATTCAAAATTAAAGAAGTCGGTTAAGAAATATTCCCTCGGAATGCGCCAGCGGCTTGGGCTCGCACAGGCGATAATGGAAGACCCCGACCTGCTGATCCTCGACGAGCCAATGAACGGTCTCGACAAGGACGGCGTGGGGGAGATGAGGAAGTATCTGCTGGATTTAAAGGCGCAGGGCAAGACGATTCTCATCGCCTCGCATTCGGCGGAGGATATTGACGTGCTGTGTGATGACGTGGTAGAGATGGATAAGGGGAGGATGGAGAAAGTGAGATGACTTTCAATATAGCGAAAAAACGAGGAAAGATGTTTATAATAGGACTGAAGCGCAGTGAGGAATGTAAAAAATATATCCCAACGGCTTGACCCTGACAATGATTCATTAAGCAGGATAAGCAAAAGCCATACCCGATTGCTCGGATATGGCTTTGTATAAACTAAAGAAATTAGTTTTGCACCCATTTTGGCAGACCGCCGCATTAAAATTTTTGTTTTGTTGTTTTATGCGGGGCTGCCTAAGGGTCTGCTTTTTCTTTTTGAAAATTACGTTGTAAGGTTCGCCGACCTATCTCCCATAACACAAGTTACTATGCAATAAAAACCTCCGGTTTTCCCGGAGGTTTCTTTTTTCATTATTCCTCGATAGCGTCGGGGAAGGCCTTTCTGACGGTGTAGCGCTTCAGGGATTTTTCGTTGACGGTCTCGCTGAGCTCGGAGAGAGTGTTGTTTATCAGCGCGGTGTAATCGTCGTCGAACAGCTCTGTGAGAATGGAGTCGCGGTAGTTCTCATAAAGCCCGTCGCGTTCCAAAATGTCGAGCCTCTGAACGAGGTAGAAGCAAAGGTCGTCCTGAATCACCGTGAACTCGCCGACGGGGCAGTTGTTGAAAACATAGTTGACGAATTTTTCGGTCGGGGTGGTCTGGTTCACACCGATGATGGACTCGTATTTATACTCGTCGTCCTCGGTCTCGGCGGCTTCTTCGGTCTCATCCGAGGATTCCGCCTCGGCGTCGGTCTCGGGCTCGGTCTCGCCGTTTGCCTCGGCTTCCTCGGCCGCAAGCTGCTCAAGATAAGCGTTATGTTCCTCGATAAGCGCGTCCATCGACTCGCCCGCCTGAGCGCGTTCAAGATAAGAATTCGCAAGCGCGAGCTGCTCGTCCTTTCTTGCGCTGTCAACGGCGTCCTCGATATTCTCGCCGAAGGTGAAAGTCATATATTTGACGCGGGCATAGTCTGAGGCAAACTCGTTTTCTATCTCCTCCTCGGTGGTGCCGTTAAGCCCGCCGATCTCATAATAAGCGTCGAAAACTACCGATTCCTTGAAGGTCGCCAAAACGGCCTTTCTCAAGGATTCCTGACTGATGCCTATCGCCTCGTAGGACTCTTTTCCGTTGTTCCAAAGGTTTCTCACCTGAGTATCGACGGCGTCCTTTTCCTCGGCGGTCATTTCAAGCCCTACCTTGTCGTAAATTCTGTCGAGCACTACCGCCTGCTCGCACATATTCATGGCGTACTCGTTGATGTATTCCTCAACGGTTTTGCCGTCGCTCATTTCAACGCCGAGAATGTCTGCGTAAACGGCGCCGTAGTTATAGAAATAGAGATAGGGCATAAGATAGTCGCTGTTTGAGCGGTAAAGCTCGAGCAGGGCGTTGCCGTAGCCCTCGGTCTGATAATAGATGTAAAGTCCGCTCGGAACAACGGTCCCGTCTATCTCGGCTATCCACGTCGTATCGCCGCAGCCCGCAAACGAAAGCAGCACCGCAAGCACCATTATGGCGGCGAGAATTCTTTTTATCAAGTTCATTTCAGATATTCCTCTTTTCAGAAAATGGGATTATTTCGCCGTAATATTCGGCATACCCGAATATTATACTATAAAATCCGCCCTTTGTCCATAGTTTTTTGAAAAGTTTTTATTTTTTGTCAATCGGGCTTCTGCTCGCCATAGGTCGAAATATATACTTTTTCAAAAACGATGTCCTCGGCGGGCTGTGCGCTTTCAAGCGTTTGAGCTTCAAGAATACTGTCGAAAGCGTCCCAGCCGTCATATATCTGCGCAAAAACCGTGTATTCCCGAGAGAAGTTCGGTATTCCGCCGTACTCGGAAAAAACCTCTCCGAGCTGATCGCCGTAAGCGCGTTTGAGCGCTCCGTCGTCCATATAGGCTTCGTTTATAACGGTGACGTCGTTTATCAGGATCATGCTCGAGCCGGCATAATTTGTGCCGAAATTCGAGCCGACGAACGAACAAAGCGAGCCTTTTAAGGGCCAAAGGTTGTCCGATATTTCGGCTTTCACCCGCCCGAGGTCGGAATCCTCGGTCTCGGCGGCGGCGGGGTCGGGCGTTTTTGTGCCGCCGAGGGCGTAAGCCTTATCTACCACCGCGCAGACATAGGTGCCGTCGTAATAGCCCGAGTTCACAAGGTTTGTGAAATATGCGTAATACTCCGGGGTTTCCTGTGGAAACAGCATAGCCTTGAAAGTCCCGACCGAGGTCTCAAAAACCGCGACCGGCGCAGAATCCGCGGGGGTCTTTAGCTGAATGAAATCAATTTCGTCGGGTATTCCGTGCTGACGGCCGCCGGCTACCCAAACAAAGAACAAGAAAAGGATTATCACCAAGATTGCCACCAGCGAGAACCCGAGATATTTTGTGAACGCCTTGTTGTTTTTCAGAGGGTTTATCTTTTGCCTGTTAAGTTCCGACATTTTTTCTCCTTTCGGCTTACGCCTTTTTAACAACGGTGCCCTGACGCGTCTCCTCGACGGTATATCCGAGCCGTGCTATTTTGTCTCTCAGCTCGTCGGCAAGCGCGAAGTTCTTCTCTTTTCTTGCTGCTTTTCTCTGCTCCAAAAGCTCCGCGACCTCGGCGGGAAGCTCCTCGTCGGCGGGGGCTTCTTTCAGCTTTTTCGCGGCGGCTATAAGCCCAAGTGAAAGCACGCCGTCGAATTCCGCGACGAGCGCCAGCTTATCTGCTCCCGAAAGACCGCTTTTCAAGACGTCGTAAAGAGAGGTTATCGCAAGCGAGGTGTTAAGGTCGTTGTCCATGGCCTCTTTGAAGGCTTTTCTGAGATCGTCGGGGCTTTGGGAAGAAGCCGCGGGCGCCGAAGCGTCGATCTGGGCTATTCTTGCCGTCAGCTTTGAATATGCGGCGGCGGCGTTGTCAAGATTTTCCCAGCTGAACATAAGCCCTTTGCGGTAGTGGCTTTGCAGGCAGAAGAAACGGTGTGCGAGCGGGTCGTAGCCCTTTTGCTCCAAAAGCGAAACGGTCAAAAATTCGCCCTTTGATTTCGACATCTTTCCGCCCTCGGTGTTTAGGTGGTGAACGTGGAACCACTGCGGGCACCAATCGTGGCCGAGATACGCCTCGGACTGGGCTATCTCGTTTGTGTGGTGAGGAAAAGCGTTGTCTATTCCCCCACAGTGAAGGTCGAGGTATTCTCCGTTGTTTTTCATCGAAATGCAGGAGCACTCGATGTGCCAGCCGGGATATCCGAGCCCCCAAGGCGACTGCCATTTGAGCTCCTGATCCTCAAACTTTGATTTTGTGAACCAAAGAACGAAATCGGTCTTGTTTTTCTTGTTGCCGTCGGCCTCGACTCCCTCTCTGACGCCGACCGCAAGATCCTCCTCCGAGAAATCGTTGAAGACGTAGTATTTTTTCAGCTTCGAGGTGTCGAAGTAGATGTTTCCGCCCGCCTCATAGGCATAGCCCTTGTCGATGAGCGCCGATATCACCCTTATGAATTCGTCGATATATCCCGTCGCGGGAACGACGGTATCGGGCTTTTTGATGTTCAGCTTTTCGCAGTCGGAGAAAAACGCGTCGGTATAAAACTTCGCTATCTCCATGACCGTTTTATGCTCGCGCTTTGCGCCCTTGAGCATCTTATCGTCGCCGGTGTCGCCGTCCGAGGTCAGATGCCCGACGTCGGTGATGTTCATTACGCGGTTGACCTTATATCCGGCATAGCCGAGATATTTCTCCAAAACGTCCTCCATGATATAAGACCTGAGATTTCCTATGTGCGCGAAGTGATAGACGGTAGGCCCGCAGGTATACATCTCGACCCGCCCGGGGGTGTGGGTCAAAAATTCGTCCTTTTCTCTTGTAAGACTGTTATACAGCTTCATTTTTATTCTCCTTTTCAAGCTCACTGAGCTTTTTTTCAAGCTCGTCGATCCTTGCGCGCTGGCGGCAAAGCTCCTGCGAGACGGGATCGGGAATGTGTATCTGATCGAGGTCGTTCACCCTGACCCCGTTTCTCTTGATTATCCGCGCCGGGACTCCGACCGCAGTGGCGTTTGCGGGAACGGCGTCGAGCACAACGGCGTTCGCGGCGATCTTTGCGTTGTCGCCGACTTTAAAAGGCCCGAGCACCTTTGCGCCGCAGCCGACCATCACGTTGTTTCCGAGGGTCGGGTGGCGTTTGCCCTTGCCCTTGCCGGTGCCGCCAAGGGTCGCGCCCTGATATAAAAGGCAGTTGTCGCCTATTTCCGCCGTCTCCCCGATGACCACCCCCGCGCCGTGGTCGATAAACAGTCCCCTGCCGATCTTCGCGCCGGGGTGTATCTCAATGCCGGTTATAAGCCGTCCGAACTGCGAAAGCGCCCTCGCGCTCAGCTTGAAGCCGTTTAAATAAAGCCGGTGAGCGATTCTGTAAATGATAACGGCGTGCACTCCCGAATAGGTCAGAAGCACCTCGATATCGGATCTTGCGGCGGGGTCGCGCTCTCTCACCGAGGCGATATCCTCCCTGAGCTTTTTGCAAAAAGTTGAAAATTTCAATGCCATACCTCTTTCCGATAAAATAAAAAACCTCCCGCCGAAAAGGCAAAGGAGGCGTTAAAAAACGCGGTTCCACTCCGATTTATAGCTCGATGCCTTAACGCGGCGCACGCGGCGGGATACTTTATTCCCCCGCCGAGCTCACGGGCGCACCAACCGACAGCCGCAGCGGCACTCTCACCAATCCCCGCTCTCTTAAATACGGCCAAACACGGTATCTTCCCGTTCACAGCTTTTTGATATTATATGCAGTATAGCACATATGCGTGAAAAAATCAAGGGGTAAAAAGGGGGGAAGGTGGCGGAAATAAAAGTTTTCGGTCAAGCCTTTTTCAAAAGGCTGACCGAAAACTTTTGATTTATAAGCTCCCAAAAAACTTTGCGGGAGACCATTTTGAGGTCTCCCGCAGTAATCATTTTGTTCCGTAAATTCTGTCGCCGGCGTCGCCGAGGCCGGGGACGATATAGGCGTTCTCATTCAGGCGCTCATCAAGGTTTCCGCAGTAGATCTCAACGTCGGGGTGAGCCTCGGACAGCGCTTTGAGGCCCTCGGGCGCAGCGATTATCGACATGAACTTGATCTGCTTGCCGCCGCGCTGCTTAATGAGATTTATCGCGTCTACCGCCGAGCCGCCGGTCGCAAGCATCGGGTCTAATACGATTATGAGACGCTCGCCTATGTTTTCGGGCAGCTTGCAGTAATACTCGTGGGGAATGTGCGTTTTTTCGTCGCGATACATTCCGATGTGCCCGACCTTCGCCGAGGGAACAAGCGCCAAAATTCCGTTGACCATTCCGAGACCTGCTCTTAAAATCGGCACTATCGCCAGCTTTTTACCCGAGACCATCGGCTGAACGGTTTTGCAGATAGGCGTTTCGATCTCAACCATGTCGAGCGGCAGATCCCTTAACGCCTCATAGCCCATAAGGGTCGCTATCTCCTCAATAAGAGTGCGGAAATCCTTCGTTCCGGTGCTCTTGTCCCTCAAAAGGGATATTTTGTGCTTTATCAGCGGATGATCAAAAATTGTAATTTTAGACATAATCTCGCTCCTTTGTCCTTTTTTGTCATTGTAGCATTTTTGAGAAAAAATTTCAACCCTTGCGGCAAATTTTTTAAAAAGCATTGAAACTTGCCCCGATAAGTGCTAAAATCATATCGGAAATTCAAGCTGCGCTCAAGGAGGCCGCCATGAAAAAAACTCTGATAAATCACGGCTGGCAGTTCTGCCTTTGCCGACCCGATGAAAAGCCCGAAAGCTATCGGCCCGTCGATATCCCTCACGACTGGCTCATTTACGACGCCGAAAACCTCTATAAAGACGGCGACGGTTGGTATCGCCGCACCGTCGATGTCGCCGACCCTCAAAAAAATTATACCCTGCGCTTCGACGGCGTTTATCAGGACTGCACGGTATATCTCAACGGCAAAGAGATTTTTGAGTGGAAATACGGCTATACCGCTTTCGACGTGCCCCTCTCGGGCGTTAAGCCGGGGGAGAATGTCGTTGAGGTCTTGGCGCGGCACCGTCACCCCAACTCTCGCTGGTATTCCGGCGCGGGGATATATCGCAGCGTTTGGCTCACCGAAAAGGGCGGCAGCGAGATAGTGCCGGACGGCGTTTACGTCGTCACGAAAAAGACCTCGGGCGGCTTTGAGGTCGAAATCGATTCCGAGCTTTCGGGAAACGGCGAGGCGATCCTCTGCCACACCCTGCTTGACCGGGACGGAAAAACCGTCGCCGAGATCAAAGCGCCGGTGCTTCTTTGCCCCGAGGCAAAAACGTTCGGTCTGAGCCTTTTTGCGCCCTCGCCAAAGCTGTGGAGCCCCGACGAGCCGAACCTTTATACCCTTAAAACCGAGCTTTTGCAGGGCGGAGAGACCGTTGACGAGACTGCTTTTAACATCGGCTTCAAAACCCTTGAATTCACTACCGACAAAGGACTTTTTCTCAACGGCAGGCATTTTAAGCTGCTCGGCACCTGCATTCATCACGACTGCGGTGCTCTCGGCTCGGCGGTGAACAAAAACGCGATACGCCGTCAGTTTGAGATTCTAAAGGAGATGGGCGTAAACGCTCTGCGCACCTCTCACAACCCGCCGGCGACGGAGTTTTTGGACCTCTGCGACGAGATGGGCTTTTTGGTGGATAACGAGTGCTTCGATATGTGGGAGCGCCCGAAAAACAAATTCGACTATCACCGGTTCTTCCCCGAATGGCACGAGCGCGACGTCGCTTCGTGGATAAGACGCGACCGAAACCGCGCCTGTATGCTTATGTGGAGCATAGGAAACGAAATATCCGACACTAACTTTCTGCCCCGGGGCGCCGAGGTCACAAAGGAGCTCGTAAGATGCGTCAGGCTGCACGACTATAAAAACGCCTATCCGATAACCCTCGGCTCGAACACGATGTATACCGAGGGCGGACAGGAGTGCGCAAAATATCTCGACGTCGTGGGATATAACTATCTCGAAAGGATTTATGACGAGCACCATGAAAAATACCCCGACTGGATAATCTACGGCTCGGAAACATCGTCTACATATCAGTCACGCGGAGTTTATCACTTCCCCGCCTCCACCGTCACCTCGACCTATGACGACGAGCAGTGCTCATCGCTTTTGAACTGCGCGACGAGCTATGGCGCGATAAACTCGGAATACAATATAACCATCGACAGAGTGAAGGAATTCTCGCTCGGTCAGTTTATCTGGACGGCGCTCGATTACATCGGCGAGCCGACGCCTTTTCACACCAAAAATTCGCACTTCGGGCACGTCGACACGGCGGGATTCCCGAAAGATACATACTATGCCTATAAAGCCGAGTGGAACCTTGGGGGCGAGCCTTTTGTGCATCTTTATCCGCACTGGGACTGGAACGAGGGGCAGCTTATAGACCTGTTTATTTTCTCAAACTGCTTTGAGTCGGAGCTTTGGGTCAACGGCGAATGCCTCGGGCGGCACCGCCACGACCACTCGGGCTTCGGAAAGCTCTCGGGACGCTGGCAGGTTCCTTACCATAAAGGCGAGATAAGGGCGGTAGGATATGACGAAAACGGAAACAAGGTCGCCGAGACGGTGCGACGCAGCTTCTCCGACCCCGCCGAGATATCCCTTAAGCCCGACAAGACCGAGCTTTTTGCCGACGGAGCAGACCTTATTTTTGTGGAGATTGGTATGCTCGACAAAGACGGCAACCCGGTCGAAAACGCCCGAAACCGCGTTCGGGTGAACGTTTCGGGCGCGGGGCGGCTCGTAGGGCTCGACAACGGCGATTCGACCGACTATGACCAGTATAAGGGCAGCTCGAGGCGGCTTTTCAACGGAAAGCTGCTCGCAATCATCGCCGCAAAAGACTTCGCGGGGGATATCAAAATGACCGTCTCCTCCGAGGGGCTTCCCGATAAGGCCGCCTGCTTCCGCGCGCTTGCTTTTTCGGGAGCAGCCGCCTGCTGCACGGACGAAAACTATGAAAGCGCTCAAAACCCCGAGGTCCCGGTCAGAAAGATCGAGCTTAAGCTCTCAAAAAACGTTCTCACCCCCGACGAGCCGACAGTCTTTGCCGAAGCGAAGATTCTCCCCGAAAATTCGACCTTCGGAGAAAATGACGTTTTCTTCAAGGCGACGAGCGATTCGGGCGTTGTGACAAACATTGCGCGGGTAGAATCAAACGGCCTCAAAGCAAAGGTCAGCGCCGTCGGCGACGGCAGCTTCCGCCTCAGGGCATACTGCAAAAACGGCACGCCCTTTGAAGCCGTGATATCCGAGCTCGAGCTTAAAAACGAGGGCTTCGGCGAGGCGTCCTTCGACCCTTACTGCGAATTCGTCAGCGCGTCGCTCTGCTCGTCGTCAAGCTCGCCGCTTCAGGTCGTAATGCAGGGCGGGCTCCAAACCCTCAAAGAGGAAACGAAAATAAGATTTGACAGCGTCGATTTCGGAAAAATCGGCTCGGAGCTTCTCACCGTCGGCATTTTCAGCTATTCGAGCGAGCCGATACCCTTTGAGCTTTTCGACGGCGGCGGAGAACTTATCGGCAGCTTCGTCTATCAGGCGCAAAGCCGCTGGAACACCTATCAAAACAACAGCTACCGGCTCGAAAAAAGACTGAAAGGTACGCACGACCTTGTTTTCTCGTTCAAAGAACCCCTGCGCTTCAGAGGCTTTAAGTTCGACGAGACGCCTGCGCTCGGCACCGATATCCCCGCCTGCGACCGCGACCGCGTTTTCGGCGATTCTTTCGAGGAAAAAGACGGCCGCATCGAAAAGATCGGCAACAACGTCACGGTGGTGTTCTCGGGCTTAAAGCTAAACTCGGCCGCAAAAACGCTGACCGTTACCGGCCGCACCCGCAACCCGTCCGAGAGTATTCGCGCGCTGTTCGATTCAGAGGGCGGGCAGAGGGTCTATGTCGTCGAGTTCGCCGGCGGCCCCGAGGTCTCGTCGCAGAGTTTTCCCATAGATGTTCCGGCCGGGGCGACCGATCTTACCCTGCTTTTCCTGCCAGGGTGCGACTTCGACCTCAATTCGGTGAGGGTGGAGTGAGGGGGGAAAGGGTATTCAATCGCTCCCTCTTGCGAGGGAGTGATTTCATACTATTTAAGCCACCCCACCCCCACTACGTTGCCTGCGGAACGGCTAAGTTAGCGAGCCCCCTCCCCTAATAGGGGAGGGGGCGTTACAAAATGTCCCTATCCGTTGTACCTTTCATGGGGGTGGGGTGACTTGAAATAGCATCCATATTTTCCGGCAGAGGAAAATATGGATACCTTTTTACCCCCGCTTATACCTCAAGCTCTGCGATCCAGTGCCCGCGGATCTCAAGCGGCTGGTCGCCCTTTGATTCGATGAGCAGACCCTCTATCGAAATTTTCAGCGTTTCAAGCTCGTCGAGCGTGTTATAACCGTCTTCAGGGGTCACGGTTTCGGCGTTTTCGTCCTCCGTGACGATTTGCACGCCGTCTTTCGGAGGCACGGTCGGGTCGTATTCGCTTCCGGTCGCGTTTATAGGAACTTTCCAAGGCGCAAGGTCTTTTGCCTCATAGGTTTCGGATTCCGTCGGAAAACTTATCTCCTCGCCGGTGGTTTTATCGACATAATAAACTCTGCGCGATATGGTTATCGTACGAATGCTGCCGTCAGAGGTTCGGCAGTCATATGCTTCGCAGCCAACGGTCGGTTCGCCGACCGGCTCAAGATCGTCGAAGTCAATGCCGAAAGCAATTTCTTTTTCCCGCTTTTCCTCCTCGCTCATCTTGTGGGCGTCAACAAGCCTGCCAATCGCTATCAGCGGGTGCATATCGTCGAAGTAAATACCGCCGCTGTCGATTTCCTTTTCTTCGACCCATTTTTTGAGAAGCTCGCCCGCGCCCGTGACCTCATATGAAAGAGGTTTTATGCTCGCAAGCCCTTTTGCGACATCAAGATAAGGCGCTTTGTTCGGGGCTTTAAATGTTATGTCAAGATTCGGTTCGCCGTTTTCAAATCCCAAAAAGCGAATTGATATCTCGTCCGACGCGTCGCCCCGATATTCCTGACCGATCACCGTGCCGAAAGCGTTTTTGACGTCGATGAGCCCGCCGGCGGCGGCCGCTGCCGCTCCGACCAGAATTACCGCCGCAGCCGCAGCGACCGCGGTTAATTTTTTTGCCCCAAAACGCTTTTTTGCGCGGCTGCGCTGCTCTGCCGCGTCGGATATGGCGTCGGTGCAGGATATCTCCATGGCGTTGATTATATCTTCCGCCCTCATAAAATTTCCTCCTTTTCAAGAAAAGCCTTTAGCCCGGCGCGAAGCCTGAAAAGCATACTTTTTACCTTCGGGCTGCTCGCGCCGATGTTTTTTGCAATAGCCGATATCGGGTCCGAGTAGTAATATCTGCAAACGAACGCCGTTCGCTGCTCTTGCGAAAGGGTGTTGAGCCAGCGGTTCATCGCCTCGGCGAGAAGTTTTGAATCGGCCTCGCGCTCGGGGTCGCTGCCGCCGGGCAGGCACTCTTCAAGCTCGCTTAAAGATACGCTGTATTCCGAGGAGCGCTTTTGCCGCCCTCTTTTTCTCAGAAGATCGACCGCCGCCCTTCTTGTCAGCATCGAAAGATAGCTTCTGAGGTCCTTGGGCTCCTGCGGCGGTATCGAGCTCCATGCGCGGAGTAAAACGTCGTTCAAAAGTTCCTCGCTGTCCGAAAGGTCTCCGGTGAAGTTGTACGCTATCTTTTGTATGTATCTCCCGTATTTTTCCCGAGCCGCCGAGACCGCGCCCTCGTCGTGTTCAAGAAAAAGCGCGACGATTTCGGCATCCTGCATTTTTACCACCTCTTTTTGATTTTTTGGACGTCCATAATATATATCGCTGAAAACCGCGCCGAGGTTTCAACGATGCGCAATACTTTTTGCGGGTGGGGTTAGTTTTTGAGGTTTTTTCGTTTGCCTCGCTCATCGCTCGGCAAAGGGGAAACGTATAAGAAAGCCGCTATGTTTAGGGGACGCCCTCTCTTTCAGGGCGTCCCCTCTTAAAAAAACAATCCATCGGATTGTTTTTTTAATTCACCCCTTGCGGAGCGCACTCCGTAAATTCTTCCGCTGCCCAAAGGCAGCGGCGAGGGGTTTCACCCCTCGACCCTGACAAGCCTTTTAGAAAAAGGCTTGACCGAAAACTTTTAATTTATTTATGCGCTCGGTTAAGATATCACATAGCTGTGGCTGCTCTGGAAAATATTTACCTTGTCGTGGGTCAGCTCGAGGCTGTTTTTGAGCCTTGCGGGATAAATTATATCCTTTCCGAAGCGCTCGCGCAAGACGTCTGACACCTCTCCGAGACGTTCTTCGCGGTCGAGCTTTTTCGCGCTCAGAAACAGGCTGCTCTGGCGGCAATATTCTTTCGGCATGAGGTTTATTGCGCGTATCCCCACCGCACGAACCGGCAGCCGCCAGTCGAAGCGGGTCTTAAAAAGCCTGAAGCCGGCCTCGGCAAAGCTGTTGGCCGAGCACATCGGGCAGTCGAGCGCGGTCTGAAATTCTCGGTATGAAAGGTCGTTCGTCTTAACGCTGACCGCTACGCCCGACGCGCATAAATTCTCACGGCGAAGCTGCCTCGCGACATTCTCCGAAAGCGAGAGAAGCGTTCGCCAGACCTCGGCGTCGGTATTTAAATCCCGGGGCAGGGTCGTAGAGTTTCCGATCGACTTTATTTCCCGGCGATAATCCTGCTCGTGAACGCAGGCGTCGTCAAAACCGTTTACAGCCCTCCAAAGCTGAATTCCGCACTTTCCGAGATGCCGCGAAAGGACCTCGGGGTCGGACTGCGCGAGGTCGCCGAGGGTGTGTATGCGCAGCTTCTCGAGCCGACGAAAGGTTGACGGACCTATCCCTATCATCTCGTTTGCCGCAAGCGGATATATCTTCTCGCGAAAATCCTCACGCGAGAGAACGGTGACGGCGTCGGGCTTTTTCATGTCCGAGCCGAGCTTTGCAAGCACCTTTGTGAAGCTGACCCCGACGGATATCGTAAGCCCGGTCTCGGCTTTCACCGTTTCGCGTATCTTCTCGGCGATCTCATATGAGCTTCCGAAGAGAAAATGCGAGCCGGTCACGTCAAGCCAGCACTCGTCCATGCCGAAAGGCTCGACGAGGTCGGTGAAACGCCGATATATCGCGCGGACCTGCTTTGATATCGCCGAATATTTTTCCATGTGCGGCGGGATTATCGTAAGCTCGGGGCATTTCATCTTCGCCTCGAAAACGCGGTCGCCCGTCGCAACGCCGAACGACTTTGCAAGCGTGTTTTTCGCTAAAACTATCCCCGCCCGCGCTTCGACGCTTCCGCAGACCGCCACCGCTTTCCCGATAAGCGAGGGGTCGTCGCGGCACTCTACCGAGGCGTAAAAGTTGTTCAGGTCGCAGTGAAGTATGTCTCTCATCGGTGATTCCTCCCGCAAACATTTGTTCTGATTTTGATTATAGCACAAATGTTCGCCTCTGTAAAGAGGAAATTTTTGCAACGAGTACAAGTTTTGGGACAAAAGGGAAAAGACGGAAAGAGGTTGGGGCGGAGGTCGAGCCGATTGCTTAAAAGGTATTCGCAAAATCCCGCCCGGGGCGGAATTTTAGCGAATGCTATCGTCTATCACCCCACCCCCGCCGAACTTTCTACGGATAGGGACAAATGCACCGCCCCCGCCCCTCGAGGGGCGGGGGCCTCGATATTTTACTGCCCGCAGGCAACATGGTGGGGGTGGGGTGATAAGCGATAGTATCCATATTTTCCGGCAGAGGAAAATATGGATACCTTTTAAGCGGCTGTTCAAGCTCCGCAGATGTAGGGGTAATAGGCAATCCGGGGGCTTGGTGTGTGCGCCGAATGGCGCAACGCCGCGCCGTTTCCCTCTGTATACCTTTGCGGCAAAAGACTTTTTGCGAAGGCGCGGCTACCGGCAGCGTTTCAAGGAGAGGGTCAAGGGAGAGGGAAATCGCAATCCCTCTCCCTTGCGTGTCTTTTCGCTTCACTTTTCTGCACGCACAGAAAAGTGAAGAAGCCCTCCCCTTTAGGGGAGGGAGGAGAGGGTGGGGCTCATAGCTGCTTTGTCGGGAAAAGCACCCCCCTTCTCCCAAACCGTCAAAAAACTATTGAAAACGCGGCGGGCATATGATAGAATTATCTGGGCGGAAGATCCGCAGAAATTTCTTGAAAGAAGGAACCGATATGCTATATCCCGAAATCGAAAAATCACGAGAGATCACGCGCGCCGAGCGCCGAGACGACGCGCTTTGGCTTTTCAGCGAGCACAGCGTTCACCGCATAATGCCGCTGAGCGCCGAGACCGTCAGGCTAAGCTGTTTTTTGGCGAGCAGGGAGCTCAAAGAACATGAGGATATTGCAATCGTTGAGAAAAAACCGTTCGGCTATTGGAGCTTTTCCGAGGACGGCGAAAAAATCGTTCTCAGGACCGAAAAAACGGTCATAGAGGTTGACAGAAAAACGGCTGCGTACCGATATTTTAACGCCGACGGCAAGCTGCTTCTCAAAGAGAGAAACGACGAAAGCCGCGAGCTTGAGCCTTTCATGACCTATAAAACAGTCCCCGGAATGACGAGGACCGAAAGAGTCAAAACCGCCGACGGCGAAAAGACCGTAATCAGGGACGCGGCGAAAACCGACGCCGGCGAAAGCCTGCACTGCCGCTTAAACCTTGAATGGCAGGACGGCGAGGCGCTTTTCGGGCTGGGTCAGCACGAGGAGGGCTTTGGCTCGCTGAGAGGGCGGACTGTCTATGTTCATCAGGGCAACAGGAAGATCGCGCTGCCGCTTTTGGTCTCAAGCCTCGGATACGGCTTGCTGCTCGGCTGCGGAAGCCCGGCGGTCTTCTGCGACAACGAATACGGCCACTTTATTTATATAGAAGCGGCGCCGTCGCTTGACTTTTATTTTCTCAACGGCGGGAGCATGGCAGGCGCCGTCGCGCTTTACAGAAAGCTCAGCGGCAAGGCCTCGATGCTGCCCAAATGGGCTTTCGGCTATATCCAATCTCAGGAGCGCTTTGAAACTCAGCGCGAGATACTTGACACCGCGGCGGAATATCGCCGCAGAGGGATAGGGCTCGACTGCATCGTTCTCGACTGGATGAGCTGGGAAAACGGCAAGTGGGGGCAAAAGAGCTTTGACCGAAGCCGCTTCCCCGACCCGACGGAAATGGTTAATCAGCTTCATAAAAGCAACGTCAGATTCATGATATCGGTGTGGCCGTCGGTATCTGCGACGGCCGAAAACCGCCGCGATTTTGAGGAAGCCGGCCTTATGATACCCGAGAGCGAATTTTACGACCCGTTTGAGGAAAAGGGCAGAGAAATATATTGGCGGCAAACAAGCGAGGGGCTTTTCAAGCACGGCGTCGACGCTTGGTGGTGCGACAACTGCGAGCCGTTCACCCCCGAATGGGAACAGCTTTTCAGACCTCTGCCGGGCAGGCTTTACGAGATGTACTGCTCGCAGGCGGGGCTGAGAATAGATATCGAAAAATCAAACGAATACGCGCTTTATCATGCAAAGGGCGTATATGAGGGTCAGCGGGCCGAAAACTCGGACAAGCGCGTAGTAAACCTCACAAGAAGCGGATATACCGGTCATCAGCGCTTCGGCACGATTCTCTGGTCGGGAGACATCGAGGCAAAATGGGAAACACTGAGAAAACAGATCGCGTCGGGGCTCGGCTTCTGCGCCTCGGGCCACCCTTACTGGACGGTCGATATCGGCGCGTTCTTCGTCAGGCGCGGCAAGATCTGGTATTGGAAGGGCGACTTCCCCGACGCCGAAAAGGACGCCGGATATTGCGAGCTTTTCACAAGGTGGTATCAGTGGGCGGCGTTTTTGCCGGTGTTCAGAGGCCACGGCACCGACTGCCGCAGAGAGCTTTGGAATTTCGGCGACGGCGGAATGTTCTATGAGGCCATGCTCGCCGCAAACCGGCTCAGATACCGTCTGACGCCGTACATCTACTCAGCCGCCGGAAGAACTTGGCTTTTTGACGAATCAATAATTCGCTTCCTCGCGTTCGATTACCCCGACGACGAGATCGCAAAAAATATCACCGATCAGTATATGTTCGGAGACGCGCTGATGGTCTGCCCGGTCACAAAGCCGATGTACTATGCTCCGAAAAACAAAAAACTTGACGTCGAAAAGTCAAGAGAGGTCTACCTACCCGAGGGCGACTGGTACCGCCTCGGCGAGCGCGAAAAAATCAGCGGCAAAAGGTGGATAAGCGTTCCCGCAGGCATCGAAAGCATTCCTGTTTTCGTCAAGGCGGGGTCGATCATTCCGGTCGCCGAACCCGCGCTTTCGACCGCCGAAACGCCCCGCAGCTTCACCCTTGCGGTCTATCCGGGCGCCGACGGCAGCTTTAAATTCTATGACGACGCCGGCGACGGCTACGGCTACGAGCGCGGCGAGTATACCCTTGCGGAGATCGCTTGGAACGACGCCGAGAGAAAGCTGAGCGTCCCGGAGAGCATTAGGGATAGGGTGGAAAAGGTGGAGATCGTGGAGTGAGATTTTACTGTTTCTGAAGGTTTGCAGAGAAAATGCAAAGTATAGAGCCCCTGCCCCTCGAGGGCAACAGAAGCTGGTTTTGTATCCAATCGGACATTCGCCGCCATGCCGAATCGGCGGCTCGTCCTCTTGGACAAAACCCCGCGTCTGTGGCACAACGCCCCTGCGGGGCTTTGTGCGCATGGAGCGTTCAGGAAGATAGCGAACGGGGTGGGGTGATGAGCGATAGTATCCATATTTTCCGGCAGAGGAAAATATGGATACCTTTATAGCGGCTGTTCAAGCTCCGCAGAAAGTAGGTAATTTCCGCAAGTCGGGGGCTTGGTGTGTGCGCCGAATGGCGCAACGCCGCGCCGTTTCCCTCTGTATACCTTTGCGGCAAAAGACTTTTTGCGAAGGCGCGGCTACCGGCAGCGTTTTAAGGGGAGAGTCAAGAGAGGGGGAAATCGCAATCCCCCTCTTTTGCGTGTCTTTTCGCTTCACTTTTCTGCACGCACAGAAAAGTGAAGGAGCCCTCCCCTTCAGGGGAGGGATGAGAGGGTGGGGTGTAAATGATAGCATTCATCTTACCTCGGGGAAGATGAATACCTTTTCCCCTCCACACTTCACCTGAAAACATACCCAAGCTCGGCGTCGGGGGTTTTCCAGCGCGAGGCGCCGGTGCGGTTATATGTCTCGGTGAGGTTGCGCAACTTCTGAGAGACGGCGTCTGAGAGCTGCTCGGCGCTTAAACGATAGCGCCAATTCTGCCCGACCGTCGCCGGAACGTTTATCCTCGCCTCGTTTCCGAGGCCGAGAAGATCCTGCGGCTGAGCTATCGCGATCTCGGCGGTGCTGCTCCAAGCGCAGCGCAAAAGAGCTTCGGGAACGTCGCGCTTCGATTTTACGCCGAGATAATCAAGGCAAAAGCTGAGCTCCCTGCCCTCCAACTTTTCGGCCCAGCCCGCGGCGGTGTCGCTGTCGTGGGTAGAGGTGTAGACCACGCAGCGCGGGGTCTCGAAGTTTGTCGGCAGATATTCGCTCATGCCCGAGGGGTCGAAGCCGAACTGCAAAACCTTCATTCCGGGGTATCCGGTGTCGCCGAGCAGCCTTTTAACGTCGTCGGTGATGAACCCGAGGTCCTCGGCGATGATTTTTTTCTGCCCGAGCCAGTAGTTAGTCGAGTTGAACAGCTTCATTCCGGGTCCCTCGCGCCAGCAGCCGTTCACGGCGTTTTTGTCGCCTCCCGGCACAGAATAATACCCCGCAAAGGCGCGGAAATGGTCTATTCTCAGAACGTCATAGATGTCGGTCGCAAAGGCTATTCTGTCTATCCACCATTTATAGCCGTTCTGCTCCATGTCCGCCCAGTTATAAAGCGGGTTGCCCCAAAGCTGACCCTCGGCGGCATAGCCGTCGGGCGGGCAGCCGGCGACGTTTATCGGCTTTTTCTCGTCGTCGAACTCGAAAAGCCGGGGCGAAAGCCAAGCCTCAACGCTGTCATACGCGCAGTATATCGGCATATCGCCGATTATTTCTACGCCCTTTTTATTTGCATATTCTTTGAGCGCCGACCATTGACGGAAAAATTCATACTGCAAAAAGAGATAGAACCCCATCTCGTCCGAGAGCTTTTCGCGCTCGGTCTCCAAAACGTCGGGCTCCGCCATTTTAAGCTCGGTCTCCCATTCATACCAGGGCGCGCCGCCGTGAGCGTTCTTCTCGGCCATGAAAAGCGCGAAATCATTCGCCCAATCGCCGTTTTTTTCGATGAACCGCTCATAGTCGTCGTCGGGCGAAAATCTTCCGTAAGCCTTTCTCAAAACCGGGTACACCCGCTCGTAAAGCATACCGTAATTTATGTATTTCTCGTTGTCCCCGAATTCGGTGGTTTTATAGTCCTCCGACTTCAAAAGCCCCTCTTTTTCAAGCTCCTCGAAGTCGATAAAATAAGGGTTTCCCGCCCTCGTCGAGAAAGACTGATAAGGGCTGTCTCCATAGCCGGTGGGGGAAAGAGGAAGGATCTGCCAGTATTTTTGCTTTGATTTTGCCAGAAAGTCAACAAATTTTCTCGCGTCGTCGCCCATTTTTCCGACGCCGTATCTGCCCGGAAGCGACGCAAGCCCGAGAAGTAATCCTGATGCTCTCATAAAACCGTTCCTTTCGTGAATAATTTATTCTTCCGACTCAGTCGGTAACGTTCGATTGCAAAAAAATATAGGGCGAATCCTTTTGGCGCAAAGAATATATCTTATCGAGCTCGGAGATGACCTCGTCCCGCGAAAATACGAATTTTTCGTCGTGGCTCAAAAGAAAATATTTCGCCTCCAATGATCTCAGCCTGTTGATCTCGTCTTTCAAAAGCGTTGCGTTGTAAAATATCTTTCTGTTTTTCGAGCATGAATAGGTCCCGTCGCCCAAAAAGGCATAGCCGTCGGCCTCAAGCCCTATTGACCCCTTTGCGTGGCTCGAGGGCAGAGGGAAAATATGTATTTTTACTCCGTCGTCAAAATAAAGGTCGTCCGTAACGGCTTCTCCCTGCCCGACGTATTTTTGGGTGTTTGCGCCAAGATATATTTTTTCGGCGTCAACGCTTTCGATCTCCCCGATATGATCTTGATGAAAATGCGACAAAACGCATATTACGGGCTTTTTGAAGCTGCGGATATACTCGGCGTTAGCTTTGACGGCTCCGACGTCGAAGACCCAAAGGTATCTGTCTCCGAGCACAATGCCGACGTCCGCCGAAAGAGGCTCCTCGCAGGCTTTGATATAAGACAAGCGCTCCGAGAGCTTTATTATCCCGCTCAAAACCGCCGCCCCCTTTTTATCAACCGTCCGCCGTTAATGATATCATATTTTAAAGAAAAACGCAAGGCAAACCGAGAAAAATCCTCGAAAAAAACGGGAAGCCCGAAAAAGACTTCCCGTTAAATTCATCTGAAACGCCAATATAATCCGAGAAAGACCGCCGACAGAAGCAGATATGCCGCTCCCGCAAGAAGCATTCCCGAGGCGGACTTGCGCTTTGACTCTTTCCGCTCACGATACTGCATGAAGTCCTCTTTTTCGCCGCGCCTCAAAAACGGAATAAACGTCTCGACCGTGGATTTTACGCCAAATCCCATAACGTCGAACGCGCCCTTGTTTCGCACGGCTTTGATGGCTCCGAGGCCGAATATCACTACCGCTGAGACAAACGTTCCGTCGCACAGACAGCGCAAAACCGACTGATCTCTGCTCTGCCCGAGGGCGAAAACGAGCACCGTTATCACCAGCCCGACGACGACATTTGCCAAAAAGTCCTTAAAGCGGTCATCCATTCGCTTCAAGCTCCTTGATTATGCGCTCATACTCGGCGTTGTTGCACTGAACGAAGTGCCCGGGGCAAACCTCGCGAAGCGACGGCTTATCGACCGAATAATCGTGCTCGGCAAGAGGATTGTAAACGATCCTCTTTCTCGCCTTTTCATAGATCGGGTCGGGAAGAGGGATAGCCGAAAGCAGCGACTTTGTGTAAGGGTGGAACGGGTGAGCGAACAGCTCGTCAGAGTCTGCAAGCTCGACCAGCTTGCCGTAATACATAACTCCGATCCTGTCGGAGAAGTATTTTACGACCGAGAGGTCGTGCGCGATAAAGAGTATCGTCAGCCCGAAGCGGTCGCGGAGGTCGTTCAAGAGGTTTATGACCTGTGCCTGAACCGAAACGTCGAGCGCCGAGACCGGCTCGTCGGCGATTATAAGCTCGGGGTTCATGATTATAGACCTCGCGACGCCGATTCTCTGGCGCTGGCCGCCCGAAAATTCGTGCGGATAGCGGGACGCGTGCTCGGGAACAAGTCCGACGAGCTCGAGCATCTCATAGACCTTTTGGTCGATGACCTTTTTGTCGCGCTCGCCCTGAATGATAAGTCCCTCGGCGATTATCTCGCGAACGGTCATTCTCGGGTCCAAAGAAGCGATAGGGTCTTGGAATATCATCTGGATCTGAGTTACCAGTTTTGTGTTTTTGGCCTTTCTCAGCTCGTTTTTATATTCCGCCTCGAGCTTTGTTTTTTCGGCGCCGGTCGCTTTTTCAAGAAGCGGCGCGTATTTTTCCTTGAGCTCGGCAACGAGCTGGCGGGAAAATTCCCTGTCGCAGTTCTTCTGGTCGTTTTTCGCCTCTTTGATGAGCTTTCTCTGCTCGGCGATAAACTTGTCAAGGTCGGGGATATTGTCCTTTTTAGCCTGCTTGATAGCGTCCTTATAGGACTGGATTCCGGCGGCGATGCGAACGCCCTTGAAATAAACGTTTCCGGAGGTTATGTTATAGAGCTTGATTATCGAGCGTCCGGTAGTTGTTTTTCCGCAGCCCGACTCTCCGACGAGACCGAAGACCTCGCCCTTTTTAATGTCAAAGCTGACGTCGTCAACGGCTTTGGTAACGAAATTTCCCGCCTTGAAATACTGGCACAGATGCTCGACTCGAAGCAGGGTCTCCTGATTACTCATCTTTTAGCCCCCTTTTACTTTTCATTCTTGCGATTCTATCGACGACCGCCTTAGGAGGATCGACCTTGGGCGCGTCGGGGTGCAGAAGCCAAGTCGCGGCAAAGTGAGTGTCGCTTATCTTGAACATGGGCGGCTGGCGTTCAAAGTCTATCGCCATGGCATAGCGGTTGCGGGGTGCAAACGCGTCGCCCTTCGGCGGATAGATCATGTTCGGCGGAGTTCCGGGGATAGCCTCCAACTTCTCGTTGGTGTCAAGGTCGGGCATCGAGCTGAGCAGCGCCCAGGTATAAGGATGCGCGGAACGGTAGAAGATGTCCTCCGAGGTGCCGTATTCGACGATCTTTCCGGCATACATGACCGCAACGCGGTCCGCCATGTTTGCAACGACTCCGAGGTCGTGGGTGATGAATATTACCGACAGCTTGCGCTCCTCCTTGAGGTTATTTATAAGCTCAAGTATCTGCGCCTGAATGGTAACGTCAAGCGCGGTGGTCGGCTCGTCGCAGATGAGGATATCGGGGTTGGCGGCAAGCGCTATCGCGATGACTATTCTCTGTCTCATACCGCCCGAGAACTCGAACGGATACTGCTTGTATCTCTTGTGAGGCTCCGCGATTCCGACCTCCTCCATCAGCTTGATGGCGCGGTGCTTGGCGATCCTTCTTGTGACCTTATCGACAACTCCCGAGGCGTTGGCTTTGAGATAGTCGATAACGGCGACGGTCTCGTTGTCGAAATTGCGGCTGTCATAGTTTGCAAGAAGCGCGTCATAGTGGTCGATGAGCCTGTCAATGAGCCTTGCGATGTTGGCTTTTATAAGCTCAAGGTCGGTAACTGCGGCGTCGGCGACCTCCCAGTTGGGCTTTTTGCCCTTGGCGACGATTCTGTCAAACTTGCGCTGATCCTTTTCATGGGCCCTTATCGCTTTCTTGTTTGCGCCGATAGCGTGGAAATAGCTGTCTATCTGGCTTTTAAGCGAGGGCGCAAAGGTGAAGGTCAGGCTGTCCTTATTGATGTCGAGCTTGTCAACGCAGGCCGAAACGACCGCCGAAAGGTGCTTGTGCGCCTCAAGACATTCTTTTCTGTCAAGGTTTTCTTTTGCAAAAACGGGCTTTGCGGCCTCAAGCTCGGCGATGGCCTTTTTCATATTCTCACAGGAGACCTCGGACGAATGCTTGAGCGCCTGCTCGGCGTCGCTTATGAAAGCGAGCATGAAGTCCTTGTCGATATAGTCGTGAAGATAAGCGTTAAGCTGGTCTATCGGCATATCGGGCAGCGGCTTGTCGCTGAAAGTGAGGTAATAGCCCATGCAGAAGAAGTTCGGGGCTTCGACCGAGACGCCCTCTTTCATTATGTCTCTCAGCTCATAAAGCGTCTTAACGGTGTCGTCGAACTTGTTGGTCTTTTTGGACTTTTTGAACTGAGCTTTGAGCTGCGAGGTCAGCGAATACACCCTGTCCTTCTTTGAGGGCTTGACGACATATTCGTTGACAGAGTCGCGCGACTGCTTCACGATATCGTTGATGCGGTCGTCGGCTCCCCTGCTTATCGAGCCCTTTTCAAACTCGAAGGCTATCTTCTCGATATCGTCCGCAGTCTCGTCGGCGGCGGTGAAAGCCTTGTTATAGGCCGATTCGAGCTCGATGTGCTTGAATTCAAACTTGTCGAACTTCTTGCAGTTCTGGCTGATCTGCGCCGCTTTCTGAGGGTCGTTTGAAGCGTCGGCCTCGATCATCGCCTTTTCGAGATTTTTAAGATAGGTGTTGAAATTCGATCTGCTTTCGCGCTGTCTCGCTTTTCCTTTGAGCAGCATAGCTTCGGTAAGCTGCTTGCCTATTCTGACGATCGGGTTGAGCGAAGACATCGGGTCCTGGAAGATCATGGCGATCTTGTCGCCGCGGATCTTGTGGAAATCCTCCTCGGAAATTTTCAAAAGATCCTTGCCGTCATAGATTATCTCGCCCGATTCGATTATCGAGTTTCCGGCAAGAATTCCGAGTATCGCCTTTGAGGTGACGGATTTGCCCGAGCCGGATTCTCCGACTATGGCAAGAGTTTCGCCCTTTGCAAGGTCAAAGCTGATATCTCTTACCGCCTGCACCTTTCCGTTTGAAGTGCGGAAAGATATACGAAGATTTCTGACCTGTAATTTATTCTCCATCAGTCTTCCACTCCTCTCGTTGACGGGTTAAAGGCGTCTCTGAGTCCGTTGCCGAACAGGTTGAAGGATATCATGAGAAGCCCGAGGAAAAGGCTCGGCCACAGCATTGCGTGGGGCGAAGTGGTCGCCGAAGCGTTTCCCTGAGAAAGCAGCGTTCCGATAGTCGTTCCGGCGAAATCGCTTAAATCGACTATGCCGAGATAGGTCATCGAGGTCTCGGAGCTGATGACTCCGGGTATTACGAGCGCGCAGGAGGTGATTATCGTTCCTATCGCGTTCGGGAAGATGTGCTTGAACATCAGTCTGCGGTCCGAGGCTCCGAGCGTTCTTGCCGCCATAACGAATTCCTGCCCTTTAAAGCGATAGAACTGCTTTCTTGTCAGCGCCGCCATGCCTATCCAGCCGGTCAGCACGAACGCGAACAGGAAGGACGGCACGATTCCGACCCTTTGCGCAAGGTGGAGCTGGAACAGCGTCGTAACGACCACGAAGGGCACTCCCGAGAGGATATCGGAAATTCTGTCGAGCGCCATGTCGATATATCCGCCGTAGTAGCCCTGAATAGCGCCGTAGACCGCGCCGATGGTCAGGTTGATGGCGGAAACGAGTATCGCGAAGATGAGGGAGAATCTTGCTCCGACGCCGATGGCGCAGAAGAGGTCCATACCCATGACGTTCGTTCCGAGGATAAAGCTCGGCTCATGACCGTTGTTGTAGATATAGAAGTTATAGTAGCAAACGCGGCACTGCACCGAGCCGGATTTTGCGGTCGAGTAGACATAAGAGCCGTCGTCGCCCTCTATTCTTATAGAGTTGTATTCGGCGCCCGCCTTTTCGGTGTGAGTGGAATAAGCGGGAATGAAGTTGCCGTTCTCGTCATATATCGGAGCGCCGCTCGCGTCGCACTTATACCAGATACTCGGGTTGGTGTTTCCGCTGATATCGTCGGGCTCGACATAAGGATATATGACCTGAATTCCGGTCTCGTTCTGCCAATCCTGAATTTTCTTATAATCGCTGTAAGAGAAAACTCTGTAAACCATGCCGAGGGCATAGTAGGCGTTGACCTCGATATCATATGTATAGCGCTTGACCATCTGACCGCGATATTTTACCTCGGTCTCATGCGAACGCAGCTTTTTGATGACGGGGTCCATTCCGGTCTCCTCGGCGATGCCTTTCCAGAAAGCCATGGCGATGTCGTTCTGAGAGTCATAGGTTTTGGCGCCGTCGAAGATTCCGATGCCGAGATCGGCTATTTTTCTGTTAAACGAAGGGAAGTTGATATACATTTTATCGGTATCGCGCACGTCATACTGAGAGATTATCGGCGCGAAAATCGAATAAAGTATCAAAAAGAGAAGTATCCATGCGGCGATGACCGAGGATTTGTTTTTGCTGAATCTCAGAAACGCATCCGCAAAGAAGCTCCTTGCCTTGGTCTGAAGCTCGGTATCGTGGATGTTTTCGTTTTCCTGAACGAATCTGAACTTTTCAGCGGGGATGCGCTCATAATCAAATTCACTGTTCATACTCATTTTTTCGACCCCATTCTTATACGCGGATCGATAAAGCCGTAGCTGATATCGACCACAAGGCTTGCTGCGAGTCCGATCGCGGTGTAGAAGCAGGTGGTCAGGATAAAGATGTTGTAATCCAGACCGTTGATCGCATTAAGGGTAAGTCCGCCGACGCCCGGGATAGAGAAGATCCTCTCGATGATGAGCGAGCCGCCCAAAATTCCGATGAATTCTCCGAAAATGCCCGGAACGATGACGACGAAGCAGTTTTTAAGGGCGTGGCGCACCGTCGCCTGAGTTTTTGTAAGTCCCTTGGTGCGGGCCAAAAGCATGAATTCGCTCGTTAAAACCTCGGTGAGCTCGGCGCGGGTGGTTCTTGTGAATCCGGCGATAACGCCGAACGAAAGCGACATGACCGCCGGCACCATTGAAACGAACATCGGCCAGCTCAGCCAGTCGGTGCCCGATTTCACGAGGAACGGGAACCAGCCGAGTTTATAGCAGAATATGTACTGTATCAAAAACGCATAGACAAAGCTCGGGACCGAAATGACCACCATCGTCAGAGTTGACAGCGTATAGTCGATCCATGTGTTCTTTTTCAAAGCAGCGAAAATTCCGAACGCGATGCCTATCGGTATGCTCAGAATTATCGAGTAAAGGTTTACGACCATACTCGCGGGAAGTTTTCCGATGAAGATCTTCCATACGTCCTGTCCGAAGTACAGCTTCTCGGAAAGGCCCCAGTCGAACTTGGTGATAACGTTTTTAGCAAAAAGTGCGAACTGAACAAGATACGGCTCGTTATAGCCGAGAGCTTCGCGCCTGAGCTCGATGACCTGAGTGTGCGGGTCTTCGGGCGGCAAAATCGGCTGCGGAAGCATTCTTATCAGCACAAAGCACATCAGCGTGATTATCAAAAAGACAATCAGCATATAAAACGTTCTTTGCAGTGCATATTTTATCATTTTGTCAACCTCCATTTCAATGACTCTCACTCGGCTTGCAAGCCTTGCAAACCAAGTGAGAATCTATAAACCGACTGCGGCGGGAGATTTCCCCCGCCGCAGCACATGAGGAGCGAAGTTCAAATATCGCTTTGATTCAATTAGTACTGAAGAGTACCGCCCTGAGAAGCGACATAGTCAGCCCACTCGGTCTCGTCGTAGTTGTACTTCATGTAGGAAATACCGCCGCGTCCGAGCATCGGGTTGTAGTCCTCAACAACATAGTAGACCTGCTGGCTGAGGAGCGATCCGCCGCCATCCTGAAGGATCGGGACGCAGTTGTAAGAAGTAAGCATCTGTCTCTCGATCTCGGCGAGAATGTCAAGACGGGTCTCAACATCGACCTGACCGTAACCGAAGTTATAGTCAACGCCGTCAACGGTCTTGGTGTTGCCGTTAAGGCACTCTGCATAGTCGCGAATGCTCATTGTGAGATCCTTGCCGTCGATATTAACAGTCATATCGAAGGTGGAAGCATCCCACCAGTTGCCCCAGTAAGCAGCGTCTTTTCTCGTCCAAGTATCGGCCATGCCGAACGGATCGAGGGTGCTTCCGGACCAACCTGCAAGCTGAGTATCCATAAGACCGTTTCTGATGTTATCGGACCAAGCGTTTCCGACAGGGGCAGAAGCAACGATAGCGATCTTGCCCTCGAAGCCGGTACCGGCGGCGCCTTCGTTCAGAGAGGTGTTAAGGAAGTCAAGAGTCTTTCTGTAGAAGTCGGACATCTCGGAGCTCATTGCATAGATCATGGTAACGGTCTGATCGGACTTTCCGTCGCCGTCGTTATCGGTGACATAGCCCTTCTCGATGGCCTCGTTGTAAGCCTCGGTGAATTTCTCCTTGGCAGTCTCGGGGTCATAACCGGTGATAGAGTCAACAGCAGCGTCAAGGTCGCCGTTGTAATCGTCAAGGTTGATGGAGTAGAAGTCTACGAGAGCCATCTTTGCCTGATCGGTGTCGCGGTAGTAAGCGCAAGTCTCGGGATCATAGATATAGGTGTTGCCGAGGAAAGCGTAACCGCCGGAACGAGCGGGCGAAACGGTCGCGGCCATAAGCTCACGGTCGATCGAAACGGCGCAGGCGCGTCTGAAGGACTCGAGCATCTGGACCTGATAGTCGGTAGTTGCAGCGTCAAAGTCGGCTGCGGCTTCACGGTCGTTTATAACCTTCTCATAGCCGTTGAAGAGGAGGAAGAAGACGGTCTCGGCAGGAGTTGCATAGTAGAACTCGGAGGTTCTGTACTGATCGAAGTCCTCGGCCTGAAGTCCGTAAGTCATCTGCTGACCGGCAAGGAACATCTGCTTGCTGGTAGCGGGCTCGGTGACGACCTGAATATCGATCTCGGTGGTCTGATACATCTGATAGGTGTTGCCGTCGGTCGGGTCAACATAGTTGATCCAATCATAGTTCCAACCGGCCCAGTTATCGTTCTTAACAAAGTGCATCGACTTGTCAAGCTGATAGTCGCTCATCTTGTAAGGACCGAAAGAAGCGGTGGTGTCAACGCTGGTGTTGTAAGTAGAAGACCAAACGGTGCCGGAAGCGGTCTCGGTCTCTTTAAGAAGCGAATCGTAAAGATCGACCTTAACAAGCTGATTGGAGATAACTCCCAGAGCCATGTTGGTGAGGTAGAAGCCGTCAACAGCGTTTCTGAAGACGCAGACGAGCTCGGTGTCGGAAGGAGCGTAGATACCTACGTTATCGAAGCTGTAACCGTCCTCGTAAGGATAAGTTACGGTTCCTGCATAAGCGAGGTCATAGCCGGTGCCGGCATATGCTCCGTTAGGACCAAGGTAGTTATCCCAGAGGTATTTAGCGGAAACGTAATCCTCGGGCTGACCCTCATCAACAGCGGGGTCGCGGACCATGGTATCGTCGGTGATGACGCCGTAGGTCTTGCCGTCGGCAGAAGTGACCCCCCAGAAGCCGTTCATATCAACGGCGACTTCGTCGTCGGTGTGTCCGGCAGCGATCCACTCTTCATAAGTGGTGCCGGCAGCGTCGAAGGAAGTGAAGACCGCGTTACCGGCAAGTCCGTACTCCTTGGCGTTTACGATGGCGTAAGAACCGTCGTAAACATCGGCTGCACGATAGTTGAGCTTGGTAGGATCAAGAACTCTCTTGATAGACTCGACAAAGTCGCCTGCGACTATCGGAGTTCCGTCGTCCCATTTAAGATCGTCGCGGAGCTTGATGGACCAGGCATAGCCGGAGGTCGCGCTGTCGGGAATCTTGAACTCGGGGTGCTCGGCCTTTACGCTCTCGGTGATATCGACCGGCATTTCGGCCGCCATCGAGGGAACGGTTACATAGCCGTCGAAGGTCTCTTTTCCTTCAACGGGGTGATTTGCGTCGTTGAAGATAAGAGTGTAGAAACTGTCGGTGGTGTAATCCAGCGGAACAGCGTCGTCGGCTGTCTGATAGACGTGCGGGTTCCAGTTTGTGGCAAGAGTGGAAACGGAAGTCTTGTAGATATAGCTCTTGGCAGGATCAACGGGGATAACCTCGCCGCCGACAGGAGCATTTTCGCCTTCGTTGCCACTATCGCCGCTGACAACGGGGGTGTCCCCATTGTCGCCGCAAGCAACGAGGCTGAACAGCATTGTCATTGCAAGCAGCAGGCAGAGTAGCTTTTTCATGTTTTAATTGCCTCCTTTAAAGGTTACGGCATATCGCCGTATCTGTAACGCTTCGTGCCCGAGATATTTCGGGTCACCATAAGCACATATGCATAATAATACAACGCGACGATATTTGTCAATAGGTTTTTTGCGATTTCGGAATTTTGCACTGTTTTTTCTGCTCAGGCACCCCCTCATAACAGCAAATTTAATAATATAGATATTCGTTCTTAGGCAAAATTGCCCAAACCGATATGCCCCGCGGGGTCGTCTGCGCCAAAAAATCTCTTTGAGCGGCACGCTCAGCCCTTGCGGGGGCTTGCAAACTCGAACGCCCGCCGAAAACACTTGTGCGCCCTATGCGGTATTTATATTCACATATCGGCGGATATATTCATTTATGCATAAATTTTTGCATATTTTTGGTATATATTGTTTTTCCGAGGCGCACTTGAGTTTTTGAAAAATGCTATTGCAAATTTCAAAAGGATAGTTTATAATATCTCCGTTCGCTTTTTATAATAAGGTATAATGAAAGGAGATATCCGTGACTGCGTTTAAGTTTTTGATGCAATATGTCAAGCGGCACAAGCTGAGCTACATATTGGGCGTCATAACGCTTTTCATCGTCGATTTTGCCAATCTATATATCCCCGAGCTCACCGGCGAGGTCACCGACGGGCTTTCCGACCGCACCCTCGGCATGGACGGCGTTTTAAAACTTGTTCTTGAAATACTCCTGCTTGGTCTGACCCTTGCCGTCGGCAGATTTTTCTGGAGATATTTCATTTTCGGCTCTGCAAGAACGATCGAGAAGGAGATACGCGACGATATGTTTGCGCATCTCGAAAAAATGGACGTCGAATACTTCAACTCTCACAAGACCGGCGACCTTATGACCCGTTTCACCTCGGATCTCAACTCGGTGCGAATGTCGATAGGCCCCGCGATAATAAGCATTTTCGACGCAACGGTAATGGCTTTGATGGTCATTCTGAAAATGATGGCATATGTCAGCGTGCGGCTCACGCTTCTCACGTTGATACCCATGCTTATAATAATGGTGGGCGAGATATATTACGGCAAAGTGATGCACCAAAAATACAAGGCCCGTCAGGAGGCCGTCTCGGACCTCACCGATTTCGTTCAGGAGGGCTTTTCGGGGATACGCGTTATCAAGGCTTTCGTCCGCGAAAGGCACCAGCTCCGCGAATTTGCAAAGGCAAACAAAAACGCCATGGATAAAAACCTGACGATTGCCCGCTGGCAGTCGGTCGTCAACCCGCTTTTGACGGTAATAATCGGCGTGAGCAGCCTTATCACGCTTTTATACGGCGGCTATCTCGCCCTCGTCGGCGATATAACGCTCGGGCGGTTCGTCGCTTTTCACCAATATGTCAATATGCTCGTTTGGCCGATGATAGCCTGCGGCGACGCGATAAATATGTTCTCTCAGGGGTTCGCCTCGGCCCGCCGGCTTAACGAGGTTTTCTCCGAGCAGCCCGAGATTTCCGACACCGAGGACACAAAGCCTATCTATTCGCTTAGCGGAAATATTCGCTTCAACGACCTCACCTTCATTCACAAGGGTATGAGCGAGCCTACGCTCAAGGATATCACTCTTGACGTTCCCGCAGGCACCACCCTTGCAATCATCGGGCGGACCGGCAACGGAAAATCCACGCTTGTCAACCTGCTGTTGCATTTATATAATACAAAACCCGGAATGATTCTTCTTGACGGCGAGGATATCAACTCGATCCCGCTTCAGACCCTGCGCGAAAACATCGCGTATGTCCCTCAGGACAACTTCCTGTTTTCCGACACTCTCGCCTCGAACATCGCTTTCGGCACCCACGAAAAAAGCATGGAGCGCATCGTCGAAGCCTCGCGGGCAGCCTGTATTCACGACAACATCATCGCTTTCCCCGAGGGCTATGACACCGTGGTCGGAGAAAGAGGCGTAACCCTCTCGGGCGGGCAGAAGCAGCGAAGCTCGATAGCGCGCGCGCTTATAAAAGACGCTCCGATACTCATTTTGGACGACGCTCTTTCCGCGGTCGATACCGACACCGAGGAGCACATTCTCGAAAACCTGAAAAAGACCCGCGCCGGAAAGACCAACATCATCATCGCTCACCGCGTCTCGACGATACAGAACGCCGACGTTATCATGGTCTTGGAGGACGGCAAGGCCGCCGAGATCGGAAGCCACCGTCAGCTTATGGAAAAGGGCGGAATTTATAAGGAAATGTTTGAAAAGCAGCAGCTCGAAGCCGAGATCGGCGAGCAAAAGGCTGCGCTCAGACGCGATATCGAGGGCGTTTCGGCAAAGGGGGCGACGGTATGAAAAGACTTTTGGGATATCTTAAGCCCCACAAATGGGTGATGCTCGCCGCGACGGTTTTGGTGCTGTTCATAATCGCCGTCGAGCTTTATCGCCCGATAATCATCGGCAACGCGATAGATAACTATATAAACGGGTACTATCAGCCCTATGTCGAAAGCGAGACCGGCGATTCGGTATATAACGGCGTTCGCCTCGAGCGCTGCTATGGCGGGCTTTCCGAGGAGGAAATGAGCTCTGACGAGCCGAAATACAAGCAGCTGCTCTTATATAATGACGAATATTATATGGCCGAGGGTCTTACCGCCCAAGAATCGGCTTCTTTGGCCGAGGCCGAGCCCGAGACCGTCAAAGCGTTCATCGACTCGCACTCAAACGGAACGGCTCTGACAAAAGACCAGCTCAAAAGCCTCAGAAAGTCGGACTTCTCGGGGATAATAAACGCCTCGCTGCTTTATCTCGGAGTGCTTCTTGCGGGGTTCGTTCTCAACTGGGCCGACACATGGCTTTTGCAGAAAATGGGTCAGAACATAATCTATGATATGCGCGCTCAGGTGTTCGGACATATTCAAAGCCTTTCGGTCAACTTCTTCAACACAACGCCGGTAGGAAAGCTCGTCACAAGGGTCTCAAACGATACCGAGTCGATAAACGAGCTTTTCACGACGATTTTGGTAAGGCTTTTCAGAAACGTCATCATGATCTTCGGCTATGCCGTGGTGATGCTCTCAAAAAGCCCCGGAATGACCCTCGTTTCGTTTGCGCTGCTCCCCGTCGTCGGCGTGCTGACATTTTATTTCAGATATGTTTCGAGGAAGGCTTATCAGCTCACCCGAAACAAGATAACCGAGCTTAACACCTTCCTCTCCGAGCACATCTCGGGCATGAGGCTTATTCAGATATTTGCAAGAGAAAAGGAAAAATACGGCGAGTTCGAGAAAAAATCCTCCGAGCTTTTCGGCGCAAGCTGGCGCGAAATGATGATTTTTGCAATATTCCGCCCGGCGATATTCCTCGTCTCGATAATCGCAAGGGTGATCGTCATCGCGATCGGAGCATATTTCGTTCTGACCGACAGAATATCAATCGGCACTCTGTTTATCTTCATAAGCTATATAAGCTCGTTCTTTGAGCCCATTCAGGAGCTTGCGGAACAGTTCGGAACGCTTCAGTCGTCGCTCGCCTCCGCAGAAAAGGTGTTCTCGGTGCTCGACGAAAAGCCCGACATAGTCAACTGCGAAAACCCCGTTTCTCCTGCCATGACCGGAAAGATCGAGTTCAAAAACGTCTGGTTCGCATATGAAAAGGACGACTATATCCTCAAAGACGTCAGCTTCACCATCGAGCCGGGCGAAAAGATTGCTTTCGTCGGTGCGACCGGCGCCGGAAAGACCTCTATTTTAAACCTCATCGGAAGATACTTCGACATTCAGAAGGGTGAAATTCTCATCGACGGCGTGGACATTCGCAAAATAAACACCGACGTTCTTCGCGGCTCGATCGGACAGGTCCAGCAGGACGTTTTCCTCTTCACCGGAGACGTTAAATCGAACATCTCGCTCGGAAGCTCGAAGATATCGGCCGACGACGTTAAAACCGCCGCCGAGACCGTTAAAGCCGACACCTTCATTGAGAAGCTGCCCGGCGGATATGACGCGGCGGTCACCGAGCGCGGCTCGACCCTTTCGGCGGGTCAGCGCCAGCTCATCAGCTTCGCAAGAACGCTCGCATATAAGCCGTCGATACTGGTTCTTGACGAGGCCACGGCAAACATAGACACCGAGACCGAGGGGCTTATCACCGAAGCCCTCGAAAAGCTGATGGAGGGCAGGACCACCATTATGGTCGCCCACCGCCTTTCGACCATTCAGCACGCCGACAAGATCATCGTCATGCACCAAGGGCAGATCCACGAAAGCGGCACCCACCAGCAGCTCCTCAAGCAAAACGGGCTTTATAAGAAGCTCTATGACTTGCAGTTGGTGGATAAATAAAAAGTGCGGGGTAAAAAGGTATCCATATTTTCCTCTGCCGGAAAATATGGATGCTATCGTTTATCACCCCACCCCTGCTATACTTTCTGCGGAACGGCTGAGTTTGAGCCGCCCCCGCCCCTCGAGGGGCGGGGGCGGTGCCATGCAGTGCTTCACTACAAACCTTTGCGGGGGTGGGGTGATTTAAAATAGTATGAAATCACTTCCTCGGCAGAGGGAGTGATTGAATACCTTTATGCAAGTAACCTTGTGCGCATATTAACCGTCACTGGTCATTTTTGCAGCTCGTTTCAGTTCTTCCCCCTCACCTCGTCGAGCTTCTTCGCCATTTCGAGCGCGTCCTTGGTGTAATAATCCGCGCCGATGCGGGCGGCGGTCTCGGGGTTTAAAACTGCTCCGCCGACGAAAATTTTCGCGCGGCATCCCGCTTCTCTCAGCGCCTTTATGGTCGCTTCCATGCTCGGAACGGTCGTGGTCATGAGCGCCGAAAGCCCGACCGCGTCGGGGTCGTTTTCGGCGACGGCTTTGACGACCTCCTCCGTCGAAACGTCCTTTCCGAGGTCTATCGTCTTCCAGCCGTATGATTCTATGACCACCTTGACGATATTCTTTCCTATGTCGTGAACGTCGCCCCTGACCGTCGCAAGGACCACCTTGCCCTTCGGCTCCGCTCTGGAGCCGAGTTTTTCGGAGACGACCTTAAACGCCGCTTTTGCGGCCTCCGCCGAGGATATGAGCTGAGGCAAAAACAGCTTTCCCTGTTCGTAAAGCCTGCCAACCTCGTCGAGCGCCTTGATAAGCACCTCGTTGACGACCTCGAGCGGCTCTCTGATTTTAAGCTCCTCCTCGGCAAACTGCCCCGCGCGGTTTTTCAGCCCCGCTTTAACGCAGTCAAAAAGCGTGTCCGCCGTTCTTTCGCCCTTTTCTTTTTTGAGCGTCTGCGCCGCGCTCGGCGAGAAATCCTTATAAGTTTCGATATAATCCTCGGCGTTTTCGTCGAGCCCCGAGAGGAGTGCAAACGCCTTTACCGCGCCGGTCATCTCACCGTCCAAAGGGTTCATTATCGGCATATTAAGTCCGCGTTCAAGCGCCATGGTGAGGAACGTGCGGTTCAAAAGCGGTCGGTTCAGAAGCCCGAACGAAACGTTCGAGACCCCGAGCGCCGTTTTCACGCCGAGACGGCTCACCGCTTCAAGCGCCGAAAGCGTCTCTTTGACCAACCTCTGCTCGGCCGAGGCGGTGACGACAAGAGTGTCGATAATGATTCTGTGCTTCGGAATTCCGAACTCGGCGGCTCTTTTTATTATCCTCTTTGCAATCTCGACGCGCTTTTCGGCGGTTTCGGGCACGCCGTTTTTGTCCATCGCAAGCCCGAGCACCACCGCTCCGTATTTTTTCGCTATCGGAAAAATCCTCGCCATGACCTCGTCGTCGCCGTTCACGCTGTTTATCAGAGGTATGCCGTTGCAGACCCTCGCGGCGGCCTCGATCGCCTCGGCGTTTGAGGAATCTATCTGAAGCGGCAGGTCGCAGTATTCCTGGACCCGCTTGATTATTTTCGGCATAAGCGCCTTTTCGTCGATCTGCGGCAGCCCCGCGTTTATGTCAAGAATGTCCGCGCCGGCCTCCTGCTGTTTTATCGCCTCGTCGGCGAGATAATCGAGGTCGCCGTTTATAAGCGCCTCTTTGAGGGCTTTTTTGCCGGTCGGGTTGAGCCGCTCGCCGCAGATTTTCACGCCGTCGATAACGCAAAGCCTGTTCGCCGAATTCACCGCCGCGGCGGCGATGTGTTCGCGCTTTTTAACGCTTTGCCCCGAGAATTTCGCTATCCTTTCGATAAATTCCGGCGTTGTGCCGCAGCACCCTCCGACGGCGCTTACGCCCATTTCGACCATTTTTCCGATGTAATATTCAAACTCCTCCGCGCCGAGGCGATAGACGGTCCTGCCGTTTTCGATCTCGGGCAGCCCTCGGTTAGGCTGAACTATCACCGGAAGCGACGTCGCGTCAAGAAGCCTTTTGACGATAGGCAAAAGCTCTTTCGGCCCGAGCGAGCAGTTTACGCCAAGCGCGTCCGCGCCGAGCCCCGAAACGGTGTTCGCAACTATCTCGGGCGTCGAGCCGGTAAGAGTTCTGCCCGAGGCGTCAAAGGTCGCGGTAGCAAAAACCGGCAGCGTTGAATTCTCCTTAAACGCCAAGATCGCCGCTTTAAGCTCGTAAATGTCGGAAAAAGTTTCAAGAATATATCCGTCCGCGATATCGCGCGATATCTCGGCGACGGTTTTGAAAGCCTCATAGGCCTCCTCAAAGCCGAGCTTTCCGACCGGTTCAAGCATGGCGCCAGTCGGTCCGACGTCGAAAAGCACCGGTTTTTTTGAAACGCGCGCGTTCTCGACCGCCCTGAGCGCCACTTCTCTGAGAGAATATTTTCCGCGATATTTTATCGGGTTCAGCCCGAAGGTGTTCGCGGTCGCAACGTCGGCGCAGGAATATGCGCGGTGAATGCTTTTCACCGCCTCGGCGTTTTCTATGTTTAAATCCTCGGGCGTTTGGCAGAATATCCCTCTGCGCTCAAGCTCGCTTCCGAAGCCGCCGTCAAAGACCGTTATTTTTTCTCCCAAGTATAGCATCTTCCGCCCTCCTCGAGGAACCTGCAATTTTTCGCCATAAAGCAATTTTCACAGCTTTTTTCCGCTTTTTTGCCGACCGCGATTATCCCCGCCATTGATTTCGCGGGGGTCATGAAGTTTGACTCGCCGAGCGATATACCTATCTTTTCGGGGCGAAGAAGCTCGAAAATATAATTCAGATCCTCGACCGAGCTTCCGCCGTATCCCGGGCAGAAGCGATAGCCGAGGTCGTCTCCGAGCGTTTTTTCAAACTCGTCCGAGCGCGCCTCAAGATAGGCGCTCGCGCAGGCGTCGAGCACCGCGGCTTTCGTCATATCGCTTCTCGAAAGGCTTTTTATCCGCCTGTCCACCCCAAGGCCGAGGGTCATCGCCGAAACGATAACTCCCCTTGCGCCCGAAAGATAGCTCGCATAGGGCTCTTTTTTTAAAAAATCGGGCGGAGAATCGAGCAGACGGTAGATATAATTAAACTGCGCGATTTTTTCAAGCTCGCCGAGCGATTCAAAAATCAGCCTGTCGGTCGTCTCGCTTTCGCCGACGCCTCTGAACCCGAGATAGTTATATATCTGCGGCTTTAAATCAGAAAAGTTCATTTAAAACGTTTTTAAGCCTCCCGCATATTTCTGCGGCAGCGTCGGCGTGATTCATTATGCTCAGATGAATTCCCGGCGCGCCTTTCGCTATCAGGTCGATTATCTGGAAAACCGCATAGTTTATGCCTATTTCGCGCATCACCGCCGGCTTTTTTGAATAGCTCTCTATCATGTTCCTGAAATCAAGAGGTATCGTCGAGCCGCACATCGACCTTATTTTAGCGATATTTTTCGCGCTCAAAAGCGGCATTATCCCCGGGATTATCGGAACGGTGACGCCCATCTTCTCGGCCTCGTGAACGAGCCGGTAATAATAAGAGTTGTCGTAAAATATCTGGGTTATCAGAAACTCTGCGCCGCAGTCCTGCTTCTTTTTGAGGTTTACGATGTCGTCGCGCAGCGTTTCGCTCTCGGTGTGTCCCTCGGGATAGCACGCCGCGCCTATGCAGAACCGCCCGTTCAGCTTTTCAATGAGGTCGGTCGCGTGAAGGAAATATTTGCCGTAGTCCTCGGGATTATTAAGAGGGCGGTCGCCTCTCAGCGCCAAAACGTTCTCGACCCCGAAGCCCTCAAGGCTTTTTGCGACGTTTTCGATGTCGTCGGGGGTGCTCGGCCCGCCGGTTATGTGAGCAAGCGGCTCAGCGCCGGCCTTTTTGATATATCCCGATATCTCGGCCGCGTCGCGTACCCCCGAGCCTCCCGCGCCGTAGGTCACGCTTATAAAATCGGCTTTCAGACCGATCAGGCAGTCTATCGTCTTTAAGATCTCGTCCTTTTTCTTTGAGTCTTTTTTCGGCGGAAAGACCTCGAAGGAAAGAGTTCTCTTTCGGCTGAGTATGTCGCTTATTTTCATATTGTCACCTCTCGAATTTTTTTGCGAGCAAAAACGCCTTTCTTAGGGGCAGAAACAGCGCGAAAACGCTTACCGCCGCGCAGACCGTCTGAGGTATCATCGCTAAAAAACCTCCGTAAAAATACGCGGCGGCGGCTTCGGCGGAATATCCGTATACAAGCGGAGTTATAACGTCGTCCAAAAGCGTGAACATAACCGTCGCAAGCGAGGCAAGAACGGCGGCGTTGAGCAAAAGCGCGTTTTTTTCGCTTTCGCCGAAAAATATGCAAAAAACAAACAGCGCCGCAAAAATCCCGCACAAAAGATAAAGCATGACCCTGACGCGGGCGGCATAGAGCTTGCTGACGGGAAGCCCCGCAGCGCCGAGCGCCGCGCTCGCAAAAGACAGCGCAAAAAGCAAAGCCGCACAGAGCTTTTTCGGCATGAGCCGCTTCGGCAAAAGCCCGAAAGCTGCCGAGAACGCGGGGTAATATATCAAATACAAAATTATCGCCGACGGCGAAAAGCCGAAGATGAGGCACCGAAGAAGCGAAAAAGCGACCGCCGTGAGCGCCCCTCGCCCGGCGCCAAAAACGCTGCAAAAAGCCGCGAGCGAAACGCTTACAAGCTCAATTCCGGGCAACGCTCCGAGGGCGTACTGAACGGCGACGAGCACCGCCGCCATAACGCCGCACACCGCGACGTCATACGCTTTTTTCATTGCCAGCTTTCAAGAACGAGCGCGTAAAGCTCGCCCTCGACGGCTATAAGCCCCGAGGCGCCGTATGAAGCCGAGCAAAGCGTTTTGCCATCGAAATCATAGGTGCCGAAATCGGCGCTTGAATAGATAACTCCGTCAAGCTCCGAAAGCGAGGTGTATATCGCCCAGTATTCCGAGCTCGGGTCGGCGGCCCGGCCGTTGACCGATTCTATGTAGATCCCGTATTCACCCTCGGAGGCCGAATAATCGAGCTTGCCATCGGCTTTGAGGCTTTCAAGAACGTCTTCAAGGCTGCCCGAGGTCTCGTTTACGCTTATGACTACCGCAGAATCGCTTGATGAAACTATCTCGGCCGAGGCTTCGGCTCCCCCGCATGAGACAAGAACGAGCGCCTCAGTGATAATCGCGAAAATAATCCCAAAAAATTTAAGTGATTTCATATATTCTTATTCTCCTTTTTTCGGCACGCCGCTTCTCTGAACGGCGAAAAATCAAATTTAAGGTCACTGATCGCAGAGAAAAACGGCGTCTCCCATGTCGTATGAAACGATTTTTTGCCCAAAGACCTCGCCGGGCGTTCCCGAGACTTCTTTTCTCAGAATTTTTTCGGCGTCGGCCTTTAATTTTGAGATCATGTCGGGCAAAACGGGGCAGCTTCCGTGAGAGGGATATATCAGGTCGAACTCGGAGGCCATTTTTTCAAGCCGCTCAAGGCTCGAAATATATGCGTGCATCTCGCGCTGAACGCCGAACATGAAAATTCTTCCGTCCTGAATGGGGTCGCCGGTAAATATTCTGCGGTTCAAAACGTCGAGCAGCGCAATGCTCCCCGGCGTGTGCCCCGGCGTCTCGATGACTTTAAGCGGTCTGCCGCCGAGGTCAATGACGTCGCCGTCGCGGGCGGGAAGAAAGGCGCCGCATCTGCCGGAGTGATAATAATTCGAGCACTCGGAGGGGTTCATGTAAAAGCTGTCAAACTGAGCGTTGCTGCCGATGTGATCGACGTCGGCGTGGGTGTTTATGAGTATCAGAGGGAGATTTGTTATCTCCTCGGCGAGCTGCTTTGCGTTTTTGGTGCTCATGCCGCTGTCGATAAGCGCGGCTTTTTCAGCCCCCGCCAAGAGGAAAAATCTCACCCCGCCCTCGTTGAATTCCCATGTGTTTTCGTAGAGCTTGTTTGTCTGCATGGCCGTCTCTCCTTTCGCATAACCGATTTTAGCACATTTTTTTGAAAGTGGCAATACCCTGAGGGAAGATTTGGGGTAGGGGGGAGATAGGATAGGAAAGAGCTGATGGGGTGCGGCTTTATACCTGCTTTTGGAGGAGAGCGGGGCAACCGCTTAAAAGGTATTCATCTTCCCCGCTTCCGCGGGTAAGAAGAATGCTATCGCTTATCACCCCACCCCCGCCGCACTACCTGCGAAAGGAAAGTTTGAGAGCCCCCGCCCCTCGAGGGGCGGGGGCTTCTCCATTTGCCCCTTTCCGACAAACGTTTTGCGGGGGTGGGGTGACTTAAAATAGTATGAAATCATTACCTCGGCAGAGGGAATGATTGAATACCTTTTAATCCCGCTTTCTCCTCAGCTTCTTAGACATTCCGCCGCGGCGATTTTCCTTTTTAGGCGGCCGGTTGCTGCGTTTCTCAGCGGTAAAAACAAAATAGCCGTCCTTTTCGCGTACCTTAACCCCGCCGAAAACCGCGCGCAGCTTGTTTTCATACCACTGCCGCCGCTTTGTCACCATCATCATTCGGCCGCCAAGCTCAAGGCGCTCAAAGCCGCCCTCGATGAACCTCTTTGCGACCGAAAAATCGGTGTGATAAGGCGGGTTCGAGAGTATCAGCGTGAATTTTCCGTCGGGGAGCCCGTCGTACCCGTCGCTGACAAAGACCTTTGCGCAAACGCAGTTTTTCTCGGCGTTTTTTTGTGAGATCTCCGCGGCCCTCGGCAAAACGTCGCACATCGTGACCTCGCAGCCGAATTTCTTCGCGCAGTATATTCCGACTATCCCGCAGCCGCAGCCGAGATCTAACACCCTGTCGCTTGAAGATATCTCCGCCGAATCGAGCATCGCAAGGGTGCCGATATCGGGCGCCGAGGGCGAAAAAAGCTCGGGCGAGGTCTCAAGCGTCAGCTCGACGCCGTTGATAAGTGCTCTCATTTTTCCTCCGAAAAAACAAGGGAGGGCGCGGCGCTGCGTCCTCCCGAAAAATCACATAACTGCGCTTGCGTCAACAAACAGCTCGCGCACACCGTCTTTTGCGGCGGGCTTCGGCTCTTCCTTGGGCGCAAGGCGCGAAGCGAAGAACTTCGCCGCGACCTGCGGGAACAGCGCGTAGCTCAAAACGTCCTCCTCCGAGCCGTTGAAACCGGGGACGTTTTTGCACTCCTCGCGATATTTCTCGAGCTCGGGCTCCAAAAGGTCTGCGGGACGGCAGGTGATGACCTCTCCGTCGCCGATCGCCTTTTTGCGAACTTCCTCGTTGACCTCGCCGGGCAGCCTGCCGTATTCGCCCCTCAGAAGCGCCTTCGACTCTTTCGTGAACACCTTATAGCGCTCACCCGAAAGAACGTTGAGCACCGCCTGAGAACCGACTATCTGGCTCGTCGGCGTTACGAGAGGAGGATATCCGAAATCTTTTCTGACGTTCGGCACCTCCGCCAAAACCTCGTAATATTTATCCTCGGCGTTGGCCTGCTTGAGCTGGCTGATGAGGTTTGAAAGCATTCCGCCCGGAACCTGATACATCAGCGTTTTGGTATCGACATTGAGCACCTTCGGGTCTAAGATTCCCTCGGCTTTGAGCTTGTTGGCGACGTTTCTGAAATGAGAAGCAACGTCTGAAAGCGCGGCAAGATCAAGTCCGGTGTCGCGGTCGGTGCCGGCGACAGTTGCGACCAACGATTCCGTCGCGGGCTGAGAGGTTCCGTTAGCAAGGGGCGAAAGCGCCGTATCGACGATATCGACCCCCGCCTCGGCGGCTTTGAGATAAACCATGTCGCCGGTGCCGGTGGTGTTGTGGGTGTGAAGATGAACGGGTATCTTGACCGCGGCCTTTAACTTTTTGACCAAAGACGCCGCGTCATAGGGCAGAAGCAGGTTCGCCATATCTTTGATGCAAATGGTGTCCGCTCCCATCTGCTCAAGCTCTTTTGCGAGGTTGACGAAATACTCCTCGCTGTGCACCGGGCTTGTAGTATAGCTCAGCGCGGCCTCGCAGATCCCGCCGTATTTTTTCGTGGCGTCGATGGCGGCCTTTAAGTTTCGCGTATCGTTCAGCGCGTCGAATATTCTGATTACGTCTATTCCGTTTTCTATCGACTTTTTGACGAAAGCGTCAACAACGTCGTCGGCGTAATGCTTATATCCGAGAATGTTCTGACCCCTGAAAAGCATCTGCAGCTTTGTGTTCGGCATTGCCTTTTTGAGGGCGCGAAGCCTCTCCCAAGGGTCTTCGTTCAAAAATCTCATGCAGGAGTCAAAGGTCGCGCCGCCCCAGCACTCCAAAGACCAATAGCCTATCTTGTCAAGGCGCTCGCAGGCGGGAAGCATATCTTCGAGCCGCATTCTCGTCGCGGCCTGAGACTGATGCGCGTCCCTGAGTATCGTATCGGTAATTTTCAAAGGATTCTTAGCCATAATTTACCTCCAATCACTGAGGCCCCAGCAGGGAGATCAGAACGCCCGCGGCGATCGCCGAGCCGATAACTCCGGCGACGTTGGGCCCCATGGCGTGCATAAGAAGGAAGTTTCCGGGGTTCTCTTTCTGACCGACCTTCTGAGAAACTCTCGCCGCCATAGGCACCGCCGAAACGCCGGCCGAGCCGATGAGCGGATTGATCTTTTCTTTGAGGAACAGGTTCATGAATTTTGCAAGAAGTATTCCGCCCGCAGTACCCATTCCGAAAGCGACGATGCCCATGGCGATAATGCCTATCGTGCGCCAAGTGAGGAAGGTCGCGGCGGTGGCGGTAGCTCCGACCGAAACGCCGAGGAATATCGTCACTATGTTCATAAGCTCGTTCTGAGCGGTTTTTGAAAGCCTGTCGCAAACTCCCGACTCTTTAATAAGGTTTCCGAGCATCAGCGAGCCGATCAGAGGACCCGCCGAGGGAACGAGCAGCGTTACGAAAACGGTAACGACTATCGGGAAGATTATCTTTTCGGTCTTTGAAACGGGACGGAGCTGCTTCATGACTATCGAGCGCTCTTTTTTGGTGGTAAGCGCTCTCATTATCGGCGGCTGGATAACGCCTATCAGCGCCATGTAAGAATATGCCGCGACGGCGATTGGCCCCAAAAGCTCGGCCGCAAGTATCATAGTCGTGTAGATGGCGGTAGGGCCGTCGGCTCCGCCGATTATTCCTATCGAGCCGGCCTGCTGAGGCGTAAAGCCCATGAGGTTAGCGGCGATATAGGTGATGAATATTCCGAGCTGCGCCGCCGCGCCGAGAAGCATCGACTTCGGGTTTGCGATAAGCGGGCCGAAATCGGTCATCGCGCCGACGCCGATGAAGATGAGGCAGGGATAAACGCCGAGCTTGACGCCGAGATACAAAACGTCCAAAAGCCCGGGGGTCACGGTCTGCCCGATAAGCTGATTCAGCTCGTCAAGAATGTTCTGAGAAACGCCGGCAGCGGCAAAATCCTCGACGGTCTGCGCGGTTACTGCCGCTCCTCCGAAAAGGTCCCAGTGCACATGACCTCCGGCAAAGAGAATCTCGTGGAACATATCCGCCCCGGGAAGGTTTGTCAGCATCATTCCGAAAGCTATCGGCAAAAGAAGCAAGGGCTCGAATTTCTTGACGATTGCAAGATATAAAAGCACGAACGAGATCAGAAGCATGACGAGCACGCGCGGGTCGTTTCCGATAAGCGCGAAGCCCGTTGATCTCACGAAATCGATTACAGGGTTCACTTCACTCATTTTTGCACCTCGCGATTATTCAATAGTGCAGAGAACGTCTCCGGTGGCGACGGAAGCGCCCTTTGAAACGGAAACCGAAGTGACCTTGCCCGCTTTCGGAGCCATGATCTCGTTTTCCATTTTCATAGCCTCAAGAACCATGAGGACTTCGCCGGATTTAACGGTCTGACCGGCGGAAACGTTTACCGAAAGAATATTTCCCTGCATGGGGGCGGTGATCTTCTCTCCCGAGCCGGAAGCGGGAGCGCTTTTTGCGGGCTCGGCGGGTGCGGCGGCGGGAGCGGGAGCTGAAGCGGTCTTTGCTTCGCTTGCGGATATTTCTTCAATGGCGACCTCATAAACGGTGCCGTTGACGTTGACGCGGTAGTTTTTCATTGACATTTCCTCCAAAATCTGATTAAGATATTTTGCGAACGGATTTTATCCTGATCGCCTCGGCGCTTTCGCCCAATTCCTCCGCGATGACGGCGGAGATGACTGCCAAAAGCTCGCCCTTGTCCGTTTCGGGCAAAGCGGCGGCCGCCGAAACGGTTTCGGTCTGTTTTTCGGGAGCTTTCTTCTCAAAGAGCTTTATCAGCGCACCCATGATATAGCATATCGCGATGATGCAGATAAGCCCGATAAAGACCGTCCCGAGTCCCATTCCGATGACAAGACCCATCGAGGGGTCCCCTGCGACTAAAACTGTCATAAATCAGCCTCCGGTTCAAAAATTTCATCAGACCGTGAAACGATCCAAATTAAAGACATGATAACACATTTTTCCGCCGATTTCAATAGGCAAAATGACGGCTTTATATTGACAGTTAAAAATAATTTCGGCAATCTTTCAAAAAACAGTGGAAATTCCGAGCCCGATGTGATATACTGTAATATGAAAAAATTTGTGCTTTCGGAGATTTTGCCATGACAACGACAGTTTTCGGTCTGAAAACGGAATATCTCGACCGCGGCGAGGGACAGCTTGCGGTGTTTCTTCACGGCTGGGGAAGCCGTGCCGGCCTTTTCGACGGGCTTTTGGATCTTTGCTCGAAAAAATACCGTGCCGTCGCCCCCGATATGCCGGGCTTCGGCGGCACCGAAGAACCCCCCGAGCCTTGGGACGTTTCAAAATATGCCGATTTCATCGTTGAGTTTTTAAAGCCGTTCGCCCCGAGCTCGGTGGTCTTTATCGGTCACAGCTTCGGCGGCAGGGTGATATTAAAACTCACCGAGCGCGAGCTGCCCTTTGAAATCGAAAAAATAATCCTTATAGATTCCGCCGGCATAAAGCCGAAAAAAACTCTCGGGCAAAAGCTCAGCCTGCTTTGCTATAAGACCGGCAGGAGGATAATGAGCCTTCCGCCGCTTAAAAAGCTGTTCCCGAACGCCGTCGAAAGCATGAGGAAAAAGCGCGGCTCGGCAGATTATAACGCCGCCTCGCCAACAATGAGACAAACGCTCGTCAAGGTCGTCAACGAGGACTTAAAAAACGACCTGCCGAAGATATCCGCGCCGACGCTTTTGATTTGGGGAACCGCCGACACCGCTACCCCGATTTCCGACGGCGAGCTTATGGAAAAGCTGATACCCGACGCGGGGCTCGTCAAGGTTCAAGGCGCGGGGCATTACAGCTTTTTGCAGGCTCCCGAGTACGTCGCCCGGGTGGTCGCTTCGTTTTTAAATATAAACTGACGGAGGTTTTGTATGGAATTTTTCAAGCTCGCCTGCACGGTTTTGACGACGGCGCTTTATTTTGCGGCCGCTTGGCTTTCGCTGCGCCGTTTTATCCATATGTTCCAGCTCAACTCCTATAAGCCGAAGGTCCAGCTCAAATGGCTTAAAGACAACGCGCGGGGGTTCTTTGCGGGGCATATCGCCGGCGCGATCATATCGCTTATCTGCGCCGTTCTTTCTGTTGGGCTGACGACGAGCTCGGTCGGTCAGGGGCTTTTGACGATCCCGATATCCGCCGTTTTGCTCTTTTCGGCGATATGCCTGAGACCCGAGCCCGCAAAGATACCGCTTAAATATACTGCCCGTATAAAACGACTTATTTTTACATTATGTATCATATATCTTCTGCCCGCCATTGTTCTCTTTGCGCTTTACGATTGGGGCTTTACGGTCGTTTTCGCGGCGGCATATACCATTTGGGTGCTGCTCTCGCCCTATGCGGTGCTGCTCGCAAACATAATAAACCGCCCGGTCGAGCAGGCGATAAACCGGCACTACACAAGCGACGCGAAAAGGATTCTCAAAGACTGCCCGAACCTCACGGTGATAGGCATTACCGGCAGCTTCGGCAAAACCTCGGTCAAATATTTCTTAGACGAGCTGCTGAGCGTTAAATATAACGTTTTGAAGACCCCCGGAAACTTCAACACTCCGCTCGGGGTAGTTAAGACCGTTCGGGGCGAGCTTAGGGCCACGCACGACATTTTTCTCTGCGAGATGGGCGCCAAAAACGTCGGCGACATAAAGGAGATCTGCGACATCGTTCACCCAAAGCACGGAATAATCACTTCGGTGGGCCCTATGCACCTTGAAAGTTTCGGCAGCATTGAAAACGTCAGAAAAACAAAATTCGAGCTTGCCGACGCCCTGCCCGAAGACGGCTTTTTGTGGCTGAACACCGACAGCGAAAACGTCCGCGAGGGGGCAAAGGACAGGCGCTTTATCGGCTACGGAATAAATTCCCGCGAGGGCTACTACGTCGATGATCTTTGCATGAGCGCGTCCGGCTCGGAATTCGACGTCGTTTCCCCCTCGGGCGAGAGGTGCCGCTTCAAAACCAAGCTGATAGGCGCTCACAACGCGCTGAACATCTGCGGCGCGGCGGCCGTCGCCAACACCCTCGGCATACCCCTTGATGAGCTTAAACCCGCAGTCAGGCGGCTTGAAAGCGTTCCGCACAGGCTTGAGCTGAAAAACAGCGGCGACGCAACTATAATAGACGACGCTTACAACTCTAACCCGTCGGGCGCCGCCGCCGCGCTTGAAACGCTTAAGCAGATGGACGGCTTCAGGATACTCTGCACCCCGGGAATGATAGAACTCGGCGAAAAGCAGTATAAGCTAAACTTCGAGCTTGGCGAAAAGGCCGCCGAGTGCTGCGATTTTGCGGTCGCGGTCGGAAAAACCAACTCCGAGGCTATCATCTCGGGCCTAAAAAGCGGAGGCTTCGGCGAGGAGAAGATATTCGCGGCGGAAAGCCTTAATGAAGCGATGAAAAAAATTTACTCCTTGACAACCGACGGCAAAAGGAAGATAATACTACTTGAAAACGACCTGCCGGATAATTACTGACGGCACATTTTGGGGAGATGATATCATGAAAATCAAAGTTGCGCTTTTGTTCGGCGGAAAATCCGTCGAGCATGAAATATCGGTCATTTCGGCGCTTCAGGCCGCGCAAAGCCTTGACCGCGAAAAATACGACGTGATACCGGTCTACATATCCAAGTCCGGAAATATGTTTTCGGGAGAACGGGTGGGCGACATCGAGGCTTATAAAGACATCAAATCGCTTCTTTCGGAAAGCTGCGAGGTCGCTTTTGCGAGGGTCGGCGAACGCACCGCGCTGATAAGGACCTCGCCGAAGCTGCTCCAAAAACCGCTCATAGATTATATCGACGTCGCTTTTCCTGTCGTTCACGGCACAAACGTCGAGGACGGCACCGCGGCGGGCTATCTCAATATGCTCGGCGTGCCTTTTGTCGGGTGCGACGTTCTTTCGGCGGCGCTCTCGATGGATAAATACGCTATGAAGGTCATTTTCCGCGACCGCGATATACCGGTTTTGGACTGCGTTATGTGCGACAGCAGAGAGTATCTTTCCGATGAGCACGCAATAATCAAGCGCGTCGAGGCCGAGATCGGCTATCCGGTCATCGTCAAGCCGGTAAACCTCGGCTCGAGCGTCGGCATTTCAAAGGCTTATGACCGCGAAAAGCTCTCGGAAGCGCTTGCGGAGGCGTTTTTATACGCGAAAAGGGTGCTCGTCGAGCGGGCGATAGAAAACCTCACCGAGATAAACTGCTCGGTGCTTGGCAACGAAAAAAGCGCCCGCGCATCGGTCTGCGAAAGGCCGGTCGGCAGCGACGAGATATTAAGCTATGAGGACAAATACATCGGCGGTTCGAAATCCTCAAAGGGAATGGCTTCGACAAAGCGCGTCATACCCGCCGACATCTCGGAGGAAAACACCGAGAAGATCCGCGAGCTCTCGGTCAAGGCGTTCAAAGCGCTCGGCTGCTCGGGGGTGGCAAGAATAGATTTCATGATCGACAACAGCTCGGGCGAGATCTATCTCAACGAAATTAACTCGATACCCGGCTCGCTTTCGTTCTATCTCTGGGAGCCCGCGGGGCTGAGCTATCCCGCGCTTCTTGACGAGCTGATATCGCTTGCTTTGGAGCGCGACCGCGAGAACAAAAAGATCACCTATGCCTTTGACACCAACGTTCTTTCGGGCGTTAAGCTGAACGGCCTGAAGGGCTCGAAGGGAAAGGCTTAAAAAGTGCGCAAAAAATCCTCCCCCGTTCAAAAAAGCGGAGGAGGCTTTATTTTTATTCCTTTTCGGTTTTTTCAAGGGTGAGGTCGCCGCTCTCAGAATATTCCCGGGTGATCCGCTCGATCAGCTTGCCGCCGATATATCGCTCGGTATATTCGCGCTTCACGGTTTTTCCGTCGGGGAAATATTCGCGCTCGCCATAGTCGCGCTCGCTCTCGCCGTCGTCCGAGATATAGCTGTTGTCCCAAACGGCTTTTATCATGACCTCGTTTTCGTCGAAGTGCAGCTCGCTGTAAAAGCCCGAATCCTCGCCCTTTGTGAAGCTGACAATCTCCTCGACGCGATCGCTGCCGATGGTGACGTTATATTTATACATCTCGCCGTTATCGTCGAAATAAACGTCCTTCTTGCCGACTGAATCTCTGTGCTCTTCGTCGGTGTGAAGAATATACATCTGCTCGGTAACGTCGCCGGCGTCGTTTGTGACCTCATATGAAAGCTCGCTGAAATAGCCCTCAAACTCGCCGTAATCGGAGTTTTTCAGAGTTTGGAGCGCACAGCCCGAAAGCGCCGCCATCATCAGGGCGGCAGCGGCTAAAGCCGTTATTTTTCTGAACATTGTATATAGACCTCTTGCTTAAAAAATAGGTAAAATTCCGAGGAATTGCGACTAAGCCGATAAGCCGAGTTTTGTCGTGTGCGGCAATCTATCTAAGCGCGGCGTCGCCGCCGGGCTTCAGCCACCTTTAACGGTATATCCGCCGAGCAGACGTTTGCCGCAAAAGCAGCGATATACCGAACCAAACGGTGTTGCATCGGATAGGGTTTACACGCCAAAGCGGTCTCCCGCTCCGCGGTGAGCTCTTACCTCGCCTTTTCATCCTTGCCGCAAAAGCGGCGGTAATTTTCTGTTGCACTTTCCCTAAGGTCGCCCTCGGCTGCCGTTAGCAGCTATCCTGCTCTGCGATGCTCGGACTTTCCTCATTCGCCGATTAAAACGGCGCCCGCTGCCGCATGGCTTACTCGCAATACAAAGGATATTTTACAACAGTTTGCGCAGCTTGTCAACACTTATTCGTCCGAAATTTGCGGCTGAGAAAACTTCTCGACTATCGACGATACCTCGGCGAAGAATTCAAAGTCGCCGTCCTGCTCTCCGCTGAAATTCGTCAGCACCGCCAAAACATAGGGCCTCGGCGCTTCGACATAGGCTATGTCGTGAAGCGAAAACCCCGTCCAGCCGTATTTTCTGTAAATATTCCAGTCCGATTTGAGCATCTTAAGCCTTGTTTTGAGAAGATCCTGCCTGAAAGTCTCGGAAAACTCGTCGTCGGTGTTGATAAGATATCCCGCAAGTATCCTCGCATAGGCCCCCGCCGACTCGGCGCAGATCTTCTGCTTTGAAAGCCTTGAATCCTCCTCGTGAGGGCAGCCGTTCTCGGAAAGAAAGCTCGAAAATTCATCCCAAGGCTGAATATCCTTAAGCATTTCATATGCCACATTGTCGCTGACGGTTATCGCAAGCGTCAGAAGCTCGCTTATGCTGAACTGCTGACCGAAATCGCCCTTGACGATATCGCCGGTCCCGCCGAAATAGTGCCGTTCCTCATATGTAAGCGTCTGCCCGGGGTCCAAAGCCCCCGCGCTCAGCTTTCGGTAAATAAGGGTGCAAAACGGAATTTTTACCGTGCTTGCGACCGGAAAATGCGCCCCGGGGTTTAAAACATATTCATACCCGCTGAGAAGGTCGCGATAATATATCGCCGCTATCCTGTCTCTCGGCCGGGTGACGTTTCCCTCGGCGTCGATCTCCTCATATTCGGGCCGGCAGGAGCAGCTCTCGGTGCCGTCGCAGCCGGGATTAAGCCCATAGCGCTCGATAAGGCCGCTCATCTCGAGATAAAATTCCTCGGGAAGCGAAAACTCCTCGACTGGCTCGGGCGCAGCTTCCGGCTCTGCGGGCTTGCTTTCGGGCGGCGTATCTTCTTCGGCGGCGCTTTCAAAAACCGGCTCGGAAGTCGTAACTTCAGAGGGCAAATCGAGCGTTATCCCGCTTTCGGGGCTTGTGCCGGAGGATATTTTTATATCCGTTCCCCGACAGCCCGAAAGCGCCAGCGCCGCCGCCAAAAGCGCTAAAATTCTTTTCGGCGCCGCTCTCATTTTATGCTGTCATAGCTGAGGCGGTCGAAGTATTCGCAATATTCAACGTCGGCGTTTGCAAGCATTTCGTTTACGTTGTCGTTGAAGATGGCGTTTATGCAGGCCTCGCGGACGGAATCCCAGTTGTCGTTTACATAGTCGTCCTGTTCGAGACGAAGAATTATATGATAACCGTAATCGGTCTCGACAATGTCGCTCAGCTCTCCGACTTCAAGCGAAAAAGCGGAATCCTCAAAGGGCTTGACCATGGTGTTGTAGGTGAAGAAATATCCGTCGGGGTTATCCACCATTCCGGGGTCGTCGGCCGACTGCGCAAGCTGATAGATGTCGGCTCCGCCCTCGATCTCGTCTCTTAACTGCTCGGCATATTCAAGCGCCGCCGCTTTAAGCTCGTCCTCGTCGGCGTCTTCATATCCCTCGGCGCCGCTGAAATGGTCAAACGTCACAAGAACATGATATACTCTGCGATAGTCGTTTTCAAGGATATCTTTTATCTCGTCGTCGCTCGGAAGAAGCTGCGCGCCCTCTTTTCCGTAAAGCTCCTCATAGGCCCTGTTGCAGATTATCTGCTCGGCTATCAGTCTTCTCAGAAGGTCCTCGGTGATGCCCGAAGACTTGAGCGCGTTCTCGAATTCTTCCTCGGAGGCAAACTCGGCTTTTTCCTCCTGCATATGAGTTTCTATCTCGTCAAGGTCCTCCTCTGTGAGTTCAATGCCGTACTGCGCCGCAAGAAGATATCCCCAATAGCTTTCAAGAAGATACTGCTCGACATATTCAAGAAGCGTCGGGAAAAGGTCGGCGTTCTGCGGCCAGAAGCTGCTGTCTCCGCCCGAGAAATAATAGTTGTCGAGATAGATATACATATATCTGTACTCGTCAAACGGAACGCCTATCCCGTTTATCGTCATGATATCAAGCCCCTCGACGTCAACCTCCTCGCCGTCGATAAAAAGCCCGGGTTCAACGGCTGCAACCTCGGTATTATCGGTCGGGGCTTCCTGCTCGGCGCTCGAATCGCCCGAAACAAGGGGCTGATCGGCTGATTTATCGCCGCAGGCGCAAAGCATCGACGCCGCGACGACCGCCGCCAGCAAAATCGCAAAAATTCTTCTTATATCCATTTTCATATCTCCTTAAAAATTCTCGGCAAAATAATTTTGCCCTGTCAAAGTCGGGTTATGTGGGCCGGCGGCTTATTTTTTCAGCTTTATATCCTTGATATAAAACGCCCATGTCAGAATGTCTATCCCCGACTCTATCCTCTCGTTATAGCCGATCTTATAGTAGGTATAAGCTATCGGAACGATAGGCACCTCGTCGGTGATAATGTCGAGCGCCTGCATTAAAAGGGTGTTTCGCTCGTCGGGGTCTATGCTTGCGAGCTGAGCTTCAAGCAGGGCGTCAACGTCGGGATTTGAATAAGAGGGTATGTTCGAGCCGCCCTCGCCGAGGAAGCCCGAATAGAATATTCCGTTGATGTTTCCCGAAACGTCGGAATAGTCGGATTCCCATTCAAAAAGACCCATTTCAAAGTTTCTCGTGCCGTCGGGGTTTATGTCCCCTCCGAATTCGCAGTTCACAAGTTCGTCCTGCGAGACCTTTTCGATGTTCGCCTTTATTCCGATTTGAGAAAGCTCGCTTTGTATCTCTGTCGCAATGGCGACGTTCATGTTCTGCTCGTCTACCATAAGGCTGCACTCGAAGCCGTCGGGATAAGCCGACTGCGAAAGATAGTTCTTTGCGTTTTCAAGGCTCAGCTCAATGCCTTTCTGAGACTCGGCATAGGCTTTCCAAGCGTCGGCGTCATGAGTATAAAGCATTTCGCCCATTGGAAGCGCCGTCGCAGCCTCGCCGGCCTCTTTGACGATCCCGTCGGCTATCGCCTTTTTGTCGATAAGGCTCGCTATCGCACGTCTTACGTTTACGTCGTTAAAAGGTGCTACCTCGCAGTTAAAGGCAAGCAGAATGAAGTTGGTGGATTTTTTCAGCAAAACGTCGGTGCCCTCGTTGTCTCTTACCGTGCCGATAAGCTCGGAGGGAAGCATGGTGTCCATGTCGATCTGACCGTTTATGAGCGCCTGAATTCTTGTGGTATCGTCGCTTATGACGATGAAGTTGATGTTATCAACGTCGGTCTCGGCATAGCTTTTGTCCCAGTAATTCTCGTTCTTTTCAAGGCTCACCTCGGCGCCGACGCTCCAGCTTTTTATCTTATAAGGTCCGGTGCCGATGGTCGGATATCCCGCTTCTATCGCCGCAGGGGTGCCGAAAGCGTCTCCCGCGAGCTCGCAGGTCTCTTTTTTGATAACGTGGCCCGCGGCAGTCGAGAAAACATACTGCCAAGTGGCGTCGGGCTCATACAGCTTCACGGTGAACTGCCAGTCGCCGGTCTGAGTGATGGATTCGACGTTGTCGTACATCCACGAAAGATAAGAGGCGACGCTTTCATCGCGATAACGCTCGAGCGAGAACAAAACGTCCTCCATCGTCATCGGCGAGCCGTCCGAGAAACATACGTCGTCGCGGATATTGTAAACATAGGTCACGTCGTCAACTATCTCCCAGTCCTTTGCAAGGTGGGGCGATATCGTTCCGTCGGCGTTCAGCCTGAGAATCCCCTCGGTGACCTGAAGCATCGTCGATATCGTCGGGCCGTCATAGGCAAAAGCCGGGTCGAGCGCCGTGATATCGGAAATTATCGATACGTTCAGCGTTTTGCCGTCGGTCTCGGAAGAACCGCAGGAGCAAAGCGCAAGGCAAAGCGTCAACGCGGCCAAAAAAAGCGAAATGAATTTTTTCATTAAAGGTTACTCCTCCCGTGAAGAAAATATTATCAAGCGTTCGGCTCAGTCGAGCCTTGCGTCCAATAAGCGTTTTGTATAGTCGTTTTCCGGTTCGAAAAGAACCTTCTCGGTCTTCCCCGATTCTACAAGCTCTCCGCGATACATGACTCCGACCCTGTCGCAGAGGCTTCCTATCACCTTCAGATCGTGCGATATGAAAAGGATCGCTATCCCGAGGCTTTCTCGAAGGTCTGAAAGCAGGTTTAAAATGTTTGCCGAGACCGAAACGTCGAGCGAAGAGACCGCTTCGTCGGCGATAAGGATTTTCGGCGAGCACAAAAGCGCTCTGACTATCGCAAGCCTTTGAAGCTGCCCGCCGGAAAGCTCCTTCGGGCGGCGGTTATAAACGCTCTCCGAAAGCCCGGTGAGCTTTAAAAGCTCGGGTATTCTTTTTTTGAGAAGCTCTTTTTCAAGCCCGAGGCACCTGCCGGCCTCGGAAAGCCCCGAACCGACCGAGAACGCCGGATTAAAGGTGTCGGCAGGGTTCTGAAAGACCATCTGAATTTTCGGTCTGAGGCTTTTTATTGATTTTTTCGAGAGCTTTTGCCGGCATATGAATATCTCACCGCCGTCGGGCTTTATAAGCCCCATGCAAAGCCTTGAAAGCGTTGATTTTCCGCTGCCCGATTCCCCCGCTATGCCGAGTATCTCGCCCTCTTTGAGAGAAAAGGAAACGTTTTTGACGGCCTCGGTCCTTGCGCCGTCTTTATAAAAAGTCTTAGAGACGTTTTTGACCTCGAGCACTTCGTTCAAGCTCCGCACCTCCCCGCCAAGCAAAGGCTGGTCCTTCCACCCTCGGTCCTCGGCTCGGTCTTTTCAAAGCAGCTCGCGCAGGCGTTTTTGCACCGAGGGGCGTAAGCGCAGCCCTTTATCTCGGAATAAACGTCGGGCAGGGTGCCCGAAACCGCTTCGAGGCGCTTTTTTGTGCCGTCGGGTATGCTTCGCAAAAGGTCGCGGGTATAGCAGTGGAGCGGGTTTTTTATCACCTCGGCGACGCTGCCGCTTTCGGCGACGAACCCTGCGTACATGACGTATACCCTGTCGCAAAGCCTCTTGACGACCGAGAAATTGTGGGTGACTATCAAGACCGCCATTTTCCGCTGCTCCGAGAGGCTTTTCAAAAGCCCGAGGATCTGCGCCTGAGTGACGGAATCGAGCGCGGTGGTCGGCTCGTCGGCGATAAGAAGCCTCGGGTTCGAGCTTATCGCGGCGGCTATGCAGATTCTTTGAAGCTGCCCGCCCGAAAGCTCGCCCGGAAGCGATTTTAAACGCATCTCGGGGCGGTCTATCCCGACGTCGTTCAAAAGTCCGATTGCGACGCTCTCGGCCTCTTTTCTTGAAACGCCCCTGTTTGCGATGATCACGTCCTCAAGCTGCTTTCCGACCGAAATTATCGGGCTGAGCGAAAGCGGCGGGTCCTGAAGCACCATCGATATCTCGCTTCCGCGCAGCTTTCTCAGCTCGCGCCGGCCGAGCTTCAGAATGTCGGCCTTTTCGCCGTTCTTTTTTGTAAATATTATCTCCCCGCCGAGCTCGGTGCGCTCTTCGTTGTGAAGCCCGAGCACCGATTTTGCGGTGAGCGTTTTTCCGCAGCCCGATTCTCCGACTATTCCGACCGTTTCGCCCTCAAAAACGTCAAGTGAAACGTCTCTGACGCCGTGAACGAAGCCGTAAGCCGTCAGCAGGCCGACGCTGAGATTTTTTATTTCAAGGAGCTTATCCATGTCTTAACACGCTCCTTTTCAGCTTTCTCTTGGTCGGGTCGATATATCTCTGAACGCCGTCGGAGAGAATGTTTATCGCGGTTACCGTCACCGCAATGGCTATTCCCGGGGCGAGCGCCGAAAGCGGGTGGGTAAAAATAAGATTTCTCGATTCTTCGAGCATGGCGCCCCAATCGCACTCGGGCAGCTTAACGCCGAGACCGATAAAGCTCATCGAGGCGAGGTCAATAACAGCGTAGCCGATGTCAAGCGTGAGCTGGCTCGAAAGGGTCGGCAGGCAGTTCGGAAGTATCTCCTTAAACATTATCCTCAGCGACGGACAGCCGCAGGTTTTCAGCGCTTCTACATAGCCCTTGTTTTTCTCCGAAAGCGTGAGCGAGCGGGTCAGGCGCGCCGTCATCGGGATATAAACTATTCCTATCGCGAGAACCGAGTTAAAAAGTCCCCGCCCGAAAATTCCGACAAAAATGAACGCGAGCAAAAGCGTCGGAAAGCTGACGATAACGTCGGTCGCCCTCATCATTATTCTGTCGGCGGGTCCGCCGAAATATCCCGCAAAAAGCCCCGCCGGAATTCCGACCGCCATCGAAAGCAAAACTATGCCGAGCGCGCCGAGTATCGTCGTTCTTCCGCCGAAAAGCATTCTCGAAAAAATGTCCCGTCCGGTCTGGTCGGTGCCGAAAAGATGCTCAAAAGACGGCCCCTGAAGCGTCGCCGCAAGGTCGGTCGCGGTGGGGTCGTAAGGCGCGATAAGCGGCGCGAAAGCGGATATTATGAGCACCGCAAAAAGCACCGCGCAGGATATCGCGACGGCGGGGGTAAAAAACCTTGAGGCGCTTTTTTTCTCAGTCATAAGAGGCCTCCCCCTTTCCGACCCTCGGGTCTATCGCCGCGATGATGATATCGACCAGCGTGGTGAGAAGGAGGAAGAAAAACACCGTTATCATCGTTATCGCCTGAGTAACGGGGTAATTCGAGCCCTGAATCGAATCTATGAGCAGCGAGCCCAGCCCTTGAAGCGAAAAGACCTCCTCGACGGCGACCGCCCCGACAAGAAGCGAGCCTATCTGTATCGACATGACCGAGGAATAGGGTATGACGCAGCTTCTCAGCGCTTTTCCGAAAATTACCTTGCGCTCGCTGACGCCCGAAGCCCTTGCAAAAAGAACATAGTCGGAATCGAGCTCGGTTATCATCTTCGAGCGTATCACCCTCGCGCCGAGGGCTATCATTCCGAGGGCGATGCACAAGGCGGGCAGGGCGAGCCTTTCGACCATGCCCGAAAAATCATTGAACGTGCCGGTGAACCTTACCGACGGCGCAAGCCGCGAGATCGCCGCTATTGCGAGCATTGAGACGAAAAATCCCGGGCAGCTTACCGCCGCAAGGCAAAAGGCCGAAAGCGCGGTATCGACTGCCGAGCCCTGCTTCACGGCGCACAAAACGCCAATCGGAACCGATATCGCAATCGTTATCGCCGAGGCGGCAACAATCAGCGGAAGCGTCACCCCGAGCCGCGGGGCGATAAGCGACCACACCGGCTGCTGATATCTGAAATCTGTGCCGAAATCCCCGTGCAAAAGCCCGCCTATCCAGTTGAGATACTGCCGCCATACCGGAAGATCGAGCCCGAATTTTTCTCTGAGCGCCGAGATAGTCGCCTCGTTGGCACGCTTTCCGCCGAGAATCACCGCTATCGGATCGACGTTTGAAAGCCGTTCGAGGAAGAATATCAGAAGCGAGACCGCAAAAAGGGTCAGCGCAAAGCCGAAAAGCCTTGAAGCGATATAGCGAAGCGTCTGTCTGCGTCTTTTCACGGCGGTTTCCCCCTCTCGGCGATATTTTTCCATTTTACCATTTTTGTATTATACCGCAGTCTGCAAAAAAACGCAAGCCCCGCCGCGCCGAAAACGCGGTGTATATCCTGTGGAGTTTTTGTGAAAACGGCAGGCAAAACTTTTCGGGCATAAAAATCAGCCCGGCGCACCGGACTGATTCGCTTTTTAATTACCGCTCAGATAACAAAGTTTCCGTCCTTGAAAATCTGAACGTCCTTTCCGTCGAAGGTGTGGCCGACTATCGAAAGATCGGGCGCTCCGACCATGAAATCGACGTGTATCATCGACTCGTTGACGCCGATCTCGCCAAGCTCGTCGTGGGTCATGTTCTCATAGCCCTCGATGCACTCGCGATATCCTCTGCCGAGCGCGATGTGGCAGCTTGCGTTCTCGTCGAACAGCGTCTCGTAATAAAGAATGTTCTGGTTGTTTATCGGAGAATCCTGCGGCACCAAAGCAAGCTCGCCTATCATCGACGAACCCTTGTCGGAATTCAAAATCTCCTCAAGAAGCTGCTTGCCCTTTTCTGCCTCGCAGGATACCGCGCGGCCGTCCTTGAAGGTTATCGAGAAATTCTCTATCATCTGCCCGCCGTAAGAAAGCGGTTTGGTCGAGACAACCTTTCCCTCGGCCTTTCCTTTCATGGGGGTGGTGAAGACCTCGATGGTGGGCATATTCGGGTTGAAGAAGCGCCCGTTCAGGTCATATTCTCCGCCGCCGCACCACTTTGATTTCGGGGTGAGCCAGCATTTGAAATCGGTGCCGTTCGAGGATTTATATTCGAGGTATTCAAACTTATTTTCGTTCAGCTTCTCGCAGCGGCTCTTGAAATCCTCGTTGACCTTTTTCCAGACCTCGATCGGGTCGTTGTCGTCGGTGACGTATACCGTCTCCAAGATCGCTTTCCACAGCTTCTCGACCGCCTGACTCGTTCTTATTCCGGGGAATACCTTTCTCGCCCATTCCTTTCCGGGCACCGCCGCTATCGTCCACTGATATTTCGACTCCATAAGATCGGAATATTTCTTTGTTATCTTATAGCGGTTGACCGAGACTTTCTGCATTTTTGCGGGGTTGACGCCCTTGAAGCCGTCGGGGTCCTCCGAAACTATGTTAATTCTGCAAGGAAGCTCTTCGGCTGCCCATTTCATCTTTTCCTCCTGCCACTTGTGAACGGTGGAAAGCGTTTTTATGGTCTCATAGCGCATCCTGCTTCTTCCGACCTTGTAATTGACCCAATCTATTTCAACGTGCTTGGCGCCGGCTTTATAACATTCGTCAACGACAAGCGCGCAGAAATCAGCCTGATCGACCGAGCAGGTCAACTGGACCGTCTGACCCTTCTGAACATTTGCGCCGACTCTTACAATCAATTTTGCATACTTCTTGATCGTACTTCTTTTCATTACATTGTCCTCCGTGTCGCAATTTTTTCGCCCGCTTTATCGCTTCAAACAGGCAAAATTCCACAATGCGATATTATAGCACAGCAAAATTTATTTTTCAATACCCGAATATCCCAAAAACTTCCCGCCGTTATATAGTTGCGCTATAAAAACAATACCCCTACCGCGTTTTCACAAAAGGGGTATTTTTGTCGCTTTTTATCAGACCGTCGCCCCGACCTTTTCTCCGCGCTTGGCAGCCTCTTCCTCTTCAAGCACCCGATAAGCCACCTTTCCGACGAGCGTCGTCGGCAGGCTTTCGCGGAATTCTATCTCATAAGGCATGGCGTATTTTGCAATGTTCTTTTTGCAGTAATCCAAAATCGTTTCGCGGGTACCGTCGTCCGCCGGATAGCCCTCCTTCAAAACGACGAAAGCCTTTATCTTCTGCATTTTATAGGGGTCGGGCACGCCGATGACGCAGGCGAGCTGCACCGCCTCGCAGCCCTCGAGAACGTTTTCAAGCTGAGACGGATAAACGTTATAGCCCGAGGTTATTATCATTCTCTTTATCCTCTGGCGGAAGTAGATGAAGCCGTCCTCGTCCATGATTCCGAGGTCGCCGGTGTGAAGCCATGTTCTTCCGTCGCCGTGAAGCCTTAAAGTGTTCGCGGTCTCCTCGGGGTTGTCAAGATATCCGAGCATGACCGTCGGCCCCGAGATGCAGATCTCGCCCTCTTCACCGTAAGGCACCTCGATGTTGGTGCCGACCTGAACTATTTTATAGTATGTATCGGCAAAAGGCTGACCTATCGAGCCCTCCTTATAAAGGTGGAGCGGCGTGAGGCAGGAAGCGGTCACGCACTCGGTGGTGCCGTAGCCCTCTCTGACGACGACGTTTGCGTTGTGGTCTTTAAGGAATTTGTCAAAGCGCTTTTTAAGCTCGGCGGTGAGGGTGTCTCCCCCCGAGAAAACGCCCTTTAAGCAGCTCAGATCGGCGTTTTTCATCTCGGGCTGCCTCAAAAGCGCCTCATAAAGGGTCGGCACGCCGGCGATGAAGTTGCAGCGGTTTTTCAGAATATCGTGCGCATAGGTCTTCGGCGTGAACCTCGGCACCAAAACGCAGCGCCCGCAGTTTGAGAGGAACGTGTGGATTGAAACGCCGAGCCCGAAGCCGTGGAAAATCGGCATGACGGCGAGGATCTTATCGTCCTTGTCATAGATCGGGTTCGCCGAGATGACCTGAGCCGAAAGCGCGTTGAGGTTTAAATTTGAAAGGAGTATTCCCTTTGTGGTGCCGGTGGTGCCGCCGCTGTAAAGTATCACGGCGGGGTCGTTTTTATCCTTGCGGCAAATATATTCTCCGGCATAGCCTTTTCCGGCGGCGATAAATTCCTTCCATGCGACATATTCTCCACCCTTCGGCAGCTTTGGCAGCTTTTTGCCCTCGGTGAGGCTGTATCCGAGCTTCAGAAGCGGCTTCAGCTCGTCTTTCACGGCGGCGATGACAAGGGTTTTAAGCGCCGGAGCGTCCTTTCTTATCGCCTCGAATTTCGGATAGAACTGGTCGAGGGTCAGCGCGCAGACGCTCTTTGAAACGTTGAGATAAAAGAGTATCTCGTTCTGGCTTGAAAGCGGATGCACCATGTTTGAGATGCCGCCCATGAGGTTTATCGCATAAAACATCACGACCGCCTGCGGACAGTTCGGCATACACACCGTCACTCTGTCTCCCGGTTTGACGCCGGCAGCACGCAAAGCCTTTGCGCAGGCGTGAACGTTTGCCTTGAATCTCGCATAGGTCGTGGATTTTCCCATGAAGTCGTAAGCGATGTGAGCCGGGCGCTCATTGGCGGCCCTTTCGACCATCTCCCACATCGTTCCGTCGAAATAATCAAGCGTCTTCGGCACGTCTCCGTAATTGTCAAGCCAAGGCGCTTTAACCTGTGAAGCCATTTTTATCACCTGAAAACATAATTATTTGAGGGCGGCTGCCTCCTGAATTTTAAGCCGTATTTTATCCTATCTTATCACAAGCCGTCGGATTTTGCAACATCCTCGGGCGGCTCGGCCTTTTTCATCTCTGATAGCACCGAAAGCCCTATCGGAAGCGAGATGAAAAACGCCAAAACGTCGGCGCAGGTCTGCGCAAGCTCAAGCCCCAAAACCGGCTCGCCGCCGAAAAGGCTTATCAAAAGCGGCAGCCCGAGCACGCAAGGAATGAACGTTAGCCCTTGGCGCGTCATCGCGACTATCGTTGCGCGGGCGGTCATGCCGATGTTCTGAAGCATCATGTTCACAAGCACCACCCACGAAACTATCGGAAAGACCGCAAGCTGCGCCCTCATCGTGAACGCGGCGATTGTCTGCGCAAGGCGGCTCGAGCCGGCGACGGCGGCTGTTATCTTATCGGCAAAAACAAAGCCCGCCGCCGAAAGCACGCAAAGCACCAAAACGCTCAGCCACAGGCAGAACCAAAACGCCCTGCGAACTCGGTCGAAGCGCTTTGCGCCATAGTTGAAGCCGCAGACGGGCTGGAACCCCTGTCCGAATCCTATGAGCGCCGACGAAGCGATATTCATGACCTTTGAAACGCCGGTCATCGCGGCCTGAACGGCGTCTATCATCTCGTCGCCGTCTATGTAGATCCCGACGGCGTGATTGAGCGCCATCGTCGCAACGCTTGCAAGCCCCTGCCGGACGAGCGAGGGCAGCCCGCCCTGAATTATCCCCTTGAAATAATAGGGCTTGAAGCTGAAATTTTTAAGATTTATTTTGATGTTGTCGCTGAAATGTATTCCCAAAAGAAGCAAAACAAAGCTGACTATCTGGCTGAGCGCCGTTGCGAGGGCCGCCCCGCCCACGCCGAGACCGATCCCGAACGGCATAGTCACCGCGCCGCCGAAAAGCGGGTCGCCCTTTTTGAAGATGAATACCGGGTCCAAAACGACGTTCAGGATCGAGCCCGAGGTCAGCCCTATCATCGCAAAAAAAGCGTTTCCCTGCATTCTCAGCTGGTTGTTGAGAACGAACGCTCCGGTCATGAAAGGCGCCGCAAAAAGTATCCACTGCATATAGTCCGCCGAGGCCGCGGCGGTCGCTTCGGTCTTGGCTCCCAAAACGGTGACGAAAGGCCCGCGAAAAGCCGTGCCGATAATCATTATCGCAAGGCCGAAGAGTATCGCATAGCCGAACCCGGCGGCGGCCATTTTTTCGGCGTCCGAGTAATCCTTTCTTCCGAGCGCGCGTGAGATATAGTTTCCCGAGCCGTGCCCGCAGAAAAATCCGAAGGACTGGATTATCGCCATCAGCGGGAAAACAATTCCCACCGCGGCTATCATCGAATCGCTTTCAAGCTGTCTGACAAAAAACGTGTCGGCAAGGTTGTAAAACGATGTCACGAGCATACTTATTATCGTCGGAACGGCAAGCTGCGCGACGAGCCTTTCGACCGGCTCGGTGGTCATTTTTATGAATTTCGCCTCCGACGCCGCCTTTTGCGCTTCGTTTTTAACGTCGTCCATTTAAACTTTTTCCTCCAATCAGCTCAGGCTGCTTATAAGCCCCTTGAAGCCGTAAGCCCTGAAAACCGCCTTGTAATATTCCGCCTGATCGAAAATCAGCGCGTCTATCGCCCTTATTCCCAAAAGCTCGACCGGCGCGCGGTCGTCGGTCATGACCCTTTCGCCCGCCGAATATTTTTGCAGCCCCGAGGATATCCTCTCCATAAGCGCTCTCAGCTCGGGGTCATCCTCTTTTTCGACGTTTTCGGACATTCTTTTTATCATGTCAAATCCGTTCGCGGCAAAAAGCTCGACGTTCGAGGTCCTCGAAACATCAACGGTGTAAACGCTGTCGAAAACCGCCGAGACGGTATCGCTCAGATAGGCGTTGATGCCGTTTTCTCCGCCCGAATTCATATTCATGTTCATGACCATGACCCCGCCCTCGTTGAGATGATCCTTTACGAGGGTGAAAAATTCGACGGTGGACATCTGAAAGGGTATCGTTATGTCCTGATAGGCGTCGACCATTATTACGTCGTATTTTTTATCGGCGGCGTTCAAAAAAGCCCTGCCGTCGTAAAGCGTAACCCCGACCGTTTCGGGCAGCCTGAAATATTCCCTTGAAAGCGCAATTATTTTTTCGTCGATCTCGACGCCCTCGAAATTAAGGTTATCGAAATAATTCGAGCACTGAGTGGCATATGTGCCGGTGCCCATTCCGAGGATCAAAACGTCGAGCCCGTCCTTTTCATAAAGCCCCGCCATATAGGGCGCCGCCATCGCATAATCGTAATACATTCCGGTCAGTCCGCCCGATTTTTCGAGCATCGACTGCACCCCGAAAAGCACGTTTGTCGATAAAATCACCTCGTCCTCGTCCTCGGTCACCTGAAGATAGTTATAAACCGACTCGCCCTCGTATTCGATGTCGTCCTGCCAAAAGGCGAAGCTGCTTACCGCCCCGAAAACGCAGCATAAAAGCGCCGCCGCGATAGCAAGGGATATCTGAAGCAGCTTTCTTTTCTCGCTGAAAAAATATATCGCCGAAAGCGCAAGAAGAATTCCGGCAAAAATGAGAAACGTCGCCGAGGTGCCGACGGTCGGAATGGTAACAAAGGTCGGAACAAAGGTGCCGATAATGCTTCCTATCGTGTTTGAGGCGTTCAAAAGCCCGACGGTGCCGCCGCTTTTGTCAAGGCTGTCAACGCTGTATTTCACGAGCGACGGAGTGACGGTTCCGAGCAAAAACAGCGGGAAGACGAATATCACCATGCAGGCCGCGAACGCCGCCCATATGAGAAGGTTAGAGTTCACCGCAAAAATCATCACGCCGGATATTCCGACGATGACGTATTTTCCGAGCACCGGTATCGCGGCAAGCCAGACCGCCGCGGCGGTAATGCGAAGATAAAGTCTGTCGGGGTCGGGATTTTTGTCGGCGGTCCTGCCGCCGTATATGTTTCCGAGCGCCATGGCGATCATTATCGTGCCGATTATTATGGTCCAGACTATCTGCGACGAGCTGAAATAAGGCGCCAAAAGCCTTGAAGCCCCAAGCTCCGCCGCCATGACCGACATTCCGGCGAAAAATTCCGTCAGATAAAGATATATTTTGTTCTTCAGGATCTTTCTTTCCATTTTCCGATTCCTTTCTCAAAATAATACATATACGGTGATTATATTACATTTCAAAAAATAAATCAAGTTTTTGTTAGCCGCGCTAACCGGACTATTGAAAAACGCTTTTATCTGTGCTATCATATATAAAAATATCGGGAAAGGATATGAAATATATGGATCTCGGAAAAATTTCAAAAATCGGCTCTCAAAAAAGCAAAATGCTCTTTCACGAGGACCCCTCGCGGCTTCATGTGAACGCGCTCGAGCCTCACGCTTACTTCATTCCATTCGCAGAGGGCGAAGACCCCTTTTTGCCGAGAGAAAAAAGCTCCCGCTTTGAGCTTTTGAACGGAAGCTGGGGATTTTTATACCGCGAAAGCGTAATCGACCTGCCCGACGATTTCTGCTCAAATAAGCCCGAGACCGAGATCTCGGTGCCGTCAAACTGGCAGTTAAAGGGCTTTGACCGCCCGCAGTATACAAACGTTCAGTATCCTATCCCCTATGACCCGCCGTTCGTTCCCGACGACGACCCCGTCGGAGTATATTACCGCGACTATGACTATTCCCCCGACGGCCTTAGGCGCATTATCGTCTTCGAGGGCGTTGACAGCTGCGTTTACCTTTATGTCAACGGCGTTTTTGCGGGTTATTCTCAGGTGTCGCATTCGACCTCGGAGTTCGACATAACCGAGCTTCTCTCGGCGGGCAAAAACACCCTGACCGCAGCAGTCCTCAAATGGTGCGACGGCACCTATCTTGAAGATCAGGATAAAATAAGGCTCTCGGGCATTTTCCGCGACGTTTATATCCTCTCTCGCCCCGAAAACCGCGTAAAAGATTATCGCGTAAAAACAAAGCTCAAAAACGGCGAAGCCTCTCTTTCGGTCGAAATTTCGGGCGAGCGCGCAAAAATCACCCTTTACAGCCCCTCGGGCGAGGTTGTCTCGTCGGGAGAAGCCTCGGAGACCGCGCCGTTTGAGTGCCGAATCGAAAATCCCTCTCTTTGGTCGGCGGAAGACCCCATGCTCTATCGCCTGACTGTTGAAAGCGGCGGAGAGATCATCGGCGAAAAGGTCGGTTTCAGGGAAATTTCGATCGAGGGCGGCGTTTTCAGGCTCAACGGCAGGGCGATAAAGCTGCGCGGAGTGAACCGCCACGACAGCTATCCCGACACCGGCTATTACGCCTCATGCGAGAAGATGCTGGGAGACCTTCTCATGATGAAGCGCTTCAACGTCAACGCGATAAGGACCTCGCACTATCCGAATTCGCCGCTGTTTTATAAGATGTGCGACGAGCTCGGGTTTTACGTCATCGACGAGGCCGACCTTGAGACCCACGGAAGCATCGACGTCTATCAGGACTTTAAGTGGAGCCGCGAGGGGGGCTATGGCGGCATCGCTATTACAGTTATGGATCCCCAATTCGAGGCGGCGATATTCGACCGCCACAAAAGGCTTTTGAGCCGCGATTTCAACCGTCCCTGCGTGATCATGTGGTCGATGGGAAACGAGGCGGGCTATTCCGACGCCATGCGGCGCTCGGCGCTTTGGATAAAAAGCGAGGATCCCTCGCGGATAGTGCATTATGAAAGCGTTCACCGCCTCGACAAAAAAGACACTCACGAGCTTGACGTCGTTTCGAGAATGTACCCTCCGACCGATTACGTCAAAAACTATCCCGAAAGCGAATCGGATTCTGCCGGCAGACCCCTTGTTCTCTGCGAGTATTGCCACGCGATGGGAAACGGCCCCGGCGACCTTGAGGATTACTGGCAGGCGATTTATGAAAACGAAAAAGTCGCCGGCGCGTTCGTCTGGGAGTGGTGCGACCACAGCGTTCCCATCGGAAAGACCGAGGACGGCTCCCCGAAATTCGGCTACGGCGGAGACTGGGGCGAGCGGCACAACGACGGAAACTTCTGCTGCGACGGCCTTTGCTATCCCGACAGGCGGCCTCATACCGGGCTTTTTGAGATGAAGCAGGTCTATCGCCCGGTGAGGGCCAAAAGCCTCGGCGGCGGAAAATATCTCTTTGCGAGCAGGCTCGGTTTTTCGTCTGCCGAGGAGCTTTTCGACTGCCGCTTTGAAATAACCGAAAACGGCGAGGTCGTTCGCGAGGGAAAGGTCGAATTTTCTCTCCCCGCCGGAAAAACCTGCGAGATATCCGTCCCCGAGACCCGCGACCGCCCGTTCAGCAGATATATCCGCTTCATTTTCTCTCAAAAGCGCGATACCCCTTGGGCGAAAGCCGGCTTCGAGGCGTGCTTTGACCAGCTTGAAATCTTCGAGGAGAACTTAAAGACCCTGCCGCGCGAAGCATCGGGCAGCGCAAGGCTCAGCGAAACGCCGCTTTGGTTTGAAGCCTCGGCGGGAGACGTGAAACTTCTGTTCGACCGCAGAAAAGCCTGCGTTTCGTCCTTCTCAAAAAACGGCTGCGAGCTTCTTGACAGGCCGATGAGCTTTAATTTCTTCCGTGCTCCGACCGACAACGATTCTCAGCGCGGCGACTGGTTCAGGCTCCACCTGAACGATTATGACGTCAAGGTCTATTCGACCTCGGCCGAGCTTGAAAACGGCAGCGCGATCATCAGCGTTTCGCAGTCGTTCGGCTGGAATATTTTGCAGCCCTTTGCCTCCGCCGAGACAAAATACATTCTCTTCCCCGACGGCACCCTCGAGATAAAATCGCTTCTTAAAGCCGGCGAAAAGCTGAAAATGCTGCCGCGCTTCGGAATCAGGCTGTTTGTGCCGAAAGCGTTCGACCGGGTGGAATATTACGGCTACGGCCCCTTTGAAAGCTACTCCGACAAGCACCGAGCTTCATACCTCGGCAGATTCGAGGAAAAAATCGAGAATATGTTTGAAAACTATATCCGCCCGCAGGAGAATTCCTCGCATTTCGGCTGCAAGGAGATGATTCTGAAAAGCTCCGAGGCGTCGGTTAGGTTCGAGGCGGCAAGGGATCTCAGCTTCAGCGCCATGGAATATACCGAGGAGGAGCTTTCCTCGAAGCGGCACAGCTTTGAGCTTGAAAAGTGCGCTTCAAACGTTATCTGCGTTGACGCCGAAATGGCGGGCGTCGGCTCGAATTCCTGCGGCCCCGAGCTCGCGGAAAAATACCGCATCAGGCTGCCGGAGGTCTCTTTGGACATAAGGATCGCTTTTGAGGAGAAGTGAGAGGGGAAAGGTATTTATCTTCACGCCGCTGCGAAGACGTTGCAGAAAAGCCGGCGGGGTGAGAATTTATACCTGCGGTTGGCGGAAGCCGGGCTGAGTGGGGAAAAGGTATTCATCTTCCCCGCTTCCGCGGGTAAGAAGAATGCTATCGCTTATCACCCCACCCCCGCTATACTTTCTGCGGAAAGGCTAAGTATGATAGCCCCCGCCCCTCGAGGGGCGGGGGCGTTCGCTTTGCTATCTTTTTAACAAACGTCCTGCGGGGGTGGGGTGGCTTAAAATAGTATGAAATCTTTACCTCGTGAGAGGGAATGATTGAATACCTTTTAGCTCGCAAACGTCGGACGCTTTTCACACTTTCCCCACCCTCTCTTCCCTCCCCTGAAGGGGAGTGCTCCTTCACTTTTCTGTGCGTGCAGAAAAGTGAAGCGAAAAGACACGCAAGAAAGAGGGAAACGGCGCGGCGTTGCGCCGTTCGGCGCACATTCCAAGCCCCCGGCTTAGTGTGCTCCTCTGCCGGCGCAGTTTTCCCTTTCTGTTTGCAATATAAATTAAGGGTTGACCTTTTGGCGCAATGGTGCTATAATAGCTTATCGCAACTGAATCTCGGCTTTTGATCTTAACGGCTTGGCATTGACCTTGGCGGCGCAACGGCGTGCCGCGGGTTTGCTCAGCCTTTTGTATAGGCGGTGATGTTTTGAGCAAAAAACAACTGATAATAAGCGCCGCGATCTTCCTTGTTTTAGCGGCTCTGCTGCTCGTCGGGATAATTCTTGTCCCCGGGCAGGAGAAAGAACCCATTCAGGAGGCCATGCGCGACGGAGTGCTTCATGAAAGCGCAAAGATAGGTCTTTTCGGCCTTGAAGTGAACCCGGGGCTTATATCGGCCTTTGCAGTCACGGCGATTTTAACCGTTTTCGCCCTCGGGGTGAGACTGTTCGCAATTCCTCGCTTCAAAAAGATACCCGGAAAATTCCAGCTCGTTCTTGAAACGGCGGTGAAATATTTTTCGGGGCTTGCAAAGCAAAACAGCCCTCACCGAAACGGCTTTCTCGGAGCATATGTCTTCACGGCGGGCGTTTACATCGCGTTCAGCACGCTTTTTGAGCTTTTGGGGCTTCAGGCTGTGACCGTTAGCGGCTCGTCGATAACCCTCCCCGCGCCGCTTGCCGACATTAACGGCGCGATAGCCATGGGCGTGATGTCTTACGGCGTTATACTCGTCAGCGGAATCATCTACGGAAAAGCAAGGGGAGCAGTGAACGCCCTCAAAGACTTCTCGCTGCCGATATCGATGAGCTTCAGGCTTTTCGGCGCCCTTTTGAGCGGCGCGCTCGTCACCGACCTCGTATATCACTACCTGCCGCTCAGCTTTGTTCTGCCCTCGGTGGTCGCGGTGCTGTTCACGCTTTTGCACGCGATAATCCAGGCTTACGTCCTCACGATGCTCGTCTCGGTTTTCTATGGCGAAAGCACCGAGGTCCACGATAAAAAAATAAAGCGCAAATGATTCTGAAAGGAACTGATAACATGAAAGCATTGAAAATCATTCTCTCCGTAATTTTGGCGGCGTCCCTCGTTTTGGCGATGGGTCTTACCGTTTTTGCGGAGGAAAACGCAGCCCCCGCTCAGGCCGAGGCTCAGACCGAAACTCAGTCCGAAAACACCGTTCGCGACTATAAGGCCATCGCCGCCGCAATAATCATCGCAACGGCGGCAGCCGCGGGCGCCATCGCCATGGCGATGACTATTATGAAGACCATCGACGGCATCGCAAGGCAGCCCGAGGCCTCGGGAAATATGCGCGGCGCGATGATGCTCGGACTTGTGTTCATCGAAACGGCGATAATCTATGCTCTTATCGTCGCCATCTTAGTGGTGTTTGTACTTTAAGGAGGAAATAAGGCATGAAATTGCCGCTGAATATCGACGTTCAGCAGATCCTTCTTCATATGCTGAACTTTGTGATCCTTTTCGCAGTGCTTTATTTCCTGCTCTATAAGCCGATAAAGAAATTTATCGACGCAAGAGAGGCGGAATATAAGCAGCAGGCGGACGAAGCCGCGAAAAAGCTGAAAGAGGCCGACGAGGCTCTTGAATCGGTAGACCAAAGGACCGCCGAAAAGGAAGAAGACGCAAAGCGCCGCATGGCGGAAGCCGCCCGCTCGGCGCAGGAGCAATACGATCAAAAGATTTCCGACGCCGAGGCCGAAGCCGAAAAAATAATTTCCGACGCCCGCGCCGAGGCGGAATCCATTCGCAAAAAAGCGCTCGAGCAAAGCGCGGCCGACATTTCCGAGCTTGCCGCCGAATCTGTCGAAAAGGCTGTTTTGTCAAGCGCCGCCGAGGCTTTCGAGACGTTTTTAGCCTCAGTTGAAAAGGAAAACGCAAATGAGTGATACGAAAAGACTTCGGGCGGTGCTCTATTCCGCCGTGGAGCCGACTATCGACCAGCGCAGGCGCTTCGAGCGCTTTATTGAGCTGAAATATAACGAGCGCTGCTATTTCCAGTGGGCTCGCGACCCGAGGCTTGTGAACGGTTTCCGCCTCGAGGTCGGCTCGGATATTTACGACTGGAGCACCGAGGGGCTTCTTCGGCAGCTTCACGAGGCCATGCAGTCGGTCGGAAACGACGAGGGCGGGGTAATTCCCCTGCTGAAAAGGGCGGTAGATGAATTCGAGCCGCTTCCCGTTTCCGAGGAGATCGGCACGGTCGTCACCGTCGGAGACGGAGTTGCGGTAGTCAGCGGACTGACAAAGGCCGCTTACGGCGAGATACTCCTCTTTGAGGGCGGAGCGCGCGGAATGGTGCAAAACATCTCAAAGACCTCGCTCGGCTGCATTCTGTTCGACTCGGACGACAGCGTTGCTGCGGGGACGCACGTTAAAAGAACGAAAAAATCGGCGGGCGTTCCGGTCGGAGAAGGGTTTATCGGCAGAGTTACCGACGCTCTCGGAGTTCCTATCGACGGCAAGGGCGAAATCCAGCCGGCGGGATATTTCCCGGTCGAAAGCCCCGCACCCGGCATCGCGGCGAGGCAGCCGGTCAACAAGCCTCTTAAAACCGGAATACTCTCTATCGACTCGATGTTCCCTATCGGCAGGGGGCAGCGCGAGCTTATCATCGGCGACAGGCAGACCGGAAAGACCGCTATCGCCGTAGATACCATTTTAAACCAAAAAGACTCGGGAGTTATCTGCGTTTACGTCGCTATCGGTCAGAAAGCGAGCTCGGTAAGGCGGCTCGTAAAGACGCTTGAAGAAGCGGGGGCGATGCAGTATACCATAGTAATTTTGGCTTCGGCGAGCGATTCCGCTCCGCTTCAATATATCGCGCCTTATTCGGGCTGCGCAATGGCGGAGTATTTCATGAAAGAGGGGCGCGACGTTCTCATCGTCTATGACGACCTTTCAAAGCACGCCGTCGCCTATCGCTCTTTGAGCCTCGTTCTCGGAAGAAGCCCCGGGCGCGAAGCATACCCGGGCGACGTTTTCTATCTCCATTCAAGGCTTTTGGAGCGCTCGGCGCACCTTTCGTCGTCTCACGGCGGCGGAAGCATGACCGCCCTGCCTATCGTCGAGACCCTTTCGGGGAACGTTTCCGCGTATATCCCTACAAACATAATCTCGATAACCGACGGACAGATCTTTTTGGATACCTCGCTGTTCCGCTCGGGTCAGCGCCCTGCGGTAAACGTCGGGCTTTCGGTCTCACGCGTCGGAGGAGACGCCATGACCGACTGCCTGAAATCCGCCGCCGGCACGCTTCGTCTCGAGCTTGCGCAGTATCGCGAGATGAAAGTCTTCACTCAGTTCTCAAATTATCTTGACGACGAAATGCAAAAAAGCCTTCGCGCCGGAGAGATACTCATGAACGCCCTCAAGCAGGAGCAGGGAGCGCCATACTCGGAGTGGCAGCAGGTAGCGATTCTGACCGCGGCGACCTCGCGCTGTCTTGACGGCGTTGACGACGCGGATTTCGGCAAAACCGTCAGAAGATTTTTAAGGCGGCTCTATCGCGACAGAAACGATATCGTTGACCGCATAAACGGCGGGCAGAAGCTCTCGCAGCAGGACAAAGAGGATATCGCCGAGGTCGCAAAGGCGGTGTGCGATGATAAGTGAATATGAGCTTCGCGCAAGAATGGGCTCTATCGGAGAGACCCAGAAAATAACCGGAGCAATGTACCTTATCGCCTCAAACGAGATGAGGCGCGCAAAGGCGGCTTTCGACCAGACCCGCCCTTATTTCGATGTGCTGAGGGCTCAGATCAAGCGAATTTTTCGCAGCTCGTCCGACATCGACTCGATCTATTACTACCCCGCCGACGGCGGAAAGCTGTCCGAGGGAACGTACGGAATTCTCGTTATAACCGCCGACAAGGGGCTTGCGGGAGCATATAACAAAAGCGTCATAAAAGAGGCCGAAAGCGCCCTTGAGGAGCACCCCGACTCGAAGCTGTTCGTCGTCGGAAGCTATGGCCGAAGATATTTCGCCGCAAAAAACATACCCTTTGAGCGCGATTTTGAATTCTCGGCTCAAAACCCGACCCTTCAGCGGGCCAGAAAGCTGAGCTCGATTTTACTTTCGGGCTTTGAAAGAGGAGATTTTTCAAAGCTGTTCGTGATTTATACCGATTTCGTGAACGACGCCGTGACCGAGGTGCGCCGCGAAAGGATAATCCCCTTTCACCGCCGCGAGCTTTCGGGCGACGGCGAACCCTCGCCCGAGGGCTTCAGATTTTTCCCCTCCGAAAAAGAGGTGCTTGAAGCCGTGGTGCCGAGCTATGTCTGCGGATATGTTTACAGCGCGCTCGTCGGCAGCTTTTTGAGCGAGCAGCGTTTGAGAATGACCGCTATGGAATCGGCCGACCGCAGCGCGAGAGATATGCTCGACGAGCTTGCGTTTGAGTGTAACAAGCTGCGCCAGAACGAGATCACAAGGGAAATAACCGAGATTTCCGCCGCGGCGAGATTTCAGCGCGAGCACCGCCGCTGAACCATTCTGAAAGGAGCTTTTTTATGGCTGTCGGAAAAATTTCCGCAATATCCGGCTCTGTCGTCGATGTTGAGTTCGACGGCGCGCTTCCGAAAATCCGCGAGGCGCTCACCGTTACCGTAAACAAAAAAGACCTCGTTATGGAGGTCGCTCAGCACATCGGCGGAAACGCCGTGCGCTGCATAATGCTCGCCCAAAGCGAGGGTCTCAGCCTCGGAACCGAGGTAAGGGCCGAGGGCAGGGGCATAACGGTGCCGGTCGGCAAAGAGGTTTTGGGCAGAGTGTTCAACGTTCTGGGCGAGACTATCGACGAGGGCGAGGCGCTCCCCGAAAACGTCAAAAGAAGCCCGATACACCGCCGCGCTCCGCATTTTTCCGAGCTTTCGACCGACATCGAGCTTTTGGAGACCGGAATAAAGGTCGTCGATCTTCTTGAGCCTTATCCCCGAGGGGGAAAGATAGGGCTTTTCGGCGGCGCGGGCGTCGGAAAAACCGTGCTCATTCAGGAGCTTATACACAACGTCGCGATGAATCAGGGCGGATATTCGGTGTTCGCCGGCGTCGGCGAGCGCTCGAGAGAGGGCTCGGATCTTTGGAACGAAATGAAGCAGTCGGGCGTTCTTGAAAAGACCGCGCTCGTTTACGGGCAGATGAACGAAGCCCCCGGCGTCAGAATGAGAGTCGCACTTTCGGGGCTTACGATGGCCGAGCATTTCCGAGACGTCGAGCACCGCGACGTGCTGTTTTTCATAGACAATATTTACAGATTCGTTCAGGCGGGCTCCGAGGTCTCGGCGCTTTTGGGAAGAATGCCCTCGGCTGTCGGATATCAGCCTATGCTCGCCGAGGAGATGGGCGCTCTTCAGGAGCGGATAGCTTCGACGAAAAACGGTTCGATAACCTCTGTCCAGGCCGATTACGTACCTGCGGACGACCTCACCGACCCCGCGCCGGCAACGACCTTCACTCACCTTGACGCCACCACCGTTCTTTCACGGAAAATCGCCGAGCAGGGAATTTATCCCGCGGTCGATCCTCTTGAAAGCTCGTCGAGGATTCTCGAGCCGCAGACCGTCGGCAGAGAACACTATGAAGTCGCGCGCGGGGTCCAGGAGATTCTCCAGAAATACCGCGAGCTTCAGGACATTATCGCGATACTCGGAATCGAAGAGCTTTCGGAGGAAAACCGCACGGCCGTACTTCGGGCGAGAAAGGTGCAGAGATTTTTGTCTCAGCCGATGTTCGTAGCCGAAAAATTCACCGGCGCCGAGGGAAGATACGTCCCCTTAAAAGAGACGATACGCGGCTTTAAAGCTATAATCGGCGGCGAGGTAGACGATCTTCCGGAGGCTGCGTTTTACAACGTCGGAACGCTCGACGACGTTTTCAAAAAGGCGGAGGCTTTGAAATGAACCTTTTTCAGCTTGAAATCCTTGCGGCGGACAGAACCTTTTTCCGAGGCGGCTGCGCCTCGCTCGTTATTCCGACCGTTGACGGACTTTACGGCATTATGGCTGGGCACGAGGACGAGATCGTCGCGGTCTCAAAGGGCTCAGCGAATTTTGACTGCGGCGACGGAAAACGTATCGAAGCCGTTCTCTCGGCGGGAATTTGCATGATAGAGGGCGGAAAGGTCACCGTTTTGGTGGAAAGCGCCGAGCTCCCCGAGGAGATAGAAAAAAGAAGCGCCGAACGCGCCGCCGAGGAAGCCTTTGAGGAAAAAAGAGGCAGAGAAAATCTCTCGGACGTCAAACGCGCAAAGGCAAAAATGGCTCGCACCGCTTCAAGGCTCAGCGCAAAGGAGCGCAGCGAGATAGACTGAACGAAAGGGTAAAAATGAGTTATATCGAAGTTGAATATCCGAAGGATAAAACCGAATTTTACAAAATGCTCAAAGAGCAGCTTTTGTTATATACCGCCGGCGAGACCGACCTTATCGCAGTTCTCGCGAACGCCTGCTCGGTCATAAAACAGGCGTTTGAGGGCGCAAACTGGGCGGGGTTTTATCTTGCCGACGAAAACGGTCTGAGGCTCGGGCCTTTTCAGGGAAAGCCCGCCGTTTCGAGGATAGCTCTCGGCGCGGGCGTCTGCGGGACCGCGCTTAAGCGCGGCGAATCTGTCGTCGTTGACGAGGTCGATTGCTTCGAGGGGCATATCGCCTGCGACTGCAACACGCACTCCGAGATTGTCATACCCCTCAAAAAGGGCGGCAATATCTGGGGCGTGCTCGACATGGACAGCGTCGAGCCGGCATATTTTGACGAAAGCGACAGGCTCGGTCTCGAAAGCCTGACTGAGATTTTTTATAGGGAATAGGGCCGAGAGGGTTGCAGGAGAGGGCATATTGAGCGACCGGCTTGCAGCAATTACCTGCGTTCTGCGAGCGCCGAACCGGCCTGCGAAAAGGTATTCGCAAAATCCCGCCTCGGGGCGGAATTTTTTCGAATGCTATCGTTTAGTCACCCCTCCCCCGTCGGACTTTCTACGGATAGGGATAAGTGAGCCGCCCCCTCCCCTCTTAGGGGCGGGGGCTCTCAAACTTTCCTTTCGCAGGTAGTGCGGCGGGGTGGGGTGCTAAGCGATAGCATCCATATTTTCCTCTGCCGGAAAATATGGATACCTTTTATGCCTGCAAAAAATTCGCAAACGAAAAAAGGGGTCCCCGCAAAGCGCAGCTTTGTGGGAAAAAAGCCGGAAACAGAAGCGTTATTTCTTACCGTTCGCGCTCGTTCGCCGTTGCGGCGTTGGCTCGCCGCTCACAGTCTGTTTTATTGCTGAGCGTTACGCATCAACAAAGTCTGGCGGTATTGTTCGGCATCAGGCACGTCAACGAATTCTACGGTTTTATCGAAGTTTTGACGTATAACATTTTTGATTTCGTCAAGAGACACTTTGAAAAACTCTCGTCTGGCATTAACCATATTGACTCTTCTGTTTTCAAACGCTTTATGTAAAGCGGCTTCCAGCTTTGGCGCGTCCTCGGTAAATATCATGGCGTGGATATCAAAATCAAACGGCACCGAAGCGTCCCCAAGCTCATCTATGCGCTCCATCGGGTCAAGACGGCGCGTCATGCCGATTTTATATACGCCCTCGCCAAACGCCCCGATGTTTGAAATAACATATACATAGCCCGCCTTTTGATTAGCCGCACGATAGTCTACGTCCTTTATTGCTTTGTCCAACTCAGACAGTTGCTCCATTATTTCGGCTCGTTTTTCGGCAAGAATCTCTTTTTCGGTTTCTCCGGCGGAAGCAAATTGCTGATTTAATTTATTGAGCGCGTTCTGATAGTGCGTTTGCTCTTTTTCAAGTTCTTTGCGCGAATTTTCTATTTCTTTTTGCAGCTTTGCTTGTTCGCGCATTTCTTCACGCAAGCGCTTCTGCTCTTCCTTTTCGTCCTGCTTTTTCAACTGGTATTCATGCATTAAAAACAGTTCGTTCATTTTCAACGAAATATATCTCGGTGAAATAGCTATGCTCATCATTGAACCGAGCTTCGATATAGCCTCTGCTGAAGCTGAGATTTTCTTTTGACACGCCTCTACGTTGTTGAATTTAACGTGTTCGATCGCATCATCGCACTCTGCGTTGTAGGCGCGCAAAAGGAGTTTTTGCATATCGGTTACCATTTTTTTGCCCTTTGAAGCGCTGCCGTTAACCTGCCAATTCATGTTTCCCGTTGCAGCTATTCCTGATTTTATCATTTCCTTTTGCTCGTCGCGGATAGCTTTTAATCTGTTTTGATACTGTTCCGAGGTTGTATAGCTATAATGCGGCGTGTAAAATCCAAACGACTGCATAAGAACCGCTTCATCGGTTTCAATGATTTGAGCCCTTTTAACTGACAACTCGTTCTGAGCTTGCAGCAAACTTTGCTGCACGTTTTGAAGCTGGGCTTTTACGCGGTCCAACTCTGCGGTAACATCGGCAATTTGAATTTGTTCCGGCGTTAGCTGTGCTTTCAAGCGCGCGATTTCTTCTTTTTCTTTTTTCCCGAATAAAGACATGATGGCATCCTCCCTCTTATTGGCAAAAAGCCCTCGCCAAACGGCAAGGACTTTTTTGGTGAGGATAATAGGACTCGTAACCTCAATGGAAGCGTTGCTTTTTGCCGCTCGACTTCCCTCGCCATGCAGAATCGGCTCGGTCGTCTTGCGGAAAAGCAATCGCGTCCATGATTCAAAGCGCCCGCACATTGTCGAATTTGAAACATTTGCGAATGTTGTACTTTCTGCGTTTTAACCGCCTTGTGAGCGCTTTGAGCATAGCTTCTCAGACTATACACCCACGTCAAAAAAATAACAGCACCTTGCGGCGCTGTTATTTTTTGGTGAGGATAATAGGACTCGAACCTATGACCCCCTGCACGTCAAGCAGGTGCTCTACCAGCTGAGCTATACCCTCGTGACAACATTGTGATTATATCAAATCGGCGGGGCGTTGTCAAGCCCTTTTGGAAAAATTTTTGCCTTTTCGGCTCTAAACGCGGGTATAGACTGCGTGGCGATAGCGCACGCCGCCGTCTTCGTTCTCGGCGAGGATCTTTTTCTGCCAGCCCGATTTGTCAAACTCGGGGAAAAACACGTCGGCGCTCGGGTATTCGCAGTCTATCTCGGTGAGTATAAGCTCGTCGGCAAGGGGGAGCGCCTGGCGATATACGCTCGCGCCGCCTATCACGAAAACATTGCCCCCGCCGGCGGCCTCAAGGGCCTCGCTCAAAGACTTAAAGACCTCGACGCCCTCGGGACAAAAATCGGGGCTTTTTGAGACGACGATGTTTCTGCGCTTCGGCAGAGGTCTTCCTATCGACTCATAGGTCAGGCGGCCCATGATCACCGTGGCGCCGCGGGTAGTCTCGCGGAAGAATTTCATGTCGCCGGGGAGGCTCCACAAAAGCGAGTTGCCGCCGCCGAGCTCTCTGTTTTTTCCTATCGCGGCGATTATTTTTACGGACATTTTTCACACCTCACTGCGCTATCGGGAAGCTGATCTTTCCCATATGGCGATAATCCGTCAGCTTAACGTCCCGGCACTCGGTCGAATTGTCGAATTCAAAGAAATCCGTGACCTCGGGGTTAAGCCAAAGCTGCGGCGCGGGAAGCCCTCCGCCGTTTTCGTCATATCTTTTGAGCTGTTCTTTTACGCCCTCAAGCTGATTGACATAAACATGGGCGTCCTTTATCGACCAGTCGATAGTGCCGACTTCAAGCCCCGCTGCCTGCGCGAGCATTCTCTGCAAAACCGCGTACTGAGTTACGTTGAAGGGCAGCCCGAGCGGAACGTCGCAGCTTCGCTGATGCACCCAAGCGTTCAGCTTGCCGCCGGTCACGTCCCATTCGCTCGACCAAACGCAGGAGGGAAGCACCGCCGTTTCAAGGTAATCGTTCTGCCAAAGAGACATCACCATGCGCCGGTCGCTCCGCTGATTTTTCAGCTTTTCAATGAGCTGCTGCGTCAGACCGAATTTTCTAACTATCCAGCCGTAAGCCGTGCCGATGGTGTGCGCCCATTCTCGACCGAAAAATTTATGAACGTCGGTTTTAACGAGCCTGCCGTTTTCATCGGGGAGCATCTGAGAGGCGTTCCAATAGCCCTCGCCGTCGATCTCCCACTCGTCCCAAATGTGAACGCCCCGCTGCTGAAGCCAGCGAACGTCGTTCGACTGCGCCTGATATATCCAAAGCATCTCCAAAACCGCCTGACGGATAAAGACCTGCTTTGTCGTCAGAATAGGAAATTCTCTGCCCGCGTCTATCTGAAAATGAAAGGCTGGTATCTTTATCGTGTTGACGCCGGTGCGGTTTTCAACCTCGCGCCCGTCGCTCAGGATCTTCTTCAGAAGCCCGCAGTATATGTCGTCAAATTCCGCCACTTAAAAGCCCTCCTTTAAAATTCTCGGCGCGGCTTGGTTCTCGGCCGATACATATATATGATACCACATTTTTCTTCGGTTTGCAAGATTATGCCGTTTTTTCTCTCTTTGCACCGTTAAAGTGCAAAAAAGTTACTGTTAATATTAGTCAATATTGCACAATAAATTATCAGCCCTGATTGTGAACAAAGCCGATTTTTCAGGTTTTTCCAAAAAAATGCTTTATTTTTTTAGCTGTTTATGCTATAATCAAGCTGTGATAAAAGCAGACATTGAACGCCGGGGGCGGCGGAAAATTACGAGGTAATTATGTTTTGTGTGAACGATTATGTGGTCTATGGCAGCGAGGGAGTCTGCCGAATCGAGGAGATCGGCCACCCCGATATTGCGGGACTTGACAGACAGAAAAGCTATTATACGCTTTCTCCGGTGTATCGCCACGGGAAGATTTATACGCCTGTCGATTCGACGATTTTGATGAGAAAGGTGATCACAAAAAATCAGGCCGAGGAGCTCATCGGCGGAATAAGCGAGATCGAATCCGACCTCGACGTTCCGAAGGATGCAAAGCTGGCGAACGTGTTTTATCGTGAGCTTGTGCGCTCATATGAATGCCGCAAGCTGATAAGCGTGATTAAGTATGTCTTTGAGAAGCAGCGCGAATTTGCGCTCATCAAGAAGAATATGCCCGCGGTGGACATGAAGTTTTTCAAGATCGCCGAGGATATGCTATATAACGAATTCGGCTTCGCGCTCGGCATCGACCCGAAGGAGGTCAAGGGCTACATCGCGGCGTGCTGCGAAAAGGCGTGAAGCGAGGCAGAGGATTGAATGAAAAGGAAGCAGCCCGAGGGCTGCTTTTTTGATGTTTGTGCGTTGAGGCGGGTTCGCCACGAGCCAAGTGCGGGCAGGTGCAAACTGAGGGAAAGCGAGATGAGACGAAAGTTGCGAATGAGCCGAACTAAGCTGTAAAAAGGTATTCAATCTTTCCCTCTCACGAGGTAAAGATTTCATACTATTTTAAGTCACCCCACCCCCGCAAAACTTCATGCGGAACAGCTAAGTTTGAGAGCCCCCGCCCCTCAAGGGGCGGGGGCTTTGCCATGTAGTGCTTCACTACAAACCCCGGTGAGGGTGGGGTGGCTCAAATAGCATTCCCATTTCCCGCAAGGAAAATGGGAATACCTTTTCCCACTTGAACGTGGGGCACTTTTCCCGCCTTCCTCACCCTCTCACCCCCCTGCCCTAAGGGAAACTCCCCTCATTCCACCCCCGCCTTCCCCTCAAAAATCCGCCTTATCCTCTCCATTATCTCCTCCCCGAACTTCGGCTCCCTCTGATAGGTATACAGCCCGTTCGCTTCCTGCTCGACGTCGTAAAGCTGGGTATAGCAAAGCCCGAAAATGCTCGGGTTATCCATGATCGCGTCGGTCAGACCTTTAAGGCGGCTAAGAAATTCTTCCTCGGTCTTCGGGGCGTCGCCGTAGCCCCAAGCGTCCGAATTTTGGGACTTATTCCATCTCATGCCGCCGTATTCGCTGACAAACATCGGCTGAGCAAAACGCCCCCTATCCTTTTGCATATCTCTCAAACCCACACTGCTCCACAACTTCGTCGCCAAGCAGCGTGATAGCCTTTTCCGGGCAGCGGCTGATGCAGCGATAACACATCGTGCACCTGTCCGCCGCGACCGCCACGCCGTTTGAGATTGATATATTCTCCATAGGGCAGAGCGAGGCACACAGCCCGCAGCCTGCACAGGCAGAGCTGATTTTCAGCTTATCGGTATAGCCCGCAGTCTTTTTGTAAAACCACAGCCTCTGCCCGAAAAGCCCGATAATATGTGCGGCGAGCGTGATGCCGTCTTTGGGGTAGCTGCCGCTTTTGAAGCATTCTGCGACACGCTCGATCTTTTTATCTGCCTGACGGATAATTTCCCTGTTTTGCTCGACGCTCTTTTTCAGCAGCTTGCTGTCGCACACGGAATCCGGCATTTTAAGATGAACTCCGCCCAAAACCACGGCGCCGTACTTTCTGAAAAGCCGCGCGGAGCAGCCTGCGCCGTCGCCGCTGAACGCGCCCATTGTGGCAACGCAGAGTATCTTTTTGCCGTTCCAGAGCCCACAGTTTTTCCGGATAAAATCCCTGACCATATACGGCGCGTTTGAAAATTGAACCGGATATCCGAATATTACGGTGTCATTATTTTTGATTTGCTCAATTATGTTTGATGTTTCCAAAGGCAGGACTGCTGCAGTTTTTTCGAGCAAAGCTGTCAGTTTTTCGACGCAATGCTTCGTGTTCCCCGTGCCGCTGAAATAAACCCCGAGCATTTTCTTCACTCCCTCATTGAATTGTAAGCGTCACGTCGCCGCCGCTTAGAAGATCCGCCGGATATAACTTTTTATCAATTCCGTTTCAACTCTCCAAAATCTCGGACACTGACCGGCGCAGTTTCTCGCACTTGCAATCATCAAAGAAATACTCGCGCACGCTTTCTCTGTCAAGCGCGCCCCTCACGAGCTCGGGGTCGAGACTGCGAAGAATTTCATCAAGAGGGCGAAACGCCGCTGCTCTTACATCGTCTAAGATCCGCTTGTTTCGCTGCTCGGGTTCGGCCCGCTCGCGGGGGTAGCCCTGCCCCGACGGCTCGGAGAACAACTTCTCAAAAATGTACTCGAGGTTCAGTTCGGCGCCCCAGCCGAAGCCCTTTGCAAAGGGTATCGCGATCGCGTTGCCGTCGTTTATCTGCGAGAAGGTATAGGCGTCGAGCGGGTCCTCGATGTGGCCGCAAATAACGCCCGGAAAGCTGTTGCAGGCGAGCATCGCGCCCTCGCCGGTGCCGCAGCCGGTGATGACGTAATCCGCCGCCCCGCTGTTGAGAAGCACCGCCGCCAAAATTCCTATCTGCACATAAGTGAGCTGCGCGTCGTCGGGGCCGTGCATACCGTAGTTGCGAACGGTGTGACCCATCGGCTCGACTGCCTTTTTAAGCGCTTTTTCGATGAGCTCGTTCTTCGCCGCCTGACTGTTTTCTGCAATAAGTGCGATTTTCATGACTGATCAACCTTTCTTAATTCCGACTTCTGCCGTCTGTTTTTCTGATATCTGACCTCTGACCTCTGCTTTCTGTCAGGGTTGTTTGCCGATGTATGCCAAAATCCCGCCGTCTACATATAAAATCTGGCCGTTCACGAAGTCCGATGCTCGCGAGGCGAGAAAAACCGCCGCGCCTGCAAGGTCCTCGGGCTCGCCCCATCTCTCGGCGGGGGTTTTTGAGATGATGAAGCGATCGAACGGGTGTCGCGAGCCGTCGGACTGAAGCTCGCGAAGCGGCGCGGTCTGGGGCGTAGCGATATAGCCCGGGCCGATGCCGTTGCACTGAATGTTGAACCGCCCGTACTCCGAGGCGATGTTTTTTGTGAGCATTTTCAGCCCGCCCTTTGCCGAGGCATAGGCGGAGACCGTTTCGCGGCCGAGTTCAGACATCATCGAGCATATGTTGATTATCTTTCCGCCGCCGCGCTTTATCATATCGGGGATCACGGCCTTTGAGCAGATAAACGGCGCGGTCAGGTCGACGTCTACCACCTCGCGAAAATCCTCGGCGCTCATTTCGGCCATAGGTATACGCTTGATGATGCCCGCGTTGTTGACTAAAATATCCACCCCGCCGATTTCTTTGACCATGTTCGCAACCTGCGCCTCGTCGGTAACGTCGCAGATAAATCCGCGAGCCGAAATCCCCCTTGCCGAGTAACCCTCGAGCGCGGTTTTAAGGTGCTCCTCTGAGCGGCAGCAAAAGGCGATCTCAGCCCCCGCAGAGCCGAGCGCCTCGGCGATAGCAAAGCCTATTCCGTATGCCGCGCCCGTCACGAGCGCCGTTCTGCCCTTAAGCGAAAAAAGTTCGGTAATGTTCATAATCAGTCCTCCATGCGGTCAAAAAAATTTCTGATTTCGTCCTCTAAAACATCGGCGTAACGCTGGATTGTCGGGTCAAGTTCTGCCGCCGCCTCTTGAAGCTCAGCGCTTTTGTAAAACTTCTGCGGGTCTTTTCTGACCTCGAGGACGGTTTTCAGCGCGCCGTCGTCGTCAAAAATATTGTTTTTAAGCGCCCATTCCCCGGCCGCGGTTTTTGAAATTATCTTTCCGGTGCGAAGCGTATAGATTCCCCGCGCGATGTCCAAAATCCACCCGAAAGAATAAATGCTTTTGCCCGAAAGATGTGAGTATTTTCGTATCGAATCATAGTGCCGACGCACGTTTTCCGCGATTTCGGAATAGTCGGGCAGGGCGAGCATATTTCTGATATCCCGCCCGCGCAAAAGCCGCCCGCTTTCGATAAGCTCCTTTCGGCAAAAAGCGTCGAAGCTGTAACTGTCGGCGATTCGCTGACCGCTCGTGCCCCAATAAACGACCCTATCGGAAAGCCCGCCGATAAACGCGTTGAGCGAAAGCATTCCGCCCTCAAAGCAACGGTAAATCGCGTCGCCCGATTCTTCCGACATCTCCTGACGAAGCCCCACGAGCCTTTCGGCGTGCTCATCTGAAATTGAAGCCTCGGTCAGAACAAGAATGTCGATATCGCTCCACCAGAGCCGAAAATCCCCGAGCGTGCATGAGCCGTAAAGATAGACAGCCGCAAGATTGTCGCCGAGAATCTCCGCGATTTTATCCGCCGTTTTCTCGGCAGCAAGCCAAACATTCAGCGTTGCCGCTCCGCTCACCATAAAAACGTCTCCCTCCCGCAGAGCTTCAGCGCCGCCTCGGTCAGGAAATAGTCGCCGTAAATTATCGCGCCCTCGTGCCACGAATCGTGGTAGGCGGCGGTGCATTTTTCGAGAATATTGTCGCAGCCGAGGTCGAATCGGCAGCGGTTCTCAACAAGGTTTCTGAGCAGCATTTCCGCCGTTTCGCGATATTTTTCGCCCGAGAATTTCGAGAGCTCCAAAAGCCCGCAGGCGGCTATCGCGGCGGCGGTCGAGTCCTCATACCAAGGCTCGGGCGGTTGGTCGAAATCGACCGGAATAAAGCCGTTTTCGGGGATACGCTCGATGAACCTGTCCGCGATTTTTAGGGCTGTTTCGAGGTATTCGCGCTTTTTTGAGTGAATGTATGAAAGCGTGAAGCCGTACAGCCCCCAAGCCTGCCCGCGCGTCCATGACGAGCCGTGGGCGTACCCTTGCCCGCCGTGGCTTCCGAGGCGCTTGCCTGTAATCGGGTCAAACTCGACGATGTGGCAGACCGAGCCGTCGGGCCGCACAAAAGCCCTCATCGCGGTGTCGGCGTGGGCGATAGCTATCTGCGAAAAGCGCGGGTCGCGAAGAATTTCCGCAGCGATATAGAGCAGCGGCAGGTTCATCATGCAGTCGATTATAGCCCAGCCCGCCTTCGAGCCGTCGCCCGAATCGTTCCACGCGCGAATGAAATTTCCCGCAAGGTTGAAACGCCCCGCAAGGTCGCTCGCCGCCAAGATAAGGCGGTTTTTTGCGGTCTCGGAGCCGGTGAGCCGCCAATTCGCGCCCGCAGTCATCAGCCAGCGAAAGCCGCTGTCGTGGTCCATGCCCCCGCTGTCGAGAAAAACGCGGTCAAGTTTACCCTCGATCTTCTCGGCGATTTCGCGCAAGTTTTCGCCGCCGAACGCGCCGTAAAGCTGCCAAAGCTGCCCCGCCCAAAAGCCGTTCGTCCACCAAGAAATGTTGCCGGTTTGGTCGTCAAAACGCCCATTTTGGGTCGAATACGGTATCTTTTCGGCGCTTTCGACCGCGACCGCCGCCGTTTTTCGGCAGATTCTCCCGGCAACTTCCTGCCAGTAAATTTCTTCCATTCGCTCGCCTCCGTTCAATTAAATGGTAGCATAATTTGCAAACATTTTCAAGACAAAATATTGATTTTTTGTGCGGACCTGTGCTATTATTATAGCAGCGAGGGGGCGGGCGAATGAGCTATAATCAACAAGAAATCAAGGAATTTTTGTGCGATATGCCGAAAAACAAACTGCCGCAGGGGCTCGCAAAAAGCCTTGAGGAGAAACGGTCGGAGATACTTTCGGGCAAGGTCTATGCCGACTATCTCGCTGAAATTCGGGTCAAGGCGGAGCAGTATCGCCGCACGCCGATCGAGCCGCTCAGATTCTCGGAATTTCGGCTTTTTTCGCTGACCGGAGACCGTGAGACCTACCAGAAAAGCTATTTTTCGCGGCGCGGGCGGCTTGCGTGCTTGGCGCTGGCGGTTTGGCTATGGCAAAATCAGGAGGATATTTCGGCGCTTGAGGACGCGATTTGGGCGATTTGCGACGAGTACACATGGGCTCTGCCGGCGCACATTTGGGGAGATTTTGACGAAGAGCGCCGTCCGACTGTTGATTTATTCTCAGCAGAAACTGCTTCAGCGCTCGCGGAGATTTGCGCGCTTAACGAAAGTCTGCTGTCACAAGACTTAGTAAAACGCGCTCGAGATAATATCCGTAAACGAGTTATAAATCGCTATTTGGCAGACAGCTTCGGCTGGGAGCACACGCAGAATAATTGGGCGGCGGTCTGCGGAGGTGCGATTGGCATTGCAGCGATGTATCTATGCGATATTGAGGAATTATCCGAAATAGTTTTCAGACTTCAAACCGCGATGGAAAGCTACATTTCCGGCTTCCCCGCCGACGGAGCCGGCACCGAAGGGCTGTCGTACTGGTCCTACGGCTTTACATTTTTCGCTGCCTACGCCGAAATGCTTTGCAGAATTAGCAACGATAAAATTGACTTATTCACAGACAGCCGAGTTAAAAACATAGCACTATTTCAGCAAAAGGCCTATTTTCTATTCGGAGGAATAGTCAAATTCGGAGACTGCTCCGATGGCGACGTTTCACGGTGGTGGGGGCTGACGTCATATATAAAATCTCGATTCGCCGAGGCGGAATTTTTGCCGAGACCGCTTCTCCCGAGCTTTGACAGCGACCCCTGCTACCGCTGGGTAGGAATGCTTCGAGATCTCGTTTGGAGCACCGATAACAAGGTTAGCGAAAACAGTTATCATGCTTATGCTTTTTTCGACGCGCAGTGGTATATTTCGAGTGGTGCAAATCGCTCGGGAATAGCCGTAAAAGCCGGTCACAACGGCGAAAGCCACAACCACAACGACGTCGGGCAGGTCGAGTTTTTCCTCAACGGCGACGAGGTGCTCATCGACTACGGCAGCGGAATTTACGACCGCGACTACTTCGGCGAGGGTCGCTATGAGCGGTTCGAGTGTGGCTCGCAGGGGCATAATCTGCCGATAATCGACGGTCAATTTCAGCGAGCGGGCAGCGAGTTTTGCGCAAAAGATGTCGCAATTACCGAGCATGGAATAGCTATGGATATTGCGCCCGCATACAGCTTGAACTGTCTGAAAAGCCTTGTAAGAAAAGTGAGTTTTAATCAATCTGATGGCAGTATTTCTCTTACCGATGAATTTGATTTATCATCTGATACCATAAAAACCGTCGAGCGCTTTGTGAGCTTTTCGCGGCCGGAGGTCAAAGGGGATAAAATCATTCTTCACGGCAAAGGCGGCAGCGCGGTAATGCTTTATCCCGCAAAGGATTTTGACGTCGCCGTTGGCGAACGCCCTGCTCCGAGACCGAAGGATTTGCGAATAATTTATTTGATTGATTTTTCGCCGAAAGCGCCGGCAAAGCGCGTCAGGTTTGAGATGAGCATAAAAGCCGAGGCGATTTAGCCTGATTTTTGATATAATTATATAAAAAGCCGGAGGTCTTACCATGAATTATACTAAATTTGTTGAAAAATGGGGCGTTTTTGAGCTTAGCTGCGAGGGATTTTCGGATAAAAATCCTTTCGTGGATTACCACATTACTGCGACGTTTTCGGGCGAGCGCGAGCGCAAGACCGTGGCAGGCTTCTATGACGGCGGCGGGGTCTATAAAGTGCGGTTCATGCCGTCGCACGAGGGCAAATACCGCTTCACCGTTTCGGGGAATTTCTCGGTCGAGAGCTTTTCGGGCGAGTTTACGGTAACCGCTCCGTCGCCCGAAAACCACGGCCCTGTGCGGATTTGCAACACATTCCACTTCGCATACGCCGACGGCACGCCCTACTACCCGATCGGCACGACCTGCTACGTCTGGGAGCTGCAATCGGACGAGCTAATCGTCCAAACGCTTGAAACACTCAAAAACTCGCCGTTCAACAAAATCCGCTTCTGCGTGTTTCCGAAGAGCTATTGTTACAATTCGCGCGAACCGCGCTCCTATCCCTATGAGGGCACGCCGGTCGACGGAAATTTAGTCAACGAGGATAACGTCTGGGGCTTCGGGCCGGGCTCCGAGGGCAATAATTGGGACTTTTCGCGGTTCAACCCCGAGCATTTTCGGCATATCGAAAACTGCATTTCGGAGCTTCAGCGGCTCGGAATCGAGGCGGACATAATTCTCTTTCACCCCTATGACAGGTGGGGCTTCTCGACGATGAGCGCAGAGCAAAATGAGCTTTATCTGCGATATATAGCAGCGCGCTTCTCCGCCCACCGCAATATTTGGTGGTCGTTTGCAAATGAGTACGACTTCATCGGAAGCAAGACCGAGGCGGACTGGGAACGCTTTGCCGAGATAATCTGCGAATGCGACCCGTATGATCATCTTCGGTCAATTCATAACGGTGTTAAGTTTTATAATCACGCCCGCCCGTGGATAACCCATTGCAGCGTTCAGCGCACGCCCGAGGGGACGAGCGATTGGCGCAGGCAGTACGGCAAGCCGGTCGTTCTCGACGAGATGCAGTATGAGGGCAACATTCAGTTCGCGTGGGGCAATATTTCGGCGCAGGAGCTCGTCAAACGGCACTGGGAGGCGCTTTGCCGGGGCGGCTACGGCGGGCACGGCGAGACCTATGTCGGCGAGAATCTCTGGTGGGCGCACGGCGGCGAGCTGAAGGGCGAGAGCCCCGCGAGGATAGCTTTTATGCGAAAGATTTTGGAGGACGCTCCTGCCGGCGGCCTGAAGCCGAAAAATATGGAATGGGACGAGCTTTGTGTTGTGCCGGAGGACGAGAAGCTCGAAAAGGAGAGCGGCTACCACCTCTTTTATTACGGTATCAACCGCCCGGCGTTCAGGTGGTATCACATCGACGATGTGAACCGATACAGCGTTGAAGTCATCGACACTTGGGGCATGACGGTCACGAAAGTCGGAGAGTTTTCGGGCAGATTCCGCGTAGACCTCCCGGGGCGGGAATATATGGCGGTGAGGGTGAAAAAGGTGTAAATAATCGCCGGGAATAGGGGTTTTCTTATTGGTTCGCTTTAGCAGGAGCCATAAAAAGAGATTCAACTCACGGCAGCCGCCATATAAAAAGACAGCATTAAAAAAGCGCAGGAAATGTTCTTGCGCTTTTTGTTGATAATTGTTTTATATTATAAAAGTATTACAAGTCCGCGACTTTGAGTTTGTTAAACGGAGTTAATGAGATTTCAGCTCATAAAGCCCCTCCCTCAAAACTCCACCTCGCCGCTCATGATCGCCTCATGCGCGTTCTTGCATATCTCGACCCCGAATTTTCCGCTCTCGACCTTCCAGTCGTGAGCCTCGATATCCCAATACGAGAACGCCCTTGCCGGCAGGCTGAATCGAACGGTCTTTTCCTCGCCGGGCCTGAGGTCTATCTTTGCGAACTCTTTGAGCTCTCTTTTCGGGCGGATCATCTTGACCTTTTCGGGGGCGACATAAAGCTGAACGACCTCTTTGCCCTCGCGGACGCCGACGTTTTTGACCTTGACCGAGACCTCGGCGCCGTCGCCGGCTTTTTTCACCGAGAGGTCGGAGTATTCAAACTCGGTATAGCTCAGCCCATAGCCGAACGGGAACAAAACCTCCTGCTTTTTGGTCTCATAGTATCTGTATCCGACGAAAATGCCCTCGTTGTAGGTAACGCGGTCGCCCTCGCCGATATAGTAAAGATAGCTCGGGTTGTCCTCAAGGCGTCTGGGGAAGCTCTCGGCGAGCCTGCCCGAGGGGTTAACGTCGCCGAAGAGAATATCTACCACCGCGCCGCCGACCGCCTGACCGCCGAGATAAGCCTCCAAGACCGCTTTGGGCTGATCTATCCAAGGCATCTCAACGGGGCTTCCGTTGTGGAGCACCACCGCCGTTTCGGGGTTCGCTTTGCAAATTTCGCGGACAAGCCTGTCGTGCGCCTCGGGCAGCTTCATGTGCGGACGGTCGCCGCCCTCGTATTCCATGCTGTCGGGCAGGCCGATGAACAAAACCGCTTTGTCGGCGGATCTTGCCGCCTTCACGGCCTCGGCGATGAGATTTTCGTCGCTCTCTCCGGTCTCGGGGTTATAAGCCGCGGCGTATGTAACGCTCACGCCCGCCTCTGCGGCCGCTTCAAGCGCCGAGGTCAGCTTTGTCTCGCGAATGTGGCTCGAGCCGCCGCCCTGAACCCTCGGGGTCTTTGAAAAAGCGCCTATAAAAGCGATCTTGTCGCCCTTTGAAAGCGGCAGCATTCCGCCCTCGTTCTTCAAAAGCACCAAGGAATCCGCTGCGCACTTTCTTGAAAGCGCATGAGCGGCCTCGGGGTCAAAGGGAAGCTCTCTGCGGCGGTTCTTCTCCGACTTGAAAACAAGCTCCAAGACCCTTTCGCAGCAAAGGTCGAGCGCTTCCTCGGAGAGAGTGCCGTTTTTGACCGCTTCGACTATCTGACGGTCGGTGTCCTCGGCGGGCATGGTCAGGTCGGTGCCGGCCTCGACTGCCGCCGCCCTGTCGTGAGTGGCTCCCCAGTCGCTCACAACAAGCCCCTCAAAGCCCCACTCCTTGCGCAGTATCTCGTCGAGATAAAGGCGGTTCGCGGTCGAATAGGTGCCGTTAATTTTGTTGTATGAAGCCATTATCGTCCAAGGCTGAGCTTTTTTCACGACCGTCTCAAATGCGGGAAGATATATCTCGCGAATTGTGCGCTCGTCTATCTCGGAGGACGAAGTGAAGCGCCTCGTCTCCTGACTGTTGGCGAAAAAGTGCTTGAGGCTGGTGCCGACGCCCTCGGACTGAACGCCGTTCACAAACGCCGCCCCAAGCTCTCCGGCGAGATAGGGGTCTTCGGAGAAATACTCGAAATTGCGGCCGCAAAGCGGCGAGCGCTTGATGTTTACGCCGGGGCCCAAAAGCACGTCCACGCCGTAGCTCTGGCACTCTCTGCCGAGCTCTTTTCCCATTTCAAAAAGCATTTCGCGGTCAAAGGAAGCCGCGGTGGTAACTGCGGTCGGAAAACATACCGCCGGCATAGTCGCGTGGTCGTCTCTCGAATAGTCGTCGGCTCTGAGCCCGTGAGGCCCGTCCGAGGTCCTTGCGCTTCCGATTCCGAGGCGCTCGACCGCTTTTGTGAGCCAGCAGTCTTTTCCCGAGGTCAGTCCGGCCTTTTCTTCAAGAGTGAGCTGCGAAACAAGGTTTTTTATGTCGTTCATCAAAAAATACCTCCCTGTGATTTTCTGATTTCAGTATGTCATAAACGCGGGAAAATTTCAAGCCCCAAGGCAAGATTTTTTAAATTTAAGGCGAATATGTAATTGCGCTGTAAAGCGCCGTCGTTCTTTTTGCTTTAAACGCGAATACTTAAATTGTACGATTCGACGAAAACTGTTAAATTATTCAATTTGCGCTTGACACGGCGATGATTAAATGCTATTATAATTAGGCAGATAAAAGCGAGGTGGAATTTTATGGAAAGCCTTTTCCTTAAAAACGCCGCCGATGAAGCATTAGTTCTTTTGGCGCCGAAGGACGACGCCGCGGCAAGCGAGCTTATATCGCGATATCTGCCGTCGATCCGCCGTCTTGCGAGGATATATTCAAAATCTTCGGCAGACCGCGACGACCTTGTTTCTGAGGGCATTTTGGGTCTGATGAACGCGATCAAAACTTTTGAACACGGAAAAGGCGCCGCCTTTTCGACCTACGCCGGGAGCTGCGTCAACAACCGTATGATGACAGCTCTCAAAAAATCCGCAAAAATCAGGAGCCGCGAAGAATCGCTCGACGGTTTTTCGGCCGAAGGGGGCGCATCCCCCGAGAAGATAGTGGCCGACAGGGAGGCTCTTAAAGAGATCTTTTCGGATATAGCGGAGAATCTCAGCGAGCTTGAAAGCGCGGTTTTCAAGGAATATCTGAGCGGGGCGTCTTATAAAGAGATAGCCGAGAGGCTCGGAACAGACCGCAAGACCGTCGATAACGCCCTTGCGCGGGGCAGAAGAAAGCTCCGCAAAAAATTCAGATAAGAACCCATCGGGTTTTTATACATATCACTGCCATTCAGCTTACCGATCTTACTTATCCTCATCTTGTCGATTAAAGCCCGACATGGCAAATTCTATTAGTGAGGGAATCACAATGTACGAAGACAAAACATTAGTTTGCCGCAACTGCGGTAACGAATTCGTTTTCACTGCCGGCGAGCAGGAGTTCTATGCCGAGAGAGGCTTTGAGAACGAGCCCAAAATGTGCAAAGACTGCCGCAAGAAGAGAAAGGAAGAGGGCAAGCAGTTCTATACTGCCGTTTGCGCCAACTGCGGAAAGGAAGCAAAGGTTCCTTTCAAGCCCCATGACGACCGCCCCGTTTATTGCAGCGAGTGCTTTGCCAAGATGAAAGAGGAAAACTGATAAAGAATTTTCCCGCGCAGTCTGAGCTTTCGGACTGCGCTTTATCTTTGTGAGGGGTAAAAAGGTATCCATATTTTCCTCTGCCGGAAAATATGGATGCTATTGGGAGCCACCCCACCCCCCGCTTCACTTTCTACGGGTAGGGACAAGTGAACCGCCCCCTCCCCTTTAAAGGGGAGGGGGCTCTCAAACTATCCTTTCGCAGGTAGTGCGGAGGGGGTGGGGTGATGAGCGATAGCATTCTTCTTACCCGCGGAAGCGGGGAAGATGAATACCTTTTACCCGCTCATGGCGTCGCCCCTCGACGTATATCTTACCCCTATGCACTATCCCCCCGCATTTTGAACCGTCGCCTAAGGCGACACCTTTAAACTCTGACCATCCGATTTCTGACCTCTGTTTTCTTGATGTGGCCGTTAGGACACATCAGCGCATCTTCCCTATTGCAAAAAATCAAAAAACGGTATATAATATCCTCATGACAGAAAATTCACCGCAAATTTTCCAAGGAGGTAAAAATTATGGATATCATCACAAAAGATTCGATCATCGGCGACGTTTTGGACGTCGATTTCGGCTGCGCGCCGCTTTTCCTTGAAATGGGCATGCACTGTCTCGGCTGCCCCTCGGCAAGGGGAGAAAGCATTGCCGAAGCCTGCGCGGTTCACGGGACCGACCCCGAGCAGCTCGTCAAAAAGCTGCGCGAATACTTCGGACAGAATGTCGATAAGGCCTGACGCGCGCCTTTTGCGCTGCGCGGAATACGTCACCCGGGGAGGGTATGTCCTCGATGTCGGCACCGATCACGCTTATCTTCCCTGTTATCTTGTCGAGAACGGCGTTTCGGTCGGAGCAGCGGCGTCGGACATTTCCGACGGCCCCCTGCTTTCAGCCAAAAAAACCGTCGGGCGAAGAGGGCTTGAAAGCGCGGTCATGCTTATAAAATCGGACGGTCTTAAAGACATTCCCGAAGATGTCCTCTCAAAGGCGACGGATATCGTCGTTGCGGGAATGGGCGGCGAGCTCATCGCAAAGATAGTCTGCGAGGGCGGACCTCTTCTCGGCAAAAATTATATTCTCCAGCCGAACACGCGTGCGGCGGCGCTTCGCCGTGCGCTTTTTGAGAACGGCTTTGTCATCGAGGCCGAAAGCGCCGTCAGAGACGGAAAATTTCTATATACCGTCATCTGCGGAAAATTCTCGGGCAAAAAAAGAAGCCCGAGCGAGCTTGAATGTGAGATCGGCGGGCTTGATCCGACGGATATTGATTCGGCGGAGCTTCTTAAAAACGAGGCCGAGAGGCTTTTGTGCGCCGCAAGGGGGCTTGAGACCTCTCCGAACGAAAAAAGGCTTGCCGAGGCGCAGAGGCTGCGCGCTTTGGCGGATAAGATCAAAAACTTTGCAGAAAAAGGATAGTTTTGCGCGCTGGGGGGCGGCGGCAGCCGCGCCTTTGGCGCGGCGTGCTTCGCCCTGCGCAAAGGCGGGGGCGCGCAGCGGATTTTTATGAAAGGAGCAATCAATATGGTAACAGCAGGTCAGATCTATGATTTTATCGACAGCTTCGCGCCGTTTCGCAATCAGGACAGCTTCGACAACTCGGGGCTAAGCGTCGGTCAGCGCGAGCAGGAGGTCTCGAGGGTGCTTTTGGCGCTTGACGCCACCGTCGGCGTTGTTGACGAGGCGGAGGCAAAAAACTGCCAGCTCATTTTAACTCACCACCCCGCGATGTATGACGGCGTAAAGCGCCTTGACACCGATTTCCCCGCGCCGAGGGCGCTCAGCAAGGGCATAGCCTGCCTCGGATGCCACACAAGCCTCGATTCCGCTCCATACGGCATAAGCGACATGATGGTCGATCTTCTGGGCTTTGAAAATCTTCACGTCGTTCCGACGATAAACAGAAAAGACCCCGAGACCGGCGACCCCGTCGGCTATGGGGCGATGTCTCGCTGCCCGAAAATGCCGCCCGAGAAGCTGGCGGAATTTGCCGGCAAAAAGTTCAAGACCGCGGGGCTTCGGTGGGTCAGCGGCGGAAAGGATATCGAGGTCGTCGCCTGCGGTTCGGGCGCCTGCTCGATGATACTTCAGGACGCTAAAAATCTCGGCGCTCAGGCCGTCATAACCGGCGACGTCGGGCTTCACGTCTTTTTGGACGCCGTGCGCCTCGGAATGACCCTCATCGACGTCGGTCACTATGAATCCGAGGTCATCAGCCTGAATTATCTCGCCGCAAGGCTTGAAAAGGAGCTCGGGCTTGAATGTATCGTCTCCTCGACGGACAGGGCGATAAGAAGCATACGCGATTAAACTTTTAAAGCAAAGGCTTTGCCGGAGGTGATGAAATGGCGCTCGACGGAGTTTTCCTGAGCCTTATAAAAAACGAGCTGTCTGATTCGCTCATCGGCGCCAGAGTGGATAAGATCCACCAGCCGTCGCGCGACAGCCTTGTCATAACGATGAGAACGGCGGGCCAAGGGGCGAAAAAGCTGATGTTTTCCTCCTCGGCGGGGACCGCAAGGGTCCACTTCACCGAGCGCGAGCCGGAAAACCCTCAGACCCCGCCGATGTTCTGTATGCTTCTTCGGAAAAAGCTCTCCTCGGCAAAGCTGACGGCGATACGTCAGGACGGCTTTGAAAGGATCTTGTTTTTCGATTTTGAAGCCGCGGACGATCTCGGCGACCGAGTCGTTCTGACGCTCGCGGCCGAGATAATGGGAAGATGCTCGAACATTTTGCTGATAGGCCCCGACGGCAGGATAGTTGACGCCATAAAGCGCGTAAGCGAGGATATGTCGCGGGTAAGAATGATACTGCCCGGAATGGTTTACAGCCTGCCCCCGCGTGAGCAGCGGCTCGACCCGCTTGATTTTTCGGAGGACCAGCTTTTCAAAAAGCTGTCCGAGAACAGGGCCGAGCTTTCAAAGGCGCTTGTCAAGGCTTTTGAGGGCATTTCGCCGATCTATGCAAGAGAAGCGGCTTTCTTTGCGGCAAAGGGCGTTGAAAAAGCCTCGGATCAGCTTTCGGAGGACGAAAAGACCCGCCTTGTATATTATCTTCGCAGCGTCGCGGAATCGGTCAAAAAGGGCGAAAACAAATATTATATCCTCAAAGACCGCGACGGAATGATGAAGGATTTTTGCTTCACAAAGATAAATCAGTACGGCAGCCTGATGTTTGACCGCGAATTTTCATCGCCGTCAAAGCTGCTCGACTGCTTCTATTCCGAGCGCGACGTTCTTGCGCAGACAAAACAGCGCGCCGACGACCTTTTCAAGCTGCTGATAAGCCTCAGCGAAAGGATCAGGCGGAGGGTCTCGGCGCAGAAGCTGGAGCTTGAGGAGTGCAAAAACCGCGACGAATACCGCCTCAAGGGCGACCTCATCACCGCAAATCTCTGGCGGCTCGAAAAGGGCATGACCACGGCTAAGCTGCCTAATTATTACGACGAAAGCGGCGAAGAGATCGAGATATCGCTCGACGCACGTTTAAGCCCCGCGCAGAACGCTCAGAAATATTATTCGGAATACCGAAAGGCCGACAACGCCGACAAAATGCTCCGCTCGCTGATCGAAAAGGGCGAGGAGGAGGAAAAATACATCGACTCGGTTTTCGATTCGCTTTCACGGGCTTCCTCTGAGGGCGAGCTTTCCGAGATACGCGCCGAGCTTGCGCAGGAGGGGTATATCAGGCAGCAGCGAAACGCCAAAAAGCAGACCAAGGCGCTCCCGCCGCTTGAGTACGTCTCGTCCGAGGGGTTTAAGATCTGCTCGGGCAGAAACAACCGCCAAAACGACCTTCTCACATTAAAGCTCGCCGGCAAAAACGACGTATGGCTTCATGTCAAAAACATCACCGGCTCTCACGTCATCATCTTCTGCGACGGCGCCGAGCCCTCGGACGCGACCCTCGGCGAAGCTGCTCTTATAGCGGCTTACAACTCGTCGGCGCGAAACGGCTCGACCGTTCCGGTAGATTATACCCGCGTAAGATACGTCAAAAAGCCCTCGGGCGCAAAGCCGGGAATGGTAATTTATACAAATCAGAAAACGCTTTACGTCACGCCGGACGGCGAGGCGGCTGAAGCTCTCAGAAAAAAGAGGTGACGGCATGAAATCAAATCTCGGGCCGAGGCTCAAAAAATCCGCGTTATACATTATTTTCACCGCGGTGATGTATATCTCTCTGCCGGTGATAGCGATGTCGATGAACAGGGCGGATATTTACAACCTCACGCCGATCCTCGACTGCTGCTGCGCCCTCGCGATAGGATATTTTTACGGCAGAAAGGCAAAGCGCGACCCGATCATGCCGCTTGCGAGCGGAGTGCTTTTTATCCCCTGCCTGTTTGTTTTCTACAACCCGACTGCGTGGATATACATACCTATCGCCGCGCTTTGCTCGTTCATCGGCGAGTGCTTCGGCTCGCTTTATCAGGGAAAGTTCGGAAAATAACAAAGCGCTGGGGCGAAGCGCCGACGTGATGCGTCACATCAAAAAGATAGAAGTTAGATATTAGATGTTAGAGTTTCAAATATTGTGATATTGTGAAAATTCGCGCGGAATGAGCGCGCCCATGCTGACAAAAACACTTGACACGCAAGGATTTTTTTGCTATAATAATCGGCGGCGCGAAAGCGCTGAACAAACAATGCCGGAATGATGGAATTGGCAGACGTGCCGGACTCAAAATCCGGTGGTAGAGATACCGTGCGGGTTCGACCCCCGCTTCCGGCACCAAAGAAAAAGGCACCCGGGGTGCCTTTTTCTTTGGTGCGCATAGACGCGATTATTTCTCCGTGAGCACCGCGAGCCAAAGCCGCAACGGCGAGCGAGCGCGAACGGCAAGAAATAACGCTTCTATTGGCACCACGCCGTCGCGGACTACGTATCGTTCGCGGCGGCATTTTTATGTTTTTACACTCAATGCTACTAATCATTCACTCCGGAGCAAAGATGCGATTGCTTTCCGCAAGACAACCGAGGCGGACGTTCTTGCCGAGGGCGGTCGAGCGGATAAAAGCAACGCTTCTTTTTCCGGCATTTCCCCAAAACGCAAGCGTTTCGGGGACCCCTTTTTTCGTTTGCGTATTTTTTGCAGACATAAAAGGTATCCGTCTTCCTCGCGGCAGCGCCGGCCGCAAGCACATGACTTGCTGCATTTTCATACTTTCTGCGGAGTTTGAACAGCCGCTAAAAAGGTATCCATATTTTCCTCTACCGGAAAATATGGATGCTATCGTTTAGTCACCCCACCCCCGGCGAACGGACTGCGGATAGGCCCATTTTATGAAGCCCCCCGCCCCTCGAGGGGCGGGGGCGTTGCATTTGTCCCTACTCGTAGAAAGTGCGCTGGGGTGGGGTGACTTAAAATAGCATGAAATCACTCCCTCGAAAGAGGGAGCGATTGAATACCTTTTAAGAGGTTGCTTCGGCTTCCACCAAACGCAACAGCCCTCACTCCACCGTCCAGCCGTTATCGGGATACATCACGCTGATGATGCCCTTTTGCTCGGACGAGCAGCGCACGGTTTGAAGGTTCGGGATCTTATCGAGTCCCAAGCAGCTTGAGCGCTTTATCCACATGAATTCGAGGGTGTTCAGCGCCTCGAGGCATTCGAGCGGCGAAAAATCGTTGATGACGATGCACGCGGTGCCGTTGAATTCTATCTTTTCGAGCTTCGGCAGGTTCATTTTTTCGGGGAATCTGACCTCAAGCTCGGTGGCCAAGCTGCCGTAAACGCAGAGGTGCTGCAAGTCCTCGAAGCCGCTTTCAAGGCCCTCAAACGATATCTCCTCGGCGCTGTCGTCGTCATATGAAAGCGTCATCATCGTGGTGTTGACGCCTTTTATTTGTTCAAGAGCAGCTTCGCTGTAACTTAAGCTCAAAAGCGCAACGCCGTATCTCGTTTGGGTCAAGGGCGAGAAATCCGTAAGCCTTTTGCAGCCCCTCACCGACACGCTTGAGATATTCTTTCCGGCGATCGGCGAAATATCCGAAACGTTGGTGAAAGCGATGTTCAGCGAGCTGAGATTCTGAAGATCTTCAATGAAAGAAATGTCGTCGAGGGTATCCATGCAGGTGAGGGTGAGAGACGATATCGACACACACTCGCCGATGGGTGAAAAGTCGGTTATCGGGCAATAGCCTATTTCAAGAGAAGTTATCCCGAGGTGCTTTATCGCCGAGATATCCGACAGCTTTTGATTGTAAAGGCAGAGGATGTGCAGGTTCGGCATATAGGTGAGATCTTCGAGCGAATCAATGTCGCCCTGCTGAGCGGTGATACCCGACATCTTGATTTCATAGTCCGAGATATCAAGCCTGCCCTGATCGTAAAACAGGAAGTCCTTGTAGGTCTCATAAGGCTTCTTTCCGAAGACCGCGATCTCGGTTATTTTGGCAAGATCGCTCATAAAGATCGGCTCGTCCTCGGGTATGCCGAGCTTGTCGCGAACTATCTGCTCAATGAAAGGATCGGAAAATTCATATACCGTCTCATAGATAGGCACCGGTCTTTTTGAGAACAGCCCCGCGACATATGGGTATGCGAAAAACATCACCGCGGCCGACAAGACCGCCGTCAAAGCGACGCCCAGCGCGAACCGCTTTTTCATGCGCGGCTTCTTTTCTTCGGGAGGGGTCAAAAGAGCGCCGTATCTTGCCCGCAAAAGCTCCGAGAGCATTTCTCGTGCGGTCTGATATCGCTGGCTCGGGTCAAATTTCGTCGCCTTTTCGATTATTTCTCTGAGGTCGCCGTCAAGCTCCGAAAGGTTGCCCTCGACGTTATAATCTCCGGTCAGGCAGTAATAGAGCAGCACTCCGACCGAATAAATATCGCTTCGCCCGTCGGTCTGTCTATAACCGAACTGCTCGGGAGGCATGGTGCTTTTTGTGCCCATAACAACGGTGTCCTCGCCCTTGCCGCCCGACCATATCCGAGATATGCCGAGGTCGATGAGGTGGCACACTCCCTCGCTGTCAACAACGACGTTCTGCGGCTTGATGTCGCGGTGTATTATCGGCGGCTCGAGCCCGTGCAGAAAGTCGAGCAGCTCGGCGACCTGAATAACATAGTCGAGCGCTCGCTGCCTTGAAAGCCCGGGCGCTTTAATGTTTTGCTCGCAAAGCTCTGAGAGCGTGCTGCCCGAGATGAAGTCGCGCATATACCATGCGGTGTCGCCTTCCGAACTGAAAAAGCCCGCCTGAGGAAAAGTGTCGGCGAGCCGCTTGTTTTCTTGCTGATGGATTATATCGAGCAGCTTTTTCTCGTTTGCCAGCGAGATCGAAATCACCGGGTCGGTCGCTTTTTTCAGCAAAACCTTCCGCCCGTGCTCCGAAGTCATCGTATAGGCGGAATATCCGTCGTCGATTTTAAGGCAGCTCGTGACGGTATAGTGGTTTTCTTCGAGCTGCTTAGGTATCTCGAGCTCGATCTCGGGTTCTTTGAATAGGTCGATATCGTTCATGGTCACATTTCCTTATAAAGAGGGGCTTCGCCGAGCCGGGTCAGAAAGTCGTTTGTTTCGCTCATGGAATATTTTTTGTCTATGCAGTAAATTATCGCGGCGTCCCGCCTTATTTTCGGGTAAAGGGTGCCCTGCTGAGACAAAAGCAGCATCTTGTTCATCTCGTTTAAAGAGACGCTCATGCAAAGGCCGATCCTTATGACGATGTTTCGCGAGGGTATCTTTTTGCCGCTCAGAATATGATAAAAATACGAGCGTTCCATTCCGGCTTCGTTCACAATGTCCTTCGCCTTGAGGTCTTTTTCAGACATCAGCTCATAAAGATAATGGCAGAATTCCGCCGGCTCGGAAGAATCGTGAATAGCCTTGTCCACTCGCGAAAAATTGCTTGTTTTTCTTATCATCGTCAGGAGCTGCGTGGTCCTGAGCTTTGATTTTGGTTCGTTCATTTCAAATCGCCTGACAAAAAATTTTATAAGCTCTGCCGATTTTGCGGCGGTGAAAAGCGCCGAAATTCAAATGCATAAAATCATTTTAATTGTATCAGAATCTTTAGAAATTGTAAATATTTTAAAAGAAAATGTCATCAAAAGTCTTCTCAAAAAACACAATTCGCACAAAAATTCATGACTTCGTGCAAGTTTTTCAGAAAAATCTTCCGTGGTGCAAAAAATATCGACGCTTTGATTGCGGAAAATTTTTACAAAGCGCCAATTTTCTTTCAAAAACAGTTGCAATATTTGCGGCATTGTGATATAATATGAACGAATATTACCATAGCAGTCACAGAGCGGCTGCAAGAAAGGCAAAACAAGATGTTGCACGAAAAATCCTGCGGTGCGATAGTTTACCGCAAGTTTCACGGCAATACCGAAATACTGCTCATCAAACACGTAAACAGCGGGCACTGGTCTTTCCCGAAGGGTCATGTCGAAGCGGGAGAGACCGAAGTTCAGACTGCGCATCGCGAGATCCTTGAGGAGACCGGGATCGACGTTATTATCGACACCAGCTTCCGCGAGACCGTCTCATATTCCCCCAAGCGCGGCACTCAGAAAGTAGTCGTTTATTTTCTTGCTAAAGCAAAAAACACCGATTACGTTCCGCAGGAGGAGGAGATAGCAGATATCCGCTGGATCGAGATCGACAGAGCGCAGACGGTATTGACCTATGAAAACGACAAAAGCATTGTCAGCAAAGCGCGGGCAGTAATCGTTTAAGCAAAAAAGTCAGAGGTCAGAAATCCCCTTTTCGGGGAAATTCTGTCGTCTGACTTCTGCGTTTTTCGGGCGATCAGCTCGGCGCCGCTTCTGAAAGAGCGCGGTAATATGCCGAGAGTATCTCGCCCTCGATCTTTTCTCTCGCCTCGGTCGATATCGGGTGAACGATATCTCTGAACGCCCCCGAATCGTCCCTGCGCGAGGGCATCGCGACGAAAAGGCGGTCGTCGCCCTGAACGACCTTGATGTCGTGCACCGCGAAAGCGTCGTCGAAGGTCACGCTGATAATGCCTTTAAGCCTGCCCTCCGGAATGATTTTTCTTACCTTGATGTTTGTGATTGTCATTTTGATCTCCTTTCGGTGAAATCATGCTGAGGTTTGCATTGTTATTTTTGGCAGAAAAGGCAAAAAATATACCGCGCGCTGCTTATATTTGAAATTACAGTATATAATATTATTGCGAAATAATACAGAGGGTGATATTTTATGACGGATAAAAGTATTCTTGAGGGAAAAAAGAGGATCCATTTTATCGGCATCGGCGGCAGCGGGATGTTCCCGCTCGCGCAGATACTCCACCAAAAGGGCTTCAGCCTGACCGGGTCTGACAACAACGAGACCGAAACGCTCGATTTGGTGCGAAAAATGGGCATACCGGTCTTTATGGGTCAGCGGGCCGAGAATATCGAGGGGGCCGAGCTTATCGTTCACACCTCGGCGATAATGGCGGATAACCCCGAGCTTATCGCGGCGCGTGCCTCGGGGGTGCCGGTTCTTGAAAGAAAGGACCTTTTGGGGCTGGTCACAACTTGGTATGACAACGCGATATGCGTTTGCGGAACGCACGGAAAGACCACCACGACCTCGATGATAGCGACTATTCTTCATGAGTACGGCGACGATTTCGGCTGCGTTATCGGCGGAAAGCTGCCGATAATCGGCGGTTCGGGAAGAGTCGGAAGCTCGGGCACTATGGTCTGCGAGGCCGACGAGTTCGTAGACACCTTTTTGAAGCTGTCGCCCGACACCGCCGTTGTTTTAAACATCGACGAGGACCACATGGAATATTTCAAGACGCTCGAAAACCTTGAAAATTCCTTTGCAAAGTTCGCCTCGTCGACGACAAGGTGCGTGATATATAACGTCGGAGACAAAAACACCGCCGACGCCATGGCGCGGGCGGATATAAAAGAGAGGATAACCTTCTCAAAGGGCAGCGAGGGCGACTATTATCCGGTCGTCACCTCAAGCTCGGGGCTTGTGACTAAGTTCGACATTTATTATAAGGGCGAAAAGCAGGTCGGCACCGAGATACACGTTCCCGGCAGGCACAACGTTTTAAACGCGGTCGCGGCTTTTGCCGCCGCACGTTCGGCAGGCGTGCCGGCAGACGTCGCCGCAAGAGGAATAGCGAAATTCCGCGGGGCGCTCAGAAGATTTGAAAAGATAGCCGAGGTAAACGGCGTTACGATATGCGACGACTATGCTCATCACCCCGCCGAGATAGCGGCGACCCTCGGGGCGGCCAAGGAGCTTGATTTCAAGAGGATAATAGCGGTCCACCAGCCGTTCACATATTCGAGGACGTTCAGGCTTATGAAAGATTTTGCCGCGGCGCTATCAAATGCCGACGAGGTCGTTCTGACCGAGATAATGGGTTCAAGAGAGAAGAATACCTACGGAGTCAGCTCAAAGGACCTTGCCGAGATAACCCCCAACTGCACCTTGACGCCGACTTTTTCGGAGTGCGTGGAGTTTCTCAAAAAAGAGGTCAGAGCGGGAGACCTTGTTATAACTCTCGGCTGCGGAGACATATATAAAGTCGCAAAACAGCTTGCAAAAGAGCTTGAAGTGTGATAAAATGGCGATAGAATCCGACGGGGAGGAGCATTATGAAACTCAGCGAAAGAGACCGCAGTATTTACAATTACATCAGAAGCAGGATAGGAGAGGGCTTTGTCCCCTCGGTGAGAGAGATCTGCGCCGAGTTCGGAATAAGCTCGACCTCGACCGCGCACGCAAGCATAAACCGCCTTGTTGAAGCGGGGCTTATCGAGAAGCAGGGCGAAAACCTCAACCGCGCGATACGCCTTTGCGGAGGAGAAACGGTTCAGGTGCCGGTGCTCGGCACGGTGACCGCCGGAACGCCTATCACCGCCATCGAGCAGGTCGAGGGGCACATCGGCTTCAAACCGAAAAAGCACTATGACGGCGAGCTTTTTGCGCTCAAGGTTCGGGGAGAATCAATGATAAACGCCGCGATTCTTGACGGCGATACGGTCATCGTCGAGCAGACGCCGGTTGCCGAGAACGGCGAGATAGTCGTTGCGCTGACCTCGGAGGGAGAAGCCACGGTGAAGCGCTTTTACCGTGAGAACGGACATTTCAGGCTTCAGCCCGAAAACGATTCAATGGAGCCGATAATCCTCGACGAGGTGTCTATCGTCGGCAGGGTCGTTGCGGTAATGAGATACATAGACTGACGGAGTGACAAAAATGACTGAAAAGGAAAACGAGCATCTTTTTGAAAAAACGCTTTCAAGCGAGCAGGTATTCGACGGCATAGTGGTAAAGCTGTATCGCGACAGGGTGCTGCTCGAAAACGGAAAAACGGCTATCCGCGAGGTTATCAAGCACCCGGGCGGGGTCTGCGTTCTGCCGATCGACAAAAACGGCGATATCTATATGGTCAGGCAGTTCAGATATCCTTTCGGCAAGGTGCTGCTCGAGATCCCCGCAGGGAAGATCGAAAAGGGCGAAGACCCGCTTGAATGCGGCGTCCGCGAGCTTAAAGAGGAGATCGGCGCCGTTGCGGAAGAGATAATACCCATCGGCAGCCTCAGCCCGACGGTCGCCTATGACACCGAGGTCATCTATATGTACCTTGCGCGGGGGCTCAGCTTTTCGAGCCAAAGCCTTGACCCCGAGGAATTTATCGACGTTGTGAAGCTCCCCTTTGAAAAAGCCTGCCAAATGGTGCTTTCAAACGAAATTCCCGACGCCAAGACTCAGCTCGCCATTCTCAGGGCGAGAGAGATGCTGAAAAACGGTTGAAAGGGAAGGATATTTAGGCTGCGAATGGGCGGGGAAAAGGTGTCCATCTTCCCCGCAGCAGCGCCGGCCGCAAGCATATGACTTGCTGCATTTTCATACTTTCTGCGGAGCTTGAACAGCCGCTTAAAAGGTATCCATATTTTCCTCTGCCGGAAAATATGGATACTATCGTTTATCACCCCACCCCTGGTATGTTGCCTGCGTGGAGGAACACATATCGACGCCCCCGCCCCTCGAGGGGCGGGGGCGGTACCATGTAGTGCTTCACTACAAAACCTCGGCGGGGGGGTGGGGTGATTTAAAATAGTATGAAATCACTCCCTCGAAAGAGGGAGCGATTGAATACCTTTTAACAGGTTGGTTCGTCGCCCGCAGAAAGTATGTATAATGCGGCAAGCCGGCAACGATGAATACCTTTTCTTCCACGCTATGCCCCTGAACGCTCCATGCGCACAAAACCCGCAGGGGCGCCTCGCACAGACGCGGGGTTTTGTCCAAGAGGACGAGCCGCCTATTCGGCATGGCGGCGAAAGTCCGATTGGCTGCAAAACCAGCTTCTGTTGCCATCGCAAGATGGAGCGATTGAATACCTTTTCCCCACTCAGTCCGGCTCTCGCCAAACGCAGGTATAAATCCTCACCTCGCCAGCTTTGCGCTGCGACTACTTTGCAACAGCGGGTAAGATGAATACCTTTCCCCCTCTCATGGCCCCAAAATGTATGCCAACCTCACCAAGTCGCCCCTCACCTCAGCCCCAAGCCTTTCAGCGCGAACATAAACACCAGCAGAATTATCAAAAACGCAAAATTGAACGCCGAGAAATAGCCGACATAATACACCGCGTGGTGCGGGTGGTGCTTAGTATACTCGCGGAAGGTTATCAGCGACGCCAGCGAGGCTATCAGTGTGCCGATGCCGCCGATGTTTACGCCGACAAGAAGGTCGGGGTAGTTGTCGGTGAACTGCGAGAGAAGTATCGCCGAGGGGACGTTTGAGATGAACTGGCAAGAGATGACGCTGAAAAGAAGCGTGCTGTGCTCAAGAAGCGTTGAGAAGAACGCCCGCACCGCTTCTATCCTCGCCATATTCCCCGCAAAAATAAAGAAGAACACAAAGGTCAGAAGCAGCGGATAATCCACCATCGCGAGGGCTTTTCGATCGGCAAACAAAAGCACCGCCGGAATAACTATCAGCCCTATCCAGTATGGTATTCCGCGAAAAACGATTGCTATCGCCAAGGCAAAAAGCAAAAGATAAAGCGCGGTCCTTTTGGGCTGAAGCGTCAGCTTTTCCTCCTCAAAGCGCATGGGCTCGTTTTTGACGAAGATAAAGCAGCAGACGGTTATAAGCGTTATAGACAGGCAGAACGGCGGCGCCATAATCAGCATGAATTCGCCGACCGGAATGTTGAATTTCGTATAAAGATAGAGGTTCTGAGGATTTCCGAAAGGTGTGAGCATTCCGCCGAGGTTTGCCGCGATATTCTGCATTATGAATGTGAACGCCATATACCTGCGCTTTTTCGAGGCGCTCAAAACAAAATATCCGAGCGGCAAAAAGGTCAGAAGCGCCATGTCGTTCGCTATAAGCATCGAGCCGATAAAGGTTATGTAAACGAGCGCGAGAACGCTCATTCTGGCGTTTTTGAAGCACTCGACGATCTTCTCCGCAAGAACATAAAAGAAATTGACGTTTTTAAGCGCGCACACCACCGCAAGCACGCAAAAAAGACATGTCAGGGTCTTGAAATCAAAATATCCGATATATTGCCGGTCGGGCGGAACTATCACCGAGGTTACGGCGGCGGCGCAAAGCGCAACGAACATCACCGTGTTTTTCTTGACAAAATCCTTGATTTTATTAAGAAAACCGTTCATAAAAGCAGACCTTCTTTCAAAACATTAGCATTGTACTACTTTTTTTGAGGAAAATCAACCGCAATCTAAAAGTTTTTTTGCCCGCCGTTAAAAAAGGTACTTGACAACCGCCGTTTTTTTTCGTATAATCAAAATGTTCTGAATCATCGTCGAGCAGGAGGGGTCGCAAAGCGACTTCAAATCCCTCTTTCTCCGCCTTTTTCAAAATATTTATCGTTTCATCACGGAGAAATACCCAAGTGGTGAAGGGGCTCCCCTGCTAAGGGAGTAGGTC
>CANQHA010000001.1 GCA_947623585.1 uncultured Clostridia bacterium | reverse complement strand
TTTATGAAAGGTTGACTAACGAGTTCATGGCAAAAGATACCAGTCGCAAAATCCGAGCCGTTAATAAAGCTAAGGGCGGGCGTGGTATACCATTGACGACGAACATTCCATACGGTTACAAAAAGGGCAAAAATGGAGCATGGGAAGTTGACGAGGAATCTGCGGAAGTCGTTAAGCAGATTTTCCAGATGTGTATGGAGGGGCGTGGCCCGATGCAGATTGCAAAAGCACTGACTGCTGCAAAAATCTTAAATCCCACGGCATATAAAAATTCTCGTGGATTAACTACTCGCCGTTTCGATTCTGATCCATACCATTGGAACGCGAACACTGTTGTTCACATTTTGGAACGCAGGGAATATACAGGCTGCACTGTCAACTTTAAAACCTACACAAATTCAATCTGGGACAAAAAGCAGCGCGACAATCCCAAGGAAAATTGGGCGATTTTCGAGAATACTCACCCCGAGATTATAAATCCAGAAGAGTTCATGAAAGTGCAGGAAATCCGAAAAGAACGCCACCGCAGAACACGAACGGGAAAGAGCAGTATGTTCTCAGGATTAGTGTATTGCGAGGATTGTGGAGCGAAGATGAGATACTGCACCACAAAATATTTTGAGAAAAGGCAGGATCATTTTGTCTGCGGCAGCTATCGCAGCAATACAGGAAATTGCACTGCCCACTTCATCCGAGCGGTCGTCCTTGAGCAGCTTGTGCTGACGAATATGCAGTTTGCGATTTCGTATGTTACGGCTCATGAAAATTATTTTCGGCAAGTTATGACCGAGAAAATGTCCCTCAAAAGCTCGGAAATAATTAAATCGGCTAAGAGAAAACTCGCGCAAAAGGAAAAGCAGCTTGCAGAGCTTGACCGCCTGTTCATCAAGATTTATGAGGACAATGTGGCGGCAAAGTTAAGTGACGAGCGGTTTGCAATGATGAGCGAGCAATATGAGGACGAGCAAGCACAACTTCGCAAGGATATTTCCGAGTTGCAAGCCGAAATTGAAAAACAGGAACGACAGTCTGAAAATCTTGAACTGTTCATTAAGAAGGCTCGGAAATATGAGGGACTTGACGAACTTACTCCTTATGCCTTGCGCGAGCTTGTAAAGGCAATATACGTTGAAAAGCCTGACAAGTCAAGCGGCAAGAGAAAACAGAAAATAAGGATTCAGTATGATCTCGTGGACTTCATACCCATAAACGAGCTTTTGCAAGCGGAAAAGCAAAGAGAAACGGCATAACCGAAATTATGCCGTTTCAGAAAAAAGTTTTATCTTCCTTATGACGCCCAAACTAATAGGGGCGGGGGCGTTCGCATTGTTACCTTTTATACAAACGTACTGCGGGGGTGGGGTGGCTTAAAATAGCATGAAATCACTCCCTCGACAGAGGGAGTGATTGAATACCTTTAAATCGGTCGGCTATCTCGCGGTTCCGCCCGCCTGCCTGCACCCCCGCTTGTGTTGCCCCTAAAGGTGCGGTTCCCTACACTTTGCTCGCGGCGAAGCCTCCGGCGCTTCGCGCCGGCGCCGGACCCCTTCGGGGCCGGCGGCGTCCCTGCGGGACGCGGGCTTCGCCCCCGCAAACGCTTCCGCCCACGCTAAATATTATTCCGCACAAAAAAGCAGACCCCTGCGGTCTGCTTTTCCTTTTATCTACGTTATCTCCGTCGCTTATCGGACTTTGATCACAAGCCCTCCGCGTCCTCTTTGATATCCTCGACGGTGTCCTCAACGGCCTCCGCGGCGTTTTCGACGGCGTCCTCGGCTGCCTCGGCGGCGTCTTCAACGAAATCGCCGAAGTCAATATCAACGTCCTCGTCGAGGTCTCCGAAATCGACATTGTCGGCGTTTCTTTCAGCCAGCTTGTCGGCGATGAAGTCGGCAAATCTTCCGGCGAGCTCGGAAACCTTGTCTGAGGCGACAACAACTCCGCCCATAACGCCGTTGATGATGTTGTTGACCGATTCATTGAGGTTTATATGCACCGTGCCGGCGTCTTCCTCGTCCTCGTCTTCCGAATCGTCATCGTCGGTAAGGTCCTCGACGGCGTCCGAAATATCCTCTTTGATATCTTCGACGGCGTCAGAAACGTCCTCGGCGACATCGTCAAGGCACTCGTCGCAGGTGCACTCCTCGTCTTCCTCGCTGCTCTTTTTGGCGAGAGTTACCGCCAAAGCTGCTGCGGCTGCGGCTGCACCGAGACCCAAAGCTATTTTAAGAAAATTACCCATAATGTCAGATCCTTTCGCTTAATTTTTATCATTATAGCACATTGTTTCAGAATTTGCAAGGCTTTTGTCAAATATTATCCGTTAAATTCATTATTATTGCCTCGGCGGCTATCGGAGCCGTTTCGCAGCGCAAAATTCTGTCTCCGAGCCAGATAAGCCTTACGCCGGCGTTTTTAGCGGCTTCGGCTTCAAAGGGTTCAAAACCGCCCTCCGAGCCGATGAGAAGCCCGACCGTTCCGTTTTTGGGGAGAATGTCCGCTTTAAGCCTTTCTCCGCTGTTTTCATAGCACATCAGCCCGACGTCGAGGCTTTTTATTTCTTCGAGGCATTTTTCAAATGATATCATACCCGAAACCTCGGGAATAATACCGCGCCCCGACTGTTTTGCGGCCTCGAGCGAGATTTTTTGAAGCCTTTCGCGCTTTTTTTCAAACTGTTCTTTTTCGGGCCTTGAGATGCATCGCTTCGTCATCACGGGGACAATTCTTTTCGCGCCGAGCTCAACCGATTTTTGAACGATGAATTCGAGCTTATCGAGCTTCGGCATGGCCTGAAAGAGCGTCAGTTCAATGCTCGGCTCCTTTGATTTTTCCGAGGAAATGATCGACGCCGAGACCGCGCCGTCGCTTATTTTATCAAGCCGGCAGCGATAATCGATCCCCGAGCGGCAGACGGTTATCTCTTCTCCGACCGCCATTCTGAGGCTTCGGCCGATATGTCTTGAATCCTCGCCGGTTATAGTGAAAACGCCGTTTTGCGGCTCGTCGCCCGAAAAAAATCTCGGCATAGCTCCGCCCCCCTTTCGCAATGATTTTAGCACATTCAAAGCCGCCGTGTCAATAAGCTGCTCGGACGTTCAAATCGCATATAATTAAAAGTTTTCGCTCAAGCCTTTTTCAAAAGGCTTGCAGGGACGAGGGGCGGAGCCCCCGCCGCTGCCCTTGGGCAGCGGAAAAATTACGGAGTGCGCTCCGCAAGGGGTGAATTAAAAAAACAATCCGGTGGATTGTTTTTTTGAGAGGGGACGCCCTGAAAGAGAGTGCGTCCCCTAAGCATAGCTGCTGCACTTCATCGTTGCCCCGCACTTTTATTCCCTCCTCGGTAAAATGTTTTTAATTTAGATGCTTCAAGCTGCCGATACCCTTGCAATCACCAATCAAATGTAGTATAATATATAATCACATAGGGCGGGCGCTTTTTGAGAAGCGCCGCTGCGGAAAAATCACGAAACGATTTTGAGGAGGACACAAAAATGGACAGACGCGACAAAATCAACTATTACCTCGACATCGCCGATACCGTTTCGGCGCGCTCGACCTGCCTGCGCCGCAGATATGGGGCGGTGATCGTGAATCACGACCAGATAATCTCGACCGGCTATGTCGGGGCGCCGAGGGGAAGGCATAACTGCTGCGACATCGGCACCTGCATTCGCGAGCAGCTTCAGGTGCCCCGGGGCGAGCGCTATGAGCTTTGCCGCTCGGTCCATGCCGAGATGAACGCGATAATTTCCGCCTCCCGCGAGGAAATGATAGGCGCGACCTTATATCTCGTCGGCCGTGAGGTATCGACGGGGGAGTATATAAAAAATTCGATCTGCTGTTCTCTTTGCAAGAGGGTCGTTATCAACAGCGGCATAGAGCGAGTAATTATCCGCGACACCGACGAGGATTACAGGGTCATCGAGGTCATGGACTGGATAATGAACGACGAATCTATCGACGGCACAAGGGGATATTGATGACTTTTGAGTACAGATCCTCCTCGCCCGAGGAGACATTGCAGCTCGGAAAACGCCTCGGAAGCCGGCTTCGCGGGGGAGACGTGATAGCTTTTCGCGGAGGCTTGGGCGCGGGAAAAACGACTATGACCCGCGGCATAGCCCTCGGCATGGGGCTTAAAGACGACGTTTCGTCGCCGACCTTCGCGCTTGTCAACGAATATCGCGGAGGGCTGCCGCTTTACCACTTCGATATGTATCGCGTCGGCGGAGGGTTAGACCTTGAATCGACCGGCTTTTTCGACTATCTTTCCGACGACTGCGTTATAGCGGTCGAGTGGAGCGAAAATATCGAAAACGAGCTTCCGAAGGGCGCCGTGACCGTCGAGCTGATACCGCTTTCTCAGGATGAGAGACTTATTAAAATTACCGGAGATGAGAGATTTGAACTTTGATGATCCGACCGTTCTCGGAATAGAGACCTCGGGAAAGACAGCCTCATGCGCGGTGTTTAAAAACGGCGCCGTCGTTTCGGAAAACACCTTTCTGACAAGGCTCACGCATTCTCAGGTGATCCTTCCGACCTTAAAGCGCACCCTTGAAGACTGCGAGACCGACATTCGGGATATCGACCTTTTCGCGGTGGCGGCGGGTCCCGGAAGCTATACCGGACTGCGAATAGGCATAGCTGCGATAAAGGGCATTTGCGAGAGCGGAAAGCCCTGTATCGGCGTTTCGACTCTTGAAGCGCTGGCTTTCGGAGCTTTGGCGGCAAAGGGTCTGATAATCCCCGCGCTTTCGGCAAGGCAGGGCGTTTCTTATTTCGGGGCATATCTTTCGGACGGCGCTTCTCTGAAAAAATACCGCGAGGATTCGGTCGGAGAAGAGCTCGGCATAAAATCGCTCGCTGAGGGCTTTGACGGCGACGTTATCCTTACCGGCGACTGCGCCGAGCGCCTTAAACATGAATTTTTCGCTGATGACGAAAGGGTGCGGGTGTCGCCTTTGAATCATCGTCTCCAGAGCGCTTCGGGGGTCTGCATGGCGGCGCTTTCTCATCTTGACGAGGTCACCGACGCCGCCGGACTTAAAGCGAGATATCTTCAGAACACCATGGCCGAAAAGCTCAAGGACAGGGGAGAGGCCCCATGAAGCGAAAAAGGCTTGACAGGGATATCGGCTGGGGCTTTCAGGGCTTTCCCTATTATCAGACAAGGCTTGACGAGCGCGGTTTTAAAGGCTTTGCAAGCCTTATAGACATACTTTCGGGCGAGCAGCACTGCTGGGACTTTGAAAAGGCCGGAAAAGCAGCCGTCTCTGGCGGAGGAATGAAGTGGCTCCAGCTCGTTCCCGACGGAAAGAGCAGGCTTATCACCGCCATGTATAAGCCCGACGGCGCGCTGTCGGTTTGTTATATCGACGTCATCGAGAGGCTTGAATTCGACCCCGACGGCGTTGCGGCCTATGTCGATAAATATCTCGACGTTGTGTTCACGCCCGAGGGCGACGCGGGTATTCTTGACCGTGACGAGCTTGACGACGCCCTGAAATCGGGAGATATAACAAAACGTCAGTATGACGCTGCGCTCAAAGAGTGCGAAAATATTTTCGACGAGATGTGCCGAGACATTCCGAGAAGCGTTTCTGCGCTCGACGAGATTTATAAAACGGTATGCGAAAAGGTAAAAAGCGGCGAAATAACGCCGATGAAAACAAAATATCAAAAAGCGAAAGGGGACTTTTAAAATGATAGGAATCGGAAACGACCACGCAGCGGTCGAGCTTAAACAGGCGATATGCGAGCATTTAAAGGAGAGGGGAATTGAGTTTATCGACTACGGCATAGGCCCGGGCGAGAAGATTGACTATCCCGACGCCGCCGAGATGGTCTGCCGCGACGTTGTTTCGGGAAAGCTCGAAAAGGCGATACTTCTTTGCGGAACGGGTATCGGGATATCTATTGCCGCGAATAAGATCAAGGGCATTCGCGCCTGCGCCTGCTCCGACGCTTTTTCGGCTAAGTATACCCGTCTCCACAACGACGCCAACGCTCTCTGCCTCGGCGGAAGAGTTGTCGGCGCAGGGCTTGCCTGCGAGCTTGTTGACGTCTTTTTAGACACCGAATTCGAGGGCGGAAGGCACCAAAGAAGGGTTGACAAAATCACCGCGCTGGAGAATAAATAAGGCGTGGGAGATAAAGCTGGAGTTGGAAAGGAAAGAGACTTGTGAAAATCAGTTGCATATGGGAACACAACGGCGGCGACAGTATTTTATTTGCAGACAAATATGTCGGTGCCTTTACACGCGGCTCTTCCAAGGATTCGGCGCTTCAGAAAATGCCCGCTGAGATTAGGTCTTATATCAGATGGAAAGGCGGTGTTATCCCTGATTATTTTGAATGCGAAATAATTCAGGAAAAACGGTCTGAACTGACCGTTTCAGACGCTGATTCTGATGTCATATTTGATTCGGAAAGGAAAGAATTAAGTGTGACTGAGTATGCAGATTTGAAGGCTCTTGCCCTTAAATCGGCACAGGATTTTTGGACGCTTTATCAAGCAATTCCCGATAAAAACAAAAGCTGCTTGCCGGTCAGGCAAACATTCTATGGGCAGGTTCCGCGGACGGCGCATGAGATGTATGAACATACGAAAAACGTAAATGATTATTATTTTGGTGAAATAGAAGTTTCTGCGGATAATGCGGGCAATATTTTGGAATGCAGGGAGCGTGGATTTGCGGCTCTCGAAAGCCGGTCGGATTTTTTGAAAAATGCGGTTTTTGTCGGCAGCTATGACGAAGAATGGTCTCTGAGGAAGATGTTGAGACGTTTTGTATGGCATGACAGAATCCATGCAAAGTCTATGTATCGAATGGCTGTAAAGACTTTTGGCGATAAATCAGTGCCGAATGTGTTTTGGTTTGATATATAAATTCCCGTTCACTCTCGGCAAATCAGTGAAGATAAATCGGGATTTATATCAGAAGCAACAAATCGCTAAATTACTATTTATATAAGTAATTTATGTATTAGGAGATGTAAAATATGGATAAAAAGAAAATGAGAACTTGGATAATAGCAATTATCGTTGCAGTTATATATTTAATAGTAAGTATATTATTTAATGCTTGGGCATATTCTTGGTTGATATGGGTGGCTTATGCTATATATAGATTAATAGTAAAATAGAATGATAAATTCTCATTTAACTATTTAAAACGAAAAAGCAGACGTTTTCCGTCTGCTTTGCTTTTATTTACAGCTGCCGTGCAGTGAGCCGTCCTCTCCTCGCTCACTGTTCCTCCTTTTCGGTCTTGCCGTCCATAATTTTCAGCACCGATTTCATCAGTCTGATGGGTTCTTCGCCCTTTGCCAGCTTAACGCATATGAAGCCGTTTTCGGTGCCGTCAACTCTGACCCTGCCCTTGAATTGCTTTGTGACCGCCATTATGCCCGGAATGTTTGCCTCTCTGATGTAAAAGTAAATAAAATCGCCTTTTTGCGAGATCTCTTTTATTCCGTTCGCAGAAGCCATGTTTCTCAAAAGCGCCACGTCGATAAGCCCCGTCACCGATTTCGGCGGGTCTCCGAAGCGGTCGATAAGCTCGTCAATGACGTCCTCCGAGTCCTCGACAGAAACGATTTGAGCAATCCTTCGGTAAGCGTCGATCCTCAGCGAGAGATCCTCGATATAGTCCTCGGGGATAAATGCGTTTATCGAGACGTCAACAAGGCAGTCCTCGGGGGCTTTCGGAGGCGCTTCGCCCTTTTGCTCGGCGATAGCCTCTGTAAGAAGCCGAAGATACATATCGTATCCGACTGCTTCCATATGTCCGTGCTGTTTTGCCGAGAGAATAGAGCCGACGCCTCTTATTTCAAGGTCGCGCATGGCGATTTTAAAGCCCGAGCCGAACTGCGTGAGCTCGCGGATAGCTTCAAGGCGCTTTGCTGCGACCTCGGTGAGCACTCTGCCCCGCCTGAAAGTGAAATAGGCGTAAGCGCGGCGGTTCGAGCGCCCGACCCTGCCCCGAAGCTGATAGAGCTGCGAAAGTCCGAAGCGGTCGGAATCCTCAATGATGAGGGTGTTCACGTTCGGCACGTCAACGCCGGTCTCGATTATCGTCGTGCAGACCAAAATGTCTATCTCGTCCTCAAGAAGCTGCCGCCAGATGTCTGACAGCTTTTCCTCCTCCATCTGCCCGTGAGCTATGCCGATTCGAGCGTCCGGCAGCTGCTGTTGGAGCCTGTATGCGCACATTTCAAGCGATTCTATTCGGTTGTGGATATAATAGACCTGCCCGCCGCGCCGAAGCTCCTTTTGTATAGCCTGAATTATGACCCCCTGCTGATGCTCTAAAACATACGTCTGAACCGGATAGCGGTCCTGCGGGGGCTCCTCGATGACCGACATATCGCGAATGCCCGACATCGCCATATTAAGCGTGCGGGGGATAGGCGTCGCCGACAGCGTGAGGATATCCACCGAGGGGTACTGCTCCTTCAGCTTTTCCTTGTGAGCAACTCCGAAGCGCTGCTCCTCGTCGATTATCAAAAGCCCGAGGTCTTTGAACTTAACGTCGTTCTGAACGAGCCTGTGCGTGCCGATAACGATATCTACCTCGCCCTGCGCCAGCTTTTTAACGATGTCCTTCTGCTGCTTTTGAGTTCTGAAGCGCGACAGCAGCTCGATGTTCACAGGAAAGTGCGAGAATCTTCTTACGGCGGTCTGATAGTGCTGCCACGCGAGCACCGTCGTTGGCACCATTATCGCGCACTGCTTCGAGTCGAGAACGCACTTCATGGCTGCGCGCAGGGCAACCTCGGTCTTTCCGAAGCCGACGTCGCCGCAAAGAAGTCTGTCCATCGGGGTCGGCTTCATCATGTCGCCCTTAATTTCGTCGGCCGAGCGAAGCTGATCTGCGGTCTCCTCATATTCAAAGCGCTCCTCGAATTCGGCCTGCCAGTCGTTGTCGGGCGAGAAACGATAGCCCTTTGCAAGCTGCCTTTTTGCATAAAGCGCGATAAGCTCGTCGGCCATATCCTTGCAGGCTTTTTTGATCCTTGCGCGGGTCCTCGTCCATTCCTGAGTGCCGAGCTTATTCAGCTTTACCGCTTCGTCGTCGCCCGGGGCGATATATTTTGAAACGGTGTCAAGCTGAGTGACCGGAACGTACAAAACGTCCGAGCCGGCATACTGAATGGTGATATAATCCTTTGTAACGCCGTTCGTTTCGATGTTTGATATCCCGCTGAACCTGCCGATGCCGTGAAGCGTATGCACAACGAGGTCTCCGGGCGAGATGTCGCTCAGAGAGCTTATTTTCTTTGAATTCTGAGGCTTTTTCGCGGCGCGTCTTTTTGCGGCCGCCGCTTTCGTTCTTGTTATGACGGCAAACTTCGCCGCGGGGTATTCAAGCCCTCCGCTGAGACTGCCCGCTCCGACATAAACCATTCCGGGCGAAAATTCCGAGCTTTCCCCGAGGCGCTGACATTTGAATCCCTCCGCTTTAATGTCCTCGCAGAGAATCTCCGCCGCCTTTTCGCTTCCGGCCAAAACCGCCGTGCAAACGCCTCTTTCCGAAAGAGATCTAAGCTCCTCGAAAAGCTGCGAGGTCTCTCCGCCCCAACCCGACGACTGGTAAGCCTCGGCGGCGATGAGGCGTTTGAGCCTGACGTCCGAGCCGCGAAGAAAAGTATCGGTATATATCAGCTTCATCTTCGAGGCGTTTATCATAACGTCCGAGAACTCCATGTAAAAGCCGCTTGTCTCGCGATATAAAATGCCGTCCTCATAGAGAATTTTTATGTCCTCTTGGAGCTGCGCCGAAAACGCCTTTGCGCGTTCAAGGCAGGAGGGGTACTCAGAGACGAGGCAGACCTCGCCCGAGAAATAATCGAAGAGCGTTGCGGGCTTTCCGCAGATCTGGGAGTAATATTTGTCATAGCTTGCAAGCCCGACGCCGCTTTTAAGCGCGTCAAGGTCGGAATAGAGGTTCTTTTTAATTGCCTCCGCGTGCCTGCCCGAGACGTTTTTTATCATCTCGGAGATTTTTTCCGAAAGCTCCTCGGGTCTTATCAAAAGCTCCCTTGCTGGCGTGACCGAGATGCTTTTAACGGTATCGGTCCGGCGCTGAGTTTCGGGGTCGAAGATAGAAACGGTGTCGATCTCGTCGCCCCAAAGCTCGATTCGATAGGGGAGCTCGGCGCTAACAGGAAAGACATCGAGAATAGCCCCGCGTATCGAAAACTGCCCGCGCCCCTCGGTCTGAGACGAGCGGACGTAGCCTATCTCGGTGAGCAGCTCGGCGGCTTCTTTGAGGTCTATTGCCTCTCCGGCGGAGAATTCAAGCGTAAAGTCAATCAGCTTGTCAGACGGCATTGCTGACTGCATCGCAGCCTCGACCGAGCATACCAAAACCCGCGCTTTATCGCTTAAAATGCGGTGCAGCGCGCTTATTCTTCGGTGCTCATATTCGGGCGAAGCGGTCTCAATGTTTGCAAAGGAAAAGTCCTTTACAGGGTATAATACCGCGATATCCGCGCCCGCCATTTCGTTGATGTCGGCGACGGTCTTTGTGGCGGCTGCCTCATCGGGGCAAATCATCAAAATGCGCTGCTCCGAAGAAAGCGCGAACGACGCATGGGCCTTATGCACCGCCGAAAGCCCCGTCACCGAGGCGGGGGTCTGAGATCTTTTGATGGCTTCGCGCAGCTCGTTAATAAATCCGAGGCGCTCGGAAACTGAAAGAAAAATGTTCATATTTCACCGCTCAGTTGAATTTGTTCATGGCTTCGTCAATCCTGCCGTCAACAATGACGGAAACGGCTTCGGCGGCCTTTCCGAAAGCCTCGAACACGGCCGGCTTTTCCTTGTCCGAAAATTCCGAGAGCACCCAAGCCGCCATGTCGTAATCGGGGTGAGGCTTTGCGCCGACCCCTATTTTTATCCTCGGAAAATCCTCCGAGCCGGTGAGGGTAATAATCGAGCGCAGACCCTTTTGCCCGCCGTCCGAGCCTTTTCTTTTTATGCGCAGCTTTCCGACGTCGAGCGAAACGTCGTCCGAGATGACCAAAACGCGTTCGATCGGCACCTTATAGAAATTCATCGCCTCAACGACGGCCTCGCCCGAAGCGTTCATCATCGTGGTCGGCTTCATCAGCAGGCATTTTTTGCCCGAAATCTCCGCAACGGCCGTCATCGACTTGAATTTTGCCCGAGTTACCGCCGCGTTCAGCTTTGCCGCAAGGTTGTCGATAGTCAGCCAGCCGCAGTTGTGGCGGGTCCTCGCATATTTCGGCCCCGGATTCCCGAGCCCGACTATCAGCCATTCAACCGCGCCCGAATCCTTTGATTTGAATTTTGAGAACAGACCCATATTTATCTCCTTTACACGCGCTTTCGCCCCCGCGCCTCAACGGCAGGGGGGTAAGCGGTATTTTGTTAAAATTTTTCCGAGACGTCAAGCGCTCATTCCTTGAACTTTTTGCCCTTTTCAAGGTGGCGCTGAAGTTTTTTCTCGGCAAAGCCCTCTTTGTTTTCCTGACGGTTTCTCGCAATTCCGAGAGCTCCGTCGGGGATATCCTTTGTTATCGTCGAGCCTGCGGCGGTATAAGCGGCTTTTCCGACCTTTACCGGGGCGATGAGGTTTGTGTTGCAGCCGATGAAAGCGTCGTCGCCTATTTCGCAGCGCGATTTGTTTGTGCCGTCGTAATTTGCGGTCAGAGAGCCGCAGCCGAAGTTTACGTTTCTGCCGACGTCGGAATCGCCGAGATAGTTGAAGTGCGCGACCGCCGAGCCCTCGCCGACGGCGGTGTTTTTGATCTCGACGAAATCGCCGACGTGAACGAAATCCTTTAAAACGGTGCCGGGTCTGAGCTGAACGAAAGGCCCCACCGTGCAGTCCGAGCCTATAACGGCCTCGTTTGCGACCACGCAGTTAAGGCTCGAGCGCTCGCCGACCGAGGTGTTTTTAAGCTGGCTGTTCGGGCCGACGACCGAGTTTTTGCCGATCCGGCATCTGCCGGTGATAATAGTTCCGGGGAGGATCTTCGCCCCGGGAGCGATCTCGGAATCGGGCGAGATGATAATTCCGTCGGCGCAGACGATCTCAACTCCGTCTTCGAGCAGCTTATCTATGACGCGGCGCCTTGCTGTCTCGTTCAGCGCGAGCATACCCTTTCTGTCGTTTGCCGAGAGAACGATATCCTGATTTTCCGCCGCAAAAGCGCCTGCGCGCTTGCCCTCGGAAAGAAGTATCTCGACGGTATCGGTAATATAGTATTCGTGCTGAGAGTTTTCGCATTTCAGCTTCGGCAGAGTCTCGAGCAGGGCTTTGGTGTCAAACCAGAAGCACCCCGAGTTTATCTCGCAGATTTCGGCTTCTTCGGGGGCGCAGTCCTTCTGCTCGCGGATAGCAAGCAAGGACGAGCCGTCGGCCGAGCGGATTATTCTGCCGTAGCCGCTCGGGTCATCGACCTCCGCCGTGATGACGGTGACCGCGTTGCCTCGGCTTTTGTGATATTCAAGCGATTCTTTCAGCGTTTTTGCGTCAACAAAGGGCGCGTCGCCGTTGAAGATGAGTGTCTCGCCGTCAGGAGAGCGCTTTAAAAAATCCGAGGCGATCATCACCGCGTGGCCTGTGCCGAGGCGTTCCGCCTGAAAAGCGGTCTCATATTTTCCGGCGAGATACTCGTCGATGTACTCGTGCGCATAGCCGGTCACCACGCAAACATTGTCGATGCCGGCGGCCTCAAAGGCGTCGGTTATCCAGCCGAGAATGGGCTTTCCGAGGATCTCGGTGAGAGTTTTGGGCTTATCCGAGCGCAGGCGCTTTCCCTGCCCGCCCGCTAAAATCACTGCGTTTGTCATCAAATTACCTCGCTTCCGAAAGTTCGCGCTTCGGTGCGGCGGAGCCGCCGGTTCGCCCTTCGGGCGAACCCCCGCGCCCGCGGCGGCGGGCACGGGGCGGGGGACGGGCCTTCGGCCCGCCCCCCCTTGCGGCTCCGCCTCAAGGCCGAAAAGGCGCACAAAGCGCTGTCAATAAGTATTATACCGCAACTTCGAGGCAGATTCAAGCGGAATTTTGCAAACGGTTTGCATAAAATTGCACAATTTTGTCCATGGTAATTTGTGAGATTTTTTCTTGAAAAATTATCAAAAGACTATGGAAAAGATTCTTGTTTTCTGCTATAATGTTATCAACTCCGATTCTGTCCGAAAAAATGCTCATGGTCAGCGTCGGAAAAAAGCAATGGAGGTAAAAAACAAATGAGCAAAAAGTATTGTTACCTTTTCACCGAAGGCAACGCGCAGATGCGTGAGCTTTTGGGAGGAAAAGGCGCCAACCTCGCAGAAATGACCAATATCGGACTTCCCGTCCCTCAGGGCTTCACCATCTCTACCGAAGCCTGCACTCAGTATTATGAGGACGGACGTCAGATCAATCCCGAAATCATGGCGGAGATCATGGAGTACATCGAAAAGATGGAAAACATCACCGGCAAGAAGTTCGGCGACAAGGAGAATCCTCTTCTCGTTTCCGTCCGTTCCGGAGCACGCGCTTCGATGCCCGGCATGATGGACACCATTCTCAACCTCGGACTTAACGAGGACGTCGTAAACGTCATCGCCGCAAAGTCCAATAACCCGCGTTGGGCATGGGACTGCTACCGCAGATTCATTCAGATGTTCTCCGACGTCGTTATGGAAGTCGGCAAGAAGTATTTTGAGAAGCTGATCGACCAGATGAAGGAAGCCAAGGGCGTAACTCAGGACGTTGAGCTCAACGCCGACGACCTCAAGACCCTTGCGAACCAGTTCAAGGCCGAATACAAGGCTCAGCTCGGCAAGGACTTCCCCGACGACCCGAAGGAGCAGCTCTTTGAGGCTATCAAGGCCGTCTTCCGTTCTTGGGACAACCCGCGTGCAAACGTCTACCGCATGGACCACGACATTCCTTATTCTTGGGGAACCGCCGTCAACGTTCAGATGATGGCGTTCGGCAATATGGGCGACAACTGCGGAACCGGCGTTGCGTTCACCCGTAACCCCGCTACCGGCGAAAAGGGCCTCATGGGCGAATTCTTGACTAACGCTCAGGGGGAAGACGTTGTTGCGGGCGTCCGCACTCCTATGCCTATCGCAAAGATGGCCGAGGTCTTCCCGAAGGTCTACGAGCAGTTCCAGAAGGTCTGCGAGATCCTCGAGAACCACTATCACGATATGCAGGATATGGAGTTCACCGTCGAGAACGAGAAGCTCTATATGCTCCAGACCCGTAACGGCAAGCGCACCGCCGCCGCCGCTATAAAGATCGCCTGCGACCTCATCGACGAGGGCATGATCACCGAGAAGGAAGCCCTCATGCAGATCGACGCCAAGTCGCTCGATATGCTTCTGCACCCGACCTTTGACGCCGCCGCCCTCAAAAAGGCCGTTCCGATCGGAAAGGGCATCGCCGCTTCTCCGGGAGCAGCCGCCGGCACCATTGTATTTACCGCTGAAGACGCTGTCGCACACGGAAAGAACAAGGAAAAGGTTGTTCTTGTCCGTCTTGAGACTTCTCCCGAGGACATCGAGGGAATGAAGTATTCTCAGGGTATCCTCACCGTTCGCGGAGGACAGACCTCGCACGCCGCCGTTGTCGCAAGAGGCATGGGAACCTGCTGTGTTTCCGGCTGCGGCGACATCAAGATGGACGAGGAGAACAAGTGCTTCACCCTTGCCGGCAAGGTTTATCATGAGGGCGACGCTATTTCTCTTGACGGTTCCACCGGCAACATCTACGGCGAGATCATCCCGACCGTTCCCGCAGACCCGAACAGCGGCTACTTCGGAAGGATCATGGAGCTTGCCGACAAGTATAAGAAGCTCGGCGTAAGAACCAATGCCGATACTCCGGCCGACGCCAAGCAGGCTGCCGCTTTCGGAGCACAGGGAATCGGACTTTGCCGCACTGAGCATATGTTCTTCGACCCCGCAAGGATCGGCGCTTTCCGCGAGATGATCTGCTCGGAGACGGTTGAAGAGCGCGAGGCTGCGCTTGCAAAGATCGAGCCCATGCAGCAGGCCGACTTCGAGGGTCTGTTCGAGGCGCTCGGAGGATATCCCGTAACTATCCGCTTCCTCGATCCGCCGCTCCACGAATTTGTTCCTACCGATGAGGCCGACATTGAGGCGCTCGCAAAGGCTCAGGGCAAATCCGTCGCATATATCCATCAGGTCATCAACGACCTCCACGAGTTCAACCCGATGATGGGTCACCGCGGCTGCCGTCTGACCGTAACCTATCCCGAGATCGCGGTTATGCAGACCAAGGCCGTCATCAAGGCCGCTATCGCCGTCAAGAGCCGCCACGCCGATTGGAACATCGTTCCCGAGATCATGATTCCGCTCGTCGGCGAGGTCAAGGAGCTTAAATTTGTAAAGGATGTCGTTGTAAAGACTGCCGACGCTGTCATCAAGGAAGCGGGCGCCGATCTTCACTATGAAGTAGGCACCATGATCGAGATCCCGCGCGCAGCCCTCACCGCCGACGATATCGCCAAAGAGGCCGAGTTCTTCTGCTTCGGCACCAACGACCTCACTCAGATGACCTTCGGTTTCTCTCGTGACGACGCAGGCAAGTTCCTGCCCGCATACTATGCAAACAAGATCTACGAGTCCGATCCGTTCGCAAGGCTCGACACCACCGGCGTCGGCAAGCTGATGGATATGGCCGTAACTCTCGGCAAAAAGGTAAGACCGTCGCTTCACTGCGGCATCTGCGGTGAGCACGGCGGCGACCCGTCCTCAATCGAGTTCTGCCACGAGATCGGCCTCGACTACGTTTCCTGCTCGCCGTTCCGCGTCCCGATCGCAAGACTCGCCGCGGCTCAGGCAGCCATCAAGGACAAGAAGTAATTCTTAATCAAAAAGCAGGCGGAAGGCGCAAAACCTTCTGCCTGTTTTTTTGTGGGAGCAGGGGAGGAGGCGCAAAGACTATACTCCTCAAAGACCGGAGCGAGGCGGTATTTTTTGATTCAAAGATAATAAAAATTCCCCCTGCCGAAAACCGGCAGGGGTGGTCTTTTCACTCTTCGTCGTCATCTGACCATAAGTCATCAGGCCATGAGGATATAAAATGTATATCTCCCGTGTCCAAATCCAGCGCCATGTTATCGCCCATTCGCATCAGCATATTTCCGTCGGAATCAATAGCCATATTATCTGAAATCGAATGTGCGAAATCGCCGTCGTCATAATCAAAGAAATACTTTCCCATTTTATCTCCTTTCAGTCGTCATATTCCGGATAATCAGGAGCCCACAGGGACATAAGCACAGCTTCCTTGTGTCTACGGGAGCAATTATGTCTTTGCTGATGATTATGGTGCTTTCTGTTTAATTGGTTGGCATGGTTGTTTGCATTTGAACGATATGCCTTGTTGTTCGGATTATTCTGATTTGCCCAATTATCCAGTTGCTCTTTTGTGTGGGTCTTTCCGGATACTTTTTTGTTACTCATTTTCTTATCCTCCTTTCTGAACCGAAAAAGTTCACGTACTTGCTTGTGCGTGGACGACGATTACAGTTATACTGCTTTACACGCAACAAAACAAGACCGATAACTCAAGCAATCGGTTCGTAATGTGTGTGTAAAGCAACAAAACAGCAGGGGGACAACTAAAGTCAACCAGCAAACCGCTTTCTTGACCCATAATGAGCATTTTAGAGGAGCCAATAGTTTCTATGATTTACCCTTTTTCTTGTCAAGCGCCCAAATCCTTACCGTTCCGTTCATTCGCACTCTCATTCTGCGAATCATAGAAATTTAAGGACACATTATCGCCTGACAATAAATATTATAATCAAATTAACTCAAATTGTCAATACCTTGGCAAACTATCTTAAAACATACTGCGGTGTTTTAATTTCTTCTCCTCTCCGCCCCTCTCCACTCATCTGGGTACCACCCGAGGTCCAGCCTGACCTCTCTTCGCTTGATGTCCGCGTTCGTATAGCAGCAGGCGTCGAAGCCGATAAGCTCGAAGCCCTCGTGCAGATAAAACCCGATCGCGTTCGTGTTGCATGACTGTGTTTCAAGGATTATCGCGCGGTGATCCCGCTCGCGGCAGAGGCTTTTCGCTTTATCCATCAGAGCCCTGCCGACGCCTTGTTTTCTGCGGTCTTCCCTGACCCAAAGCTCGGTCACCGCAAGGCGGTTAGACCACACCTCGGGGCAGACCTCTATCGCGCCGATGAGCGCTTCTCCCTCAAAAATCCCATATGCCTCGGCGTTCGGCCAGTGCTGCTGATAGAGCGAGTCGGGGAAGTCGTATTCCTCCGAGGTGTGAGAGATTGGCGGGTCGGCGATGCGTTTTTCAAGCGTCATTTCAAACCCGTTCGGCTTTTGAATGATTGACATATCGTAATATTCCGATGTGCTGTAATCCATCACCAAAGGATAGCCCTGCCACTTTTCCTTCGGCAAAAATTCCGTCTTATACATATTTTCCTCCTAAAATTTTTTCTGAGCAAGTTTTTGCACCAAGCTCCGGGCGCCGAAAAAAGCGCCCTTCCCGAAATCGGAAAGGGCGTCGTTTTTTTATCCGTGAAGTCCTCGGCTTTGCCTGTCCATATCCTCAATGACGATATCATAAATCTCGCCGAGCGTGCTGCAATATTCAAGCACCTTCCAAGGCTCGTTCGTGTGGAAATGGATCTTGATGAGGTCTTCGTCGCCGACGGCCAGAAGGCAGTCGCCCTTAAAGTTTTCGGTGAAGTAGTCGTTGATTTCGTCCTCGTCGAGGTTTTCGCCCTCGATGAGAAGCTGAGTGTCATATCTGAATTCAGTGTCGTTCATAGCGTTTTTCCTTTCCTGTCAGTTTCCGAAGATAACGTCTGCCGCGTGTTCCATCCCGCGGGTCTCATAAAGCTCGATGAGCCCCGAATCGCAGAGCTTTGCGAGTTCTCTGTCAAAGGGCAGCTTTGCGAGCACCTGCGTTCCGATCTTTGCGGCGGCCTCGTCAGCCCTGCTCGGGCCGAAAATTTCGTGCTTTGAGCCGCAGTCGGGGCATTCAAACCAGCTCATATTCTCAACGATCCCGAGGATCGGAATGTTCATCAGCTTTGCCATGTTGACCGCCTTTTCGACTATCATTCCGACAAGCTGCTGAGGAGAGGTGACGACGATTATGCCGTCGAGCCTTATCGACTGAAATACCGTCAGAGGAACGTCGCCGGTTCCCGGAGGCATATCGACGAACATGAAATCAACGTCGTCCCAAATTACCTCCTCCCAAAACTGCTTGACGACCCCGGCGATAACCGGTCCGCGCCAGACGACCGGTTGTGTTTCGTCTTCGAGCAGCAGGTTTACCGACATTATCTTTATTCCCGATTTTGAAACTACCGGCAGCAAAGATTCCTCGACCGCCGAGGCTTTTTGCTTGATTCCGAACGCTTTCGGGATTGACGGCCCGGTGATATCGGCGTCAAGTATCGCTGCTTTGAGGTTTCTGCGCTGCGCCTCGACGGCGAGCATCGAGGTCACGAGGGATTTTCCGACGCCGCCCTTTCCGCTCACAACGCCGATGACCTTTTTGATATGGCTCATCGGGTGAGGGTCGGTATGAAAATCCTGCGGCTGAGTTCTTGAAGAGCAGTTCTGCCCGCAAGTCGAGCAGTCGTGAGTACATTCTGACATTTCATTACTTCCTTTTCAAAAATTTTATTCCGTCTCGGTTCCGTCTGTCTGAGAATCTTCCGCGGGCTCGGTGACGTCAGGCTCGTCGGCAACGGGCGGCACGGCGGTGCCGTCGCCCTCTTTATAGAGGAAGGTGACTATCCAGCCGTCAACGTTGTTGCCCGATATCTCATAAGGGTATGTCTTGGTCCCGGTCTCCTTATCGGTCGCGGGTACATAAACGCTCGTCGAATCGCCGCCGCTCATCGGAACATAATAGATCATATACTGCGAGCCGTCGTCGGTGTTGACCGAAAGGAATCCGTTTTTAATAGTATAGTTCTTGATGAAGTCTATATACTCCTCGAGGCAGTAGCCGTAATTTTTCATGACTGTCGCGTGCGGCACTCCGACATAGCGATAATGCCACGGCTCGTTGTCTATCATGGTGAGGGTCTCCTTGCCCTTGGGATATCTGTTGACGAAGCCGAATTTGTGGGCGTTTTCGTCTATCCATGTATATTCGCCGTTTCCGAGCTTCGACTGATCGTATTTTCCGTTTTCATAAACGGTGAAGTCTACCGCAAGGCCGGTGTGATGCTCGCTGTAACCGGGCTTTGCGACGAGCGTCGATGAGTTCTGCCCGCTCGAGGCGAGGTCGTCGTCATAAAGCTCCTGCTGATATTCAAGGGTGCGATATCCCGCGTTGACCATAATGGTATCCTTGCCGGTAGCGGTATAAAACGCAAGGAGCATTTCGTTCAGGGCGTTCATCGCTTCGGGTCTTACCTTAACGGTATAGTCCTTGACCGAGTAGGCGTTGTTTTTAAGCTCGCGAACGACCGAAAGCTCGTCCTCGTTCACCGAGCCGAGATACTGGATGTTGTTGTTCACCAAAACGAGGTCGCCCTCTCCGAGGTCGGCGCTTGTTTTGTCCTCATAAGTAAAGGAATAGTAATACTGAGTCGCCGGGTCGAGAGCGGGGACGTTTTCAAGCGGAATGTTTTGCTGCTGCGAATCCCCGGTAACAAGAGGTTCGTTATCAAGGTCTTTGTTTTTATCCTTGTTTTTGCCGAAAAGCGCGGAGCAGCCCCTTGCGATGAGAAGGATCAAAATAAGAAGTATCGCAAGCAGTATCGCGAGATTTTTATATTTGATCTTGTAGCGTCTTTTCCGAACGTAACCGTTTTGTGCCATGTCTAACCATTCCTTTCCGCTGTTTCCGCAAAATCCGCGGACGTTTCAGCCTTTAGTATTTTAACATCACGATACACCCAAAAAGTTGCATATATACACTATAACACATCTTTTCAAAAAAATAAAGGGCTTTTTAAAATATTTTGAATTTTTAATAGTTTTCTCGGAGCGGCAAAGGAAAAACAATCAAAAATTTCCTCAAATAAAGCCGACCGCGCCGGCAATAATAATGTTGCAGGCAAGAAAACGCATTTTCATGTTAAAGCGTTTTTTGCGCCTATCGACTTTTTAAGAAAAAGACATAAACCTACAAAGAAAATGCAAAGCATTTTTTATAAAGGAGTGTTATACAGATGAAGGGTATTACCAGCGATCAGGGCAGACAGACTCTTGAGAAGTTCAAGATCGAAGCTGCAAACGAAGTCGGAGTAAACCTCAAGAACGGTTACAACGGCGATCTCACCTCCCGCGAGGCAGGTTCTGTCGGCGGACAGATGGTCAAGAAAATGATCGACGCCTACAAGTCGGGCAGCGTTCGCTAAGACCTTTTTATGAGCCGGAGCGTTTGCTTCGGCTTTACATATTAAAAGCGGCGGGTTTCAATCTTTTTCGCTTTTTTAGCTTAGCAGATTGACATATCGAAAAAGTCGTAGTATAATATAAATATCAAAATATTATTTTGGAGGTAATTATTATGCCCGCAAAGAAGAAAGTCGCAGCCGAGGTCAAGCCCGAGGCCGCAGTTGAGACCGTGAAGAAGCCCGTCGCAGAAGCCGCTGCCGAGAAGCCCGCAAAGGTTGTCGCAGAGAAGAAAGCTCCTGCCGAGAAGAAAGCCCCCGCAAAGGCGGCCGCCCCGAAGGAGACCGTAAAGGTCCAGTTTGGCGGCGACGAATATGATTTCGCCGCTATCAAGAAAGCCGTCGAGGCCGACTACAAGAGCAAATTCAAGGGCAAGGTCAAGAAGGTCGAGATTTACATCAAGCCTGAGGACAAGGCTGTTTACTATGTGATCAACTCCGACTTCTCCGACAAGGTAGCGCTTTGATCCAAACCGAAAAAACCGCGCCGATAGTAAATATCGGCGTTGTTTTTTTTCCTGATTTTTTGGGTGAGGAGCGTCGCGGGAGCGCTTGCTCGTGCAAATATATTAAAAGTTTTCGCTCAAGCCTTATTTCAAAAAATAAGCATTATTTCTTGCCGCTCGCTTTCCCTCGCCGATACGGCTTGGCTCGGGGAGCTTGCGGAGAAATAACGCATATTTCGGCTTGTCAGGGTCGAGGGGGCATGAAAGTCGGGTCGGAGCGAAGCGAACGACGTTTGCGGGCTAAAAGGTATCCATATTTTCCTTTGCCGGAAAATATGGATGCTATCGCTCATCACCCCATCCCCGCTATGCTGCCTGCGGGCTGGAAAGATATCGAGGCCCCCTCCCCTTTAAAGGGGAGGGGGCGGCTCAATTTTTCCGCTCAGTAGGAAGTGTGGCGGGGGTAGGATGTCTCCAAATATCATTCCCATTCCCTCTCGGAAAATGGGAATACCTTTTCCCCGCTCATGTCGTTTATCCTCAATCTCGAACTCTGACAATCTGTCTTCTGTCTTCTGCCCCCGCAGTTGACATCTTCTCCCGCTTATGCTAAATTAAAAACAGATATTTTTATGAAAAGGGGAGCCGAAATGAAAAGATTTCTTTCGCTTTTGATGATCATAGCCGTCGCGGCGTCGACGCTTTCGGGCTGCGGGGGAGAAGAAAGCGCTCGCACCACCGCCGAGTTTGTCTCAGACATGGGTCTCGGCATAAATCTCGGGAACACCTTTGACTGCTCGGGCGATTGGTTTGCCCGCACCGTCGAGGCTCAGGAGACTGCGTGGGGCAGCCCGATCATCACCGAAAAGATGATAGAAGGCTATGCGGAAGCCGGCTTCGGTGTCATGAGGCTGCCTGTTTCGTGGACGGTGCTCATGGACGAAAACGGAAACATCGACGCGGAGTTTATGGACAGGGTAGACGAGGTCGTCGGCTGGATACTTGACAGCGGCATGATCTGCATTTTGAACTCACACCACGACGGCTGGTCGGAGAAATTCCCCCAAGACCCTGACGGCGCGATGAAGACCTATACCGGAATGTGGGAGCAGATCTGCAAGCGCTTCAAAAAATACGGCGAGCAGCTTATGTTCGAGTCGATGAACGAGGTCGGCTTCGACGGAATGTGGAATCAGTACGGCGGGGTCGAGGGCAAGGCCGAGGCTTTTGAGATGTTCAATTCGATAAATCAGGCTTTTGTCGATACAGTCAGAGATTCGGGCGGAAACAACGCCGAGCGCCACCTTCTCATTGCAAGCTATTGGACGAACATCGACCACGCCTGCGACAACCTTTTTGAAATGCCGGACGATCCCGCCGGAAAGTGCGCGGTCTCGGTGCATTACTATACGCCCTCGACGCTTTGCATTCTCTCGGAGGACGCCGACTGGGGCAAGGCTCAGACCGAGTGGGGGAGCGACTCCGACTACGCCGAGCTCGACAGATATATGGACATGATGAAAACGAATTTTGCCGACAAGGGCATACCGGTCGTCATCGGAGAATACGGCTGCTTCGGCGGCAACAAGCCCCGCGAGGTCGTCGAGCGCTGGACTCTTTCGGTCGCAGAAGCCGCGCTCGAAAGGGGCCTCTGCCCGGTACTCTGGGACACCCCGGGAGACGAATACGACCGCGAAGCCGCCACGTTCAGGCGACCCGATTTCATCGACGAGCTTATTTCTCTCAAAAAGTGAAATGAAGCGGCATGATCATGAAGTATTGCATAAAACGGAAAAAGCAGACTTTTTAAGGTCTGCTTTTTTGCATAGAATGGGGCTTATAAAAATCCGCCGACGGATAAAAGGGGAGTTATCTATCGGATTTTAATATGGAATAAACGCAGGCGTCGGTTATGCCTTGATTGGTTTTTTTACAGCTTCGCAGCGTTCCCTCATACTTCATGCCGCATTTTTTCATCACTCCGCCCGAATTCGGGTTGTTCGGATCGTGATATGATTCTATGCGGTTTGCGCCCACTTCGTCAAAAAGAAAATCTATGACAGCCTTCAGCGCTTCCGATGTTATACCTTTGTGCCACCATTTTTTCCCGATACAATAGCCGATATGTACCATGGAAATATCCTCTTTCATGCTCACAACAGTGATGCTTCCGATCGGTTCGCCCGCTGTTTTTAAGACGATCGCCCACTGATAAAATTTTTCATCGCCGTATTTTTTCACCCACTCTGCCATTAAGTTTTCGCTTATCTCCGGGCTTGTATGGGCGGGCCATGACAGATATTTTGTTACATCAGCGTCCGACGCCCAATTTTTATACATTGCCGCGGCGTCTTCAATAACAAATCTTCTTAAAATCAATCTTTCGGTTTCTAACCGTTGTGTTCCGCAATGCTTCATAAAAGTTCACGCTTCCGTTTTTTAAATCCCGCTTTGTTGCATTTGCCGTCTATTGATAGGCGCCGTTCTCATGCCGCTTTTTGATTTTATTTTCAATACGGGCTGTTGAATTCGCTTTCGGCCTTTTTGACGGCTTCCTCGAGGGTCATTCCCGCAAAGCTCTGTGCTCCGAGATATCTGCCCGACTTTTTATCATCCAAAAACACGCCGACGACGATGCCGGGAACAGCGCTTTCGGGGGCGTTAGGCGCCCAAGGCCCGCCGAGGTCGGTTCGGCACCAGCCGGGGTCGGTCAGATTTATCATAACGTCGGTGCCCTCGACCGTCGAGCCGAGGTCTATCGTTATCTTGTCGAGCGCGGCCTTGCTCGCGGAATATCCCGCCTGCTGGGGCTCGAGCCTTATCCCGCTCGTCGTGTTGAGGATCCTGCCGAAGCCAGCGCTTATCATCTTCGGCATAAAATGATACATTATCATCGCCGGCGCGATGGTGTTTATCTTGAAGCTCTCGGTATAGTCGCTCACCGGCGTTGAGAAGTACTCGTTGCGATAGGCGATCTGCATACCGGCGTTGTTCATTATGAGATCGACCCTGACCCCGAGCTTATCTATTTCCAAGAGCATTTTTTCGACCTGTTCAAGATCCGAAAGCTCGGCCTCGACGGCATAAGCCTCAACGCCGAGGGCTTTCACTTCGGCAAGCACTTTTTCGGTATGCTCGATTTTCCGCGAGTGCAAAATCAGGTTGCAGCCGCGCTCGGCCATGAATTTTGCGCTGAGATATCCTATTCCTCTTGCCGCGCCGGTTATAAGCGCCCATCTTCCTTTTACGTCAACCATAAAAAGTACCTCCTTTTTGATTTATTCTGATTTTAGCATATGCAAAAGTATATGTCAACCGAAATGCGGAGGTTGAGTTTTTTATACTCGAGAGCAAGATGAGGCAAATGAAATGCGGGATAACTATGTTTCAGTGAGGCGGAGCCGGGTGATTAAAAGGATCTATCTTACCTGCTTTTGCCGCAAATGTGGATTGGCAGTTTGCAGCTTTATACCTGCGTTTGCCGCAAGCCGCGCCGAGCGGGTAAAAGGTATTCATCTTCCCCGCTCACGCGGGTAAGAAGAATGCTATCGCTTATCACCCCACCCCCGCAAAACTTCCTGCGGAATGGAAACATGAATCTGCCCCCGCCCCTTGAGGGGCGGGGGCGTTGCTATGTTATCTTCTTGCCAAAAGTAAGATGGGGGTGGGGTGTCTTAAAATAGCATTCCCATTTCCCGAGAGGGGAATGGGAATACCTTTTAATCGGCGGCTCGCCTTGTTTCAAAAACACTCTTACCTCCTCCCCCGCTTCTGTTACCACCTATCTCATTGACAAACCCTCAATAATCATATATAATATACCGCGATGCGGCTTTTGCCGTTCGACTTTTTTCACGCGGAAGAGGACATGAGATGACCGAAAAATTCATCAGGACAAATCTGAAATATCTCAAGGGCTTCATGACCGAAAGCTCGCTTTCGGCGGCGCGCAAAACTCATGTTCTGCTCGGAGATTTCATGGCGGTGTCGCATCGCTCGGGCACAATTCACGAGCGCAGGAGCTTCGGCAGCTTCGAGGGCGAGTGGATAATCCCCGAGGAGGAAAAGCGCGGCGGCGTCATTTTATATCTTCACGGCGGTGGATACACCTGCGGCAACATCGACTATGCCAAGGGCTTCGGGACGGTTTTGGCGAACGAGTTCGGCATTCGCGTTTTCTGCTGCGCATACCGCCTCGCGCCGGAAAATCCTTTCCCCGCGGCGCTTGAAGACGCGCTTTCGGCGTATGAATATCTCATGCAGAGCGGATTTTCTCACGACAAAATAATTCTTTGCGGAGAGAGCGCGGGCGGCGGGCTTTGCTATGCTTTAAGTCTAAAATTGGCGGAGCAGTTCATTGCGCAGCCTGCGGGCGTCGTAGCTATCTCGCCTTGGACCGACCTGACGCTTTCCGGACGGTCTCACAATGAAAACGACGAAATAGACCCCTCGATGACCACCGAGCGCGTCAGATTTTTTGCCGAGTGTTATTCCGACGACCGTGAAAATCCTTTTGTATCGCCGGTTTTCTTCGAGGCCGACAAAGCCGACTTCCCGCCGTCCTTGATTTTTGCCGGGGGCGACGAGGTGCTGCTCGACGATTCAAAAATGATGCACGAGCGGCTTTTGGCGGGCGGCTTCAAGTCCGAGATCATCATTCGCCCGAACCTCTGGCACGCCTATGTTTTATATAATCTTCGCGAGTATCGCAGCGACTACGACAGGATCGGCCGCTTTCTTGACCGACGCTTAAAGTCCGACGCTCAGCGCTGGAGCCGGCTCGACAACGCGGGTCTTATCTTTCCCGCTTCAAAGAGAAGGGGCTGGCACAACATATTCAGGCTTTCCGCCGACCTTTTCGAGCCGATTGACCGCGAAGCGATGCAGTCTGCGCTCGAGGTCACCGTCAAGCGCTTTCCGCTTATATCGTCAAGGCTTCGGGCGGGGTTCTTCTGGTATTATCTCGAGCAGACCGCCGCGCCCGAGATAATAAGCGACGGGCCTTACCCGATAATGAAGCGGCGTTTCGGCGAGGTAAGAAAGTGCGCGATAAGGGTCCTCTATTATAAAAACCGCGTCGCGGTCGAGTTTTTCCACGCCGTTACCGACGGCGCCGGCGGCGCGATATTCCTCAAAACCCTAATAGCGGAGTATCTTTCGCAAAAATACGGCGTTTTTGTTCCGAGCACCGACGGCGTGGCGGACAGGCTCGCCCAACCGACGGCGGACGAGCTTGAAGACAGCTTCGCCGAGAACGCCGGGGCGGTCGGCTCAAAGAGAAGCTCTGACAAGGTATTCCACTTGACAGGCGTTCGTGAAAAGGACGGCTTTTTAAATCTCACCTGCGGAATCCTCAGCGCAAACGACCTTTTATCGCGCTGCCGTGAGCTTGACGTAACGGTCACGGCATATATTGCCGCAGTGATGACGATGTCGCTGATAAACATTCAGAGACGTAAAGTAAACAGCCTTGCCAAGCGAAAGCCGGTCAGGGTGCAGATACCGGTGAATTTAAGGCGGCTTTTCCCGAGCAGCACCATGCGAAACTTCGTCATGGTGGTGAACGTCGGCGTCGATCCGAGAATGGGCGACTTCACTTTTGAGGAGATCCTCGGAATAATAAAGCGCCAGCTCGAGCTTTACGTCACCCAGAAAAATATGCAGGCGGCGTTTACGACTAACGTCAATTCCGAGCGGCTTTTTATCGTAAGGCTTATGCCGCTTTTCATAAAGAACATCGTGATGAAAGCGGTTTTTGACAGCGTCGGCGAAGCTCAGGGCTGCATAACGGTATCGAACCTCGGAAAAATAACCGTTCCCGACGAGATGAAAAGCTATGTAAAGGCTTTTGACTTTATAATCGGCCCGCAGGCGAGATCGCCGCATAACTGCGCGGTCTGCACATTCGGCGACGAAATGCGGATAAACTTTATCCGCCGCTCGGAAAGCCCCGAGCTTGAACGCGAATTCTTCCGAAACCTCGTGCGGCTCGGCCACCATGTCGTCGTTGAAAGCAATTCTAAGGACATTTTGCAGGAAAGGATATGAGATAATGTATTGCGTTAAATGCGGCGTTGAGCTCAAAGACGGAGAAAAGTTTTGCCCCCTTTGCAAAACTATGGTTTTTCACCCCGATATTCCCCCGCAAAGCGGCGAAAAGGCATACCCCGAGTATGTTCCGCCGGCAAGGCGCTTCAACCGCTTCGGCACGCTTTTTGTGCTGACCTTCATGTTTCTCATACCGGCGGTGATAACCTTTCTCATCGACCTTAAAATAAGCGGCGCGGTGAGGTGGTCGGGCTATGTCGTCGGCGGGCTCGCCCTCGGATATATCGCATTTGTGCTTCCGTTCTGGTTCAGAAACCCGAATCCGGTTATTTTCATTCCCTGTTTCGGAGCAGCGGCGACGCTCTTTCTGCTTTACATCTGCCTTGCAAACGGCGGCGGGTGGTTTTTGTCGCTTGCGTTCCCGATCTCGGGCATAGCGACGCTTATTCTGACGGCGGTGGTCGCGTTGGTGAAATATCTCAAAAAGGGCAGGCTTTATGTCTTCGGGGGCGCGTTTATCGCCCTCGGCGGGTTCAGTATTCTGATCGAGATGTTTATCTGCATAACCTTCGGCACGCGCTTTGTTTTTTGGTCGATATATCCGTTCGTTTCGTTTTTGATGATCGGGCTGCTTCTTATCGTCATCGCGATATGCAAGCCGCTGCGAAAGTCGCTCGACAAGCGGTTTTTCCTGTAAAGAGGGGAGAGGCGGGGAACATAAGCGGGTTTTGCAGCCAATCGGGTTTTGCCGCCGTCGGCGCAAACGCAACCTCGTGTCTTGCACCTTTATCCTACCTTCGTCGCAAGCCGAACCGCCAGATAAAAAGGTATCCATATTTTCCTCTGCCGGAAAATATGGATGCTATCGCTCATCACCCCACCCCCGCAAAACTTCCTATGGAACGGAAACACGAATCCGCCCCCTCCCCTCAAGGGGAGGGGGCGGGTACGTTTGGCGCGACCCTGTTCTTCTCTACTTCACCGTCCCGCCTCTGAACTCCGCGTTTATCTCGCTCAGCTCCTTCAGCCCCTCGATATACGGCCCATAGAGCTCGAGCATATTTCCCGCGCCGTAAAGCCCGCACGCCGAGCAGCTTTCACATTCGTTCGCGTCGCAGCCGAGGCCGTTTTTGACTATCCACTCGCGCTCCTCGCGTGTGGTGTCCTTTATCAGATATTTCATAAAAATTCCTCCTTGATTTACAATTTTTGCCTGTTTCCGTTGCTTTATTCAATATTAAAATCCGACAGTGTTAGTATTTCTTCATTTATCCTGAAAATTCTGTGAAAATTGAAAAACCTCTCTTGACATATTGACAAAATGATAATAAAATTGTAAACGAGGAAAAGTTGGATTTTCGGTTTTAAGATTATCCGGCGTTCCTGATAGCTGTTTAACAGATCATATTATATAAAAAGGAGAGTAATTTTATGGCAACATTGACGAAAAACCCAAATGTCAACAAATGGGTCGATGAAATGATTGCACTCTGCAAGCCGAAAAAGGTCGTCTGGATCGACGGCTCAAAGGCGCAGCTCGACGAGCTGAGGGCTGAGGCTGTCTCGACCGGCGAGATGATCAAGCTGAACGAGGAGAAACTGCCCGGCTGCCTTTATCACAGGACGCTTCCGAACGACGTCGCAAGAGTTGAGGACAGAACCTTCATCTGCTCGCGCAAGAAAGAGGACGCCGGACCGACCAACAACTGGTGCGACCCCAAGGAGATGTATGCGAAGCTGACCCCGATGTACGACGGAGTCATGAAAGACCGCACGATGTACATTATTCCTTATTCGATGGGTCCCATAGGCTCGCCGCTCGCAAAGGTCGGCGTTGAAGTCACCGACTCGATCTATGTCGTTCTCAACATGGCTATAATGACCCGCATGGGCGCCGACGCTTTCAAGAATCTTGGCGACGTTTCCGACGACTTTGTCAGAGGTCTTCACTCCAAGGCCGACGTCGATCCCGAGAAGCGCTATATCGTTCAGTTCCCCGAGGACAACACCATTTGGTCGATAAACTCCGCTTACGGCGGAAACGTTCTTCTCGGCAAAAAGTGCTTCGCTTTGAGAATTGCTTCCTATCAGGGAAAAAACGAGGGCTGGATGGCCGAGCATATGCTCATTTTGGGCATAGAGAAGCCGAACGGCGAGATCAAATATGTCACCGCGGCGTTCCCGTCGGCCTGCGGAAAAACCAACCTTGCTATGCTCATTCCGCCCGAGGGTTACACCAAGCGCGGATATAAGGTCTGGACCGTCGGCGACGATATCGCGTGGCTCAAGCCTGGCGAGGACGGCAGACTTTACGCCATCAACCCCGAGAACGGCTTCTTCGGCGTCGCTCCCGGAACCAACGCTCATTCAAACTTTAACGCGCTCGCTTCTACAAGAAAGAACACCATTTTCACCAACGTCGCCATCAACAACGACGATATGACCGTTTGGTGGGAGAAGCTCGACAAGAATCCTCCCGTCAACGCAACCGAGTGGAAGGGCGAAAAGGTCAACGGCCCCGAGTATGTCGCCGCCGGAAACAAGCTGGCTCACCCGAACTCCCGCTTCACCGCCCCTGCCGAGAACTGCCCCTGCATCTCTCCAGAGTTTAACAACCCCAAGGGCGTTCCGATCTCGGCTATAATCTTCGGCGGAAGACGCGCCAAGACCGCTCCGCTGGTATATCAGTCCTTCAACTGGCAGCACGGCACCTTTGTCGGCTCGATAATGGCCTCCGAGACCACCGCCGCCGCGACTGGCGCTGTCGGCGTTGTTCGCCGCGACCCGATGGCTATGCTTCCGTTCTGCGGATATCACATGGGCGATTACTGGGCGCACTGGCTTGAAATGGGCAAGGTTTTGGGCGACAAGGCTCCTAAGATATTCAACGTCAACTGGTTCAGAACCGACGATAACGGCGATTTCATCTGGCCCGGATACGGCGACAATATGCGCGTTCTCGACTGGATCATCGACCGCTGCGAGGGCAAGGTCGAAGCCGTTGAAACTCCCATCGGCTATGAGCCCAAGCCCGAGGATATCAACGTCGAGGGGCTTGACGGTATCACCACCGAGACTGTCGCCGACCTTCTCAGCGTTGACAAGGACCTCTGGAAGGAAGAAGCCAAGGGCATCGAGGAGTTTTACAAGAAATTCGGCGACAAGCTGCCGAAAGAGATGTCCGACGAGCTCAAAGCGCTCGAGGCAAGACTCGGCTGATTTTACTCGGCTCATGCATTTTAAATCCCGCCCGCGTGGCGGGATTTTTGTGCAATCTTGCTTTTAAGAGAGAAAATATTGACTTATTTTCTTGTATTTTTACCATTTACAAATCAAAGCATATCGGTTATAATAATCATGCAAAGAGCCCGAGAGGGTTTAAAACGACATCTTCATAATATAATGTTCCAAGTAAATGGCGAAATAAGTGAGCGTTCTTCGTTCGCTTATTTCGCTTTTTTGAGAAATTTTCCGCCGCGGGGGCTTTTCAAATCCGGGCGAATATAGTATAATACAGTCAGAGCGTTTTTGCGGAGGTATTTATGCAGAAGATCCTTGGATATATGAGAAAAGCGATAACCGAGTTCGACCTTATTTCGGACGGCGACAAAATTGCCGTCGGCGTTTCGGGAGGAAAGGACAGCCTTGTTCTGCTTTCGGGGCTGATAAAGCTCCGCAGCTTCATCGGAATAGATTATCAGCTCGTCGCCGTAACGATGGACCCTTGCTTCGGGGGAGAGTTCGGGGACTATTCCTCGGTCGAAAAACTCTGCGAGCAAAACGGCGTGCCTTATATTCTTGAGCGTTCGCGAATCGGCGAGATAGTTTTTGACGTTCGGCACGAAGAGCACCCATGCTCGCTTTGTTCAAGGCTTCGCCGAGGAGCGCTTCACAACGCGGCAAAGCAGGCGGGCTGCAACAAGGTCGCGCTCGGCCACCATTATAACGACGCCGTCGAGACCTTTTTGATGAATCTTTTCGTCGAGGGAAGAATCGGCTGCTTTTCACCCAAGAGCTTTCTTGACCGCCGCGAAATAACCGTGATACGCCCGCTCGTTTTCGCCCCCGAGAGGGAGATAATAAGGGCCGCGAAGCGCGAGGGGCTTGAGGTCGTAAAATCAAAATGTCCGGCCGACGGTCACACCATGCGCGAGGAGACAAAGCGCTTTATTTCGGAGCGAGAGCGTTTGGATCACGGCTTTTCCGACCGAATTTTCGGGGCTATGCGCCGAGCGGGAATCGACGGCTGGGGCTATAAAGAAACGGAGGGTGAAAAAAGCGAATGAAACTTTTGTTTATAGGCGACGTTGTCGGAGCGGCGGGCTGCCGGTTTTTGGCTTCTAAAATAAAAGAGCTGCGCCAGAGATATGAAGCCGACATACTTGTTGTGAACGGCGAAAACTCCGCGACCGGAAACGGTATCACCGCCGTCTCGGCAAAAATGCTCACTCAGCTCGGGGCCGACGTTATCACCACCGGAAACCACGCTTTCAAGCGCCACGAGGCTCAGACCATCTTCGACGATATCCCTCATCTCATTCGCCCCGCAAATTTCCCCGAGGGCGTCTACGGCAGGGGATACCATATCTTAGATATGGGCAGAGCGCGGGTCGCCGTTGTGAATTTAATGGGCACGGCTTTCATGGAGCCGCTCGGAAACCCCTTTGAGAAGATAGATTCGATTCTTTCCGAGCTCGACACGCCGAACATATTTTTGGATTTTCACGCCGAGGCAACCGCCGAGAAAAAAGCGATGGGATATTATCTCGACGGCAGGGCGACGGCGGTCATCGGCACTCACACTCATGTTCAGACCGCCGACGAGACCGTTCTTTCGGGCGGCACGGCCTATATCACCGACGCGGGTATGACCGGACCCGAGGAATCCGTTCTCGGGGTAGAGAAAAGCGCCGCGATAACAAAGCTGAGGCTCAAAATACCCGTTCGTTTCACCGAGGCGCAGACGCCCTGCTTTATAAACGGCGTCGCGGTGGATTTTGACGAAAAAACCGGCAGGGCGAAAAGCATTGAAAGGGTGACCGAAAGATGAAAAAAGCAGTCGTTATCGTTTTGGCGGCATTAGCGGCGTTTTTTGCGCTCGCGGGGATATATCTTCTTGCGGGTTCGCTTATAACGAGATTTTCTCCGCTGCCGACCGAATTTGAAAACTCCGAGTGGATATCCGAGGACGGAGCTTTTCGGCTTTTGGTGAAAGAGTACGACGAGTCGGTCTATCAGTGCCGCGCCGAGATCATTTATACCTTTGACGGCGGAGAAGCAAGCTATGAAGTCGCCGACGCGGCAAACGGCACCTTAAGCGTTTACGCCCACCCTGACGCCGCCGACAGTTGGCTCAGAACGAAATGCAGCAAAGAAAAATTCACCGTGAGGATAAACCGCACGGCGAAGTTAGATTATTCTGAATCTTACGAACAGGGCGAAAAGGTCACCTTCACAAGGGTGAAATAGCTATCCCAAAAACAGCCTGACCGCCGCGGCCGAGAGCAAAAACGCGGTCATATCTCCCGCCAGCGCAGAAGCGAGCGCATGGCGGGTCTTTTTGATTTTCGTCGCCCCGAAATACACCGCGACGGTATAAAAGGTCGTCTCGGTCGAGCCCATAAGCACGCTCGCGACCTTTCCGGCGAAGCTGTCGGGTCCCTGCTCGGAAAGAATATTTTCGAGCACCGAGAGCGCGCCGCTCCCCGAGACGGGCCTTAAAAGCGCCAGCGGCAGGCATTCGGGCGGAAAGCCCAAAAACTCAAAGAGCGGGGCTATCAGCGAGGTGAAAGCCCCGAGAGCGCCCGAGGCCCGAAACATTCCTACCGCAAGCATCAAAAGCGCAAGGGTCGGAAGAAGCTGCGCCGAGGTGACAAGGTTTTCGCGCGCGCCCTCGGCGAAAGCGTCAAGGATATCCACCTTTTTGAACACCCCGTGCATAAAGACCCCGAGTATCAGAACCGGCAGGATAAGCGAGCTGAAGTTCATTTTTTGCCTCCCGAAGCGTTAAAGATCTCGGCGACGGCGAGCGCTGCCGCCAAAGAAGCAAACGAAACGAATATCACGCAGGGTATTATTTCCGTCGGAGCACGGCTGCCCGCCCGAGAGCGCATCACCGCGACCGTTGCGGGAAATATCTCAAGCGAGCAGGCGTTCATCACCGCAAGCCTGATCATGTTCTGCGAGGCGGCCTCGCCGGGGCTTTCCTCCTGTTCAAGGCGCTTCATCGCTTCAATGCCGAGAGGAGTAGCGGCGTTTCCGAGCCCGAGGATATTCGCGCTCATGTTCATAGCGATCGCCCTAAGCGCGGGGGAGTCCTTTTTAAGTCCGCGAAATATCAATCTTAGGATAGGTTTGAGAATATTTGTCAGATGCTCGGTGAGCCCCGACCTCTCGGCGATCTTCATGACCCCTCCCCAAACCGCCATCGCCCCCGCGAGGGTGAGGGTGAGGCTGACGGCTTCTTCGCCCGCCGAAAGCGCCGCGGTCGAAACTTCGGGGGCAGTCCCTGCCGCCGCGGAGTAAATAACTGATGCGAAAATAATCGAAAAAAGCAAAATACCTATCATTTTGATACCTTTTCGGCGATTTTTAGTAAAAATTACGATTGACAAAACAAGGAAAGTATGGTAATATGTCGAAAAATAAACAAGTGAGGTGAAGGCGTGGAATTACAAAGTAGGAGAAGCGACTATTTTAGTTTTCCACCCGCGGCAATTCCGGAAAGAGAATTAAGAGGAAAATTTCCGGCACGGCTTTAGGAAGCCGAGAAAAGAACACATCACGATTTATCAAAGGAGGACATCATGAAATCTACCGGTATTGTAAGAAAAGTAGATGAACTGGGACGGATAGTAGTCCCCATGGAGTTGAGGAAAATCATGGATATCAAGGAGAAGGATCCGATAGAGATTTTCACCGAGGGCGACAGCATTATTCTCAAAAAATACACTGACTCCTGCGTTTTCTGCGGAGACAGTGAGAACGTCGTTCGCTTTGACGCAAAAATTGTTTGCAGAAATTGCCTCGACAAGCTGAAGCAGCTTTGAGGACCGGCTTCGGACATTAAAAGATATGCCCGGCCGAATTTACATATTCATAAAATCTTCCGCCCTTTTTCATCGGGGGCGGATTTCTTTTGCAAAACCGCTTGCATAAATCTCGCCGTTGTGGTAAAATAATGAAAGCTGTATTTGCTGGAATTTTAAAGGGTGATGATTTTGGAATTAAACGGCAAGCGGCTCGATCTCGGAGCCGGAATTTATGCGACCTGCGTTTTTGACCCCAAGTTCAAAAGCGACATTATAACCGTCAGATTTCTGACCGAATACCGAAAAGACCTTGCGGCCTACTACGCGCTGATACCTCAGATGTTGGCCTCGACCAACTCAAATTATCCCGACAGCGCATCTTTGGCCCGAAAGCTCAACTCGCTTTACGGCTCGTGGACCGGCGCTTACTGCCGCCACCGCGGAGGCATTTTCGAGCTTTCGGTGTCGGTTCTGTATCTTTGCGACCGCTTTTCTCTTAACGGCGAAAAAATCTCCGACGAGGCGGTAAAGATCCTCTCCGACTGCATTTTCAGTCCCTCTTTGAAGGACGGCGGCTTTGAGAGCGCAGAGTTTGACATTTGCAGATTAAATCTTCTCAGCGCGATAGATTCCGAGATAAACGACAAGGCTTCATACGCCGTAAGCCTTGCCGCCGAAACGGCTTATCGCGGAGAGACCTCTGCGGGAAGATATTACGGCTCGAGGGACGACGTTGAAAAGGCGAACCCCGTTCGGGCTTACGAGGTCTATAAAGAGCTTCTTAAAACCGCAAGGATAGAGATGACCCTCAGCGGGGGAGGCGAAGACCACGAAAAAATCGCCTCGGCCTTTGCAAAAAGATTTTCGGAGAATCGAAGCTATTCCGGCTCGCCCGAATACTTTGCAAAAAGCCCGCTCAAGCCCTCGCCCGAATATAAACAGCTTTGCCTCGACGTTTTGCAGGCAAACCTCGTCATGGTGTTCAAGACCGATTTTGACAAAAGCGCCGCCATGACCGTTTTCAACTCGCTTTATGCCGATTCGCCGATATCAAAGCTGTTTCTGAACGTCCGCCAGAAGCTGAGCCTCTGCTATTACTGCTATGCCGTTTATTCCGAGGCAAAAGGCGCGGTAACGGTCATCTGCGGGGTAGATTCCGAAAACGTCGATCGCGCAAGGGAGGAGATACTTTCTCAGCTCGGCGCCGTTTCTCGGGGAGAGTTTAGCGACGAAGAGCTTTCCGATATCAAGCGCGGGATAATAAACGATTTCCGCTCTGTTTATGACAAGGCCGGAAAAATCGGCGACTGGTATTATCTTCAGGCGATAAAGGGTACAAATCTGAGGCCCGAGGAGCGTATCGAGGATATAGAAAATGTCACCCGCGACGAGGTGATCGCAGCGGCGGCTTCTTTAAGAGAGGACACGGTTTTTGTTCTTAAAAACGCCGTCGGCGGAAACGGAGATGCCAAGTGAACCACGAAAAAATTCTGATAAAAAACGAGCGCGCCGGCGAAAGCTATTACCGCATAAAGCACCCGTCGGGGCTGACGGTATATGTAATGGAGCTTCCGGGCTTTTGCGGAACCAGCGCGATGTTCGGCACAAAATACGGCTCGATGGACGCCGTTTTCAAAACCTCGGAGGACAGCGATTTTATCACCGTGCCCGACGGTATCGCGCACTTTTTGGAGCACAAGCTGTTTGAAAACGAGGACTGTCAGGCATACGATCTTTTTGCAAAGACCGGCGCCTCGGCAAACGCTTATACCACCTTCAACCGCACCGAATATTATTTTGACTGCACCGACAATTTCGAGGAATCTTTAAGGATCCTCCTCGATTTCGTTCAAAAGCCTTATTTCACCCAAGAGAGCGTTGACAGCGAGCAGGGGATCATCGGGCAGGAGATAAAGATGTGCGAGGAAAACCCTTACCGCAGGGTGTTCTTTGAGCTTCTGAAAGCCGTATACAAAAATCACCCGGTGAGAATTGACATTCCCGGCACGGTCGAGTCGATAAAAAGGATCGACGCCGAGCTTTTATATCGCTGCTACAATACGTTTTATAACTTAAACAACATGGTTCTGAGCGTTGCCGGAAACTGCCGCGTTGACGATGTTTTGCGAATAGCAGACGAAATGCTCGCGCCGTCAAAAGACAACGGACTTATCTCGGTTTTGCCCGACGAGCCGCCCGAGCCCGCAAAAAAGCGCATCGAAGTTAAAATGACCGTCGGCGTGCCGCTTTTCGCGATAGGTTATAAGTGCGAGCCCTGCTCGGGAAAAGAGATGCTCAAAAACGAATACGCCTCGGCGTTTTTGATGAGCACGCTTTTCGGCCAGACCTCGGAATTTTTCAAGAAAAACTCCGCATCGGGTCTGATAAATCAGAGCTTTGAGACCGAGACCGACGACGGCGAGGGCTATTTCATGAACTCGGCGACAGGCGAATCGCCCGACCCCGACGAGGTTTACAGGCTGATGAATCTTGAGATCGAGCGCGCCCGCCGCGAGGGGCTTTCCCGCGAGGAATTCGAGGAGTTCAAGCGCAGCAGCTACGGCGCGCAGATACGGATTTTCAACGACGTTTCCGAGGTCGCCGAGCAGATGATACGCTCGCACATGGCGGGCTTCGGAGCATTCGACCCCGTCGATGTGCTTGCGGGGCTTGAATTTGATGACGTTGCGTCGCGGCTCGATCGGCTGTTAGATCCCTCGCGCAGCGCAATTTCGATAATAATGCCGAACGACAGACAAAAGGAGAGTTAAAATGACTATTGAATTTGTGCGTCAGGTAATGGACACGCCGAACGTTATATATTTCCCGTTCTGCGACTGGCTGTTCCCCAACGGAATCAAAATCGACAATGTTTTCTTCACGATACCGTGGTTCAACGGCGAGCGGCTCGAGATCTACTGGTACGGTTTTCTCATCGCTTTCGGAATGCTTCTTGCGGTGATTTATGCAAACTCCCGCACCAAGAGCTTCGGGCTCGACTCAAACCGGGTCATGGACGTTGTTTTGTGCGGCCTTGTCGGAGGAATAATCGGTGCGAGGGCATATTACGTCGTATTCAATATGCCGCGCTATTTAACCGACGAGGGCGGTTTGAGCATACGCTCGGTTTTAAGCATACGAGACGGCGGGCTTGCGATCTATGGCGGCGTCATCGGAGCGCTGATTTTCGGCGGCGTCGTTGCGATGATAAGAAAGGTCAAGATCCCTCCGATGCTCGACCTGATGGGCTTAGGGCTTCTAATCGGTCAGTGCCTCGGCAGATGGGGCAACTTCTTCAATCAGGAGTGCTTCGGAGCAAAGACCACGCTTCCTTGGGGAATGACGAGCAGCTCGATTATCGACGATCTCTACTTCTTCTACAACCCCGATAACGTCAGCGTTATAACGAATCAGGCACGAGAAATGGTCGCTCACCCCTGCTTCTTCTACGAGTCGCTGTGGTGCATTGTCGGGTTCATAGTCCTTCACATATATTCGCTTTATTTCCGCAAGTTCGACGGCGAGATATTCCTTTTATACATCGGCTGGTACGGCGCCGGAAGATTCTGGATAGAAGCGCTCAGGACCGACAGCCTTTACATTCCCGGCACCCCGCTCAAGGTCTCACAGGTTGTCGCGGGCACCTGCGTCATCTTCTCAATAGTCATCTGGACGTTCAACTACATCTCGGTGCGAAAGCACGGCTATACGTTCTATTATGAGACCGAGGAATCAATGCGGCTCCTCAAGCTGAACGAAGACGAGATTCAGGCAAAGCGCAACCGCCGTGAAAACGCCGACGGCGAGCTTAACGTTCACATTCTTGCCGAGGACGCCGACGAGGACGAGACGACCGACGGTACCGAAGCTGCTCCCGAGGAGAATTCGGACGAAACATCGGAGGATACGCCCCTTGAAGAAGCGGGCGACGACAACGCGGAGGCTGAAAATGGCGAATCTGATTAACGGAAAAGAGATATCGCTGCGGGTTCGCGGCGAGGTAAAGGCCGAGACCGCCGATTTCATTCAAAAAACCGGCACGGTGCCGGGGCTTGCGGTGATTTTGGTCGGAGACGATCCGGCTTCAAAGATCTATGTCGGCAACAAGAAAAAGGCCTGCCTTGAGGTCGGCTTCAATTCGTTTGAGCATATCCTTCCCGCCGAGACCTCTCAGGCCGATCTCATCGGGCTTATCGAAAAGCTGAACGCCGACCCCTCGGTGCACGGAATTTTGTGCCAGCTTCCTCTGCCGAAGCACATCGACGAGCGCGCGGTGATCGGCGCGATATCTCCGAAAAAGGACGTTGACGCGTTTCACCCCGCAAACGTCGGAAAAATAATGATAGGCGACTATGACTTTTTGCCCTGCACCCCCGCGGGCGTCATGGAGCTTATCCGGTCGGCGGGGATATCCGTCGCCGGCAAAAAGTGCGTGGTCGTCGGGCGTTCAAACATAGTCGGCAAGCCCATGGCAATGCTTCTTTTGCACGAGAACGGAACCGTCACGATCTGCCATTCAAAAACCAAAGACCTCGCCGCCGAGTGCCGTGAGGCCGATATACTTGTCGCGGCGGTCGGAAAGCCCAAGCTGATAACCGCCGACATGGTGAAAGAGGGCGCAGTGGTGATCGACGTCGGCATGAACCGCGACGAAAACGGCAAGCTGTGCGGCGACGTTGATTTTTCTGCGGTATCCGAAAAAGCGGGCTTCATAACCCCCGTTCCGGGCGGCGTCGGGCCGATGACGATCGCAATGCTCATGAAAAACACCCTTACCGCGGCGAAATTGGCAAAAAATTATTAAAAAGGGCTTTACAAATCAGAAAATCTGTGATAGAATAGTCGAGGCTCGATTGAGCCTTACCGCATACGCTGACCGCGGGTCATGCCGCAAAGCGGAATTTTACCCTCCGCGGCCTATGTTTGACGGAATAAATTTATCGGAAAGGGGTACAGAAAATGCTTCTCAAAGAAGAAAAGACCGCTATCATTGAGGCCAACAGACTTACCGAGAACGACACCGGTTCTCCCGAAGTCCAGATCGCAATTCTCTCAAAGAGAATAGCCGATCTCACCGAGCACCTCAAGATCCACAAGAACGACCACCATTCAAGAAGAGGACTTCTGAAAATGGTCGGACGCAGGCGTAACCTTCTCAACTATCTCATGCGCACCGATATCGAGCGTTACAGAGCTATTGTTGAAAAGCTCGGCCTCAGAAAGTAAGACTGCATCAAAAAGGCAGAGGCGTCGGCGTCTGCCTTTTGATATAGCTTCGCGAAGTATTTTCGGGCACCGTTTTTTAGTAATAAGTTGAGCCGCCGAGGTTCGGCAGCCGAATTTATTGCTAAAACGCTGCTTGAAAGTACGAAACGTTTTAAATCTAAGGAGGAAAAAACTATGGCAATGTCAGAAATCAAGCAGTTTGACAGGTACAGAAAATTTGAAACCACCTTTGCGGGAAGACCTTTGATCGTTGAAACGGGCAAGACCTGCGAGCTTTCAAACGGCTCGTGCTGGGTCCGCTACGGCGAGACCACCGTTATGTGCAACGTCACCGCTTCCACAAAGCCGAGGGAGGGAGTCGATTTCTTCCCGCTTTCCGTCGATTATGAGGAGAAGCTCTACTCGGTCGGAAAGATTCCCGGCTCGTTCACCAAGCGCGAGGGCAAGCCTTCGGACAAGGCTATACTCACCTCGAGAATGGTAGACCGTCCTATCCGTCCTCTCTTCCCGAAGGACATGAGAAACGACGTTTCCGTCGTCATGACCGTTTTGTCGGTAGACCCCGACTGCTCGCCCGAGATAGCGGGTATGCTCGGAACCTCAGTCGCGATCTCGATCTCGGATATCCCGTGGGCGGGCCCTATCGCCGGCATAAGCGTCGGACTTGTTGACGGCGAGATAGTCTTAAACCCGACTCAGGCTCAGAGAGCCGAGAATCACCTCAACCTCACCGTCGCCGGAACCATGGACAAGATAGTAATGATCGAGGCCGGAGCCGACGAGGTGCCGGACGATCTGATGCTCGAAGCGATAAAGAAGGGCCACGCCGAGATCAAGAAGATGATCGCCTTTATCAACGACATCACCGCCGAGATCGGCAAGCCCAAGTTTGATTTCGAGTCGATGGAGGTCGATCACGATCTCTTCGACGCCATTGAGGAAATGGTCGCCGAGAACGTCAAGGAAGCCCTCGACGTCGATGACAAAAACGTTCGCGACGCAAGGCTTGCGCCCATCGTCGAGGCCGTTCATGAAAGGTTCGACGAGCAGTATCCCGAGAAGATCGCCATGATCGACGAGTGCCTCTATAAGCTCCAGAAGAAGATAGTTCGCAACTGGCTTTATGAGGGCAAGCGCGTTGACGGCAGAAAGCTCGACCAGATTCGCCCGCTTAGCGCCGAGGTCGGCGTTTTGCCGAGAGTTCACGGCTCGGGACTTTTCACCAGAGGTCAGACTCAGGTGCTTTCGATAGTCACCCTCGGCCCCGTAAGCGACGCTCAGAAGCTGGACGGGATCGACGACGAGACCGAAAAGAGATATATGCATCACTACAACTTCCCGTCCTACTCCGTCGGAGAGACCAAGCCCTCACGCGGCCCCGGCAGACGTGAGATAGGCCACGGAGCCCTCGCCGAAAAAGCCCTCGTTCCTGTTCTTCCCTCTACCGACGAGTTCCCCTATGCCATAAGGGTCGTTTCCGAGGTCCTTTCCTCCAACGGTTCGACCTCTCAGGGCTCGATTTGCGGCTCCACCCTTGCGCTGATGGACGCCGGCGTTCCGATAAAAGCCCCCGTCGCCGGGATCTCCTGCGGACTTATCACCCGCGACGACGGTTCTTTCCAGACAATGGTAGATATTCAGGGTCTTGAAGATTTCTTCGGAGACATGGACTTCAAGGTCGGCGGCACTCACAAGGGCATCACCGCCATTCAGGTCGATATCAAGGTTGACGGCCTCACCTATGAGATAATCGAGGAGGCCTTTGCAAAGACCCACAAGGCCCGCGACTATATTCTTGACGAGATAATGGCGAAAGCCATCGCCGAGCCTCGCGCCGAGGTCTCGAAATGGGCGCCCAAGATGTTCAACACCCGCGTTCCCGTCGATAAGATCGGCGACGTTATCGGCAAGAGCGGCAAGGTCATTCAGAAGCTGCAAGCCGACTTTGACGTCAAGATCGACGTCGAGGACGACGGCGCGGTATATGTCAGCGGTCTCAACGCCGATAATGCAAAGGCCGTCATCGGCATAGTCAACACCATTGCGAACGGCCCCGAGATCGGTTCTATCTATCGCGGCAAGGTTGTAAGGCTTATGAACTTCGGCGCATTTGTCGAGATTGTCCCCGGAATGGACGGCATGGTCCACATCTCCAAGCTCGATATGCACCGCGTTGAAAAGGTCGAGGACGTTGTTTCGATAGGCGACGAGATCGTCGTCAAGGTCGTCGAGATCGACGATCAGGGAAGGATCAACCTCTCCCGCAAGGACGCGCTCATCGACCTTCAGGCAAGAAAGAACGCAAACAACTGATATTAAAAAACGCTCCCTGCTTTTTCAAAGGCAGGGAGTTTTTGTTTTTTTGGAGAATCGGCGCTCGGGAGCGTTCCGTGAGCGATCAAGTGAGAATGTTTTGGGAATACGCTTAGGGGATGCCCTCTCTTGCAGATTCAACGATGCACGCTACTTTTTGAGGAGGGTTGTTTTTGTTTGCCTCGCTCGTCGCTCGGCAAATGGGGAACCCCCGGCGAGGGTTCAACGATGCCCGCGCTTTCTGCGGGCAGATTGTTTTTGCCGGCATCGTTTTGCGAAGGCTTACGCCTTCGCCCGAAATGGAGATGACAAACTGTCCACCGGGCGGAGTGCTTTTTGTTTACCTCGCTCATCGCTCGGCAAAGGGGAACCCCCGGCGAGGTCTCAACGATGCCCGCACTTTCTGCGGGCAGGTGGGTTTTGGCGGCATCGTTTTGCGAAGGCTCAACGATGCGCGTACTTTCTGCGGACAGATTGTTTTTGGCGGCATCGTTTTGCGAAGGCTTACGCCTTCGCACGAAATGGAGATGACAAACTGTCCACCGGGCGGAGTGCTTTTTGTTTGCCTCGCTCGTCGCTCGGCAAATAGGGGACGCCCTCTCTTGCAGGGCGTCCCCTCTTAAAAAACAATCCACCGGATTGTTTTTTTAATTCACCCCTTGCGGAGCGCACTCCGTAAATTTTTCCGCTGCCAAGGGCAGCGGCGAGGGGTTTCACCCCTCAACCCCCACAAGCCTTTTGAAAAAGGCTTGAGCGAAAACTTTTAATTCTTGCGCCCGGAGCGGCGCTTCCTCACTCCTCAAACTCAACGACGTCGAACGTTTTGAAAACGACGGTCATTCCGCTGTCGGCAAGCTCGAGCTTTGTCGGAACGTGCGTGAGGCTCAGCGTGAGAGTATATCCCTCGCCGCCGACGGTGCCGGTCGCAAGGCACTGCTCCTCGCCGTTCATGACCTCGATAGGCGAGGCGATAAGGCGGTCCAGCTTGCTTATCGCCGCCGAAACCACCGAGCCGACGGGAAATCTCGCGGTGTCAAAGGTAAAGCGCAGCCCCTGAAACGCCACCTCGGTCTCCTCGCCGTTCACGGTGAAAATAAGCCCCTTGACGGCTGCGGGCGACAGAAGCTCGACCTTCCAGAATCCGTCGGCATACCGCGAGAGAATCGCGCCATAGGCGGTGTCCTCAACGGTTATCTCCGTTTCGGTCGAAAAGCAGGGCGGAAGCGTCACCGAGTCGGTGGGGGCTTTTGCGCAGCCGCAAAGAAGCGACATTGCGCAGACGATGAAAATAAGTATTCTTTTCAATCAAATCAGCCTTTCAATTTTCTTGAAAAGCTCAGGCAGGCAGTCGATAAGGTCTTGGGCGATAACGCTTCTTTTGGAGAGGCGTTTTGAAACTTCCTCGCAGCAAAGCCCTTGGACGGTAACTCCGATCGCTGCCGCGGCGGCGGGGGAATACCCCTGAGCCGCAAACGAAGCGATAAGCCCCGCAAGGAAGTCGCCGCTTCCGCCCTTTGCAAGCGCGTTATTGCCCCTTGCAGACAAGAGCAGTCGGCTCTTTGCGGCAATAAGCGTTGCGGCCGATTTTGAGACCACAACGCCGCCGGTCTTTTGGGCGGCAAGCCTTGCATAGCGCGGGCGGTCTTTCAAAACGTCTTCAAGCGCCGCTCCGCAAAGCCTTGAAAGCTCGGCGGGGTGCGGCGTAAGGATCAAGCCTGCCTCGGCTCTTCTGAGAAATTCTATGCGATTTGAGACAAGGTTTATTCCGTCCGCGTCCAATATTATCGGGCAGCGCGATTTTTTTATTGCTATTTTCAAAACGTCAAGGCAGCCGGGCGCGGTTCCCAGCCCGGGGCCGATTAGCAAAGCGCTCGCTTTTGAGACCGTTTCCGCGATATCCTCTTTTTCCTCCGAAGACGCCGAGATAAATCCGCGGCTGTCAGAACCCACCGGCATAAGCGTCGCTTCTTTTGCGTTTACCGATAACGCGGCGCAGGCGGCTTTTGTTGAGATAACGGTTACGAGTCCCACGCCCGAACGAAGCGCGCTCAGCGCGGCGATCTGCGCCGCGCCCGGGAATCTGTCCGATCCGGATATCAAAACAAGCCTGCCGAAGCTGCCCTTGTGAGAATTCTCGGGGCGAGGCTTGACAAGCTGCAACACTTTACGCGCGTTCAAAAGCTCGATATCGCCGTTTTCCGAGGTAAAGGGCTTTAGGGCCTCCGAAATGTGTAAATCAAGCCGTGAAGCGCGTTTTTCGGCCTTTATGAAATTTTCGCTGCTGATTTTAACGCTCATTTTCTTCAAATGCGATAACTATCGCGGTCGCGTCTCGCCTCGTGTGAGTAAGGCTGACTGTAAAGTCGAGCCCCTTTGCAAGCTCGGCGGCTTTTCCCGAAAGAACTATGTAAGGCGCTCCGAGGGCGTTGCGCAAAATCTCCACCTCGGTGAGCGAAAAGCCTCTGATGCCGGTGCCGATCGACTTTGAAAAAGCCTCTTTCGCGGCGAAATTAGCGGCGTATGACTGCACCGAGCCGCTGCCCTTGGCCTCGATGAACTCAATTTCGCGAGGGGAGTAGACCCTTTCGCGAAAGCCGGGTATCATCAGGCTTTTTTCTATCCTTGCGGTCTCCACCGCGTCTATGCCCGTTCTCATATCGCCCTCGGAAGATAACGCGATATCATCTCGAGCGTTTTCTCGTCGGGAGAGATGATAAGCGCGGTTTTGCCGTATTTTTGGTCCTCATAGACTATCGTTTTTTTGTCGCTTTCGCCCGAGGCGTCTATGACCGTAACGCCGTCGAGGCGTTTTTCCGAGGCATAAAAGCTGTCAGCCTTTCTAAGCGACAGCGAGCAGAGCGGCTTGCGGCTTTTTTTATTGTAGATTTTGTCTATCTGAAGCTCGTCGCCGACTACGGTATATTCATACTCGACGTTAAAATATCCCGCGAGCACCCAGCAGCCCCAGACAAAGGCGATAAGCAGAAGCAGGCAGACCTCTAAAATCAAAAAACTCTTGACAAAATTTCCGAGAACGACATATGCTGCCGCCGCGACGACGATCGAGCCGAGCCTTACGAGCGCCTTTTTGAGCGCGTCGGCCGGCGTTTTCGGCTTTTTAACGAGCTGTTCTCTTATGCCTTCCATTTTTGAGACTTCCTTTCAGACAATAATTCCGCCGTTTACCGGCAGCACTTGACCCGTTATGAACGAGGAATCCTCGCGGGCGAAAAACGCTATCGCTTTCGCTACGTCCTTCGGCGTTCCGAGGCGCAAAAGGGGAGTGTCGCTTTCGAGCGAGCCGAGGGTCTCGGCGTCAAGAGCGCTGTTCATGTCGGTTCTGATGACCCCGGGCGAAACGCAGTTCACCCTTATTCCGCTCGGTCCGAGCTCTTTGGCGAGGGCTTTCGTGAAGCCGATAACTCCGGCTTTGCAGGCCGAATAAACGGTCTCGCATGAGGCGCCGACCTCGCCCCACATCGAAGCGATGTTGATTATAAGCCCGCTTTTTCGCGGTATCATCAGCTTTGCGGCCTCGCGTGAGCATAAAATCGTCCCGAGAAGATCTACCCGCAAAAGCTCGGATATCTCGTCGTCGCCCATGTCCTGAAGCAGGACGATTTTGCTTATTCCGGCGTTGTTCACCAAAATTTCGGTGCGTCCGAGCGCTTCCTCGGAGCTTTGAAAAAGCCGTCTAACCTCGTCTGGCTCGGAAACGTCGGCTTTAAAAGCCTCGGCAACGCCGCCGAGCGCGCGTATTTTTGAAACGGTCTCGAAAGCCTTTTCGGCGTTGTCCTTAAAGTTCACCGCAACTGCATATCCGAGAGCGGAAAGCTCCAAAGAAGCCGCCGCGCCGATACCTCTTGAAGCGCCGGTGACGATGGCTGTACGCATATTATCACTCCTCAAAAAGCGCTCAGATCAACCAATAGATCGTGATAACGCAGTCGCCGAATTCGTTCGGCCAATACTCCGCGACGTGCTCATAAGTTATCGTCGAAAGGTCTTTTGTCATTATCTCCGCCATGGTCTGACCCGCCTCGTGGGCCTTTTCGAGTATCGCCGTGTTTTCCTCGCAGGTTTCGGCGAAAAGCCCGTGCGTTTTATAGTACATTTTGCTGTCGTCGTCGGCCTCGGGGGTCTTAGACTTGTCCCAAACGTGCTCGGCCTCCATGAAGCTGTCGGTCACAAGGGTATAGATGTGAAATGGCATACGCCCCTCGTAATCAGGCACAAAATCGTCCCAAGTGGTATCGACATGGTACCAATTTCCGTCCAGCTTGACCATGTTCCAGGCGTGCTCCTCGCTGTCCTCTCCGGCTACGCCCTGAACCACCTGCGATTCGACCCCGCCCAAAATCATCAAAAGCTGGAAGGTCGTGGTATATCCCATGCAGGTTCCCATTCCGCGGGTGAAAACTCCGTAAGGGTTCTCGGCGTCGGGCGTAACGGTCGGAATCGGCAAAAGCCCCGCCGAATCGTAAGTGATGTTATAAACGAGCCAGTCGTGTGCCGCGACTACCTTTTCCTCGCCGCTCATCTCATCGTTGAAGATGCTGTTTGCGACCTCGAGCGCCGAGGAATATATCACCGAATCCTTTTCGTTAAGCCGAGAAGCGTCGCCGCTTTCGTGAGCTTTTATTATCTCGGTGAAATCATAGACCGGCGTTTTCGGCTCGGGCGAGGTCTCCTCGGGCGGGGCGCTGACGGTCGTGCTTTCGGTAACGATCTCGGAATAATCCTTGCGAGGTTTTTCCGCGCACGAGCTTAGATTCAGCAGCGCCGCCATGAGCATCGCCGCGGCAAAAAATCTTTTTATCATCTTATCGTGACTCCGGTATAGTAGTGGTGAAGTATCTGGTCAAAGGTATATCCGCCGTATTTTGCATAGAGGTTTGCGCCTATCTGCGAAAGCCCAACGCCGTGGCCGTAGCCGTAGGTCGTAAAGGTGAAAACTCCGTTTGAATAGCTGACGGTGAAAGCGGTAGAGCGTATTCCGAGGATATAGGTTCTGAATACATGGCCGGTGATAGTGCGTTCCTTGCCGCTGATATATGCGCTTGTGTGGCCGTCTATTGAGAGCTGACCGACATAGATATTGTCGTTGTGGCTCAGAACTCTGATCCACTCGCTGTAATTCTCCGAGAGGCGGATATTTGTTTTCGATTCAATTTTGCTTCTGACCTCATCGACGGTATAGGTCGTCACGCAGCCGTAATATTTCGAGTCGAGATAGTCGTATTCGTTCATGACAGACTGCAAATAGGGCAGGTCTCCGCCCCAGACGTTTTTGCTCGCGGCGGTATATCCGCCTGTCGAGGCCGAGAACGCCGACATAATGTATTTTCCGTCATAGTATATCGCGAGACCGTCAACGGCTTCAACGCACTGTCTGACGATATCCGGCACGTCCGATTTTGTCGCAATTTCGGCGTATTCGCCCTTTTGCTCATAATATTTGCAATAGGTATAAGCCGCGACCGCCTGAGCTTTAATGGCTTCGGGCTCCATGCTGCTGCCGACCTCGCTGCTCGTTATCTCGCAAACAAGGTCGAATGCGTTTTCGGTGCGAAGCCTTTTCTGCTTGGTGTCATATATCGTCAAGAACTGATTTTTATAGCTTCCCGCCGAAATAAGCGCGTCCGATGGGTTTGTCTGAGGAAGCTGCGCGCCCTCGACCCCAAGCCTTTCAAGCAGCTCGCGAAGCTGTTCGTCGGTCATTCCGGGCGGCAAAATCTCGCCCGTCTCCTCTTCGGGATCGTCAAGAACCGCGTCATCGTCGTCAAATTCCGGCTGCTCGTCGATATATTCCTCCTCGTCCTCTTCGGGAGCAGAGTCCTCGACGGGCTGCTCCGAGGTGGTCGTCGGCGGGGGAGCGGTAGTCGGCGCGGTGGTCTTTTCGGTGGTCGTCTCCGAGTGCTTAGTGGTCGGAGCCTCGGTTTTCGGGGTCGTAGCCTCGGTCTTTTCGGTTTCCTTGGTAGTTTCCGGCGTTTCGATGGAATCCGGCACGCTCGTCGCCGAGGCTATGCCCATTATTCCGCGGTTTCCCGCAACCTTGTTCACAATGTTTTCTACCGGTCCGGTGAAAGCCGGCACCTGAGCCTTTGCCTCTTCAAAGGCTTCCTCGACGGTCTCGGGCTCGTTCGGAACGTAAAGAGAGTCGTCCGAGGGCATGGCCGACGCCGAGAGAATGGATTTATCGGCATATATCTTGACAAACAAAAACGCGCAGGTGTATACGAGGATAAGGCTCATAAGCAGGGCGACCCGCTTTAGGGTAAAAATCTTCTTCACTGTGTCACGTCCTTTCTGTCAGAATTATTGCCTGATATTTCCAATTTAATCAGCCGACTATCGAGGGCTTATGCCTGTCGGGATTTTTGGCGTAGCTGTCCTTATATACCGAGGGGTCTTCGCCCTCGCGGAGCTTTCTTGCGACGATAACGAATCTCGAGTCGTCAAAGTCGTATGCGCAGGTCGAGAGCGTTAAAAACTGGTCGCCGTATTCGCACTCAATGTCGCTGGTGTAATAGTTTCTCAGCATGATGTTGTCATAGAAATAGTTATAGTCTTCCTCGGTGTCGAATCTGCGGCACTTGAAGTATTCAAACAGCGGCAGATCGTCCTGCCAATCATAAATTCCGATGAGGAAGCATGATACGATGACGTACTGAGCCTCCTCCCAGCGCGTATCGAAGTTGATTATGTAGGCGTCCTTGACGGTCGAGAGGTCTTTATAGTCAAGAAGCCTGCGGAAGAAGGTGCCGTTTGCCATGCTGTGACCGTATAGCGTGACGTTATCGGCCATGTCGAGACCGGTTATCGGAATTTTATAGTCGGCATAGATCCAGCCGGCCGACGACTTGTCTTTGTCGAAGTCGTGGTCGATATAGAAGCTGTTGTCGTCGCACTGAACAACGGGGTAGTCGATATAAAGCTCGCCGTTTGAATGGGTGATGCCGGGAATAGAGAGCCAGCCGACGAAATCGTCGTTTTGCTCGTAATACTCAAGATATTTGTCAAGCGGGTCGGGCTCGACCGGCGGGGGCTCGGTAGTAGTCGTCGCCTCGGTGGTGGGCTCGGTGAGGGTGGTTATCGGCGAGGAGGTGGGCTCGGTCGGCTCGGTCGCGTCGGGCTTTTGGTCGATATTTTTTCCGCAGCCCGAAAGCGATGCCGCCGCCATGACCGCCGCCGCGATAAGCGCGGCCGTTTTTAACAGATTATTCCTGAGTGTTTCCATTTATACGGTCCTTTCTTTATATATGTTTATGATTCTTCGGGGATATAGTATTCGTAATCGGGGCCGCCGTCGTCGGTGATGGCGCCCGGGTTAAAGACTTCGAGGAATTTTTTCGGCAGATGTTTTTTCGGGTTCGAGCTGTAAGTATAAACGCTCGGATCCTCGCCCTCGCGCAGCTTTCTCGCAACGACGACGAACCTCGAATCGCTTATTTCATACGAGCAGGTCGAGAGGGTGAGATATTCGTCGTCCATATTGCAGTCGATGTCGGTGATATAGTAGTTCCGGTACATCACGTTTTTATACCAATAATCGAAATCGGCGATGTCGTCAAAGTCAACCGTCGAGTGATATCTGAACAGCGGCTGATTGTCGTCGTCCTCATAAATTCCGGTGAGGAAGCAGGCGAAGATGATATATCTGTCCTCGCTGAAAAGCGAGTAGAAGTCGATAACTCTGTGCTCCGAGACGAATTCGGCGTCGCTTCTGTCGTTATATTTGTGAAGCCTTGCAAAGTAATATCCGGTCGCCATATCGTGACCGTAGAGGGTCACGTTGTCCGAGCGAGAATCGGCGCTGAGGTCAGCGCGATAGTCGGCATAGATCGAGCCGTAATCCTTTGTGCTGCCATAGAAATCGTGGGCGAGGTAATAGTCGTTATCGTCGCTTTGAAGAACCGGGTAATTGACCGCAAGGGTCAGCTCGTCTTCCGGCGCTTTGTCATCAACGTAAAGTCCGTCTATTTTTATCCAGCCGACGATATCAGGGTTGATATCGTAAAGGCTTTCAAACCTTGAGAGCATTCCCGCGGGGTATTTCGACGGGGGAGCGGTCTGCTCGCCGCCCTGCTCGCCGACAGGCTCGGTAACGGTGGGGTTCGGCTCGGTAACGCCGGTCGAATCGGTCACGGCGGGGGGCGTTTCAAAGAGGTCGGAAAGGTGCTGCTGATCCTTTATCATCGTTTTCGAGCCGAAGAAATAGATATATGCGGTATAGCACCAATATATCAAAGCGGCGGTGGCGGCCAGAAAGACGATTTTTCTTATTATCTCTTTCGGCTCGTCGCCCTTCCAAGGAATAAGCTCCTTGATCCTGCCCTTAAGCGAGCGGTCTCTTCCGTCCGAAAGAGAGCCTCTTTGGGCCTCGTTAAGCATTGACATACGATCTTCCTTTCATATCATCGGCGCCGTTTGATTATCTCGAATGTTTTTTCAAGAGCAAACGCCGCCGAAAGAAGCCGGTTTGTTTCGCGGTCAAAGTTTCCAAGCTCGTAAAGTCTGAGATTTTCTGCAAATTTAATGTCTTTATATATCACTGCGATATACACCGTGCCGACCGGAAGTCCGTCTTCGTCCGAGGCGGGGCCGGCAAGTCCTGTCACGGCGACAGAAACGTCGCTCCCCGAGAGCTTCATAACGCCCTCGGCCATGCTTATCGCTGTCTCGGCGCTCACAACTCCCTTGACCTCGATGGTCTTATGCGGCACTTCAAGGAGCTTTTCCTTGATTTTTTCTGAATAAGATATAACGCCGCAGCCGTAGATTTTTGACGCGCCCGGAACCGAAGTCAGAGCGGCGCCGATTATGCCGCCGGTGCAGCTTTCGGCAGTAGAAACGGTTAAACGCTCGTCAATCATATATTGTACCACATTTCGTGCCGTTCTGTCAATATATTCGCGTATATTGTTGATTTCGAGGGAAATCGCGCCGTCTCTTAACGCGCTCAAAAAAATCAGCTCCGTTCAATAAGACTTTATGTTTTTGACCCTTGTGTTCTCGACCGCCTCCGAAATAAGCGGCTCAAAGTCAAACATCGCTTCCGCTTCCTCAACGTCTTTAAGCTGAGGCTTTGTCTTCGGGTGACGCGGCGTGAACACCGTGCAGCAGTCCTCATAGGGTTCTATCGAGATGTCGAAGGTCCCGAGCTTATATGAAATGTCGATTATCTCTTTTTTGTCAAGCCCTATGCAGGGGCGAAAGACCGGTATCTCGCAGACGGCGTCGGTGGTGACCATAGCGGCCATGGTCTGCGAGGCCACCTGCCCGAGGCTTTCGCCGGTGATAAGCGCCTGAAGTCCGTTTTTCTCGGCAAGGCGCTGCGCAATTCTCATCATCTGCCGCCTCATTATAAGGGTGAAGTATTCCTCGGGGCAGTTGTTTCTTATTTCCTCTTGGATTTTCGTGAACGGAACGGTGTAAAAGGTTATCCTGCCGCAGAATTCCGACATTTTTTCCGCGAGCCTCTCGACCTTCATAAGCGCCCGCTCGGAGGTGTAAGGCGGAGCCTCGAAATGCACCGCCGAGACGATGACTCCGCGCTTTGCCATCATGCACCCCGCGACCGGCGAATCTATTCCTCCCGACAAAAGCAGAAGTCCGTTCCCCGAAGTCCCGACGGGGATACCCCCCGCGCCGTCAACGGCGATATCGTGAACAAAAGCGCCCTCGTCGCGAATCTCGCAGACGACGGTGACCTCAGGCTCGAAGAGATCGACCTTAAGATGATGAAATTTCGAGAGTATCATTCCGCCAAGCTGAGCCGAGAGCTCGGGCGAGGTGAGATAAAAGTTTTTGTCCGAGCGCTTTGCCGCGACCTTGAAGCTGCGAGCGTTTTCAAGCGCTTCGCCGAACCTTTCGCAGACGACTTCAAAGATAGCGTCGAGATTTTTTTCCGTGCCGATGGCGCGGCACAGCTTTGTTATGCCGTAGACCTTTGAGGCGCGCTCAAAGACTTCGTCCATGTCGATCCCGTCCTCGAGTGGTTCGATATAAAGCGTTGACTGCCCCGAGCGCAGGTTAAATTTTCCGAGCGGCTTTATTCTTCTGCGGACGTTTTTCATCAGCTCGTTTTCAAAGCCGCCGCGGTTCAGCCCTTTAAGGACTATCTCGCCGTATTTGCAAAGTATAAGTTCTTTCATTTTTATCTTCCTCTGTCAGATTTCACAAGGCTTTTCGAGGCGCGTTCAAGCGCTTCGGCAAGAGAATCTATATCGTTTTTTTCGGTATCGAATCCGAGGCTTATCCTTACCGTCGAGTCGGCGACGGCGTCCGCAAGCCCGAAAGCCGTAAGCACGGCGCTTTTTTTGCCCTTCGAGCAGGCCGAGCCGCTTGAAACATAGATTTTTTCGGCTTCAAGAAAATGCAGCAGCGTCTCGCTTTTTATGCCGACGAGGGCGGCGCTGATGATGTAAGGGCTTGCGTTCTCCTTTGAATTTATGACGAGCCCCGCCTCAGAGAGCCTTTCGACGGCATATTTTTTAACGAGAGCGGCACGCTCAAGGCGCTGCGCGATGTTTCCCGAAAATGCTTCGACCGCCTTTCCGAAGGCATAGATAGCGGGCACGGCCTCAGTGCCCGAGCGCAGACCGTTTTGCTGCCCGCCCCCGAAAGTAGCAGGCGCGACCCTCACGCCGGATTTAATCCAAAGAGCGCCCACTCCTTTCGGAGCATGGACCTTATGCCCGCTCACCGAAACCGCGTCCGCACAGAGGCTTTTGACCTTTACCGGCAGTTTAAGGAACCCCTGAACGAAGTCGCAGTGGGTCATGCAGTCGGGGTACTGCTTTTTTATGCGTGAAAAAGCGCTTTCGACCGGCAGAATATAACCTGTTTCGTTGTTGACGTACATGGCGCTCACAAGGCAGGTATTTTTATCCACCGCCGAAACGAGCGCGTCTGCGGTTATTTCGCCGTTTTGGTCGGGCTTAACGGCGACGACCTCATAACCGAGCGCCGAGAGCTTTTTAAAAGCCTCTGCGACCGATGGGTGCTCGACCGCCGTTGTAACGACGCGCTTTTTTCTCCTGCCGTAGTTTTCCGCAAGTCCGAAAATCGCGAGGTTATTGGATTCGGTCGCTCCCGAAGTAAAGACGATCTCCTTTGAGACCCCGCCCAGCGCCCGTGCGAGGGCTTCTTTTGAAAAATCGATCAGCTTTTCCGCTTGTATCCCCAATCCGTGCAGGCTCGACGGATTTCCGAAAGCCTCGTTCATCGCAAAAACCGAGGCGTCGATCGCCTCGCGGCAGGGCGGGGTAGTCGCGGCATTGTCAAGATATATCATATACTCTCCTGAAGATAATACGCGTCAGGGGCCTAAAAAATTGCCCGCGCGCAAAATAATACATTATAATTATAGCATACCGCTCGAAAAAATGCAAGCAGTATCGCACATCGCGTTGCTTTCAAGCCGAGCGGTAAGTTTTCTGGCAAACCCTTTTCAAAAGGTTTAGAATCCCCCGTTTAACAAACTTAAAGACGTGCGCATGTGTTTTAATCAATTTTGCCTACGAATCGGTAAAATATTTCAATTTCTTGGGTTCTGGTGCCGTCAGAATCTTTGACAGCTTCGTGTACGACTATCTTTTCAATCAGCGTGTTGAGCATTTCGGCAGTCAGTTCCGTGGGGTTGGAATACTGCTTGATTAGGGCAATCCACTTCTCAGCGTCGGCGGTTGTTTGCTTTTCAGATGCAAGCTCCGTTTTGAGTTTATCAATCTTTTCAACCAATTCTTGCTGTTCTGCCTGATACTTCTGTGACAGCATTTTAAAGTTGTACTCAGTAATACGCCCAGATGTCCAGTCCTCATACATTTTCGTGAACATTCTGTCCACTTCTGCCTTGCGTTTCTCCGACTTGGCGAGTTCGGCGGACTGTTTCTTATGAGCTTTTGCTACCTCTTTATCGCTTGAGTTGAGCAACTTATAGAGTAACTCTTTCTCATCTGTATGTGCCTGATAAATCCAGTCCTGCAGCCTTGCTAAAACGTAAGTGTAAAGCGTATCATATCTGATATAATGAGCCGAACATCTTCCCCCGACTTTGCCAAGTTTCCGAAATTGACAGCAATTGAAAAATCCCGTCGTGCAGGTCTTGTATGCTCGTTCAGCATAACTTAACGACCAACCACAATCAGCACACTTTACGAGTCCTGCAAATACCTGTGTTTTGCCAGATTTCATGGGTCTCCTGCGGCTCGCAATCTGCTTTTGAACCTGATTGAAAATGTCTTTTGAAATGATCGGTTCATGCGTATTCTCAACACGGAACCACTCACTTTCTGGACGGTGAATCGACTTCTTATTCTTATAAGAAACATTTGTCTGCTTTCCGTGAACGGAATTGCCTATGTACGTTTCATCTTTCAGAATGTCGCTGACGGCTCTGATATTCCATGCATAGGCTTTTTCGGCAGGAGCGTTCTCATAGATTTTGGCAAATTGACCGTACTTTTTGTAGTTGATTTAACCCACAGTTGGTATTGTCTCTTGAATCAAAATCTTCGTAATTTTCCCTGCGCCTGAACCATGTACCGCAAGATTGAAAATCTTCTCGATTATCCAAGCGGTGTCGGGGTCGATAGCGAGCTTGTTCTTGTTCTCTGGGTGACGCATATAACCCAAAGGCGCGGTTGTAAAGGTTCTTTCGCCTGCTGCGAATTTCGCGTGCAATGCTACCTTTACCTTGCGACTGGTGTCCTTAGCAAAAAACTCGTTAGTCAACCTTTCATAAAGAATGACCGCCTATAATTCGACGAAACCCACGAAATTGTAGTAGATATTGATGTCGCGCTCGATGTGTCCATCGACTTCACGCTTCTCGCCAATCTCAATTTTCTGGATAAGCCGAACAATGGTCGCGCGGTCGAGCTCTTCGAGCTGGGCATAGTCTTGAATCATATTGAGCCAGTTATCGACAGATTTCTCGCTTTCCTCACTTGCCGCCAATTTTGCAGAAAATTCCTTTTTATGCTCCAACTTTTCTGCACGTTCGGCTTCATACTTGTTAAGCAAGTTAATGCAAACGCTTTCGGGTATGCGCCCCATGACCTTATCCTCATAAGCTGCTTGAATCAGCTTTTCAAGTTCAACAAGACGCTTTTCAATCGCTGTCAACTCGGTTTTAAGCAAGCTCGTCTTTTCCTCGTTCGAGGTCTTTTTCATGGCGAGAATCCGCTCTTTTAATGCTTCACGATTTCTCTGCGCGAGGATTGCTTTACTGCGAATGTCAGTAAGCACAACAGCGATTAGTGACTTTTGATTTATGTAGTGCGTCGAACAAGCATCTTTCCCGCCGATAGCGTAGCGGTTACATACATACGACTTAAACTCCGGCTCTTTTCCCGATGTCGTTTTGCGGTAATCGCGCATATATCGCAGCGACGAGCCGCAGTCCATACACCTCAAGACCCCGCCAAACAAGGCAATCATCCCGCTTTTGCCGGCTCTTCCTCGCCCGGGGTGGTTGTCCATTCGTTGAACCGCGTCCCAGACGTCTTGTGAAATCAGCGGCTCATGGGTGTTCTCAACCTTAATCCACTCGCTTTGAGGTTTGGTGATTTGCTTATGGTTCTTGTAGGACACCGTACCGGTCTTGTTTTGCACCATGTGACCGAGGTACACTTCGTTACGGAGAATCGACTTGATAGCCTATTTCTCGGTTTGACAAATTACTTAATAGGTCTGCCTATTTTCATTTTCTGTCGCCACTGCGGAGGAGCGCCATCGTCAGCCCAATACTCATCTACAGATGCGATTTTATCATCTTGTATGCGAATAAAAGAAATAGCATGAAAAGAGGCCGAACCGTCCTTTGAGTATACACGCACTACCGTAATTGTGACGTCGCCAACGGTTTCAACGCGTTCGATCTCACCATTCCATTTGCCGGGATATTCACAATTTGCGCGTATGAACTCGTCAACGGTGAAACGCTCGTTTGTGCAGTGCCAGTTCACATATGCGTCATCCTGAAAAAATTGCTTGATGCTATCCCTGTCCTGATTTAAAACCGCCAGCCAAAAATGATTTATCATAATGTGCCCTCCATAAACAGTTTCCTATGTTGTGTTTTGAATTTTGGCTATTGAAATTATAGCATATTAAGGGGTATATTACAAGGCTTTGAGAGTTTTTCAACTTTGATTGCGTCGAGCATATCTCCCATTTCTGTTTTGCCAACAAAAGTGCTGCTGACCGATAAACCGTGCCGTCGGGGAACGTCATTTCGGTTCGATTCGGCAAGCACATAAACCGTCTTCCGTCGTGTTCAATGATAGGTAACATCTTTTCGTGTTCTAAATTGTTTTCGTTCATTAAATTCCTCCTAATTTTTATAATTTCCTGCGTTGTAACGCATTTCCGGACTTTTTAAGCTAAGTCACGTAACCTGTTTTGCGAATAAATATAAATATAAGTATATTTTTCTTTTTTCAATCGTATCTTGACTTACAGTCGGTGATGATATATAATAAATTAAAGCAAATAGTCAGAGTTTATAAAAATAATTAAACGATGATTTTGCTCCGACATCAAATAACATCAAATGACATCTAATCGGGAGGGACAATATGCCTTATTTAATACTTTCAGGCAAGAAAATCTATTACGAAGAATACGGCGTCGATAATGCGCCTACCCTTGTTTATTTACACGGCGGGCCGGGAGAGAGCTGCCTTACATATTCTTATCAGGCTAAAAAGTTTGGCGAGACTTTTCATGTCATCAGCTTCGATCAGTACGGCGTATTCCGTTCCGACGCGGTCGGCGACGAGCCGCTTGGTGTGAACGATCTTGTTCACATGACCGAGCAAATGAGAAAGGCCCTCGGAATAGACAGATGGATACCTCTTGGACATTCTTTCGGCGGAATGCTTGCGCTTGTCTATGCTCACGCCTACCCCGACAGCATTGACGCCGTTATATACGACTGCCCGATGTGGAGCGCTTTACATACGGCAAGAGCCATGGCCGAAGCGACTCTGCCGTGCTTTGAGCGCGACGGTATTTCCGATCAGGCAGCCCTTTGCAAAGAAATACTTGACGGCGCACTTTCTTCAAGAGAAGCCTTTGAAAAAGCAATGTCAATAGATATGAACGAAGCTGTGCAGCGGTATTGTCATGTCATTGAGAACAGCAGATATAACGACTATATCAACGCTCATATCAGCGATCCGATGGTAACGGAGGACTGTTGGGGCAAATTTGTCGGTTTCAGGAAAAAGATTTTTGATTCGGAGGATTTTTATGCAGACTACCTGCCCTATCTTAAAGATATTTCAAAGCCTCAGCTTCTGATAGTCGGCGAGTATGATATGACCTGCGGAAAATTTGAGCAGGACCGGTTTGCAAACAGCGCGCCAAACGGCAGAACCGTGATACTTCCAGACTGCGCACACCTGACTTGGTTTGAACAGCCCGAGAAATATACCGATACTATAAAAATGTTCGCCGCTGATAAATAATATATGGGCAGGGAGAATCCCTGCCTTTTTATTAGGCCGGACTTCTATATAATGTTTGTAGTGTATAAAAACACAGTATCTTTTGCTTTTTGGCTGCCCCTATTTTTCTGGGACTGTATATACATAAAAGCCTTTTCACAGGGCAGTCAAATGCAAAAGGTATAACACACTAGACCTTGCCTGCAAGGTCGTGTGCCACGAAACCGACGGTTTCTTTGGATTCTTCCCTAATAAAATTCCGTGGAACGTGTGGCTTACAAAAGCCTAAAACCATATGTGATACGGCAGCGGCTAAATCCACCCCGCCACATCATTTCCCCGACAGCAGCCTAATCTGCTGTTTCTTTTTGCATATTTTCTCTTGCCGCCCTGCAAAACCGTCCGCAAAATCAGTGCATTTTTGAGATCATCTACATTTTATGCTATAATAATCTCCCCACCCCCGCACAAACCGCCTGCCCAATCCGTTATACACATTGAAAAGAGGTTTTTTGATGGACTTAGAGGAAGTATATGACAAAATTTACCGCTACTGCTATTTTCGCTTGCGGCGGCGGGAGCTGGCCGAGGACGTCACGCAGGAGGCGTTTCTGCGGTTTTTTGAGAGCGGCTGCGTGAATGTCGGGAAAAATCTGCACTACCTCTACACCATCGCCCGAAACCTCTGCATCGACGAGTTTCGGCGGCGTAAGGCGGAGCCTCTTGACGATGAAATTCCGGACGGGTTTGCGGAGGAGGAAATGCTTGAAAACATCGCAGTCCGGGCGGCTCTTTTGCAGCTTGATGAAGCGGACCGCGAGCTGCTTTTACTTAGGTATGTGAACGAAGTCCCGGCCGCGGTCATCGGGAAAATATACGGAATTTCGCGGTTTGCAGTCTATCGGCGCGTCGCGCAGGCTGTTAAAAAACTTAAAGAAAAGTTAGGCGGGGAGGATTTTTTATGAACAAAAAATTAAAGCGGGCGATTAGGGACGGCTTTGCAGCTCCTGCGCCCGTAGGGAAAAAGGAGTTTTTGCGCGGCTTATCCGAGCCGCCAATCGGGAATTTTGAATTTATCATCACCCAGCTCGGCTATATCCGAAAATGGGTCTGGGCTGCGGCAGTGCTGATTTTCGCGCTCGCGGTTATCGGCTCCGAGTGGGTCGGGCGGGATATTATCTGGTGCGTTTCGGCTTTCATGCCGCTTTTGGCACTCGGGATAATCACCGAATGCGGTCGCGCGGAGGCCTACAAAATGGCCGAGCTTGAAATGTCAACGCGGTTCTCGATAAAAAGCGCGGTGCTTGCTCGGCTCGGGATTATCGGCGGGGTTTCGCTGATACTGGTTTGCGCGGTAACGCCTATAATCGGCTCCGATATTTTCAGAACCGGCGTTTACATTCTCTGTCCCTACCTTCTAACCGCGTACCTCGGCTTTTTGGCTGTCCGCAAAATTCACGGCAGAGAGAGTATGTACGTCTGCGTTGGAATCGCGGCGGTGGTGAGCGTTCTGAACATTATTTTTTCAACCGAGCTGGCCGCGCTCTATATTTTCAAAAATTTTATTTGGTGGGGCGCGGCTTTGGCGGTTCTGGGAATCGGAACGGCGGTTCAGTGCTATAAAATGATAAAGCAAACGGGGGATTTGACATGGAGCTTATAATCGACAGACTTACCAAGCAGTACAAAAACAAAATCGCGGTGGACAGAATCTCTTTGCAGCTTGACAAGGGCGTTCACGGGCTTTTGGGGGCGAACGGCGCGGGAAAAACCACGCTGATGAGAATGATTTGCGGGATTTTAAGGCCGACGGGCGGAACGGTCGCGTTTGACAATATGGACGTGAGCGAGGAGGGATACCGCGCAATCTTGGGGTATCTGCCGCAGGATTTCGGCTATTATCCCGAGTTTTCGGGGCGGGATTTTTTGATGTATCTGGCGGCGTTGAAGGGAATATCAAAGCCGAAGGCAAGGAAAAAAACCGACGAGCTTTTGGAGCTTGTATCGCTTCAGGAGGTCGCGAATAAAAAAATAAGGACATATTCGGGAGGAATGAAGCAGCGTTTAGGCATCGCTCAGGCTCTTTTAAACGACCCGAAGCTGCTTGTTTTAGATGAGCCGACGGTTGGGCTTGACCCTAAAGAACGCGTTAAATTCCGCGATATAATTAAACAGCTCGGCGAGGAAAGCGTTGTCCTTCTTTCGACGCATATTGTTTCGGACATCGAGCATATCGCCGACAATGTGCTGATAATGAGGGCAGGACAGCTTGTATATCAGGGGAATTGGGGCGCAGAGGACGGAGATCTGGAGGAATTTTATCTCAAAAAGATGTCGGAGGGAAAAATATGAATAATTTCGGGACGATTTTTAGGTATGAATGCAAGAAAATATTCACCAAGAAAATCTTTGTGATCTCCTTGCTGCTTTGCATTATAGCGATCGTTCTCACGCTGACCGTGCCGCTTCAGGGGGATTATTACGGGGACGGCGGCGTGAAGATTGATTCAAATAAAAATATGTACCTTAAAGATAAGGAGTACGCCGAGGTACTCAACGGGAGAATTATCAATCAAGAGCTTATAGAAGAAACGGTGGAGGCATACCGAAAAGTTCCGCAGGACAGAGTAGCGACCGAGGAATATCTGACATACGCGCGGCCTTACAGCGAGATATTTAATTTTATCCGCAGCTATTCCGGCATTCCGCTTTCGGAGCTGTATTCCTGGGAACCGAATGAGTCGGAGGCGTATGAAATGCACCTTGAAATGCTCGAAAAGTATTGGGAAAATCTTCGCCTCGGCGAGGGCGAAAAGGAGTTTTGGCGGGCGCAGGAGGATGAGATCGCAAAGCCGATTACATATCACAAAACGCATTTTTATAATGAAATTCTGTCCGGCATTCAGACAGTCGGGCTGATGACTTTGATGATAATCGCGCTATGCCTTTCGGGGATATTTTCGAGCGAGCGCCAGAGGGGCACGGACAGCATAATGCTTTGCACCAAAAACGGAAAATCGCGGCTTTATTTTGCGAAGATCGCCGCCGCGATGATTTTCTCTGCCGCCGTCGCAACACTGCTTTTTGCCGCCACGCTGCTGACTACCCTTATCGTCTACGGTTCCGATGACCCAAGCGCAGCACTACAGCTGATATACCCACAAACCTCCGCGCACATCACCTGCGCCAAGGCGGTCGGGATACTGTTTGTCAGCCTTCTTGCGGCAGCGGTCGTGACGGGAATCCTGTGCGCGGTGCTGTCCGAGGCGTTCGGAAGTGGGATAGCGGTAATCGCCGTAATGATTGCGCTTTTGATTATACCGATGATGTTTTCCGTCCCAGAGCAGTACCGAATCGCTGCGCAAATCTGGAACTGGCTGCCATTCGGATTTGTTTCGCCGCGTAATATTTTCGGGAGTTATACTTTGCAGGTTTTTGGGAAGCATTTCGCGGCTTGGCAGGCCGTGCATGGGATTTATGCGGTGTTAAGTGCGGCAGTTGTACTGATGGGCTTTGCGAGGTATAGGAGATGGAATGTTGGGGGAAGGTAGGGGATTTATAATATAAAAAGTTTTTGCTAAAGCATGTTATCTGCCGCTCGGTGGAATAATAAAACATATAATAAAACTGCCTATTCCTGCGAATTGCGGGGATAGGCCGTTTTGGATTCCTGATTGGATGCGCTGAATGTTGTCATGCTTTATGAGTATTTGTCATCCTTTCACTTTACAACGTACATTTTTTGCGTAAATGGTGACACCCTAAATTTGAATTTTATATGAACATGATTTATCCTCCCCATCTTATAACGTACAATTTTCAAACGAAAAGCAGGTATCCGATCAAATATTTTTTCAGTTCACACTAAACGGACTTTTTCAGCGAATGGATCTTTCCAGATTGTAAAATTTTTATTAACAGAGTCGTGCGCCCCTCCCACAGTACAACGTACATTTTTTCGCAAAAATCAGGGTACTTTCTAAAAAAAGTTTGCCTAAACGCCAAAATTTCTCCGTTTGGTACAAATCACAAGAAGTTTATGATTGCTTTATTGTGCAATTTTTAGCGGCTGTTGCCGCCTCAGCAACACATAAAATTGAGAAAACCAACGGTGACGAAAATAATTTGAGCATAAAAATACCAACGTATCAATTTGGCACGTTGGTATATTTTTATATTAAGCTGGGTTTGGGGAAGGCACTCCTCAACAAGATTCCGCGCAGCCAAATTTGGCCCCGCGGTAGAATCTTGCTCTTTTCTATTCACAAATCATACTTAAAAAGAAACCCAAAACCCATGTTGCCCTCGGGACGCAGAACCCCCCTCTGCTGCATCGGCGCTTTGTTGCGCTCAAGGCAAAGGGGGTTGCAATGTTTAGGCGATTTATTTCGGCCGATTCTCAGATTTCGCGAGCTTCCTCTGTCAGCCTTCCGCTGTCCATTCGGTAAACGGTGTCGGCGGCGTCGGCGACGTTTTGGTCGTGAGTCACGACAATCACGCAGCGGTTTTCGCCGTGCGCGAGCGACGTCAATAGGCCGATGATATTCTCGGTGTTTTCCGAGTCGAGGTTTCCCGTCGGCTCGTCGGCGAGGATAGTCTGAGCGCCCGTCGCCAAGGCCCTTGCGATCGCCACGCGCTGCTGTTCTCCGCCCGAAAGCATTGAAGGCAGACGCTTGCAGTAGCTTTCGTCGAGCCCGACCTTTTTGATGACCTCCACGGCGATTTTGAGCGCTTCCTGCTTCGGCGTTTTGTTGAGCCCGAGCGGATACATCACGTTTTCAAGGACCGTCAGCAGCGGGAACAGGTTAAAGTTCTGATAAATTATACTGACTGTATCGCGCCTGTAAGCGTCCGGGTCAAGGCTTAAAAGATCCTTTCCGTCAACGCTTATCGCCCCGCCGTCGGGTCGGGCAAGCCCCGCCATAAGGCTTAAAAGCGTGGTTTTGCCGCTCCCGCTTTTTCCGACGACAGCATAAAGCCTGCCCGCCTCAAATTCGCAGGAAACATTTTTTACGGCGTTCACCGTTTGATATTTTGTCCGGTATGAAAAAGAAACATCGTTAAGCGAAAGAAGCATCAGTCATTCTCCTTCAGTATTTCAATGCCGCCCCTGCGGGTCAGAACGCCAGCCGAAACAACGCCGCCAAGCAGGGCGGACAGCTCGACCAAAAGTATAGAGGATATTTTTATCTCGCATATGGGTATTGCCGCAGCGGCCGCAAGAGAAAGCGCAAACGCCGCCGCGCATATAACAAACATTTCTGCCGCCGTAATCGCTATCACAAAGGCGCTTTTTGTTCCGAGGCTTCGCATTATCGCAACGTCGCGCCTGCGAAGCGCAATGTAAAAATATGCCGCCGCTGCCGAAACAAGACATTCAAGCGCAGCCGTTATCGGGAAAAGCCCGTTCAGAACGGCGATGTTTCGCTCAAGCGTCATAAGAGTGTTTCGCATCAGCTCGTCATGTATCACCGCGGCGTTTTTATAATAATACAGCGCGACGGCGTTAGGATTTCGCTTAGGCGTCTCGGTCGGATCGGCTTCGGTGAAGTAATAGCTCAGATCCTCTTTTAAAGCGTCAAGCTCGCCGTTGTCTTTTACCGTCGCCGAAATACTGTCGGCATATGGCTCCTCGCCGAGGCTTCTGATAATATCCGCCGCCAAATTCCATGAGCAGTATATATCGTCGGTCGAAAGTCCGGTATAATATCCCGTCGGCTTAACGGCAAGCTCAAAAGCATTTTGCAGCCCGCTGTCGGTTCCGACGGCGACGCTTGCCTCGGATATCCCGCCGCTTTCATCGCGCAGCTTCTCAAAAAAGCGTTCCGAAACTATGATTTGAGGGCTTTTCGAGCTTTCAAAGTCGGCGTCTTCGCCGTCCGAAAAGACTATCTCGGCTCCGCGCAGGGCTTCCTCGGCGTTAAGGTCGGTGAGCCCTATAAGCCGCCCGCTCATTTCCCCGCTTTTGTAATAAAGAGAGGTCTTCACGCGCAGCTCGCCGAAATAGGGTCTCAGGTCGCGTGGGATTATCCAAAGGTCGGTCACGTTTTCCTTGTCCTTTATGAATGCCCACAGCTCTACCCCCGAAATGCCGAGTCGGTCGGACGAGGTCCCGCCCAAGTCGGTTATAACGAGCTCTACCGGAATGTCGTAAGCCTTTTCTCGCTCGAGTTCTTTTTGAGCGGCAACGCCCGCAAAAAAGCACTGAAACCAGCCGAGCGCGGCAATAAGACACAAAAGCGCCGCCCAGATATATGTTCTCAAAAAGCGGGACTTCAAATATGTAAGCTGCATAATTTTACCTGTTTTTCATCAAATAAAGCGGATTCTTTTTCGCCATGAGCTTTGCAAAAATAAATATCGCCGCGAAGCATACGGCAGCCGTAGCGAGCCCCGCAAGAAGAGAAGCCGCCGGGGTCACGGTTATTTTTGAGCCGAGATCGGCCGCCTCGCCGATGCCCTCGGATTCATAAACGCCGGAGAACGCCGCCGTGACAGTTTTGTTGAGAAATACCGCGCCAATCGCTCCGCCCAAAAGCGAAGCCGCCGCGGCGGGTATCATCGAGATCGCCGTCACAAAGCCCGAAGCGCGCTTTTTTCCCGCTCCGAGCGCAAGCTGAAGCCCCGCGTTGAATCTTTGCTTTCTGACAAACAGCGCCATATATACAAAAAGCACTGCCAAAAACGCCGCGCAGGCCGCTGCAAAAAGCTCGAAAGCGCTTTGCTTGAGGCTTTTTATCACCTGTTCGACGGCGGAAAATCCGCTGTCATAAACGCGTGCGTAACGGCTCATGCCGGAAGACGCGATCTCGGAGTTAAGCGCCTCGGACGAACCGTTTTCCATAACATAGTTTACCGTAAAGCTGGATAAATATTCGGCGGCCGCGTCAATGCCGTCCAATGCCTTTTTGGGAACGAAAACAGCGTCGGCGCCGAAGCTCACGCTGCCCGACTGATTAAACGCCGAGGTGTTTTGATAAAGCCCGATTATCTCGAACTCCTCCGGCTCGAAAACGTCGTTTGAAGAATAATATATAAGCGCTTCGCACTTTTCTGAGGGCGGCTCGCCGTTGTAGAGTCTGAGCGAAATTTTGTCTCCGATCTTGAGCCCGGATGCAAGGGCTTCCTGCTCGGAGATAACGCAGACCTTTTTTCCGCTTTTGTAATCGCTCTCGGAAAAACCTCTGCCCGAGGATATATACATGATATTTTCGTGGAATTCATAAAGGCTTTCGAGCCTTTCAACGCCTAAGACCGGCAGAGAATTATATTGCTCGGCGCAGTTTTGTATCCTCTCCGTCCAGACGCTGTTTGCGGGGTCGGAAAGAAAAGATTCAAGATCGCCGTCTATTTTTTGGATCATCGGCGAGCCGTCATAGCCGCGATTTCTTTTTTCCTCGTCGCTGAACGTGACGCCGAACTGCTCCTCGTTGAGCTTTGCATATTCGTAAAGCCCGGTATCAACGTTTGCGCTTGCTCTGCCGATGTTTTCAAGATCGCTCTCGTAAACGGGACGGGTGCCACCGGACGGCGACGTGAAGACCGCGACGGCTTTTTCCGAGGAAGACGTATCGGAATTTTTACTGTGAGGCAGAACCACGCCCGCCGCTTCGGAGCTTTCGGAAAGCGGCTCCAAAAAATCATTATAATTATAATCAATAAGACTGCCGGTGACCGTCATGTCGGAGGAAAGGGCATTGTAAAGCGCGTAAAGCTCGTTGTCTTCATAGCTGCCCGTGTAAATAATATACTCCCCGCCGATCTCGATTTCGTCGGCGGTTTTTTCCGCCTCGCCCGGCATGAATGAACTAAGATATATCGTTATCTTTTCTCTCTCGGGAAATCCAGCGCAAAGGGCAGGCCGACCGGTTATCACGCCCGAAAGCAGAACGCTTCCGCCATCGTTATAAACGTCGGTGATCTTAACGGTCAGAACCGCGCGCTTATACTGAGCCGCGACATCGGGAGAAAAGCTGTACTCAAACGAAAGCACCGGCTTGAAAGAGTCGGAGACTGCGCTTAAATACTTGTTTTTATAGACCGCTCGCAGATAGGGACTGTTTTCCAAAAAGCTGCGAAGCTCGAACTCCTGCTCAAAATCAAGAGGCTCGTTATAAACGCCGTTTGTAAACCCCGGGCGGTCATTTATCACGGCAACGGTCAAAAAGCTGTCCTCAATGCTTTTAGACGTAGCCGCGGCCGAGCGCACTGCTCCCCAGCCGAGGCAAAGAAACGCCGACGCAAGGGTGAGCATTATTACCGCGACGGCAAACCTGACCGGCTGCCTGAGAAGCTGAACAAACGGCTTCATATTACACCTTCTTTCTTTTATTACATTAAAGTGTAACATATATTTCCATACTTGTCAATATCATTTCGTGAAAATTTATATTTCATGAAACGATAAGTAAAAAAGGACTACAAAGAATCTTCACCAAAGTTATCTATGATAAATTTTTTCACCCTTTCCGGAAAGCCCGGTCTGTTTTGAAGAATTTCAGCCAGTGTGTATGCCTCTATCGCGGCATTTTTAGCCGGCTCGGCGTCGCAGGGTCGGTTTCTTTTTACCAGCGCCCACGAAAGATTATACAAAGTCTGAGCCATGACAGAATAATTTGCAGTTTTTCTCGCTGTACGGATTCCTTGCATACATACCTCTATGCATTCGTCGTATCTTCCTGCAAGACCCAGAATCTTTGAGAGATCATACATTATCATCGGCAGCATTTTCTTTACATTTTCTATATCTATAAAATGCTGTTCATAATATCTTTTTAAATAATATAGAACATCAATGGCATTATCTCTTTCTCCGCCCATGTCAAGAAAAACAGCAATGTTAATCATGGCTAAAGATTCTTCATAGCAAAGGACTTTTGGAGGATTATCTCTTCGATAATTCGGATGTGTAAGTCGGATAGCGTTTTCCAACATCTCTGCCGCTTTGGGAGCGGGTATGTTCTCTTTATTTAATAATACATATATTATTTCATAAAACTGCTGGTCGCTGACCGAGAAAAAGTCTTTATATTCGCCGAGCTTTGCAAACAGCTCCCTTGCGCCATCACGGTCGCGGGTGTTGTAAAGCTGCCTGATTTTGACCTTAAGCTGCGCAATTTCAAATTCCTCGCGGCCCGCCGCCTGAAACATCAGCGCGTCGGAATAGCCGAGCCGCTGCAATAATGCTCTCAGAGTATTTCCGTGAGGAACTTGACTGCCGTTTTCTATTCGCGAAAGGGTCACCGGCGAGCACAGTCCCTCGGCAAGCTCGTTCTGCGTGATCCCAAGCTCCTCCCTCCGCTGTTTTATGAAGTTTCCGATGTTGTAAAGCGCCATGAAAACCAGCCTTTCGATATGTGATGTTAAAATTATAGCGCAAAAGCGACAGGATTGCAAGGGGAGAAGCGTTTCGTTGAAATGCAGCGGAAAGTAAGGAATGTTTGTTAAGCATAATAAGGCCCCCACATTAAAAATGCGAGGGCAATTGTATTGTAAGAGTGGGGTATTGGGGGTCTTTAAGTGTGGGGAAGGCCCGCATGAAAGGTGCTCCATACGATTTGAGATGCTCCCCGAAATACCTATTTTCTCACCTTGCATTCCCCGCCGCTTTATGCTATTATTTTAATCATCACAAAAGGGGAGGCGGGAGCGTTGCTCGGGATCTATATCCACATACCTTTTTGCCTGAAGCGCTGCGGCTACTGCGATTTTTGCTCGTCGATAGCCGATGAGGGCAAAATTTCCGCTTATGCCGAAGCGGTCGTGAGAAACATCGAAAACTCCGGCTGTAAAGGTGAAAAGGTTGACACCGTATATCTCGGCGGCGGAACCCCGTCGCTTCTTTCCGAGAAAGATATGGCAAAAATTCTTTTTGCAGTGCGTGAGAATTTCTCTCTTTCAGAAGACGCAGAAATAAGCATTGAAGCCAATCCGGGGACGGTGTCGCTTGAAAAGTTAGAGGCTTATCGCAGAGTCGGGGTGAACAGAATTTCCTTCGGCGTTCAAAGCTGTAAAGACGACGAGCTTTACATGCTCGGCAGAATACACACCTTTTCGCAGGCTGTCGAAGCGGTGCGGCTCGCCGAAAAAGCGGGGATAAAAAACATCTCCTGTGATTTGATGATAGGAATTCCGGGGCAGATGCTTTCGTCGCTTGAGGAATCGGTTTTAAAGCTGTGCGGGCTTAATATCGCGCACGTCTCGGCCTATATGCTCAAAATCGAGGAGGGCACGCCGTTTGACTGTGAGAAGATACGCGCCCTTGTTGCCGATGACGACGAAGCCGCCGATATGTATCTTCTTGCGGCGAAGCTGCTCGGAGAAAACGGGTTTGAGCAGTATGAGATATCGAACTTTTCAAAGCCGGGGTATGAGTCGCGCCACAATTTGAAATACTGGACCGGCGAGCCTTATATCGGCTTCGGGGCCTCGGCGCACTCGTTTTTTGGCGGCAAAAGGTTTTTCGTGCCCGAGGACATCGACGGCTTCATAAGCTCGCCGCTGCAAAAAACCGTTTCGGAGGACGACAGCCCCGACCTGCTTTCGGAGTACATCATGCTCGGTCTGAGGCTCGTTCGCGGCATATCGCTAAAGCGGATAGACGCCCTCGGCGGCAGCTCAAAAAGTTTTTTGCGAGCAGCGGAGCTTTACACCCGCGCCGGGCTTATGCATATCGCGGGCGATAGGGCGTTTTTAACGCTGAACGGATTTTTGGTGTCAAACGGCATAATTTCCGCGCTCATTGATTCTCAACATTGAAGCATTTTTGGGGTAGTGTTCTATAATTAAAAGTTTTCGGTCAAGCCTTTTTCTATAAGGGTTGCGAGAGTCCAATGAAAGCTGGTTTTGTAGCTGCGTGGCTGCCCTCGGCGGCAACGATTGCCTCGGTTGTTTCGCAGACAAAACCCCGCGTTCATGGGGCGAGCAGCCTCCGGTCGCGGCCAGCATTTCAATCAGTTTTACCTACGAATCAGTAAAATATTTCGATTTCTTGGGCTCTGGTACCGTCGAAATCTTTAACGGCTTCGTGTACGACTATCTTTTCAATCAGCGTGTTGAGCATTTTGGCGGTCAGCTTCGTGGTGTCGGAGTACATTTCTCCCATTCCGAATTCAATCTCATTTTCCTTGATTTCCCCGCTTAAATATGCTACAATCATTTTATCACCCCCAAGGAGTTCCACCATGCTTAACTTTACACTTTGCGACGACAGCGCCGCCGAGCGCGAATACATAAAAGCCCTTGTCTTTGAGTGGTCAAAGCGCTCAGGGGCTGAAATCTCCGTGCGAGAATGCCCCTCCGCCGAGGCGCTATTATTTGAATACGAGGACAACCCGCCCGACATACTTCTTCTTGATATCGAGATGTCCGGAATGAGCGGCGTCGAGCTTGCCAAAAGGCTTAGGCAGAACGGCAACCGGCTTTCGCAGATAATATTTATCACCGCGTATTCCGACTACATCGCCGAGGGTTATGACGTCGCGGCGCTGCATTATCTTTTGAAGCCCGTCGATCGCGAGAAGCTGTTTTCGGTGCTGTCAAGGGCGGTCGAGAAGATTTCGGACGACGGCAAGAAGCTCGTTTTGGAGACTCCCGACGAGACCGCGCTGGTGCCGATATGCGATATAAAATATATTGAAGTGATCAAAAACTATGTCACCGTTCATGCCGAGCGGGATTATACGCTCAAAATGCCGCTCAAAGAGATTGAGGCCGAGCTTGATGAACGGTTTATCCGCGTCGGGAGGTCGTATATCGTGAACCTTGGCTTTATAACAAGGGTGACAAAAACCGAGGTATATCTCAAAGGCGGAGGAACCGTTCCGCTGCCGAGAGGCGCTTACGAAAAGGTCAACCGCGCGATAATCAACATGAAAAGGTAGGTGAGACCATGCTCGGGAAAAAGGCAAACAGGCGAATCGAGGCTTACCAGCGTGAGCTTCTGAAAACGCATTTTTTAGAGGTAGACAATATGTACCGCAAGATGCGCGGTTGGCGGCATGATTACCGAAACCACATTCAGGTTTTGAAATCATATACCGACCGGGGCGACCTTGAGGCGATATCAAAGTATTTAGACGAGCTTGAGGCCGACCTCTACACCGTCGATACGGTAATAAAGACAGGCAACCCGATGACCGACGCGATTTTAAATTCAAAGATAGCCCTTGCAAACGACCGAAATATTCGGGTCGAGGTCGACGCGCATATTCCCGTTCTGCTCTCGGTCTCGCCGGTCGATCTCTGCACGATTTTGGGCAATCTCTTTGATAACGCCATCGAAGCGAGCGATGGTCTGCCCGAAGACAGGCGGGTCATCCGCGTTTATATCGATTTAAAGGGCAGTCAGCTCTATATATCATTTCTTAATTTCACCTCGGGCGGCAAGCTGCAAAAGTTCGGAAATATATTTAAAAGCACCAAGGGCGGCGAGCACGGCCTCGGTCTCGGAAGGATAGACGACGTAGTGAAGCGCCTCGGCGGCTACATCTCCCGCAACTCCGAGGAAGGTGCGTTTACAACGGAGGTTTTGTTACCTGTCGCCGAGTAGTAATTCTGACAATCTGAGTCTCTGATTTCTGACTTCTGATTGCATTTTATCCCCCAGTTTTGAAGTTTCGTCCCCGGAATTACATTTTCGGGGACTTTTGTGATAGGATCAAGCTATCGCAAAAAGGAGTGATGATATATATGTCAAAGGAAAAAGAAAAACGCGAAAAGCCGCAGTACGGTATGCTCAAATGCCTGCGCTATTTCTTTTCGAGGGCGGCAAAATACCGCCACGAGACGATAGTGCTGCTGTTTTTCCAAATCTTATTCAACATTTCAAGCGCGGTCTTCGGGTTCTATATGTCCCCGATGATACTCTCGCGGCTTGAAAATCACAGCACCGCTCAGGAGCTGATTCTTACGGCGGCATTCTTCATCGGCGGGTGCTTTATTTCCGACGCGCTCGTAAGCTATATCGGAAACGGAATGGGCGTGCTCAGCTTTAAATGCGCCTATCAGGTCGAGCTGCGCTCGAAAATTTTGCAGGAGCTAACGGACAAGGCCGCCACGACCTCCTACTGCCACTGCCTCGACAATAAATTCATGCGGGCGGGCGAGCGGGCCGGAAATGCCTGCACCTCCAACAGCGCTGCCGCCGAGGGAACATGGAACACGCTGCAAAACCTATCCGTGAACATAGTCATGTTCTTCTTCTTCACGGCGATGCTCACCTACATCCACCCGCTTGTCTTTGCGGTTACGGTAGTTTTAAGCGTCGCGGACTTTGCGATTTCGAGCTACGTCTACAAATATAACTACCGCCACCGCGAGGAGCTGTCGCATATCGACAGGCAGGCGTGGTATTTGCAGGGGCTGCCGAGCCAGCTTTCGGTCGCAAAGGACATAAGGCTTTTCGGGCTCGCAAGCTGGATAAACCGCCTCACCGACAAGGCTTTTGCCGCAAAGGAGGCTTACGCCAGAAAAGAGCATAAATTCTATCTTATCGGCACCTTTTCGAGCATGGTAATAGAATTTCTGCGCAGCGGCGCGGTGATATTCATACTGCTGAAAATGTGCGTCGAAAACGGAATGAGCGCGGCGGAATTCATGCTCTACTTCTCGGCTGTAAATTCGTTTAACGGGCAGTTCAGCGGGATCCTCAATAATTTCTTAGACCTTAAGAACAAGTGCCTCGATTTTTCGAGTATGCTCGAATTCTTAAATTACCCCGAGCCGTTTAACTTCGGCGAAGGCGAGAAGATCCCAGACAGCTATACCTACGAAATAAAGCTCGAAAACGTCAGCTATACCTATCCCGAGTCGGACAAAAAGATCATCGACGGCTTGAACCTTGACATAAAGCCGGGTGAAAAGGTGGCGATAGTCGGTCTCAACGGAGCGGGCAAAACCACGCTTATAAAGCTCATCACCGGGCTTTTGGACCCCGACGAGGGCAGGGTTTTGCTCAACGGAACAGATATCAGAAAATTCAACCGCGCAGAGTATTATAAGCTGTTTTCGGCGGTGTTCCAGCATTTTAATATGTACGACATCACCGTCGCCGAGACCGTCGCGCAGTCGGCGGAGGATATCGACGTTCCGCGGGTTCGCGACTGCCTTGAAAAAGCGGGGCTTACAAAAGCCGTCAATGATCTTCCCGACGGGATAAACACCCATCTCGGGCGCGAGGTCTATCTTGACGGCGTGGTGCTCTCGGGCGGACAAACTCAGCGTTTGATGCTTGCGCGAGCGCTCTATAAAAACGGCTCGGTGCTTGTTTTAGACGAGCCGACGGCGGCGCTCGACCCCTTGGCCGAGCGGGATATGTATGAAAAATACAACTCGATGGCAGACGGTAAAACCTCGCTGTTTATTTCCCACCGCTTGGCTTCGACGCAGTTCTGCGACAGGATCTTATATCTTAAGGACGGCAGGATCGCCGAGGAGGGCAGCCATGAAAGCCTTTTAAGTCTCGGCGGGGAATATGCGAAGCTGTTTAACATTCAGGCGAGATATTATAAGAAAAACTATCGGAAAGAGGAGGCGGTATAAATGGCGAATAAATCCGAAAAAATGCCTTGGAAAGAGGCGTTCAAGATAAACGTGCGGGCGATAAAGCTCTTAAATTCAAAAAATAAGCTGATGTTCCCTTACGTCATTATAAAGGCTCTGTTTAATACGGTATTTTCCTATGCTTCGCTGTTTGTGACCGCAAGGCTTATAGGCGAGCTTGCCGGCGAACGGCGCCCCGAAAAGCTGATATTCTGGGCGGCGTTTCAGATAATTTCGACGGCGGTTTTCGCGATAATAAACGGCATTATGTATCATGCCTATGAGGTCAAGGCGACAAACTTCTGGAACAACATGAACCGCATCGAAGACGAGAAGTACATGTCGATGGATTACAGCGATGTTGAAGATCAGCGCATCCGCGACCTTAAGGACCAGATCTGGCAGAACCGAAACTGGTCGGGCTGGGGCTTTTCGCGGATACAGTGGGGTTTTGAAAGCCTTGTTTCAAACGTATTCAGCGTTTTCGGCGCGGTGGCGCTGTCAATCGGGCTTATAATAAACAAAGTCCCCGAGGGAAGCCCCTTAGCGTTTTTGAACAACCCTCTTGCGATTCTGGGATTTTTGGCGCTGACAGGTCTTTGCGCGGCGATATCTCCCTTTTTGCAAAACAAGCGCGACGAAGCCTATGCGTCCCTTTCCGACAGGGCAAGACTTGGAAACAGGATTTTTTCACACTTCGGCGGCACACGCTCCGACCCAGATTCGATGGTCGATTACAGAATGTATAACCAGAACGAGGGATTCATAAAGCATTACCGTTGGCACAAAGAGGCGGCCCCGTGGTATCCGGGAGGGATCTTTGACAAGTACAGCAGAGGCGTCGGCGGACTGATGAGCATCGGCTCGGTCTTGGGCGAAAAGCTGATAATGTGCGTGATATACCTGTTTGTCTGCTTAAAAGCGCTCGGCGGGGCGTTCGGTTTGGGCGAAGTCACACAGTATGTCGGCGCAGTGACGAAATTCGTCAGTGCATTCACCAACGGTGTTGTTACGCTGAACATTCTGCGCATAAACTCGAAGTTTTTGAAGGATATATTTGAGCTTTTAGACATTCCGAACAAGATGTATCAGGGCAGCCTCACAACAGAAAAGCGGCGGGACAGAAAGTACAATGTCGAGTTTAAAGACGTGAGCTTTAAATATCCGAATTCCGACAGATGGGCGCTTCGGCACGTTTCGGTGAAGTTCGAGGTCGGGACAAAGCTCGCGGTCGTCGGCGAGAACGGCTCGGGAAAATCGACCTTTATCAAACTTTTATGCCGCCTCTACGACCCGCAGGAGGGTGAAATACTCTTAAACGGCGTTAACATAAAAAAGTACCGCTACGACGAATACATAGCGATATTCTCGGTCGTTTTTCAGGATTTCTGGCTGATGTCACATAAGCTCGGGCAGAACGTCGCGGGCTCCTGCGACGTAGACGAGCCGCGAGCGATAAAATGCCTCGAAGACGCGGGTTTCGGCGACAGGCTCAAAGAGCTGCCGGACGGCTTAGAGACATGGCTCGGCAAAGATTTTGACGAAGACGGCATAGTTACTTCCGGCGGTGAGAAGCAGAAAATTGCGATCGCGCGCGCCCTCTACAAAGACGCTCCGTTTATCGTCCTTGACGAGCCCACCGCCAGCCTCGACCCTCTCGCAGAGGCCGAGATATATAAAAACTTTGACGAAATTGTCGGCGACCGCACCGCGATTTATATAAGCCACAGGCTTTCGAGCTGCCGATTTTGCAAAGAGATACTCGTTTTTGAAGACGGCGGAATAATTGAGCGCGGCACGCACGACGGGCTTATCGGCTCCTGCGGAAGATATAAACAGCTTTGGGACGCGCAGGCGAAGTATTACAAAAAGGAAGAAACAGAACAAGTCGACTGATGGCGGACAGACGGTATAAGTCGGAAAGAGCCCTCGCATGATATATGAGTGTGAGGGCTTGAATATTGTAAGCGGGGGTAAGTGTGGGGAATACTCCGGCGAGGTCTCAACGATGCTCGCGCACTCTGCGGGTTGGTTAATTTTGCCGCATCGTTTCGCGAAGGCTTGCGCCTTCGCCAGAAATGGTGGTGACAGATTGTCCAACGGACTGCTTTTTCATTTGCCTCGCTCGGCGCTCGGCAAATAGGGGTCCCCGGCTAAGGTTCCCATAGTATTGACAATCCTGAAACAAGAGGTATTCACAACTATTGACTATTTTTGTTAAATAATATATAATAAATTTATAAATCTCTCGTTATCTAAACAATCTTAAGGGGACCGTCATGAATAACCGTTTAATTTCTTTATCTTTAATGCTGTGCTTAATAATTGCCGTTTTCGGCAGCTTACAGCTTTCGGCTGATTATGTGCTGCCGGATTTCGGTATATATTTGAGCGAATCCAAAAGCGAATCAATAAGCAAGAATATTGACAGCTTATCACAGAGCGACAGTATTTTTATATTCGGAACATATGATTACACCTTTGATTTTGAGCATATTATATCTCCGTATGTTATCAGAAGCGATGCGTCAATAGACGCTTATAACCGAGAAATCGTTGCTTTGGGGCAATATTTTGTTCCTGCGCTTGATTCATCAAATAAATTTATCGGTTATGCGGAAATACGCAGCAATAACGAGGGCAAATGGGAGACCGTGGGCGGAGTTGTCGGAAATTTGTACACCAAGCTGTATGAGCTGCTTTCGGGAGAAACCTTGACGGATATCGGGATTTCATATCAATCGTCTGTCTTTATTACCGATCCGTTTTTCGGCGATATGGCGATATTGACCAAAGTCGACGGCGAAGAAGCGGTGTTTGATTGCAGCGGATATATTCACGACTTGCCGGAAGGAATATCAGTTCAATCCGCTGACAGTTATTTGAAAACAGGAGCAGAAAAAGACCGATTCGTCGATTCATTGGTAATGACTGTAAACGGTCAAGGCGAGCCGAGTGAAGCCGGTGCTTTAGAGGGCGATGATGACGATATGCTGGCTGCGGAGGGGACTTGGAAAACCGACGGAGATGAAGATACTGTATACGGTGAAGAAACGAAAACAGAAGACCCCGATCCGTATGAAACTCAAGGGCAATATCAGAATACTCCCTCTGAAGACCACACTCTTAGCGAGGGCGCAGTGGATAATCCTCCCACCGGTATAGATTTCACAGTCCTGCCGGCAGTGCTTGCTGTCGGTCTTGCGGGTGTTCTTGCAGCGTCAAAGACAAAAACGCGGGGCTTTTAACGAATGAGCCTTATAGAAACTACGTTTTTCACACTCCGCTTTGGCCGTAGTTTGAGAGGACGCGGGCGCTCGGGTCGTTGACGTCGCAGCCCTGCCAGTCGCGGTTCGGCATCCAAAAGTCCTTTATCATCTCGGACTTCCCCTCAAATATTCTCCTCTTTGTCGCTCATTTTTTCAAAAAGGTATTGCGTTTTTTAACTCTTTATGGTATAATTTCACTATAAGCAAGCATCTGTTTTTATTCGGAGGAATAACTGTGAAAAAATATTTATCAGCAATTTTAGCCGCGGCGCTTTTGTGCGTATCTCTCTGCTCGTGCGGCAAGACCGACAGCGAGGACGATATTTATATTCCCATCCGCGAGGGCAATCAGGTCAACTATGAGACCGCGAACGCCTATGTCGGCACGATTTTGGAGCAGGTAGTCCTTGACGGCACCGTGACTTCGCCATACACCCGAAATCTTTCGTTTTTGCACATCGGCGGAACCATCAAGACTATGAATCTCCGTCAGGATTTCGACGTTAAAGAGGGCGATATCTTAGCGGTTTTGGACGATACCGAGCTTGAAGATCAGATAGTCGTTCAGGAGCTCACCCTCAATTCAGCGAAGAACACCTATGAGACTCTTATCTCTCAGCACGCCGATGAGGACGAGATAGAATTCGCAAAGATCGCCATGGACATCGAGCAGATAAAATACGACGGCCTTATCGATCTGAGAGAAAGCCTTGTTCTGCGGGCGCCCTTTGACGGCAGAATAGTCTCGGTCGGAAATTACCGCGAGGGCTCCCATATAGATCAGGGAGCGACCCTTTGCACCATCTCCGATTCCTCCCGCGTTTCGCTCACCGCAAACGATTACGGCTCACAGCTTTCAAACGTCATGTTCGGCACGAGCGTCGAAATTAGGCAGGGCTCGCTGCTTGAGACCACCGGCAAAGTCGTAGATACGATAACCTCTACCCGCCGTATGTGGGGGAGCGACGATTCCGTTCAGGTCAACAGCTATGTCATCAAGTGCGACGAGGACGTTGATTTTCTCGAGCTCGGCGGCATCGAGGTCACCTTCACTACCCTCAGAAGAGACGACGCGGTGATAGTTCCGAGCGCGGCGGTCTTTGAATCGACCGAGATGCTCGGCTCGACCACCGGCGCGACGACAAATTACGTCAACGTTCTGATGAACGGCATAAAGGTCCAAACCCCCGTGACCGTCGGCGTAGTTTCGGGCGACAAGACCGAGATTTTAAGCGGCCTCAGCGGAAACGAAACGCTGATACTCTGATATATCCTATAAAAAAATCACCGCGCTTCGGTTTTCGGGGCGCGGATTTTTTGCGCAAAAAACCCGCCCCGAATTTTTTTCGGAGCGGGCGGATTCAGCCTATATTCAAAAATCTCAGATAGTTCTTTTCGCTCATCTGCGATATCGTCGAGGTGCGCCACTCGCCGTCGCCGAAGGTATAGGAAATGGTGTTTCCGTTCTCCCAGCGAATGTCGGGCGTAACCCCTCGCGTGTTGTGAATAGCCACTCTCAGGGGATATCCGACCTCGACGAGCGTGAAATATCTGTATTCGACGTCGAGATCATTAGGCTCGACGACGATAACGACCTTTCCTCTTGCGTTGTCAACAACGTCGAGGATATAATAGCGATATTTTCCGTCCGGCGAAACGCTCATCGCGTTGAGATTGTCTATCTTCGCCATGTCATATTCCGAGGCGACGCTTTGCGGAACGCCTATTTCGAGCTTCGTTTCGACCGACGAGCCGCCGAAAAGGGTGCAGGCGATGTTAAAGCCTATCAGCCCGACGACATATAAAAGAATGTATATCGTTCCCATGATGACCTTTGTGTTTTCGCCGGCGGCGCAGGCAAAAAAGAGTATCAGCCCGACGACGAGCGGGGGGATATAGAGAAGCGGCTTCGAGGCGTTGAAGATTATAAGAAGAAAGACCGGCAGCAGCGTCGCCATCGCGACAATCCTTGTCGGAAGCTGCTTTCTCGTATAAAGCATCAGAATGAGGAATATCGCGCTCGCGGCGATATAGATGACGTTAAAGGCGGTCTCGCTGCGAAATCTTATCTCATAGAGAAAGGTCCAGTAGGCCAAAAGCCCTATCAGCACAAGGTATGCGGGCGTCAGGCACGAGATGCCGAGCTTCAGCCATTTGTTTGACAGAATGGATTTGTTCATAAAAGTCCTCCGTAAATTAAGAGTCGAGCTTCAGAACGCTCATAAACGCCTCCTGCGGAACCTCGACGGTGCCGAGCTGGCGCATACGCTTTTTGCCCTCTTTCTGTTTTTCAAGAAGTTTTTTCTTTCGGGTGACGTCGCCGCCGTAGCACTTCGCCAAAACGTCCTTGCGGTAAGCCTTGACGGTCTCTCTTGCGATTATCTTTCCGCCGATAGCGGCCTGAATCGGAATTTCAAACATCTGCCTCGGAATATTCTCTTTCAGCTTTTCGCAGAGCTTTCTTGCGCGGTTATAGGCGCGGTCCGAGTGAACGATAAAGGACAGCGCGTCAACGATCTCTCCGTTGAGCAAAAGGTCGAGCTTAACGAGCTTCGAAGGCGCATATCCGAGCATCTCATAGTCGTATGAAGCATAGCCCTTTGTGCGGGATTTAAGCGTGTCGAAGAAGTCGTAGATGACCTCGTTAAGCGGCAGCTCATAGTGGATATCGACCCGCTTGTCGTCGATATATTTCATGTCCTTGAAGGTCCCGCGCCGCTCCTGACAAAGCTCCATAATGTTTCCGACGTAATCGGAGGGCGAAAAGATATGCGCGTTGATGATTGGCTCCTCGGCCGACTGGATCTGCCCGGGGTCGGGATAGTTGGTCGGGTTGTCGATAAATTTGACCTCGCCGTTTGTCAGGGTGACCTTATAGATTACCGACGGCGCGGTGGTTATCAGATCGAGGTTATATTCGCGCTCAAGGCGCTCCTGAATGATATCCATGTGCAAAAGCCCGAGGAAGCCGCAGCGGAAGCCGAATCCCAAAGCGACGGACGTTTCGGGCTCAAAGGTGAGCGAAGCGTCGTTTAAGCGCAGCTTTTCAAGCGCGTCCTTAAGGTCGCCGTATTTAGCGCCGTCGGCTGGATAAATTCCCGAAAATACCATCGACTGAACGTTTCTGTATCCCGGCAGCGGCTCGGCGCAGGGCGCAAGCGCGTTTGTGACGGTATCTCCGACCTTTGTATCGGAAATATTTTTTATCGAAGCGGTGATATATCCGACCTCGCCGGCTTTAAGCACGCCCGAGGATATAAGTTCGGTCGCTCCCATATAGCCTATCTCGACGGTCTGAAAAACCGCCCCGGTAGCCATGAGCTTTATCTGATCGCCGGTTTTAAGGGTACCCTCTTTAACGCGAACGTAAATTATAACGCCCTTGTAAGGGTCGTAAACGCTGTCGAAAATAAGGCATTTGAGCGGGGCGTCGGGGCTGCCTTTGGGAGCAGGAATGTCGGTCACGACCTTCTCGAGGACCTCTTTAATGTTTATTCCCATTTTTGCAGATATCCTCGGCGCGTCCTGAGCCGGAAGCCCTATGACGTTTTCAATCTCGGCGATAACGGCGTCGGGGTCAGCGCTCGGAAGGTCGATTTTGTTGACGACCGGCATTACTTCAAGGTCGTGCTCGATTGCAAGATAGGTGTTCGCAAGGGTCTGCGCCTCGATTCCCTGAGAAGCGTCAACAACGAGTATTGCGCCCTCGCAGGCCGCGAGCGAGCGCGAGACCTCATAGTTGAAGTCAACGTGCCCGGGGGTGTCTATAAGATTAAAAACATAGTCCTCGCCGCTGTCCGAATGATATTTGAGCCGCACCGCCCGCGCTTTTATTGTTATTCCGCGTTCGCGCTCGATATCCATGTTGTCAAGAAGCTGTTCTTCCATATCCCGCTTCGCAACGGTATCGGTAAGCTCCAAGATCCTGTCCGCAAGCGTGGACTTGCCGTGATCTATATGGGCAATAATGCAAAAATTCCTGATATTTTCCTGATCCATCGCAGTTCTCCGAAATAAAATCATTCATATTTACAAGCATTATATCACATATTTCCCAAAAAGTAAAGCCCGAGGGGAACAAAAGCCGGAGTATGTGGCGGAACGCCTCTGCGGGGGGCTGCTTTTTGCGATTTGCGCAAAAGGCGGGTTCGCGGGGGGCGAAGCCCGCGTCCCGCAGGGACGCCGCCGGCCCTCAAAGAGGGCGGCGCCGGCGCTTCGCGCCGGAGGCTTCGCCGCGCACTGAGTGCGGGTCAGCGCAAATTGGGGCAAGGCACTCAGAGCGGGGGACTGTTGTGCGGCAAGTGCGGGTGAGGGGAGTAAAAGGTATCCATATTTTCCTCGCCGGAAAATATGGATACTATCGTCTATCACCCCACCCCCGCTATGCTGCCTGCGGAACGGTTAAGTTAGAAGTGCCCCCGCCCCTCAAGGGGCGGGGGCGGTGCCATGTAGTGCTTCACTACAAAAGTTCGCTGGGGGTGGGGTGTCTCAAAATAGTATTCAATCACTCCCTCGCAAGAGGGAGCGATTGAATACCTTTAGCTCAGCGCCGCCAGCGCGAACGTAGCATCGCAGCCCGCGCCTTATTTCAGCCTTTGTCTCCAGCCGAACCGACCGCTTAAAAGGTATTCGCAAAATCCCGCCTCGGGGCGGAATTTTAGCGAATACTATCGCTCATCACCCCACCCCCGCTATGCTGCCTGCGGGCTGGAAAGATATCGAAGCCCCCGCCCCTCGAGGGGCGGGGGCGTTCGCTCTGTTACCTTTTAGACAAACGTCCTGCGGGGGTGGGGTGACTTAAAATAGTATGAAATCTTGCCCTCGTGAGAGGGAAAGATTGAATACCTTTAAAGCTGTTGTCTCGTCTTGTGCGTCAAAAGCCAGCTTGGCAACAAAATCAGCTTCTGTTGCCCTCGAGGGGCGGGGGCGTTTGAATCTCCCCATATATCCCTTTCCTAAAATTTTAATGAAAATACAATGAAATCGGGAAAATATGTTTGCATTTTTGAAAAATAGTGGTATACTTAGTATGAAGAAGTGAAACGCGATATTTTTAGGAGGTAATTTTATGCCCAAGTATATAGGTCAGCCCTGCACTTCCTGTCGAAACGTTTTCAAAGAGGGCGACGAGATCGTCGTCTGCCCCGAGTGCGGTTCGCCTTATCATAAGGATTGCTTTAAAGCCGAGGGCAGGTGCGTAAACACTCTCTTGCATGAAAGCGGCGAGAGCTGGCAGCCCGCGCCCGAGATATCTCAGCCCGAGAGCGCTTCGGCGGGCGAGCCTTTAGAGCGCGTCTGCGGAAACTGCGGCGCCAAAAACGGCCCTGACGCTTACTACTGTTCAAGCTGCGGCGCTCCGCTTTCAGAGGTCGAGCGCCCGAACCCTAATATCGGCAACCCTTATGTTCGGCCCGAGCAGCCCGGGGGGCAGTTCGGATACGGTCAAGCGGGGATACCGCCGTTTTTGAACGTCGGCTCTATAACCGCCGACTCCGAGATCGACGAGAACACTGTCGGCGAGTATACCGATTACGTCGGCCCGAAATTTTACTACTATATCCCGAAATTCATGCGCTTTTCAAAGTCGCGCTCAAAGCTCAGCTTCAACTTTGCGGCGTTCTTCTTCCCTTATTTCTGGTTTCCTTACCGCAAAATGCCCGTCCTCGGAATCGTTTCGCTCGTGATATCCTTTGCGCTCAGCTTTCCTAACCTTGCCGAGTACGTCAGTGAGTTAGGCGGGGTCAGCTTCGGCTGGCTCAGCAGCGGCTCGTTCGCCGCGATATATAACGTCTGCGCCGTTTTAAGCTATGTTTTCAGCATTCTGTGCGGGCTTTTCGCAAACTGGATCTACTATAAAAAAGCGCGCAGAGATATTTTGAAAATAAAATCCGAGGTCGCCGAGGTAACCGCAAGAAAGACCGCGATAATTTCGGCGGGCGGCGTTTCGATGATCTACTTTGCGGCGACTGTCGGAATAATGTTCGTTTTGTCGGCGATTCTGACGACGTTTCTTTTAGGATAGCAAGAAAATTTTCGTTTAGAGCTTGACATTTTTTGTCGGGTTTGATATACTTCTAAGGTAGCGCCGCTTTTTTAAAGAAGCTGCGGCGCACGTTATCCTTGTCCGTGACAAACGCGGACTTATCCCAGAAGGAGGTGCAATTATGGCAAAGATCAAAGGAAGCTACGAATCCATGGTAGTTTTCTCAGTGAAGGAAGGCGAGGAGGCCGCTCAGGCGCTCGTTGCCAAATTCAAGGACATGATCGAGGCAAACGCCGAGCTTACCAACGTTGACGAGTGGGGCAAGAGAAAACTTGCTTACGACATCAACTATGAGACCGAAGGGTACTATGTTGTATATACCTTCGAGTCGAAGCCCGATTTCCCTGCCGAGCTCAACCGTGTTCTGAACATCACTGACGGCGTTCTTCGTTCCATAGTTATTTCAAAGGAATAACGCCATTACCTAAGGGGGATTTTCAATGCTTAACAGAGTAATTTTAATGGGCAGGATAACTCAGGATCTTGAACTGAGAACGACGGCCGGAGGGCAGAGCGTTCTGACCTTCAACATAGCGGTTGACCGTAACTTCGTCAAGCAGGGCGAAGAGCGTCAGGCAGATTTCATAACCTGCGTGGCGTGGCGTCAGCAGGCCGAGTTTATAAGCCGTTACTTCTCAAAGGGAAGGCTTATCGCGCTTGAGGGCAATCTTCGCTCGAGGACATATGAGGACAAAAACGGAACCAAGCACTATGTCACCGAGGTTTATGTCGATCAGGTCTCCTTCACCGGCGAGCGCGCCCAGCAGGGGAACGACGGCGGATATCAGTCAAGAAACGAGCAGCCCAGATACAGAAACGAAGCCCCCGCACAGGAAACGCCCGCATATCGCGAGCCTGATAACAAGCCTATCTCGATCGGCGGACTTGACGATTTTGAGGAGATACTCTCTGACGACGGAGTGCCGTTCTGATCAACCGAAAGGAGAATTATTATGGAGAGAACCGAAAGACCTGCAAAAAGGTCCCGCAAAAAGGTTTGTATGTTCTGCGTTGACAGAGCCGAAACTATCGACTATAAAGATACCGCAAAGCTCCGCAAGTGCATGACCGAGCGCGCAAAGATACTTCCCCGCCGCGTCACCGGCACCTGCGCATATCATCAGCGCGAGCTTACAAAGGCCATCAAGAGAGCACGCTACTGCGCGCTGCTTCCCTACTCGGCCGACTGATAAAAAACAAACGCTCCGACGAATTAAAGTCGGAGCGCTTTTTTATATGTCTTTTCTGCCTCGGTCATAAAGCAAGGTGAGCGATATCAGCGAAACTATCGACGTTAGCGAGTTTGAAAGCCGCGTTATCATGGTTATTGCCATTAGCCGTTCGCCCGTGCTCATGCCGTCATTTGAATCTATCGCGGCGATTATCAAAGTGAACGCCGCCGCAGCCGCAAATATTACCCCGAGAGCGGGCGCCAAAACGTTCGCCCTGCGGTCAAAGCCTTTCGCACGCGTGAGTATCAGATAAAAAACAAGGTATACCGCGCAGTTCAAAAACGGTGCGGCAAGGTAATATGCGTTTGAATCCGCATATTTTGGGAGAAGGGACGAGACCGCAAGGTTTGCGACCGAAACAAGCCACAGCGCGATAACGTCGGGCAGGCGGTTTTTGTATCCTCGCCCGAGAGAGGGGATATACGCGCCGTCGCGGAAAGCCGCCGTCATAAAATAGTAAAGCGGCGCGCTGAAAATAAGGTTTATGACCGCATACATAAAGGGCTGAGCTTTCAGATAGTTCACAAGCGCCTCTCGCGAGTAGCGGCTCGTTAGCTGAGCGAGGAAGACTTGAATCCCGTTCACCGCGATATGCGAAAACAGGTACGCCGCAACGAGTATCGCCGCGTTGATGAGCGTTTTCGTCTGCTGCGGAGTTTCTTTTTTTCTGCTTATTTTGTAGCGATATTCGGGCTGCGGGGGAATTTCGGCTTCGGCAGGGGAGGGGTCTTTCACAAGGCTGTCAAGGCTCACGCCGAAGAAGCTGCTTATCGCGACGAGATTTTCAAGGGTAGGCGCGCCGGTCCCCATCTCCCATTTAGAGACCGCCTGCCGCGAAACGCCGAGCGCCTCCGCAAGCTCGTCCTGCTTGAGGTTTCTTTGCGTTCTGAGGTCAAATATCCGTCGTGCGAGATAGGTCATAAAAAACGCTCCTTTCAACTTCGATATTATATCAGACCTCGGCGGAAAAGTAAAGCGATAGCGGCTGACATTTTACGCAACTCTGCGTTGCGCGAAAAATATCTGCGCTTTTTGCCGCAGACGAAGGACTTGTTAAAAAAAGTTTTCGCTCAAGCCTTTTTCAAAAGGCTTGCGGGAGTCCAATGAAAGCTGGTTTTGTTGCTGCGTGGCTGCCCTCGGCAGCAACGATTGCCTCGGTTGTTTCGCAGACAAAACCCCGCGTTCATGGGGCGAGCAGCCTCTGGTCGCAGCCCGCAGGCTGCAAAATCTTTTGCGTAGCGAAGCGCAGGAGGGGGAGTGTTGGGGGCGGCTCGGGCAAATGAGACCTTGACTTGCGGGGGTTCATACTTTCTGAGGAGCTTGAACGATCGCTTAAAAGGTATCCATATTTTCCTCTGCCGGAAAATATGGATACTATCGCTCATCACCCCACCCCCGCTATACTTCCTGCGGAAAGGAACACATATTGAAGCCCCCGCCCCTCGAGGGGCGGGGGCCTTGCATTTATCCCTATCCGACAAACGTACTGCGTGGGTGGGGTGACTTAAAATAGCATGAAATCATTCCCTCGGCAGAGGGAGCGATTGAATACCTTTTCTCCACTCCGTCGTAGTTGGCACAAATGTAACCTTTGACTCGCGCTTTATCCCTGCATTCGCCAGAAACCGAACCGCCCGCTAAAAAGGTATCCATATTTTCCTCTGCCGGAAAATATGGATGCTATCGTCTATCACCCCACCCCCACCATGCTGCCTGCGGAAAGTAGCACATATTGAAGCCCCCGCCCCTCGTAGGGGCAACAGAAGCTGGTTTTGTTGCCAATCGGGCTTCGACGCCATGCCGAATCGGCGGCTCGTCCTCTTGGACAAAACCCCGCGTCTGTGCGAGGCGCCCCTGCGGGGCTTTTGTGCGCATGGAGCGTTCAGGAAGATAGCGAGCGGGGGCGGGGTGCCTCAAAATAGCATGAAATCACTCCCTCGGCAGAGGGAGTGATTGAATTCCTTTTTACAGGTTGGCTTGGCTTGTGCTAAAGTTCGCTTACCTGCACGCCGTTTATGTTTTCCTCATAAGAGGTAAAGATTGAATACCTTTAAATCGTTCTCCGCGTCTTCCCTCACCCATATGGTATACTCCTCTACTCTCTCCTCGTCCCATAAATCCTCTCATAAAACGCCGTAGAATCGAGCGTTACACTCAGCGGAACGACGTCGCTTTCGAACTTCCCCTCCGAAACGCACCTCGCCGCCTCGGCGACCTCATAGACAAAGCCGTTTTGCGTGACCTCGTCCTTAAAGTGCTCGACGAGGTTTCCCGCGCGGTCATAAAGATATGCGTTCGAGGCAAAGTGGCTCGAGGGCAGAATTATCTTTCCCTCCTCGCCGTAAAGTATCAGCCGCTCCTCGACGGGGCCGATTATCGAGGCCGTCATCGAGCTGAGGCAGTCTTTATATCTCAGCACCGCGTGGTCGAGAGTATCTACGCCGCTTTCGTGCCAAAGCGCGCTGACCTCGCAGTCGGTGTAATCATGTCCGAGCATGAGCGTCGTCAGGTCGTATGTATACACCGCAAGGTCATAGGCCGCGCCGCCGCCCAGCTTGGTGCTGAAATAGCGGTTGCCCTCGTGGGTCGGGGCCTTAAAGCCGATGACCGCGTCGCTGAAGTAGATCTTTCCGATCCGTTTTTCATCGACCCATTCCTTGACCTTTTTGACCGCCGGCAGAAAATAGCTCCACATGGCTTCCATGATGAATACCCCGCGTTCTTTTGCAAGGCTTATCGCGGCGTTTGCGTCCGCAAGGCTTGTGAACATCGCTTTCTCGCAGAGGACCGGCACTCCGGCTTCTATGCACATTTTCGTCAGTTCAAAGTGCGAGCCTGTATCCGCCCCGATGTAAACGCAATCGGGTTTTTCTTTTTCGAGCATCTCGCGATAGCTGCCGTAATAATTCGGCACCGCTTCTCTTTCCGAAAAAGCCTTTGCCCGCTCCGCTGATTTGCTTGAGACCGCGACGACCTCAAAGCCGTTGATGGCCGCCGCGTTTCTGAATTTTCGGGAGATATCTCCCGCTCCCATGATAGCGAATCTGAAAGACATTAAAAACCTCCTATCTTCCGAAAAGTCCTTTTTTCACATATTCTTCCTCCGTTATCTCGCCGACGTCGTATCCCGTCTCCGAGATAACTTTTTTAAGTTTTTGCGCGTCAATCCCGCTTTTTGAGATTATCTCGGTCTCGCCCTTTTTTCTCGACGAGCTGACCTTTTCGACCTCAAAAGCCCTGCGCACCGCGTCGTTGATGTGGCTCTCGCACATTCCGCACATCATTCCGCTCACCTTTGCGACCGTTCTGACCATAAAAACGCCTCCTTATTTTTTCGGAGAATCATTCTCCGCGATAAAGCCTTGAAATTTCGGCAAGGCGCTGTCTCGCCTCGTCTACCGCCCATGACGGCGCAACGATTTTCGCGTCCTCTCCGAACTGGAACAGCCAGCCCCAGAATGTCGGACTGATTTGAACGTCGAGCCTGACGGTGAATCGGTCGCCGCCGATAGGGTTCGGGTGAACGCTGTCGCCGTATCTGTCAATAAGAACGTTTATCAGCTTATCCGACATCTCCAAAACCACCGAGGCTTCCGTCCCGCCGTACATATTATAGGTCGCCCTCAGAGATTTAGCAAAGCTCTCCTCGTCCATGCTGAGGCCCCTGCGCTTTTTGTCCAAAACCTCGACCTCGGCCATTCTGTCGACCCGATACCTTGCGATCTTATCGCGCTTGTTGCAATAGCACACGAGGTAATAGCAGTCGCTCTCCCAAATAAGGTAATAGGGCGAAACGGTATACACCTCGCCGCCGTGGCGAAAGCGCTTGTTCTTTTTAAGGTCGTACTCGGTATATTTAAAGGATATCTGTTTTCCGGCGTTCATCGCCTCATGAATGGCGTTTGTCGAGTAATACACCGTCTCGTTATAGGTTTTTGCGCGGTTGGCGACATATACCGTTCTTTTAAGCCTCTGCGCGTTATAAACGCTCGTAAGCTGCTGGAGCTTTTTTATAAGCTCGTTCGATTTTTTCTGAGTCAGAAATTTCGACGAAGCCACGGCGTCGGCAAGCACCGAAAGCTCCTCGTCCTCAAAAAGCCTCGAGCCGACATAATATACGTTCGCGTGGCCCTGCCGCTCGACAACAACGTCGAGCCCCGAATCAATAAGCGCCTCGATGTCGTTATAAATAGTCTTTCGCTCAGCGCTGATTCCGTAAAGCTCAAGCTGCTCGATAAGCTCGGGACCCGAAAGCCGATGCTTTTCGTCGGTCTGTTCAAGCAGAATCTTCTGAAGATAAAGCAGCTTTTGTTTTTGCTTTGGTCTCGGTTCCGACATTTATGAACCCTCCTTTGTTTTAACGTCGATATCGACGATCTCTATGCTTTTCAGCTGAGCTTCAAGGCTCGCCCGAAACTCGGCTCTGTATTCGTCCCGAAGGCGCTTCTGCTCGGCTTTTTCGAGGTCGTTAAGCCCCTCGGTCTTTGATTTTTTTGCAAGGAAATTTATGCGGGCAATTTTTTCGCTGTTCATTTTCTCACCTTTTTATATGTTTTATTTGATTTTATCACACTTTTTTCCGAAAATCAATAGTACAAGTCCAAAAAAACAGACTCTTTCAAAAAAGCCGGTTGACTTTTTCAAAAAAATCGCTATCATAGTAATTAAGGAATTCCGAACAAACGTTCTTGTGGGAAATAAATCGAAAGGAAGATCGGCTTTGACTGACTTCAAGGAAATGATAAAGGCATACGGCGCGGAGGCGCGGCGCCTTGCCGATTACAGAAAAAAACTCAGCGCCAAAATAAGCACGGAGACCGACGTTTTCAAGCTCCGCGAGCTTTTGTTGAGAAAAAGCACCGTCGAATCGGAGCGATATGAAATTATCGACGACATTCGTTCGCTGCTTGAATATGAAAGGGCGAGGGAAAATGCCGAAAAAACTTCTTAAACCTGATTTCTGCGCCGAGAGCGCCTTTGCGTTTTTAAAAGACGGCGAAGAAGATATTTTTCCCTCCGCCAAATTTATACGCTCGGTCATCGACGACTGCCTGACCGAGAAGCAGAAAAAATACTTAAAATCGCGTTATTACGGTCGGAGCACCTTAAAAGAGATCGCAAAAAGCTGCGGCGTAAGCGTTCCGACCGTCTCGCGGACCCTGAAAAGGGCCGAAAAAAGGATACGCGCCGCGTTAAAATATTCTCTGCGGCGCTGAAACTGTTGCAATTTGAAATTATTTATGTTATAATATACACAGGAAGCAAATCGCGAAAGGAGAATGTATATGAAACTGATATTCGCCATCATCAACGACGACGACGTAAGAGGCGTGTCCGACGCTTTGATCCAGCGTGAGATTCAGGCGACGAGGTTCAGCTCGACGGGCAGCTTTTTGCGCTCGGGAAACACCACTCTGCTGATATGTCTTGACGACGAAAAGGTGGACGATTGCATCGCGTTGATACATTCGCACTGCAAGCGCCGCAAGCAGCTTCTGCCCTCCTCGTCGCTCGGCGGAGCGTTTTCGACCTATCCCGTCGAGATAAACGTCGGCGGCGCGACGGTCTTTGTGACCGACGTCGAGCGGTTTGAAAAATTCTGATGAAGCTGTTCGGCAAAAATGACGCGACCGCGCTTATTTCCTCGATGATAAGTCGGGGAAGGCTTTCGCACGCTTATATCATCTGCGGGCCGCACGGCGCCGGTAAAAAAACTCTCGCCCTAAGCGTCGCCTCGCAGATTCTCTGTGAGAAGCAAAGCGGCGAGCCCTGCGGTGTCTGCAAATCATGCAGAATGCTCAAAAACAACGCTCACCCCGATTTCATCACCGTTTCGCCGAGCGGAAAAAACGGCAACTACCGCGCCGACGATCTTCGCCCGATAATCTCGGAAGCGAGCGTTATGCCCAACGAGGGCGAAAAAAAGATTTATTTTCTGCCGAGGATAGACAAGGCGCTTCCGGCCGCGCAGAACGTTTTGCTTAAAATCGTCGAGGAGCCGCCGCGCCACGTTGTTTTTATCATGACCGCCGAGTCGCGCCGGCTTATTCTTCCGACGATACTTTCAAGAACGGTGTCGCTTTTCGTCGGCGAGGTCTCAAAGGACGACTGCATTTCGGCGCTTGAAGACCACGGCGTTTCACATGATGACGCCGAAAGCGCCGTGAAACTTTTCGGCGGAAACATCGGAAAATGCCTTGAATACGTCTCTGACGAGGAGGCTCGGATACTTCCCGAGACGGTCGGCGAGATAACTTCGGCGCTCGTCGGAAAGGACGAATACGCGCTTCTTCTTAAGCTGTCTTCTCTTGAAAAAGACCGCGAGCTCTGCCTTGCTGCGCTTTCGTCCTTAAAAGACGTCGTGAGGGACGCTCTGACCGCAAAATACGGCGCAAAGGGAATTTCGATGTGCCGCGAAAGCGCGTTGAAGCTGTCGGAAAAGCTGAGGGCGGCAAGCCTTGAAAAAATCTACTCCGATATTTCCGAAGCCGAGGATTCGATATCGAAAAACGCTTCGGCTCAGCTCGTTTTAAGCGCGCTCTGCGGAAAGATATCGGTAAACCTGTGATAATGAAAGGAATTTTAGCATGACCGAAATAATTGGGGTGCGCTTCAAAAGCGTCGGAAAGGTTTATTACTTCTCGCCCGGAGACCTTTCGCTCTCGGGCGGAGAAAAGGTTATAGTCGAGACCGCCCGCGGAGTTGAATGCGGAGACGTTGTTTTCGGCAACAAATCCGTTGACGACGAGGAGATAGTCGCCCCGCTCAAAACAGTTATAAGAATCGCCACCGACGACGATTTAAAACAGATTGAGCGCAATAAGCTCAAAGAGCAGAACGCCCTTGAGATCTGCGAGGAAAAGGTCCGCCGCCTCGGTCTCAACATGAGCCTTGTAGACGTAGAGTGCACCTTTGACAACTCGAAGCTGCTCTTTTATTTCACCGCCGAGAACCGCGTTGATTTCCGCGAGCTCGTCAAAGAACTTGCGGCGGTTTTTCGCACAAGGATCGAGCTCAGGCAGATAGGCGTTCGCGACGAGGCGAAGATGCTCGGCGGGCTCGGAATATGCGGCAGACCTTTTTGCTGCTCGAGCTTTCTCGGAGATTTTCAGCCGGTATCCATCAAAATGGCAAAGGAGCAGTCGCTCTCGCTCAACCCGACGAAGATATCGGGCGCCTGCGGAAGGCTGATGTGCTGTCTGAAATATGAGCAGGACGGATATGAGGAGCTGTTCAGAATAACCCCGAAGGTCGGGGCGCTTGTTGAAACGCCCTCGGGCAAGGGCACCGTCACCGATTCAAACCTCATCTCGGGCAAGCTGCACGTCAAGCTCGAAGCCACAGGCGGCGACGCAGTTTTCACCCGCGAGCAGGTCAAGGTGCTGAAAGACTCGGTCTTAAAGCTCTCGCGCGAGGAGATAAACGCGCTCAAGGACCTCGAAAAGAACTGATCAAAAAAGGCGGGAGCATCCCGCCGAAAAAAGAACGTTTTAAAACCGACCTCTCCCTTTTTTCGGGAGAAGCCGGTTTTTTATTCGCTTCAGCCCAGCCCGAAGCTGATCGAAAGCGCGTTGTTTATTTTATCCATGGCGGTGCCGTCAAGCATTCCCATGCGTTCTTTCAGACGCTTTTTGTCTATCGTGCGGATCTGCTCCAAAAGAACCACGCTGTCCTTTGCAAGCCCGCATGACTGCGAATCTATCTCAATATGGGTCGGAAGTCGGGTCTTTTCCTGACGGCTCGTTATCGCTGCCGCAATGACGGTCGGGCTGTGCCTGTTGCCGACGTCGTTCTGAACGATAAGTACGGGTCTGATACCGCCCTGCTCCGAGCCGACCACAGGGCTGAGGTCGGCGTAATAAATCTCTCCCCTGTAAACTGCTGACATGAATTTCACGCTCCTTTTCAATGTTCAACGATAGTTTTGACAGGAAATGAATTTTTATACAATCGCCCGCAGGAGCAGCGAGCTTTAAAAGCGGCGCGGCCTGTCTCGGCCTGCCGCGGGGCGCGCCCTGAGATATTATATGTACGAGCCCGAGGAGGGGTGAAAGGGGAGGGGAGGAGGGGGGCTTGGCTGGCGGGAAGTCTTGTTTTCAGAGGAAAAGGGACTGTGGCTTAAAAGGTATCCATATTTTCCTCTGCCGGAAAATATGGATGCTATCGCTCATCACCCCACCCCCGCTATGTTGCCTGCGGAACGGCTAAATTAGAGACCCCCTCCCCTCAAGGGGAGGGGGCGTTGCCGTGTAGTGCTTCACTACAAACTTTTGCTGGGGGTGGGGTGATTTAAAATAGCATGAAATCACTCCCTCGTAAGAGGGAGCGATTGAATTCCTTTAGCTCGCCCGCCGCCGGCGCAACCTCAACCTCAACGCTCACGCTTTATTCTGCTTTCCCCACTCTCTCCGCCCCGCCTCAAACGTATATATAAACCCTCTCACTTTCCCTCACTCCAAAACTTTCCGCTCTCAAGCCACCGCGTTTATATAAATCGCCGAAAGCGGCGGTTTGCACTTGAAAAATCCCCAAAAACCGAGTATAATAAACTCAGTGTAACTATGATCCTAAAGGATGTGACATGATGAAGGTAGTTTTACAGAATGTTACGAAAATTTTCCCCGCAAAGGGGAGAAGCTCTCAGGGCACCGTTGCGGCAAAAGACCTCGCGTTCGAGATACCCGACGGCGAGCTCATCGCCCTGCTCGGGCCCTCGGGCTGCGGCAAAAGCACGACGCTCAACCTGATATGCGGGCTTCAGAAGCCGACCTCGGGCAGAATTTTCTTCGGAGACGACGACGTTACCGATCTTCCTCCCGAGAACAGGGGAGTCGGGCTGGTGTTTCAGAACTATGCCCTTTATCCGCATCTGAGCGTCATGGACAACATAATTTTCCCGCTCGGAAATCTTCGCGGAAAGGACAGAATGTCGAAATCCGAAATGCACGAAAAGGCGCACGAGATCGCGAAGCTGGTTCAGATAGACGAGCTTATGGACCGTAAGCCCGCCGAGCTTTCGGGGGGACAGCAGCAGCGCGTCGCGATTGCCCGGGCGCTTGTGAAAATGCCCAAGGTGCTTCTTTTGGACGAGCCGCTTTCAAACCTTGACGCGCGTTTAAGGCTTCAGACCCGCGAGGAGATCAAGCGTATCCAGCGCGAGACCGGCATCACCACCGTTTTCGTCACCCACGATCAGGACGAGGCGATGAGCATTTCCGACAGGATAATAGTTATGAAAGCCGGCGTCGTTCAGCAGATCGGCAAGCCGCAGGAGGTTTATGACAGCCCCGCGAATCTTTTTGTCGCCAACTTTTTGGGAACCCCTCCGATAAACGTTTTTTCGGCCGAGATAAAGGGCGGAAGCCTTTACATCGGCGAGGATTGCGTTTTGAAGACCGAAAGCGCCCGCGACGGCGAGGTTTGGGCGGCGATAAGACCCGAGGGCTTCGTTCTTTGCGAGGACGGACCGTTTTGCTGCTCGTTCGGCGGGCTTGAGGTTATGGGGCGGGACATCAGCGTTGTCTCCTCGAACGAAAATTCCGTCAACCCGACGGTCCGCTCGATAATCAGCGCCGAAAACAAGGTCGATCTCTCCTCAAAGACGGTGAGATTTTCCCTCAAGCCGAACAAGGTCTTTCTCTTCGACAAAAAAACCGAAGAGCGCATAGCCTTCGGCTGCTGAAAGGGGGATATTATGGAACAGAAAAGCGCAAAGGGCTGGCTTTATCTTATACCCGCGATACTCTTTCTCGGAGCGTTCATGGTCTATCCTCTTATAGACGTTTTCGTCTATTCTTTTGAAGAGGGCTATAACTCCGCTTCGCAGACGTTTTTCGGAACCGGCGTTTACAACTATTCGTATATTCTCCACGACCCCTATTTTTTGCAGGCGGTCAAAAACACTTTTATCCTTGTAATAGCCACCGTTCCGCTTTCAACGCTCATCGCGCTCGGAATATCCTACGGGCTTTCCTCGATAAAGCCTCTTCGCGAGCTTTATCAGACGGTATTCTTCCTGCCCTATGTGACGAACACCCTTGCGGTCGGTCTCGTTTTCATGATACTTTTCCGCAAGACCCCTTATACCGACGGCCTTGTAAATCTGATACTCGGCAAATTCGGGGTATCTCCGATCGATTTCATCGACGGACCTTACTGGGCGAAAATGCTCGTTCTCTGTTTTTATACGATATGGGTCGTTCTGCCGTTTAAGATACTTATTCTGACGAGCGCGCTCGCTTCGGTCAGCGAGGAATATTACAGCGCCGCGAAAATCGACGGCACCCGGCCTTTCAGGATTTTCAGAAAAATAACCCTGCCGATGATATCTCCGATGCTGTTTTATCTCATAATCACCGGCTTTATCGGCGCTTTCAAGGCTTACAGCGACGCTGTGGCGCTTTTCGGAACAAACCTCAACGCCGCCGAGATGAATACCATCGTCGGCTATGTCTATGATATGCTTTACGGCGACAGCGGCGGTTATCCGTCCTACGCCTCGGCCGCGGCGATAGTTTTGTTCGCGATAGTGCTCACGATAACCTGCATAAACCTCATGATAAGCAAAAAGCACGTTCATTACTGACGGAGGTGACAGACTTGAACCGCGATATAATTAGGTCGGAGAAAGCCGCCAAGACCCGCGGCGTTATCCGCACCGCGATAATTTATATAATACTGACCGTCTGGGCGATCGTCGTTTTGTTCCCGTTTTATTGGATGATACTCACCTCGGTCAAGGAATACGCCTCCTACAACTCCGAATACGTTCCGAAGTTTTTCACCTTAACGCCGACGCTTGAAAACTATTCCTCGGCGTTTACGTCGGTCCCTCTCGCGAGATATTTTATCAACACCGTGATATTCACCGTGCTGACGACCGGGCTTATGCTTATTGTGATAATCCCCGCGGCGTTTGCGTTTTCGAGGCTCGAATTCAAGGGCAGAGACGCTGTTTTCACCCTGTTTCTCTCGCTCATGATGATTCCCAACGAGCTTGTCGTCATAACAAACTATACGACGATAACCAACCTCGACCTCAGAAACACCTTTACAGGTCTCATACTTCCCTCGGTGACGTCGGTGTTCTATATTTACCTGCTCAAAGAGAATTTTTCTCAGATACCCGACGAGCTTTACTATGCCGCCAAGGTTGACGGCACCCGCGATCTGAAATATCTTTTCAGGGTGATGATGCCAATCTGTCGCCCGACGATAGTTACGATAACAATCTTAAAGATAATCGAGTGCTGGAATTCTTATGTTTGGCCGAGGCTCGTCACAGACGATCAGAATTACTTCCTTGTTTCAAACGGAATTCAGGAGATACGCGAAAACGGATTCGGGCGGGAGAATATCCCCGCGATGATGGCCGCCGTCGTCGTCATTTCGGCGCCGCTGATAATACTGTTTCTGATTTTCCGCAAAAAAATAATGGAGGGCGTTGCAAGAGGGGGCACAAAGGGATGACGGCTTTGAAAAGACTATCTTTGATTTTAGTGCTCCTCGCCGCCTGCTTTGCGCTTTCGGGCTGTCACGGCTCAAAGGGGCTCGAGCCCTTTGAAATGCCCGAGGAGTTCGACGAATCCCGCCAATATGAGATAACCTTCTGGGCGAAAAACGACACCAACAAGCTGCAAACAAAGGTATACGAGCAGGCGATAGAGGACTTCGAGCGGCTTTATCCGAACATAAGCGTCAAGCATATCCGCTATAACGATTACAGCGTGATATATAACGACGTCATCACAAACATTCCGACAAACACCACTCCCAACGTCTGCATAACCTATCCCGACCACATCGCGACTTATCGCACCGGAACCAACGTCGTCGTTCCGCTCGACGGGCTTTTTGACGATGAAAAATACGGCTTCGGCGGAAGCGAGATAAAATTCGACGGTCCGAAAAAGGACGAGGTCATACCTCAGTTTTTGGACGAGTGCATTCTCGGCGGCGAGCATTACGCCATACCCTTCATGCGTTCGACCGAGGCGTGCTATGTGAACAAAACGATGGTCGAGGCGCTCGGATACACTCTGCCCGACGTTTTGACATGGGATTTCATCTGGGAGGTCTCGGAGGCGGCGATGAAAAAATCGCCCGACGGAACCTTTGCGCTCAACGGTCAGAACGTCATGATACCGTTCATCTATAAGTCTACCGACAACATGATGATACAGATGCTCAGGCAAAAAAACGCGGGCTATTCGACCGACGGCGGAGATATCCTCATCTTCAACGACGTTACCGAGCAGATACTCTCGACCGTCGCCGAGCACACCTCAAGCGGAGCTTTTTCGACCTTTAAGATATCGAGCTATCCCGGAAACTTTCTCAACGCGGGGCAGTGCGTTTTTGCGGTAGATTCCACCGCCGGCGCCACATGGATGGGCTCGCACGCGCCGCTTGCCGACATTCACAAGGAGAATTTCGTTCAGTTCGAGACTGCGGTGTTTCCGGTGCCTCAGTTTGATACCGAAAATATGCAGATGATATCTCAGGGGCCGTCGGTCTGCATATTCAACAAAAGCGACCCGCAGGAGGTCCTTGCCTCGTGGCTTTTCGCCCAGTATCTTCTGACAAACGACGTTCAGATAGCCTATTCTCAGACCGAGGGCTACGTTCCGGTAACCTCGAAAGCCCAGAATTCCGCGGAATATACCGACTATCTCTCACGCGAGGGCGAGGATTACGACACATATTACGACGTTAAGATCAAAGCCTCGAAAATTCTTTTGGAGCACGTCGGGGAGACCTTTGTGACTCCAGTATTCAACGGCTCGGCGTCGCTGCGTTCGGCTGCGGGGCAGATGATTGAAAATGTCGCGAAATCGGTCAGACGGCACGAAACCATCGACGACGCATATTTTGAAAAGCTGAAAAAAGATATCACCTCGCTTTACCGGCTCGACAGTCTTTCGGTAGAAACGGTCGGAAGAAAAGAGCTCGGAAAGCTGCCGACTACCTCGAAAATTTTACTCGCCTCGCTTTTGACGGCATGGGCGATAATGGCGCTTTTCCTCGCGAAAAAGCTGATAAAAAAGCGCCGCCGAGGCAAATAATTTGCGCATAACCCTTGACATGAGGGCAAAAATGAGTATAATGTCGTTGTACCAAGGTTTCTGAAAGGAGAAAATTGATATGAAAAAACTTTTGGCATTTATTCTGGCTGCGGCGCTGACCCTTTCTCTTGCCGCTTGCGGAGGAGAGAGCGCCGACGATGTAAAATCCGAGGGAGTTATGACTCACGATGAGTATATCGCCGCCCCGCTTGACAGTCAGGTAGTAGTTGAGACTTATGTTCAGGCAAAGCAGTCGTGGTGGGACAATAAGGCCACCGTCTATACTCAGGACAAGGACGGAGCTTACTTCCTCTATAACATGGCCTGCACCGAGGAGGATTACGCAAAGCTGACCAAGGGTACCAAGATCAAGGTTACCGGCTACAAGTCCGAATGGTCGGGCGAGGTCGAGATCATCGACGCTACTTTCGAGATCCTCGACGGCAATTATGTCGCCGACGCGCTTGACGTCACCTCGATGCTCGGAACCGACGGACTTATCGACCATCAGAACGAATTCGTCGCTTTCAAGGGCATGACCGTTGAGGCTTCAAAGGACGCCGACGGCAACGACGCCGCGTTCCTTTACAACTCCGACGGCTCGGGCGAAGACGGCAACGACCTTTACTTCAAGGTATCTCTGAACGGCGAGACTTATACCTTCGTCGTCGAGTCCTATCTTTGCGACAACACCACCGAGGTTTACAGCGCCGTCAAGAATCTCTCGATAGGCGACAAGATCGACCTCGAGGGCTTCCTCTACTGGTATAACGGCGTGAACCCGCACATCACCTCAGTCAGCGCCGCCAAGTAAAACCCGCATAAAATTCCGGACTGCCGTTTAAAGCAGTCCGGTTTTTTGTTTTCATTCGAGGCTTTTGACGACCGCCTTGAACCAGTCTGTCTCACGGAACCTATCGAACATCCGGCTGTCGTCGTCGGTGAGCGCCTTAAGATACTGCTCGCACTCGGTGCCCTCGACATTCTTCGTAACCTGCTTCGAGTTTCCCTTTACGCCCTTCATAAACGTCGAGGTGTAGGTGTACTCTCCGTCGAGGCTGTCATATTGCTTCGCAAGACGAACGAGCTGTTCAAGGTGATATCTGACCTTTTCCTCCCGATTCTCCCACCCCGCATAGATCCTCGCGAGGAAGTAGTGGCGCTCGGCGGCGCAGGTGGCATAGAACCCGTAGAAGCCGTCGTCGAAGATCTTCTCTAAAATTTTCAGATAGAATTCGTGGCGCTTCTCCCAAGGGATCGAATCGAGCTTATAGGTGAACAAACCGATATAATCCGTCAGCACGGTTATAAGCTCCTTGTTGAAGATCTCGCGTTCTTCCTCCTTTAAAATGTTCGACAAAAGGAGCTGATTGGAGCAATCAATGCTGCTTGCCGTCTCGGCGTATTCCTTTGCCTTTTCACTGTCGCCGAGATAGTTATAAGAGTAGCAGAGAAGCTGAACCGCTCTGTCGCGAAGACTTTGATTCGTCGATTCGCGCAGCACGCGCTCCATGAGCTCGATGACCTCTTTATACCGCTCGGTATCGTCGATGTTTTGATAGAAGATCGCGTGCGCGAGCTCAGCCATAACGCTATGCTCATTCGGAAATTCCTTTAACGCCTCGCGCAAGAGGGCGACCGCCTCGGGCATTTTGCCGACGTTTTGGAGCTTAAGGTTCTCGGCAAAGTACCAATCTATCCGCTCGCGCTTTCTGATTTCACCCACGCCCAAAAGGTCGTCTACCGAGACGTTATAGAACGCCGCGATTTTTGGAAGCAGCGTGATGTCGGGAAAGCCCTCGGCGCGCTCCCACTTCGAGACCGCCTGCGAGCTTATCGAGAGAAACTCGGCAAGCTCCTCCTGAGTGCAGCCCTTTTCGCGGCGGAGCTGCTGCAAATTTTTGTCTAAAGTTATATTCATGGCTTTTCTCCTTAAAAATTATTGAACGGGCCCTGTTCTGATTTGATTATAATCCGCCCGAGCGGCGATTTCAATGGCGGCGCAGTTTGATTTCGGTTGTAAAATTAAACGAATAGTTGTATATCGGCATAAAATTTCGGTCGAGCAGGGGAGCCCGACCGAGTTTGGTTTTAATTTATCTGCGGGTTCAGGGCTTTTTCTCAACGACCCTGTAAGCCGGTTTATAGGCTTTTCGGTAAATCTCGCTGTGAGAGACCATCGGGCAGCCGGCGGCTTTATATTCGCAAATATAAGCCTCGAACGCGGCTTTTTCAAACCCGAAGCCGATTTTTTCAAACTCCGACAAAACGGCGCTCAGCTTATTTAAGAAGCTGTCAAGGCTGCCCTTTCGGTTTTCTGCCGATGAAACAAAGTCGCGGTTCAGCGCCTCAAGGGGATATGCGCTTTCGTCTATCGCCGAAAGATTAACCCTCGAAATGCCGTTTCCGATATATTCGTAAAGCTCGGCGCCCGGCTCCTTTTCGACCTCTGAAAACTCGCGCCTCAGCATTTCGAGGCTTTTTTCGGGGTCTTTGATGAGGTGCCCGCCGCCGAATTCGTTCTGATAAATCAGCTTAACGGCGTCGCAGGGCTGCATCAGCGGATATTTTTTTGCGTGCTTGCGAAGTATTTCTATAATTTCCATGGCCGCCTCGTGAGAATAAATCAATTTTTGAGCTTGAAACTGCCCGGGCCGAAAAGGCGCGGAGGTTATTTTTACCTGCTGACGAGCCTTTCAAATTCATCGACGTTGTTTTTATAGGAGCTCAGGCTGTTTTCCCAGAATCTCTTGTCGGTGAGGTCTATCCCGGCGACCTTTGCCGCTCCCTCGACGGTCGCCGTCGGGGTGGTATAGAGCAGCTTGCGATAGACCGGCACAAAGCTGCTTCCCTCCTCGAGATATTTCTCGTAAAGCCCTCTTGCGAAAAGCCCGCCGAAAGCATAGGGGAAGTTATAGAACGACAGCCCCGAGCTGTAATAATGCCCCTTGCAGAGCCACATGAACGGGTGCAGAACGTCGGGGTCGAGCCCGTCGCCGTAGGCTTTTTTCTGTGCGTCAAGCATCAGCTCGCAAAGGCGGTCGGCGGGCAGAAATTCGTTCTCGCGGTTCTCAAACACAGCCGTCTCAAAGAGGTATCTCGAATAGATGTCGCAGATGATCTGAGTGGTGTCCTGAAGCTGACTTTCGATCAAAAACAGCTTCTCGTCGTCCGACTGCGCGGCCTTGATAGCGGCGTTCATGACGACGTTTTCGTTGAAGGTCGAGGCGGTCTCGGCGACAGGCATTGAATAGTCGTTGTTTAGCGGGCGGTGCTTCTCAAGGTTAAGGTTGTGGAAAGCGTGCCCAAGCTCGTGCGCAAGCGTCACAACATCGGTCAAAGCGCCGTCGAAGTTCGTCAGCACTCTGCTTTGATTCAGCCCCTCAAGAGAGGCGCAGAACGCTCCGCCGACCTTGCCCTCGCGCGGGTAAAAATCTATCCAGCTTTCGTCAAAGGCGCGCTCGACCATGTTTGCAAGGTCTTTGTCGAAGCCGTTGAAGATGTTGAGAAGGTAATCCTTTGCCTGCTCGGGGGTGAATTTTCTCTCGCACGAGCCCATCGGCGCAAATAGGTCGTACCACGGCAGACCGTTTTTGTGCCCGAGGGCTTTCGCCTTGATTTTTAAATAGCGGTGGAAGATGTCAAGGTGCTCGCGCATGGCGTCAAGAAGCGCGTCGAGGGTCTCGCGGGTCATATGCGAGCCGAAGAGAACCTGCTCGAGGGGAGAGGAGAAGCCGCGCAGCCGCGAGCTGTTTATCACCTGAAGTTTAATGCTGTTAAGCGCAAAGGCGACCGAATCTTTGATTTTTTCATAGCATAAAAGCTCGGCGTCATAAGCGTCCTTTCTGACGGCGGGGTCGGGGCTGTAAGCCAGATTTCTCACCGAAGAAAGATTGATTTTTTCTCCGCGATAATCCGCCGTGACCGACGATGTGAGATAGCTGTGCAGATCGCTCCAAGCGCTTCCGCCGCTGATGTCATAGAGCGCCGCGATCTCCTCGCACTCGTCGCTGAGCCTGTGCTTTTGGGCCTCGCGAAGATTTTTCAGCATAAACTCATACTCTTTGAGCACCGGCTCCGACTCGATAAGACGGTCTAAATCTTCGATAGAAGCGATGTATTTTTCGATACGCGTGCTCGCCTTGGCGGTCGAGCTCAGCTTGCCCATAAGCCTGCCGATGACCGAAGCCGACTCGGTGTCTTTTGTGTTTGCCGACGAGCGCAGGCTCGCATAGGAATAAAGCCGGCTTATTAAAAGCTGATCCTCCTCGCCCTGCCTGATGTATTCGAGCAGAGCATTCAGCGGCGGCATTGAAGCTATTTCCTCGGCGAAGCGGTTTGTGCGTTCGACCGATTCGTCGAGCTTTTTCATGTCCTCCTTGAATTTCGGGTCGTCATAGCCCTTGTAAAGCACGTCGAGCGACCATTCATAGTTCATAAAAATTCTCCTTTCGGGTTAAGAGTGTGGTTTATATTGTGATTTTTAGCGCTTCCGCAGGGTAAAAACGCTTCCGGAGCGCAGAAACGTTGTTTTTTATTATACAGTATTTTTGGAGAAATTGCAAGGGGCTGTCAGAGGGCAGAGGTCAGATAGTCAGAGGGCAGAATATGATATTGCGCGGGGAATGGACGCTCCTAAGCGACCGCAGCAGCAGCGGTCGCACGCAGTTTTTGCGCATACCTGCTCAAAAAAAGAAAAAGGTGGGGCTTTGACGCGCCGATTCGCTTTTTGTGGGGATGACAAATTTTCGGATCCGTGGTATAATCAGCGCGAGGTGATGATTATGGACACGAAAAAAACCGGCGGTTTCATAGCTGAGCTTCGGCGCGAAAAGGGGCTCACCCAGCAGCAGCTCGGCGAGCGCGTTTTGGCGACGAACAAAACCGTCTCACGGTGGGAGACCGGCGCGTATATGCCGCCCATCGAGGCGCTCGAAATGCTTTCAAAGGAGTTCGGAGTGACGATCAACGAGCTCGTCGCGGGGAAAAGGCTTGCACCCGAGGAATTCGCCGAAAAGGCCGAGGAAAACCTCGCTTTGGCGCTTTCCGAGCCGGGCGCGTTCGGCCTTAGCGAGAGGATAAAATTTTTCAGAAAAAAGTGGCTGAAAGACCACGTTTTCGCGCTGGTCCTTGCTGCGGCGGTACTTTTAGCTTTGACCGCGCTCGCATGGGTGATGATAAAGCCGCTTTGCCCGGTAGTTTTTGCAGTCGCGGGGATTGCGGAGTATTGCTTTTTGAATAACCGCATGATGACCTATGTCGAGCAGAGGGCGTTCAAAGGCGAGGGGAAAGAGATGGAAAAGAGGTGAGGGGAGGGGGACTATTCTTCCCCGGCTTTGCCGAAGATTAGGGGTGCGGGTGAGGGCATATAAATACGTTTGCCGTAAGGCGCGCCAACCTGTAAAAAGGAATTCAATCGCTCCCTCTTGCGAGGGAGTGATTTCATACTATTTTGAGTCACCCCACCCCGCTCGCTATCTTCCTAAACGCTCCATGCGCACAAAGCACCGCAGGGGCGCCTCGCACAGAAGCGGGTTTTGTCCAAGAGAACGAGCCGCCGATTCGGCATGGCGGCGAAGCCCGATTGGCAACAAAACCAGCTTCTGTTGCCCTCGAGGGGCGGGGGCGGCTCAATTTTTCCACTCCGTAGGAAGTTTTGCGGGGGTGGGGTGATGAGCGATAGCATCCATATTTTCCGGCAGAGGAAAATATGGATACCTTTTAAGCGCTCGACACGGCTTGCGGCAAAGGTAAGGATAAAGCGCGAGCTGTGAGGTTACGTTTGCACCGGCGGCTCTTTCTCTTGTGCAAAACCCGCTCACATTATCATCATCGCGTCGCCGAAGCTGAAAAAGCGGTAGCGTTCCCTGACGGCCTCGCGGTAGGCGTTCATGGTCTCGTCATAGCCCAAAAACGCGCTCACAAGCATGATAAGCGTGCTTTCGGGCAGGTGGAAATTCGTGATGAGCCCGTCTATCGCGCCGAATTGGTAGCCCGGATAGATGAAAATGTCGGTCGAGCCCTCGTCGGCGGCGATGCGGCCGAGCTTTTTATAGACGCTTTCAAGCGTTCGGCAGGAGGTCGTACCCACCGCGACGACCCTGCCGCCGTTTTGCTTGGTTTTGTTGATAAGCTCGGCGGTCTCGGGCGGAAGAACGTAAAACTCGCTGTGCATTTTGTGATCGCTCACTTTTTCTTCTTTGACCGGTCTGAAAGTGCCGAGCCCGACGTGAAGCGTCACATAGCCGATAGAAATACCCGCGTTTTTAAGCTGCTCGAGCTGCTCAATGGTGAAGTGCAGACCCGCCGTCGGCGCGGCTGCCGAGCCCGTCTCGCGGGAATAGACGGTCTGATAGCGCTCCTTGTTTTCGAGCTTTTTCGTGATATATGGCGGAAGCGGCATCTGGCCTATTTCGTCGAGCACGGAAAAAAGGCTTCCCTCGCAGAAAAATTCGGCGATGCGGTTTCCGTCCTCCAAAACGTCGAGTATCTTCGCGGTGAGCTTTCCTCCGCCGAAAACAAAGCGCGAGCCGATCTTTGCCTTTTTTCCGGGGCGGCAGAGGATCTCCCAGACGTTCTGAGCGCGCTGCTCCAAGAGAAGAAATTCGATAAAGCTGCCGTTTTCCTCGCGTTCGCCGTAAATCCTTGCGGGAAGCACCCGCGAATCGTTGAGAATAAGCGCGTCGCCTTTTTTGAGGTGGTCGCATAGATTATAGAAGCGGTCGTGAGAAATTGCGCCGGTTTTGCGGTCGATGACCATTAACCGCGAGCTGTTTCGCGGCTCAAGCGGGGTCTGAGCGATAAGCTCCTCGGGCAGTTCGTAATAGAAGTCGCTTTTTTTGAGATCTTTTAAATCAAGCATGGCGTTTTAACTCCGAAAATTTATTGACAGAATCAAATCGGTGTGATATTCTGTATTTGTATATGATTATATACCATTCTTATGATTTTTTCAAGAGAGGAATTGACAGTATGAGAAATTACAACGTCGGGTTGATCGGCGCCACCGGAATGGTCGGGCAGAGGTTCATCACGCTTCTCGCCGAGCACCCTTGGTTCAGTCTGAAGGTCCTTGCGGCTTCCTCGCGTTCGGCGGGAAAAACCTATCGCGAGGCCGTCGGGGAAAAATGGGCGATGAAAACGCCGCTCCCCGAAAAAATAGGGGACATGATAGTTAAAGACGCCGTTGCGGATATGAAAGAGATAGCCGATTCGGTCGATTTCGTTTTCTGCGCGGTAGATATGCCGTCCGAGGAGATAATCGCGCTCGAGCAGGGCTATGCTAAGCTCGAATGTCCTGTCGTCTCGAATAACAAGGAGCACCGCTATTTCGACGACGTTCCCATGCTTATTCCCGAGTGCAACTCCTCTCACCTTGCGGTCATCGAAACTCAGAAAAAGCGCCTCGGAACAAAGAGGGGATTTGTGGCCGTAAAGCCCAACTGCTCGATACAAAGCTATGTTCCCGCGCTCCACCCTTTGAGAGAATACGGGCTTGAAACCGTCGTCGCCTGCAACTATCAGGCGATATCCGGCGCCGGCAAGACCTTTGAAACCTGGCCCGAAATGGTCGATAACCTCATTCCGTTCATCAAGGGCGAGGAGCAAAAAAGCGAGATCGAGCCGATGAAGATTTGGGGCGAGGTCAAAAACGGCGTCATCGTGAACGCGCAAAAGCCTGTCATCACCACCCAGTGCCTCAGAGTGCCGGTCTCGGACGGTCACACCTCGGCGGTGTTCGTCAAATTTGCTCACAAGCCCGAAAAAGAGGCTATTTTAAAGGCTTGGGCCGATTTCAAGGGCGAGCCGCAGAAGCTCGGGCTGCCCTCTGCCCCGAAGCAGTTCTTAAACTATTTCGAGGAGGATAACCGCCCTCAGGCAAAGCTGGACCGCGACCTTGAAGGCGGCATGGCGGTGTCGATCGGCCGCCTGCGCGAGGATACGTTCTTTGATTACAAGTTCGTCTGCCTCTCGCACAACACTTTGCGCGGCGCCGCCGGCGGTGGAGTTTTGGCCGCCGAGCTTTTGGCCGCCAAGGGGTATTTTGACTGATTTGATTTTGTTTGCCTCGCTCATCGCTCGGCAAAGGGGGAACCCCCCGACGAGGGTTCAACGATGCTCGTACTTTCTGCGGGCAGTTGAGTTTGCCGGCATCGTTTCGCGAAGGCTTGCGCCTTCGCCCAAAATGGGGGTGACAAACTGTCCACAGGACAGATTTTCGTTCCCCCTCCTGCGCTTCTCTTCGCAAGGGAGTTTCGCAGCCTGCGGGCTGCGACCGGAGGCTGCTCGCCTCCGGACCTCTCGCAAGCCTTTTGAAAAAGGCTTGAGCGAAAACTTTTGATTTTATGTGCTGGAGCAAATGCTCCTGCTAAAGGCCGTTCAAAGCATATTTTTTCGGAGGTCGTATTTATGAAAAAACTGCTTTTTGAGGGCGCGGCGACCGCTATCGTAACGCCGTTCAACCTCGACGGAAGTATAAATTTTGAAAAATACGGCGAGCTTATCGATTGGCAGATCGAAAGCGGCATCGACGCGATAGTCGCCGTCGGCACGACCGGCGAAAACGCGACGCTTTCGGGCGAGGAGCACCGCAAGCTGATGGATTTTGCTGCGAAAAGAATCGGCGGGCGCGTGCCGCTTATCTGCTCGACCGGCTCGAACGACACGGCTTACGGAGCCGAGACCTCGAAAGCCGCCGAGGAGGCGGGCGCCGACGCGCTTTTGCTGGTTACGCCCTATTACAACAAAACCACGCAGGCGGGGCTTATCAAGCACTATGAAAAAATCCTCGAAAACGTCTCTATCCCCGCGATACTCTATCACATTCCCGGCCGAACCGGCATGAGCGTTTCGGTCGAGACCTTTAAGGAGCTCTCGAAGCACCCGCTCGTCGCCGGGGTCAAAGAGGCGAGCGGAAGCGTTTCCTTTGCGGCAAGGCTCATCGACGTCTGCGGAGACGAGCTGCCGGTTTACAGCGGAAACGACGATCTCACCGTCCCGATAATGTCTCTGGGCGGAAAGGGCGTTATCTCGGTGCTTTCAAACGTTCTGCCCCGCGAAACCCATGAGATATGCCGACTTTGCCTCGAGAACGATTTTAAAGCGGCGGCGCGGCTTGCGATGAAATATATGTCCCTTGCAAACGCGCTTTTTGCCGAGGTCAACCCGATGCCGGTCAAAGCCGCGATGAATATGCTCGGGCTCGGCGTCGGCGGGTGCAGGCTGCCGCTGTGCGACGTCTCGGAGGCCACCTCGGAACTGCTCAAAAACGAGCTTTTGAAGCTCGGGCTTGTAAAGTGACATAGCTTTACAGAACGACGCTTCTAAAACGAAAAAACTTTTTTCAGGGAAGTGAAACAATTGACGAAAATAGTGATAATGGGCGCTTGCGGCAAGATGGGAAGGGTCATCGCGGACATAATTTCTTCGCGAAACGACTGCGAGGTCATCGCCGGAGTTGATTTGAACCCTGTAAAGTATTCAGACTTTACAGTTTATAAAACCTTGGGCGAGCTGCCCTCGGCGCCGGACGTTATCGTTGACTTTACCCACCCCTCGGCGCTCGACGGAATTTTAAGCTATGCGCTGACAAACGGCGTCGCGCTCGTTTTGGCGACGACCGGCTACGACCCCTCGCAGATCGAGAAGATACGCTCGGCCGCGCTTCAGATACCGGTCTTCTTTACGGCGAATATGTCTTTGGGGATAAATCTTCTCTCCGAGCTTGCAAAAAAGGCCGCCTCGGTTTTGGGCGAGCAGTTCGACGTTGAAATCGTCGAGCGCCACCACAACCAGAAGATCGACGCCCCGAGCGGCACCGCGCTTATGCTTGCGGATTCGGTAAATTCCGCGCGCGGCGGCGTTTACAGCTATACATACGACCGGCACAGCGAGCGCCGTAAGCGCGACCCCAAGGAGATAGGCATCCACTCGGTCCGCGGGGGGACCATCGTCGGAGACCACGAGATAATCTTCGCCGGGCGCGACGAGGTCATAACGCTGAGCCACTCGGCGGCCTCAAAAGAGGTCTTTGCCGTCGGAGCGGTCAACGCCGCGGTTTTCGTCGCTAAAAAAAGCGCCGGGCTTTACGCCATGGGCGACATGATCTGACAAGGTAAAAATGCTCCCGAAAAACGGGAGACAAAATATCAAGGAGGAAAAATTATGAAGATTCTTTCAGTTTACGACCCCGAGTTCAAGGACTACGGTCAGGTGGTAGACGGCATGGAGGAGACCGTCGCCGAGCTTCTTTCGGGGCTTGAGAAGACCCCTCTGCCCGACGGCACCGATTACGTCGCCGAGGACCCCGTTTTGCAGGAGCTTCCCGCAGCGGTCGAGGTCTCGGAGCATCTTTACGGCGGAATGCCGGTGCAGCTCGGCTGGTGCAACGGCCACAACACAAAGCTCAACTGCCTTGAATATCATAGAGACAGCGAGTTCAACCTCGGCACCGAGGACTTTATTCTTTTGGTAGCAAAGCAGGGCGAGCTTGAAAACGGCGTGCTCGACACCGCAAAGGTCAAGGCTTTCAAAGCGCCCAAGGGCGTTATCGTCGAGTGCTTCGCGACGACTTTGCACTATGCTCCCTGCCACACCGACCCCGCAAAGGGCTTTCGAGTGATGGTCGCGCTTCCCAAGGGCACCAACACCGAAAAGCCGAACATCGGAGTCAAATATTCCGAGGACAAGAGGCTTTGGGCCTGCAACAAGTGGCTGCTTGCTCACCCCGAATCCTCCGAGGCCGCGCAGGGCGCTTACATAGGTCTTAAAGGCGAGAATATCGACATCAAAAACGATATCTGATATCAGAAAAATTCACCCCGGGGCGAGAAGCTCCGGGGGTGTTTTTTTAGTAGGAGTTAAAGTGAGAGCGTTTTTGGGGGACGCGGCGAGTAATATGCTATGTTTATGGGACGCCCTCTCTTGCAGGTCGTCCCCTCTTAAAAAAACAATCCGCCGGATTGTTTTTTTAATTCACCCCTTGCGGAGCGCACGCTGTAAAGGCTTTCGCAGCCTGCGGGCTGCGACGAGGGGTTTCACCCCTCGACCCTGACAAGCCTTTTAGAAAAAGGCTTGAGCGAAAACTTTTGAATTTATATGCTCGGAGTGGATATTCCTATTTTCACACTCCGCTTTGGCCGTAGTTTGAGAGGACGCGGGCGCTCGGGTCGTTGACGTCGCAGCCCTGCCATTCGCGGTTCGGCATCCAAAAATCCTTTATCATCTCGGACTGCCCGGGGTAGAAGCGCTCGAAGATCTCGCGGTATAAAAGCGATTCCTTCGTGAACGGCTGAGCGTGGGAATAGAGCTTTTTGCGCTCCTCAAACTCCTCGTCCGAATACTGCTGCTCGGCGTATTCTTTCAGATAATCCACCATCGAATGCCCGACTGCGTCGGAAAACGCGGCCTTTTCACGATACAAAATATCGTGGGGGAGGTAATCGCCCTCCTCAAAAGCCTTGCGGAGCAGGTATTTTCCCTTGTTATATTTGTTGAGCTTCAGCTCGGGGTCTATCGACATGACATAATCGACGAACGCAAGGTCGCCGAAAGGCACCCGCGCCTCGAGCGAGTTCACCGAAATGCAGCGGTCCGCTCGCAAAACGTCGTACATATGAAGCTCGCTGATGCGCTTTTCGGCTTCTTTCTGAAAAGCCTCGGCCGAGGGCGCAAAGTCGGTGTATTTATAGCCGAACAGCTCGTCTGAGATCTCTCCGGTCAGAATAACGCGGATATCGGTGGTCTCGTGGATAGCCTTGCAGACCAAAAACATTCCGACGCTTGCGCGTATCGTCGTTATGTCAAACGTGCCGAGAATGTTTATTACCGTTTCGAGCGAGCCGATCACGTCGTTCTTTGTGATGATGACCTCGGTATGGTCGCTGCCGATATAGTCGGCGACCTGCTTTGCATATTTGAGGTCTATGGCGTCGCCGCTCATGCCTATCGAAAAGGTCTTTATGGGCTTATCCGAGGCGCGCTGAGCGACTGCGCAGACTAAAGATGAATCAAGCCCGCCCGAGAGGAGATAGCCGACCTTGGCGTCGGCGACAAGGCGCTTTTCGATTCCTTTGACGAGAAGATCGTGAATTTTTTTCGTCGCGGTCTCAATATCGTCGGCCGAGTAGCTTTTTGCATGGGCGATGTCGCGATAGCAGATGAATTTTCCGTCTTTATAATAGTGTCCGGGCGGGAAGGGGAGTATTTTGTCGCACAGACCGACGAGGTTTTTCGGCTCGGAGGCAAAAACTATCGAGCCGCCGCGATAGCCGTAATAGAGCGGGCGAATGCCGATGGGGTCGCGGGCGGCGATGAATTCGCCGGTTCTGCCGTCATAGATTATAAGCGCAAACTCGGCGTCGAGCATCGAAAACATTTCCACGCCGTATTCAAAATAAAGCGGGAGAAGTATCTCGCAGTCGGAGCCGCTTTTGAAGGAATATGTTTTGCTCAGAGCGGCTTTCAGCTTCTCGAAGCCGTAAATTTCGCCGTTGCAGACGATATAGCTGCCGAAAAGCTCGAATGGCTGCATACCCTCGGGCGTAAGACCCATTATCGCAAGGCGGTGAAAGCCCAAAAGCCCGTCGCCCGTGTCGATTATCCTCGAATCGTCGGGGCCGCGCGATTTAGTTCTCAAAAAGCCCTCGCGGAAGCGGCGGATATCCGTCGGACCGACGGCGCCCATTATTGAACACATATTATAACCTCTTTTCGATAGGGTCAATAAGACCCTTTATCATGTCCGTGCCCCGGAAGAGGTCACTCTCCGCCGGGGCATGAACACATCACTTTTTATAACAGGAGAAGATGTCTTAAATCATTCGACGTCCTGAAGCGCGTCGTAGCCCTCTTCGCCGGTCCTTACCTTTACGACGTTCTCAACGTCGTAGACAAAGATCTTGCCGTCGCCGATGTGACCGGTATAAAGAACCTTCTTCGCGGTCTCGATGACCGTTCTGACGGGTATCTTCGAGACGACGATGTCGACCTGAACCTTAGGCAGCAGGTTCGTTTCAACGGGGACTCCGCGGTAATATTCAGGCTTGCCCTTCTGAGCGCCGAAGCCCATGACGTGCGAGACGGTCATGCCGGTGATGCCCAGCTTGGACATTGCGGTTTTAAGAGCGTCGAAGCGGGCTTCTTTGCAGATGATCTCGACCTTGGTGAATTTCGGAGAATCTCCGCTGAACGTCGGCACCTTCTTGACCGGCACCGCCTCGGCTTCGGGAACGTCACCCGAAACGGCTGGAACGCTTTCATAATCGCCGTAGGTGACATATTTGTCAACGGCGGGCATGAAGTCGGGGTATGCGGAGGGGAGTCCGTGCTCGGTGATATCAAGTCCGGTAAGCTCCTCCTCGGCTGTCGCGCGGATACCGTGGAGCTTTTTGATGAGAGCGAAGCAGATTATCATCATCACGACGGCATAGCAGGCGACGGTCGCAAAGCCCAAAAGCTGAATCCCAAGCTGCTTGAAGCTGCCGGTATAGAAAAGTCCCGAAAGTCCGGCGGGGGCGTCGGGGTTGGCCAAAAGTCCGACCGCTATCGTTCCCCAGATTCCGTTTGCCATGTGAACGCCGACGGCGCCGACGGGATCGTCGATGTGCAGCTTGATATCGAGCACCTCGACAACGACGACTACAAGTATTCCCGAAACGATTCCGACGACCGCCGAGCCCACCCAGTCAAGCGCGTCGCAGCCGGCGGTGATGCCCACAAGGCCCGCAAGCGAGGCGTTCAGGCACATCGAGACGTCGGGCTTGCCGTTTTTGATCCATGTATAGATCATTGTGGTGCAGGTCGCAACCGAGGGCGCGACGGTGGTGGTCAGAAAGATCGAAGCAAGCTCAGAGGGAGTTGTCGCGGCGGCGCCGTTGAAGCCGTACCAGCCAAGCCAGAGAATGAAAACTCCGAGAGCGCCGAGGGTGATGGAGTGGCCGGGGATAGCGTTGACCTTGACGACCTTGCCGTTTTTGTCATAGACGTATTTACCTATTCTCGGGCCGAGGAATATTGCGCCGACGAGCGCCGCTATGCCTCCGACCATGTGAATGGCGCAGGAGCCGGCATAGTCATGGAAGCCGAGCTGTGAAAGCCAGCCGCCGCCCCAGATCCAGTGAGCTTCGATAGGATAAACTATCAAAGAGATGACCGCGGAATAGATGCAGTATGCCGAGAACTTGGTTCTTTCGGCCATGGCGCCCGAGACTATCGTTGCGGTGGTGGCGCAGAAAACAAGGTTAAAAACGAATGTTGAAGCGCCGGTGAAGCCCTCGGCGGGGGAGGCGATGAACTCTTTGAAGTTGGCAAAGAGGTCCATGTTGGGAATTCCTATCAGCCCGAACAAAGCGTCCTCGCCCATCATGAGGGAATAGCCCAAAAGCGAGAAGACGACGGTGCCGATGCAGAAGTCCATGAGGTTTTTCATGATTATGTTTCCGGCGTTCTTGGCACGCGTAAAGCCTGTTTCTACCATTGCAAATCCGGCTTGCATCCAAAAGACGAGCGCCGCGCCGATGAGGTACCAGAATTCAATTGTCATATAAATGATCCCTTTCTGTTTTATAAAGTGTCATAAAATACGCTCTCCGGCGAAACCCCACGTTTTTTCGCTTGCACACCGAAGCCGGCGGTATTCGGACGGCGCGGAATTTATCCGCGCGCGTCGTTTTTTAAAAGCTGCTGCGTTCGGCTTATCTTACGCCGAACAGAAGTTTTCCGTAGGTCGGATATCTCCAGAATTTCTCGTCCGTAACGGCCTCGGCCTTGTCAGCCGGAGCACGGAGCGCGTCCATAGCGGGGATAATCGAGTCGCGGATGAAGTAAGAAGCCTCGGTGACGTCGGATATCTTCTTGTAATCGGCGATCTTTTCGTCGAGAGCCTCCGTCGCCGCGCCGATCTGATCCAAAAGGTCGCTCAGCTTTGAGATAAGCGTCTTTTCGTATTTTGCATCGACGCCTATTTCTTTTTTGTTGAAAGCGGTCTTTGCAAGCTCTGATATGTAATCCTCGATAGCCGGCATAATCATTTTGCGAGACATATCGACCATAGTCAGGGCTTCGATGTTCACCGTCTTGACATAGTTTTCAAGCATTATCTCGGTGCGGGATTCAATTTCCGCCTTGGAGTAGACCTTGTGCGCGGTGAGCATATCGACGTTTTTCTTGTCCAAAAGCCTCGGCATAGCGTCGGGGGTGGTCTTAAGGTTCAGAAGCCCTCTCTTTTCGGCCTCGGCTATCCAACTGTCGTCATAGCCGTTGCCGTTGAAGATTATCCTCTTGTGCTCCTTGATGGTCTTCTTGATGACCTCGTGGAGCGATTTTTCAAAGTCGTCGGCCTTTTCAAGCTCGTCGGCGAACTGCTTGAGCGATTCCGCTACCGCCGAGTTGAGCATGATGTTCGCGCAGGCGATTGAGTTTGACGAGCCGAGCATTCTGAACTCGAACTTGTTGCCGGTGAACGCGAAAGGCGAGGTGCGGTTGCGGTCGGTGTTGTCGCGCTGGAATCTCGGCAGAACGTGCACGCCGAGCTTCATCGTCGTTTTCTCCGCTCCGCCATAGGGCGTGTCGGTCTCAATGGCGTCGAGGACGGCCTGAAGCTCGTTGCCGAGGAACATTGAAACAACTGCCGGAGGAGCTTCGTTTGCGCCGAGGCGGTGGTCGTTTCCGGCGGTAGCAACGGCAAGTCTCAGAAGATCCTGATAGTCGTCGACCGCCTTGATGACCGCGACGAGGAACAGAAGGAACTGCGCGTTCTCATAGGGGGTCTCTCCCGGCGCGAGAAGGTTGATTCCGGTGTCGGTGGCTATCGACCAGTTGTTGTGCTTGCCCGAGCCGTTCACACCCGCAAAGGGCTTCTCGTGAAGCAGGCAGACGAGCCCGTGCTTTGCGGCGACCTTTTGCATAATCTCCATGGTGAGCTGGTTGTGGTCGGTGGCGATGTTTGTCGTAGAGTAGATCGGCGCAAGCTCGTGCTGAGCGGGCGCGACCTCGTTGTGCTCGGTTTTTGCAAGTATTCCGAGCTTCCAGAGCTCCTCGTTGAGGTCAGCCATATAGGCCGCGACTCTCGGCTTGATAACTCCGAAATAGTGGTCGTCAAGCTCCTGACCTTTCGGCGGAAGGCTTCCGAAAAGCGTTCTGCCGGTATAGATGAGGTCGGGGCGCTGATCGTAGAGCGCCTTGTCTACGAGGAAATATTCCTGCTCGGGGCCGACCGAGGTTTTAACGCATTTGACTTCGGTGTTGCCGAAAAGCCTTAAAATTCTCAGCGCCTGCTTGTTCAAAGCCTCCATCGAGCGAAGAAGCGGGGTCTTTTTGTCAAGCGCTTCGCCGCCGTATGAGCAGAACGCGGTAGGAATGCAGAGGGTCTTACCTTTTATAAAGGCGTAAGAGGTCGGGTCCCATGCGGTATAGCCCCTCGCCTCAAAGGTCGCCCTGAGACCGCCCGAGGGGAAGCTCGAAGCGTCGGGCTCGCCCTTGATGAGTTCTTTTCCGGAGAATTCCATCAAAACTCTGCCGTCGGGCGCGGGCGAAATAAAGCTGTCGTGCTTTTCGGCGGTGATGCCGGTGAGCGGCTGGAACCAGTGGGTATAGTGGGTGGCTCCCTTTGAAACGGCCCAGTCTTTCATGGCCTCGGCAACGGCGTTTGCAACCGAAATGTCAAGCCTTGCGCCCTCGTCGATGGTCTTTTTCAGAGACCTGTAAACCGAGGACGAGAGGGTGGCTTTCATAACTCTGTCGTCAAAAACAAGGCTGCCGAAATAGTCTGATACATTTTCCATTGTTGATACCTCCATGTTTTTTCGGAAAAAAGAGAAGGCGCCCTCGGGAACAAAACCCGAAGACGCCTTTGCCTTCAATGTCTGTCATTTTACACCGCTTTTGCGGATTTGTCAATAGCAAATTGCAAAAAATTTAAAAAAATTTTTCATTTACCAGATTTTAGTATGATTTTTGCAGGATTTGAAGCTGAAAGTTTCATTTTTTATAAAAATTTTTTCCGAAAACCGTTGACATTCAATTTATTATATGCTATCATAGCAAAGAAGTTGACGGCTGAGCCGTCAAAATATTTGTGAGCAATGGCGTTCACCGATAGGGCGGAAAAAGCCCTTTTGTCGGTGCCGCCTATTTTTTCTGAAAGGTTATGATCTGATGCTTGATTACCCCAATGAGCCGCTGAGAGAGGGAAGCGTAAGGATACCCTCGGGCTGCGCGATATCGGCAGCGATATCAAAAAGCGGCAGAAAATTTACCGGCGAAGGAATCATCAATTCGATGAAGCCGATGCACGACCGCTCGAACGGTCTCGGCGGCGGCTTTGCGGCCTACGGCATATATCCCGATTACAAGGATTATTACGCGCTGCACATTTTTTATGACGACAACGCCTGCCGCGCCGACTGCGAAAAATATCTCGCCGAGCGCTTCGAGATCGTCAGAAGCGAGATAATTCCGACGCGAAAGATGCCCGAGATAACCGACTGCCCGCTTATCTGGCGTTATTTCGCCGTGCCCGAGCATAACAGGCTCAACGCCTCGCAGCTTACGCCCGACGAATTCGTCGCCCGGGCGGTCACAAGAATAAACGCCGAGCTTAAAGGCGCTTACGTCTTCTCAAGCGGAAAGAACATGGGCGCTTTCAAGGCGGTCGGCTTCCCCGAGGACGTCGGGCTGTTTTATAAGTTAGACGAATACGAGGCCTATCTCTGGACGTCTCACGGAAGATATCCTACAAACACCCCGGGCTGGTGGGGCGGCGCTCACCCCTTTGCGCTGCTGAATTATTCCATCGTTCACAACGGCGAAATTTCAAGCTATGACGCCAACCGCCGCTATATCGAGATGTTCGGCTATCGCTGCACTCTTCAGACCGACACCGAGGTAATAACCTACATAGCGGACTACCTTTTAAGAAAGCAGGGGCTTACTCTTGAAGAGACCGCATCGGTCATCGCAGCGCCTTTTTGGAGCACTATCGCCAAAAAATCCCCCGATGAGGCCAAAAAGCTGAAATATCTGCGAACGGTCTATTCAAGCCTTTTGGTGACCGGCCCGTTCTCGATAGTTTTGGGCTTTGAGGGCGGAATGATGGCGCTTAACGACAGGCTTAAGCTGAGATCAATGGTCGTCGGCGAAAAGGACGACATGGTATACGTCGCGAGCGAGGAGGCCGCGATAAGGGTCATGGAGCCTAATTTAGACAGGCTTTATGCTCCCGCCGGAGGAGAGCCGGTCATCGTTAAAGTGAAGGAGGGCGCGTTTTAATGGGAATCGAATATATTTACCCCGAGTTTGAAGTCGTCAGAAACGATTCAAGGTGCATTCGCTGCCGCGTCTGCGAGCGCCAGTGCGCAAACTGCGTTCACTCTTACGACCCCGATTCGGATATGATGCTCAGCGACGAAACAAAGTGCGTCGATTGCCAGCGCTGCGTTGCCCTTTGCCCGACAAGAGCCTTGAAGATAGTAAAGAGCGACTGCACTTTCCGTCCCAACGCCAACTGGGGACAGGACACCATTAAAGAGATATATAAGCAGGCCTCGAGCGGCGGCGTTTTGCTTTCGTCAATGGGAAACCCCAACCCGCTTCCGGTCTATTGGGACAAAATACTGATAAACGCTTCGCAGGTCACCAACCCGTCGATAGACCCTCTCAGAGAACCGATGGAGACAAAGGTTTTCCTCGGCAAAAAGCCCTCCGAGATGAAAAGGGACGAAAAAGGCGGGCTTATCACCGAGCTCGACCCTCAGCTTGAGCTTTCGATGCCGGTGATGTTCTCCGCGATGAGCTACGGCTCGATAAGCTATAACGCCCACGAGAGCCTTGCGCGCGCCGCAACAGAGCTCGGCGTGTATTACAACACCGGCGAGGGCGGGCTTCACGAGGACTTCTATAAATACGGCCCGAACACTATCGTGCAGGTGGCTTCGGGGCGCTTCGGCGTTCACGAGGGTTACCTCAAAGCCGGCGCGGCGATAGAAATTAAAATGGGTCAGGGCGCAAAGCCCGGCATCGGCGGGCATCTTCCCGGCGCAAAGATAGTCGGCGACGTTTCAAGAACGAGAATGATACCCGAGGGCTCGGACGCCATTTCTCCCGCGCCTCATCACGACATTTATTCTATCGAGGATCTAAGGCAGCTCGTCTATTCTCTGAAAGAGGCGACGGAATATAAAAAGCCGATAATCGTCAAGGTCGCGGCGGTGCATAACATCGCGGCGATAGCAAGCGGAATCGCACGCTCGGGCGCGGACATAATCGCGATAGACGGCTTCAGAGGAGGCACCGGAGCCGCCCCGACAAGGATTCGAGACAACGTGGGAATTCCTATTGAGCTTGCGCTCGCGTCTGTCGATAAAAGACTTAGAGACGAGGGGATAAGAGGAAACGTCAGCCTTGTGGTCGGCGGGTCTATCCGCTCGGCGGCGGACGTTGTAAAAGCGGTCGCCCTCGGCGCAGACGCCTGCTATATCGCGACAGCGGCGCTTATGGCGCTCGGCTGCCACCTCTGCCGAACCTGCCAGACCGGCAAGTGCAACTGGGGAATAGCGACCCAGCGCCCCGAGCTTGTTAAGCGGCTCAACCCCGATATCGGCTCGCAGAGGCTTGTGAACCTTATGACCGCTTGGCGGCACGAGATAATGGAGCTTATGGGCGGCATGGGTATCAACTCGATAGAGTCGCTTAAAGGCAACAGGCTGATGCTCAGAGGCGTCAATATGACGGAAAAGGAACTTGAGATACTCGGTATCTCTCATGCGGGTGAATGATATGAAAAGAGTTTATGTGAACGAAAAATGGTGCCTCGGCTGCCACCTTTGCGAATATAACTGCGCTTTTGCCAATTCGGGCGAGAGCAGCATGGTCAAGGCGTTGAGGAAAAAGGCAATACGCCCCAACATCGTCGTCGAGCAGGACGGAGACGTAAACTTTGCGGTCTCGTGCCGCCACTGCCGCGACCCGATCTGCGTTAAAAGCTGCATTTCGGGCGCGCTTTCTCTCAAAGACGGCGTGGCGACTATCGACCACGACAAATGCGTGGGCTGCCTGACCTGCGTTTTGGTCTGCCCTTACGGCTGCATTCGCGAGGGCGAAAACGGCGCGGTGCAAAAATGTCAGCTTTGCCTTGACAACACCGTCGGCGAGCCGGCGTGCGTTAAGGGTTGCCCGAACCGAGCCATTGTTTTTGAGGAGAGGTGAGCGCCGTGAAAAATTACGTTATAATAGGAAACGGAGCTGCCGCTGTCGGCGCTGTCGAGGGTATTCGCTCGGTTGACGCCGAGGGGAGCATAACCGTTATTTCGGCGGAAAACCGCCATGTTTACGCAAGACCGCTTATATCCTATCTTTTGGAGGGCAAGACCGACCTTAAAAGAATGCTTTATCGCCCCGAGGATTTTTATTCAAAAAACGGCGTGAGGGTGATTTTCGGCAAAAAGGCGGAGAAGATCGACCCTGCCGAGAAGACCGTTACCGTTGAGGGCGGCGAGAAGATTCGCTATGACAGCCTTTGTGCGGCGACCGGCTCGAGCCCGTTCACACCGCCGACAGAGGGACTTGATACCGTTGAAAAGCGCTGCTGCTTTATGACGCTTGACGACGCCGAGCGCCTTGAAAAATTCCTCGACCCGAGCGCCAATGTTCTGATAATCGGCGCGGGGCTCATCGGGCTTAAGTGTGCCGAGGGGATAATCGGGCGTTGCGCCGAGATAACCGTCTGCGATCTGGCGCCGAGGGTTCTTTCGAGCATACTCGACTTTGACTGCGCGAAAATTATGCAGAATAAGCTCGAAAAAATGGGGATAAAATTTTTGCTCGACGACACCGCCGTTAAATTCGAGGGCGGAAAGGCTTTGATGAAGAGCGGAAAAACCGTCGATTTCGACGTTTTGGTGACCGCAGTCGGAGTCAGACCGAACGTTTCTTTGATCAAAGAAGCGGGCGGAGAGGTCGGCAGGGGAATAGCGGTCGATGAAAAAATGCGCACCACCCTTGAGGATATCTATGCCGCGGGCGACTGCACCGAATCGACCGACATAACCTCGGGGCAGAAAAAAGTCATGGCGATAATGCCGCTCGCATATATTCAGGGGCACTGCGCCGGCGTGAACATGGCGGGCGGCGACGAGAGGATAGACAACGCCCTGCCGATGAATTCGATAGGCTTCGGCGGGCTTCACTGCATGAGCGCCGGAAGCCCGGACGGCGAGCTTTTTGAGGAAAAAAACGAGACCTCGATTAAGCGGCTGTTCGTTAAAAACGGACTTCTTACTGGCTTCATGCTCATCGGAAACTGCGACCGCGCGGGGATTTATACCTCGCTAATAAGAAACAAAACTCCGCTTGACAGCGTTGATTTCGAGCTTTTGAAAAAAGCGCCCGCGCTTGCGGCTTTCGGCAGGGAATATCGCGGAGAAAAACTCGGAGGTGCGGTGTGATGAAAACAATAAATGCAAAAGACCTTGAATTTTCCGCATTAAATGCTATAATAAGAGAAACGGGCGACTGCGAGATCGAAAACTGCCTCGGACAGAGATTCATCGCCGCAGGCATGAGCTATCGCGACATAAAGATCAAGGGCACCCCCGGCAACGCCCTCGGAGCTTACCTCAACGGCGGAAGCGTCGAGGTTTTCGGAAACGCTCAGGATGCCGTCGGCGACACCATGAACGACGGAAAAATCATTATTCACGGCTCGATCGGCGACGCGGCGGGCTATGCCATGCGTGGGGGAGAGATAATCGTTCAGTCCGACGCCGGCTATCGCGCGGGGATACATATGAAAGCCTATAAGGACAAAGTCCCCGTAATGGTCATCGGCGGGCGCACCGGCAGCTTTTTGGGAGAATATCAGGCCGGCGGACTTATCGTCGTTTTGGGCCTCGGAAAGGGCGAAAGCCCCATCGTCGGGAATTTCCCCTGCACGGGTATGCACGGCGGAAAACTCTTTTTGCGCTCGGATTGCAAGACCGTCGCTTTTCCGAAGCAGGTCACCGCGAAAAAAGCCTTGCCAGAAGACCTTGAGGAGATCAGGGGCTATGTTAAGGAATACTGCGACCTTTTCGGAGAGGACCTTGACAGCGTTTTAGACGCCGATTTCACCGTCATTACGCCCGACAGCAAAAACCCATATAAGCAGATGTACGTTCAGAACTGATTTTTTAAGGAGGATCGGAATGACCTATACTCAGGAAGAGACAATACAGTATTGCCGCGAGGAGGACGTTAAGTTTATACGTCTTGCTTTCGTTGACGTTTTCGGCAGACAGAAGAATATCTCCGTCATGCCGGGAGAGCTTGAACGCGCCTTTAAATACGGCATAGCCATCGACGCTTCGGCTATCGCCGGTTTCGGAGGCATAGTACATTCCGACCTGTTTTTGCACCCCGACCCCGCGACACTTGCGGTGCTGCCTTGGCGGCCCGAGCACGGAAAGGTCGTAAGAATGTTTTGCACAATAACTTACCCCGACGGCAGAGAATTTCTGCCCGACACGAGGAGCTTTCTCAAAAAGGTCGTCGAGTTCGCCGAAAAAGAGGGTTACAGCTTCTATATCGGCTCGCAGACCGAATTTTATCTCTTTAACCGAGACGAAAAGGGCGAGCCGACCTCGGAGCCTTACGATAAGGCGGGGTATATGGATATAGCTCCCGCCGACAAGGGCGAGAACGTTCGCCGTGAAATCTGCCTCGACCTTGAAAGAATGGGTATTCTGCCCGAGGGCTCGCACCACGCCGAGGGACCCGGGCAGAACGTCATTGATTTCAGGCGCTCGGACCCGCTTAAAGCCGCCGACGACGCGGTGACCTTCCGCTCGGTCGTAAGCACCATTGCCGCAAGAAATGGACTTTACGCCGATTTTTCTCCGAAGCCGATGAAAAACCGCTCGGGAAACGGTTTTCATATCAGGGTATCGGTCGCCAACAACGAAAGAGGCGAGCTTTTGCCGAAGATTATCGCCGGGATAATGAACCGAATTTCCGAAATAACGCTGTTTTTGAACACCTCGCCCGAATCCTATTTAAGGCTCGGGGCGAACAAGGCGCCGAAATATATCACATGGTCGAGCGAAAACCGCTCGCAGCTTATAAGGGTTCCCGCGCCCGTCGGGGAATCGTTGGATCTCAGGGCGGCCGAGCTCAGATCGCCCGACCCCTTGGCTAACCCCTATCTTTCGTTCGCGCTGATAATTCTTGCGGGGCTCGAGGGGCTCAAAGAAAACGCCGAGCTTGAAAGAGCGGTGGATATCGACCTTTATTCGGCTGAGGAGAGCCGCATTTCGGGGCTTAAAGAGCTTCCGCACGACCTTGAGGAGGCCGAGCGCGAGGCTAAATCGAGCGAATTTGTCAAAAAATATCTTCCGAAGCAGATACTTGACAGCTATTGCAGCCGCTGAGCGCGCCTTTTTTTGAGACAAGCGCGAGAGGAGGAGACTTTTTCTGAACCTTTGCGAAAACGTTTACAGCGTTCTTTTGGTGTCAAGCTCCGAAAAATTCAACCTGTCGCTGACCGCGGCGCTCCCCGAAAAGAAATACGACCCGATAAAGGTCGTTTCGGGCGTCGGAAGCGCGAAGCGGGAGCTTTTGGAGCGGAGCTATGACATAGTTATAATAAACACTCCGCTGCCCGACGATTTCGGCACCCGCCTCGCTATCGACCTTTCAAACGACATCGGGCTCGGGGTGATGATATTTGTCAAAAGCGAAAATTTCAGCGACGTCTATTCTCAGGTTACCGACTATGGGGTGCTGACCGTCTCGAAGCCCGCGAGCGGACAGATAGTTATGCAGTCGTTGATGCTTTTGTGCGCCACCCGCGAAAGGCTTCGCCGAATGGAGAAAAAAACCGCCTCCATTGAGGAGAAAATGGAGGAGATAAGGCTTGTCAACCGCGCAAAATGGGCGCTTATAGACTCGGAAAAAATGAGCGAGACCGAAGCTCATAAATATATCGAGCGGCGGGCGATGAACGAGTGCCGCTCAAAAAGGCAGATCGCCGAGGAAATAATCTTCAAGCAAAAACAAAGGGAGGAATAAACATGGAGACAAAGTATATTTTCGTGACCGGAGGAGTTGTTTCGGGTCTCGGAAAGGGCATCACCGCGGCTTCTCTCGGAAGGCTTTTGAAGGCGAGAGGGCTTAAAGTCGCCGCGCAGAAGCTCGACCCTTACATAAACGTCGATCCCGGAACGATGAGCCCCTATCAGCACGGAGAGGTATACGTCACCGAGGACGGCGCCGAGACCGACCTCGACCTTGGCCACTATGAGAGATTCATCGACGAGGACCTCAACAAATATTCCAACCTCACCACCGGAAAGGTATATTGGAACGTTTTGAACAAAGAGCGCAGGGGAGAATATCTCGGCTCGACGGTCCAGGTCATTCCGCATATAACAAACGAGATAAAGGAATTTGTCTATCGCGTCGGCAAAAAGACCGCCGCCGACGTCGTTATCACCGAGATAGGCGGAACCATAGGCGACATCGAATCTCAGCCGTTTTTGGAGGCCGTAAGGCAGATATCCCTTGAGGTCGGGCGCGAAAACAGCCTGTTTATCCACGTCACCCTCGTGCCGTTTCTTCACGGCTCGGACGAGCATAAATCAAAGCCGACGCAGCACTCGGTCAAAGAGCTTCAGGGTCTCGGCGTAAACCCGAACATCATCGTTTTAAGGTGCGACGAGCCGCTTGAAAGCGCGATTTTCAATAAGATAGCGATGTTTTGCAACGTAAAGCCCGACTGCGTTATCGAAAACATCACCCTGCCTCACCTCTATGAAGCGCCGCTCATGCTTGAGCAGCATCGCTTCTCCGAGGTCGTCTGCCGCGAGCTTAAGATCGACGCGCCCGAGCCCGACCTTAAAGAGTGGACCGAGATGGTCGAGCGGGTCAAAAAGCCGAAAGAGCCGGTGACTATCGGCCTTGTCGGAAAATATATCCAGCTTCACGACGCTTATCTTTCGGTCGCCGAGGCTTTAAGGCACGCCGGCTGCGACGTCGGCGCCGAGGTCAATATCGACTGGATAGATTCCGAGACCCTCACCGAGGACACCTGTGCCGAGCGGCTTGAAAAGGTTGACGGCATAATCGTTCCGGGAGGCTTCGGCAACCGCGGCATCGAGGGAATGATACTTGCGGCAAAGTTTGCAAGAGAGCACGGAGTGCCTTATTTCGGCATCTGCCTCGGAATGCAGATAGCGGTTATAGAATATGCGAGAAACGTCCTCGGGATCTCGGACGCCAACTCGGGCGAATTCGACGAGCTTTGCAAAAATAAGGTCATAGATTTTATGCCCGGGCAGAGCGATTCCATCGACAAGGGCGGCACGCTCAGGCTGGGAAGCTATCCCTGCGTTATCAAACCCGGCACCGCCATGGAGCGTTGCTACGGAAAAACCGAGATCGCCGAGCGCCACCGCCACAGATATGAGTTCAACAACGACTATCGCGAGGCGATGACGAACGCGGGGCTTACGCTCAGCGGAATGTCTCCCGACGGAAGGCTCGTCGAAACGGTCGAGCTGAGCGACAGAGATTTTCACATCGGCGTGCAGTATCACCCCGAGTTCAAATCAAGGCCCCAAAGACCTCACCCGCTGTTCAGGGGGTTCGTTTCGGCGGCGCTCAAACACTCAAAAAAATGACCGACTTTTATGCTCCCGCCCCTTTTTCGGGGACGGGGGCTTTCGGTTTTCGGCGAAAAAACTGTCAAACTTTACAAGCAGATTTGCCCGCACGGCGTTGAAAACTATGTAAAAGATACCATAACGAGTTTTTTGGAGCAAGTTTTCGGGAAATTCTCTTGACTTTATGCGTTTAAAGGCGTACAATATAAAAAACACTTTGGGAGTCTCGCCATGTCTGAAATGCACGATTATTCTTATTATAAGCGCTGAGCAGCCGAGCAATTCAAAAATTCGCTCCACTGCTTATTCGTGATGAATAATCTTTGGAGCATTTTTATATCGCATACGGAGGACAAAATGAACAAACTTGAAAACGCCCGCGCAAAGATCAACGAGATAGACGCCGAGATGGCTTCGCTTTGGATAAAACGCATGGAAGCCGTGCGCGAGGTGAGCGATTTTAAAAGGGAAAACGGCCTAAAAGTCCTTGATTCGGCAAGAGAATCGGCATTGCTCGAAAAAAATTCCGAGGCGGTGCCTGAGCAGCTTAAGGGCTACTACGCCGAGTTTTTGCGCGGAGTTATCGGCGTGTCGAAAAGATATCAGCGCGACAGGGCGGAAGCCTGCGACGGGCTTATAAGGTTAGAGCTCGGAGACAGAAGCTATGATATTTTGGTCAGGCGCGGCGAGCTTAAAAACGCGGCGAAGCACCTTGACCTTGACCGCAAGGCGCTTATCGTTACCGACGACGGCGTGCCGCCCGAGTATGCCGAAATATTAGCCGAGCAGTGCGCCGAGGGCTATATCGTCACCCTGCCGCAGGGCGAAAAAACCAAGGATCTTGACAGCTTTAAACTTTTGCTGAAAAATATGCTCGAAAAAAGATTCACCCGAAAAGACTGCGTTATAGCGGTCGGCGGAGGGGTGATCGGCGACCTTGCGGGGTTTGCCGCAGCGGCTTATATGCGCGGGATTGATTTTTACAACGTGCCGACGACGACGCTTTCGCAGATAGATTCTTCGATAGGCGGAAAGGTCGCGGTAGACCTTGACGGCTTCAAAAACACGGTCGGGGCTTTCTGGCAGCCGAAATTCGTGCTCATCGACCCCGACGTGCTTTCCACTCTCGACCCGAGACAGACCGCCTGCGGGCTTGCGGAGGCCGTTAAAATGGCGCTGTGCTTCGATAAAGAGCTTTTCGAGAGGTTTGAGAGCTTTGAGCCGGGCGACCGGCTTGACGACATCATCGCCAGCTCGCTTAAAATCAAAAAGGCGGTGGTCGAGCAGGACGAGACGGAATCGGGCCTGAGAAAGGTTTTGAATTTCGGCCACACGATCGGCCACGGAATTGAGACCGCCGAAAACGGCAGGCTTTTCCACGGCGAATGCGTTGCGCTCGGAATGTTGCCGATGTGCTCGGAAGAGGTGAGAGAGCGGCTCAAAAATGTGCTTTCAAAGCTGGGGCTGCCGCTTGAAATAAGCGCCGACCCCGAAAAGATCAAGGCGGCGGTGCTTCACGACAAAAAATCTCAGAAGGGCGGCGTTTCGGCCGTCAGGGTGAACGAGGTCGGAAAATTCGAGATAGAAAACATGACCTTCGAGCAGCTTTTCGATCTGCTTGACAATTACTTACGGGAGGCAAAAAAATGAAAAACACATTCGGACAAAGCGTTTCGGTGACGATTTTCGGCGAAAGCCACGGACCCGCGATAGGAGCGGTTTTAGACGGAATGGCGCCGGGAATAGATATCGACGAGGGGTTCATCGCCGAGCAGCTCACAAAGCGCAGACCTGCCGGAAAAATTTCAACGAGCAGGGTCGAGCAGGATAAATTCGAGATCTTGAGCGGAGTTTTCAACGGCAAAACCACCGGAACTCCGATAGTTATAGCGATTCCGAACAAGGACGTCAAATCGAGCGATTATCTTGCGCTGAGCCGCCTTGCCCGACCCGGACACGCCGACTATACAGCCTCGGTGAAATATCACGGCTTCGAGGACTATCGCGGGAGCGGACATTTCAGCGGCAGAGTGACCGCCGCGCTCACCGCCGTCGGAGCGATAGCTGTTTCGGCGCTCGCCGCAAAGGGAATCATGATAGGCACGCATATAAAAATGTGCGCGGGCATCTCGGACCGAGAATTCGGAGAATATGAGGACGAGATTAAGATGCTCAACACAATGAATTTCGCCGTGCTCGACCAAGAGATTTCGGCCGCGATGGTAGAGGAGATCGAAAAGGCGGCTGCCGACGGAGACAGCGTCGGAGGGATTTTGGAGACCGCGGTGACGGGCTTCCCCGCAGGCGTTGGCGAGCCGTTCTTTGACAGCGTCGAGAGCGTTCTTTCGCACGCGCTTTTCGCCATACCCGCGATAAAGGGCGTTCAGTTCGGCGACGGCTTCGGGCTTGCCGCAATGAGGGGCAGCGAGGCCAACGATATGTTCAAAATGAGCGGCGAAAAAATAGTTACGAAAACAAACCATAACGGCGGCGTGAACGGCGGCATAACAAACGGAATGCCCATCGTTTTCAGCTGCGCGGTCAAGCCGACCTCATCGATCTATAAGCAGCAGGAGACCGTTGACTTCATTAAGCGCGAAAACGCGGTTTTGCAGCTCACCGGCCGGCACGATCCGGCGATATTCCACCGCGCGAGGGCCGTTGTTGACAGTGTTGCGGCGATAGTGCTGTGCGACCTGCTCGCCCAAAGATACGGCACCGATTTTTTGGGAGCAGGATACAAAGACTGAGGCGCGGGGCGCAGCCTTGCGAACTTCGTTCGCGCCTCCGCCCGCCCCCGCAGTGGCGGGCGGAGCCCCGCCGCGGGCTTTGCCCGCGGCGAAAGGCTGCGCCGTCACGCGCCGGGGTGAAGCGGTCGCAGAAATTTTCACCGAGGGAGGGGACAAAGTTGGAATTCGGCTGCATTGCAAAAAAGCTCGGGCACAGCTTTTCCGCGGAAATACACTCGCTCATAGGCGATTACGACTATCGCCTTTGCGAGGTGCCGGGGGACGGGCTCGACGATTTTATGCGAAAGCGCGATTTTAAAGGCATAAACGTCACGATACCTTATAAAAAGGACGTCATACCTTATCTCGACGGAATGAACGACGTCGCGAAAAGGATAGGCTCGGTGAACACCGTAGTGAACCGCGATGGCAGACTTTTCGGCTATAATACCGACTATTTCGGAATGAAAGCGCTTCTCAAAAAAGCCGGCGTGAGCGTTGAAAACAAAATCGTTCTCGTTTTGGGGACCGGCGGCACGTCGGTCACGGCGCAGGTGCTTTCAAAGGATCTCGGCGCAAAAGAGGTCTTTGTCGTTTCGAGAAGAGCCGGCGAGGGCGTTATTACATACTCCGAGGCCGCCGAGCGCTGCAAAAACGCCGAGGTCATCATCAACACCACTCCGGTCGGAATGTACCCCGAAAACTACGCCTCGCCTATTGATATCGGCCTTTTTCCGAGGCTCGAGGGGGTCGCCGACGCGGTATTCAACCCGCTGAGAACGCCGCTCGTTCTCGCGGCGAAAAAACGCGGGCTGAACGCCGAGGGCGGGCTTTATATGCTCGTCGCGCAGGCGGTCTGCGCCTCGGAAATTTTCAGAGACGTTTTCATCGACAAAAGCGAGATCGACCGCATTTTCGGCACAATTCTCAAAATGAAGCAAAGCGTTGCGCTGACCGGAATGCCGGGGAGCGGAAAATCGACCATCGGAAAAATCGTCGCGAAAATGCTTGAAAGAGAGTTTATCGATCTCGACGCAGAGATAGTTTCACGCGTCGGAAAGCCTATTACCGACATCTTCGCCGAAAAGGGGGAGCAAGGCTTTCGCGCCATTGAGACAGAGGTTTTAAAAGACGTTTGCCGAAGAAGCGGCGTGGTCATCGCGACGGGCGGAGGGGCGATTTTGCGGGACGAAAATGTAGAAGCGCTCAGGCAAAACTGTAAAGTATTTTTGCTTGACAGAGATCCAGACTGGCTCAAGCCGACCTCGGACAGACCGACGGCGAGCGATCGCGAGGCTATAAAAAAGAGATACGCCGAGCGGCAAAAAAGATATGCCGAAACCGCCGACGTTATCATAAAACCCGCCGATAATGCGGATCTTAACGCCGAAATGATTATTGAAAGGCTTTGAAAAAATGAAGATTTTAGTTCTTAACGGCCCCAACCTCAATATGCTCGGAATTCGCGAACCCGACATCTATGGGCGGGAGACTTATGCCTCGCTGATCGAAAAGATAACCGAGCACTGTAAAGCTAAACAGCTTGACGTCGACTGCCGCCAGTCTAACCACGAGGGCGACCTTGTCGATTGGATACAGGAGGCCTACGGCAGCTTTGACGGCATCGTTATCAACCCGGGAGCCTATACCCACACGAGCGTAGCCATTCTCGACGCTCTGAAAGCCGTATCCGTCCCGACGGTCGAGGTGCATATCTCGGACGTTGACAGCCGCGAGGAATTTCGCAGAACAAGCTATCTCAGAGCCGCCTGTATCGCTACGATATCGGGTCGCGGGACCGACGGATACCTTGAAGCGGTCGATCTTTTGGCAAAAAGGAGCGGAAAATGACCGTCAAGATTGAAAAATCCCGCCTTTGCGGAGAGATCAAGGCTCCGCCCTCGAAAAGCGCCGCTCACCGAATGCTCCTTCTTGCTGCGATATCCGGCGGGGTCTGTAAAGTAGATAACCTTGACTACTCCGAGGACGTCCTCGCGATGATAGACTGCCTTAACGCCCTCGGCGCAAAGTGCCGGGCAAACGGCGGCGAGGTCGAAGTTGACGGCTCGGGCTTTTTAAAAAACATCACGCCGACCCTCAACTGCCGCGAAAGCGGAAACACCCTGCGCTTTCTGATCCCGCTTTGCCTGACTTTGGGCTGCGAGATTAGGCTCGAGGGCTCGAAAAGGCTGATGGAGCGCCCTCAGAAGGTCTATTCCGACCTTTGCCGCGAGCACGGCTTTTTATATAAGAGCGACGGCGCCGTGACCGTCTGCGGGCGGCTTTCAAGCGGCGTTTACCGGCTTGACGGCTCGGTTTCGAGCCAGTTTATCAGCGGCATGATATTTGCGCTTCTTTGCTGCGACGGCGTCGGAAAAATCGAGATCGCCCCGCCCTTTGAGAGCCGCTCCTATGTCGAGCTGACGCTCCGGGCGATAGAGGCTTTCGGCGGCAAAGCGCGCTTTATCGACCCTCTGACCGTTGAAGTTGTCGGCAAAAGCCTTTCGCCACGCAACGTCACCGTCGAGGGGGATTACTCGAACGCCGCGTTTTTGGACGCTTTCAACTGCGCGGGTGGCGCTGTAAAGGTCACAGGATTGTCGGATAATTCCGCTCAGGGCGACAGGATTTATAAAAAACATTTTGCCGATATCCTTTCCGGCAGCCCCGAGATAGACATTTCGGACTGCCCCGACCTCGGGCCGGTGCTTATGGCGGCGGCGGCGCTGAATAACGGCTGCAAGCTGACCGGCACCCGCAGGCTCGCCATAAAAGAGAGCGACCGAGGCGAGGCCATGAAAGAGGAGCTTGAAAAGTTCGGGGTAAAAATTATTTGCAGCGAGAACGAGATAACCGTGCCGAAATGTTCTCTCAAAGCCCCGGGCGAGCCGCTTTGCGGGCACAACGACCACCGAATCGTGATGTCTCTTGCGGTGATGGCGACCGTTACCGGCGGGGTCATCGAGGGCGCTGAAGCCGTCAGAAAGACATATCCCTCGTTTTTTGAGGATATAAAAAAGCTGGGCGCGCGCCTTGAAATTTTCTGAGCGGAGGAAAAAGCTATGATGATTGACGTCAAAAAAAATATACTTATCGTCGGGCTCGGGCTTATCGGCGGAAGCTATGCCGAGGCGCTGAAACGCTACGGTTTTCGGGTCACGGCGATAACCCGTTCGCAGCGCTCGATAGACTACGCCTTGGAGCATAAGATGATAGACGACGGCGCGGCCGAGGTCAGAGAGAACCTTGTGAAAGAGGCCGACATCGTTGTTTTTGCGCTTTATCCGCACATCTTTATAGAGTGGCTCGAAAAAAATCAGCGGCTTTTGAAGCCCGGAGCGCTTCTCACAGACGTCACCGGCGTCAAGGGCTCGGTGGTTTATAAGATTCAGGAGATGCTTCGACCCGACTGCGAATTCATCGCCGCACACCCGATGGCGGGGCGTGAGGTCTACGGAGTCGAGAACGCGACTTCAAGGATTTTTCACGGTGCTAACTACATCGTCACCCCGACCGAAAAAAACACCCCCGAGGCCATCGAGACCTGCCGCGAGCTCGGACTTTTGCTCGGTTTTGCGCAGGTGGCAGAGCTGAGCCCCGAGGAACACGACGAGATGATAGGCTTCGTTTCGCAGCTCACCCACTGCATCGCGGTGTCGCTTATGACCTGCAACGACGCCGAGAACATCGAAAAGTTCACCGGCGACTCTTTCCGCGACCTGACGAGGATAGCAAGGATAAACGATTTGATGTGGTCTGAGCTTTTTTTGGCCAACAAAAAGGCGCTTTTGGACCAGATGAACCTCTTTGAGGCGCAGTTCGACAGGCTCAAAAAGATGATAGAAAACGACGACGTTGACGGTATGCGCGAGATGATGAAATATTCAAGCGAACGCCGCGCCAAGTTTGACAGATAACGAGAAGATTTTTAAAGCAGAAAGGCTGGAATGCATATGAACATGGTTTTTGAAAGAAAGCTGCCTATCCCGCAGGAGGTCAAGAAGATGTTTCCGCTTTCGGAGCAGCTTGCGGCGGTAGTTAAGCAGCGGGCCGACGAGCTTGCCGACATTTTTTCGGGGAGGTCGGATAAATTTATCCTTATAATCGGTCCCTGCTCGGCCGACAACGCCGACAGCGTTCTCGATTATATCTCCCGCCTCCGCGAGGTTCAGGAGAAGGTCAAGGACAAAATTTTCATCATTCCGCGCATCTATACCGGCAAGCCGAGAACGACCGGCGACGGCTATAAAGGGCTGCTGCATCAGCCCGACCCCACCGAAAAGCCGGATATGTTCAAGGGCATAGTCGCGATAAGAAACCTGCATATGCGCGCTTTGAGCGAATCGGGCTTCTCCTGCGCCGATGAAATGCTTTACCCCGAGAATCACCGCTATCTGAGCGATATAATCGGCTACGTCGCGGTCGGCGCGCGTTCGGTTGAAGACCAGCACCACCGCCTTACCGCGAGCGGACTTAATATCCCGGTCGGAATGAAAAACCCGATGAGCGGCGACATTTCGGTGATGATGAACGCGATATCGGCGGCTCAGCACCCGCACACGTTCATCTATCGCGGGTGGGAGGTCCATTCCTCGGGCAACCCGCTTGCGCACGCTATTTTGCGCGGATACGTCAACAAGCACGGTCAGAATATGCCGAACTATCACTATGAGGACCTTTTGCACCTCTGCGAGTCGTATTCAAAAAGCGAGCTGAAAAACCCCGCGCTCATCATCGACACCAACCACTCGAACTCGGGCAAAGATCCCTTCCAGCAGCCGAGGATATGCAAGGAGGTCTTGTACAGCTGCCGCCATTCCGACGATATCAAAAGGCTTGTCAAGGGCTTCATGATAGAAAGCTATATCGAGGACGGCTCGCAGAAGATAGGCGAGTGCGTTTACGGCAAGTCGATAACCGACGCCTGCCTCGGGTGGGAGAAGTCGGAACGCCTGATATACGACATCGCCGAGCTTGTCTGACGGGAATTTGCACAACTGTTTTCGGGTTTTCTCACAGCGTTGAGACAGTTTTCACAAATTTGTATTTTTATTCGCACAGGGCTTGACAATTTTAAATATTTGTTGCATAATATGCAGACAGAAAGATAAATTTTGTATATACGGAGGTCAAATATGAATAAAGATTGCATAAAAAAGGTCGTTCTTGCATATTCGGGAGGACTTGACACCTCGATAATCATTCCGTGGCTGAAAGAGAACTATAACAACTGCGAGGTCATCGCGGTCTCGGGCAACGTCGGTCAGGCCGACGAGCTTGAGGGGCTTGAAGAAAAAGCCCTCAAAACCGGCGCTTCAAAGCTGTATGTTTTAGACCTCACCGACGAGTATGTGGACGAGTACATAATTCCGACGATGAAAGCCGGAGCCGTCTATGAGGACTATCTGCTCGGAACCTCGCACGCAAGGCCCTGCATAGCGAAAGGACTTGTTGAGATTGCCAAAAAAGAGGGCGCCGACGCTATCGTTCACGGCTGCACCGGCAAGGGCAACGATCAGGTCAGGTTCGAGCTGGCTATCAAGCACTTTGCGCCGAATATGCCCATCATCGCCCCTTGGAGGGAATGGAGCATAAAATCCCGCGACGAGGAGATAGATTATGCCGAGGCGCACAATATCCCTCTTAAAATCAACAGGGAGACAAACTATTCAAAAGACAAAAACCTCTGGCACCTCTCTCACGAGGGGCTCGACCTTGAGGACACCGGCAACGAGCCGCAGTATGAGAAGCCCGGCTTTTTGGAAATGGGCGTAAGCCCCGTCGCAGCGCCCGATAAGCCCGAATATATCGAGCTTGAATTTGAAAAGGGCGTGCCGGTCTCTTTAAACGGCAAGAAAATGAGCGCGAAAGACATTATTTTGGAGCTCAACAAGATCGGCGGCAGAAACGGCATCGGCATCATCGACATCGTTGAGAACCGCCTTGTCGGAATGAAGTGCCGCGGTGTTTATGAGACCCCCGGCGGAACGGTGCTTTATAAGGCGCACAGCGTTCTGGAGTCCGTCTGCCTTGACAAGATGACCCTTCACGAAAAGCAGCGCCTTTCTATCACCTTTGCCGAGCTCGTATACAACGGTCAGTGGTTCACTCCGTTAAGAGAAGCCCTTTCCGCCTTTGTCGATAAAACTCAGGAGCGGGTGACCGGCAAAGTGCGCCTCAAGCTCTATAAGGGCAACATGATAAACGCGGGCGTCTGGAGCGATTACAGCCTTTACAGCGAGGAGATAGCGACCTTCGGCGAATCGGATTACGACCAGAAGGATTCCGCGGGCTTCATCAACCTTTACGGTCTGCCGATAAAGGTTCAGGCTGTTGTTGACGCCAAGCTGAAAGATAAGAAATGATAAAAAGGGGGAATTGAAATGGCGAAAATGTGGCAGGGCGTGACCGACGGCGTTACCTCAAAGCTCGCCGACGATTTCAACTCCTCCATAGCCTTTGATTCGAGAATGTTCCGCGAGGATATCGCGGGGTCGGCAGCCCATGCGAAGATGCTCGCAAAGCAGGGGATTCTGACCGGCGCGGAAAGAGACAATATCATCGCCGGCCTCGTCGGAATACTCGAAGACCTTGAAGCGGGAAAGCTCAAATTCGACCTTTCCTGCGAGGATATACATATGTTCGTCGAACAGGTGCTTACCGAAAGGATTGGCGACGACGGCAAAAAGCTGCACACCGCAAGGTCGCGAAACGATCAGGTGGCGCTTGATTTAAGGCTTTATCTTCGCCGCGAGACCGACGAGATAATCGAGCTTATAAAAGCCGCCGCAAAGGCTGTTCTTGACAAGGCGGAGGAATATAAAGACGCCGTAATGCCGGGATATACGCATTTGCAGCGGGCTCAGCCGATACTTTTTTCTCAGCAGCTCCTCGCTTACTGCATGATGTTTTTGCGGGATATCGACAGGCTTTTTGACTGCCGCAAAAGGCTGAACGTCAGCCCGATAGGCTGCTGCGCGCTCGCCGGAACGACCTATGACACCGACCGCAGATTTGAAGCCGAGCTGCTCGGATTTTCGGACATCTGCCGAAATTCCATCGACGGCGTTTCGGACCGCGACTTTGCGCTCGAGCTTTTAAGCGATTTGGCGATAATTCAGACGCATCTTTCAAGGCTTTGCGAAGAGCTTGTTTTGTGGTCGAGCTGGGAGTTCGGATTTATCGAGCTTTCGGACGCTTTCACCACCGGCTCGTCGATAATGCCGCAGAAGAAAAACCCCGACATGGCCGAGCTTATTCGCGGAAAGACCGGGCGGGTGTATGGCGACTTGATGTCGCTGCTCACCGTTCTGAAAGGGCTTCCTCTGGCATATAACAAGGATATGCAGGAGGACAAGGAGGCGGTTTTTGACGCCGTTGACAGCGTTAAAGCCTGCCTTTCGGTGCTCGTCCCGATGATAAGCGAGATGAAAGCCCGCCCCGAGAATATGCTCAAGGCGGCGCAAAACGGCTTTATCAACGCGACCGACCTTGCGGATTATCTCGTCAGAAAGGGGCTGCCTTTCAGATCGGCATACAAAATCGCGGGTCGGGCGGTCGCCAAGTGCCAAAGCGAGGGGTTCGTGCTTGAAACCCTGCCGCTCGAACGGTATAAAGAGCTTTCGGAGCTTTTTGAAAGCGACCTTTACGCCGAGATCGACCTTAAAAACTGCGTAGATAAAAGAATCTCCGAGGGCGGCACCTCGGGGGCTTCGGTCTTCGAGCAGATACAATACGTCAAAAAACGCCTTGAATAAACGATACGGAGGATAAAAATGATTTCACTTAAAGGCAGGAGCTTTTTGAGGCTTTTGGATTTTACGCCGAGCGAGATCGAGGGGCTTTTAAACGCTGCGGCCGAGCTTAAATCGCTCAAAAAGGCGGGTATCCCTCACCGCTATCTCGAGGGCAAAAACGTCGCGCTGATCTTTGAAAAGACCTCGACCCGTACCCGCTGCTCGTTTGAAGTCGCGGCGGCCGACCTCGGTATGCACGCGGTATACCTCGACCCGAAATCTTCTCAGGTCGGAAAAAAAGAGTCGATACCCGACACCGCAAGGGTGCTCGGCAGAATGTTCGACGGCATAGAATATCGCGGCTACGGCCAAGAGCTCGCCGAGAGCCTTGCGAAATATTCGGGCGTGCCGGTCTGGAACGGCCTTACGAACGAATTTCACCCGACTCAGATACTCGCCGATTTTCTCACGATAAGAGAGCATCTCGGCGGGCTTAAAGGCGTTAAGCTGGTTTATGCCGGTGACGCGAGGTATAATATGGGCAATTCTCTGATGGTCGGCTGCGCGAAAATGGGTATGCACTTTGTCGCCTGCTCGCCTAAAGGGTATTTCCCCGACGGTGACCTTGTCGCCGAGTGCCGCGAGGTCGCAAAGGATACCGGCGCTACGCTTGAATTCATTGAGGATATCAAAACCGCGGTCTCGGACGCCGACGTTATTTATACCGACGTCTGGGTCTCGATGGGCGAGCCCGACGAGGTCTGGGCCGAGCGCATCCGCGATCTTATGCCTTATCAGGTCAACTCGAAGATGATGTCTATGACCGGCAAAAAGACCCTTTTCATGCACTGTCTGCCGGCGTTTCACGATCTTAAGACCGAGATCGGGCGGGAGATGTATGAAAAATTCGGCTATGACTGCCTTGAGGTCACCGACGAGGTGTTTGAATCGGACGCCTCGGTGGTTTTCGACGAGGCCGAGAACCGTTTGCACACGATAAAAGCCGTCATGGCGACGACGCTTATTTGATATTTTCGGCACCGCTTTTTCGGGCGGTGCTTTTTTTGAAAATGATCTTCGCTTGAATTTTTTGTGCATAACATAGAATTTTAAATTTCGGGCGGTTTAAGGTTGAACTTCTTCGGAATGTATGTTATTATTATAATTTAGAAGTTTATAGGAAAGGACGGAAATAAAATATGAACGAGATTCAGTTTTCCAAAAAAGCCTATTTGGTGCTCTCGAACGGCGACGTTTTCGAGGGCGTGCGCGTCGGAGCAGAGGGAGAGAGCGTCGGCGAGCTTGTTTTCACGACCGGAATGACGGGATATCTTGAAACGCTTACCGACCCGAGCTATTTCGGTCAGATAGTCATGCAGACCTTCCCGCTTATCGGCAACTACGGCGTCATAAGCCCCGATTTTGAGGGCAGAACAGCCGTTAAGGGCTATGTCGTCAGGGAGATGTGCAAAACGCCGTCGAATTTTCGCTCGGAATATGAGCTCGACCGCTTTTTGAAAGAGAACGGCATACCCGGCATCGCGGGGGTGGATACCCGCGAGATAACGAGGATAATCCGCGAAGAGGGCGTTATGAACGCGAAAATTTGCGACGAGGTGCCGAAAGACCTCGGCGACGTCAAGAGCTATTCGGTTAAAAACGCGGTCGCTTCGGTATCGAGAAAAACGCCCGAGGTATTTGAAGCCGCCGGCGAAAAAAGGTTCAGAGTCGCGCTTTTGGATTACGGCGCGAAGCAAAACATAGTGCGAAGCCTTCAGGAAAGAGGCTGCGAGGTCACCTGCTTCCCGCAGGACGCCAAGGCGGAGGAGATTTTAAACTCAAAGCCCGACGGCATTATGCTTTCAAACGGCCCCGGCGACCCCGAGGAAAACGTCGCGGCGATAGCGGAGCTTAAAAAAATCATCGGAAAAGCGCCGGTGTTCGGGATCTGCCTCGGTCACCAGCTCACCGCGCTCGCCATGGGCGGAAAGACCGTTAAGCTGAAATATGGTCACCGCGGGGCGAATCAGCCAGTCAAAGACCTCGTCGGCGGGAGAACGTATATCACCAGCCAGAACCACGGCTATGCGGTCGTCGCGAAAAGCCTTGAGGGCATTGGGATTGAGACGTTTGTCAACGCAAACGACGGAAGCTGCGAGGGAATGGAATATCCCGGCAAAAACTGCTTCACCGTTCAGTTTCACCCCGAGGCCTGCGGAGGCCCGCACGACACCTCTTTTCTGTTCGACAGATTTATTTCAATGATGGGAGGCGAGCGCAATGCCTAAGGATAAATCAATAAAAAAAGTGCTCGTTATCGGCTCGGGGCCTATTATAATCGGTCAGGCGGCCGAGTTTGACTATGCCGGAGCACAGGCTTGCCGCGTTCTGCGGAGCGAGGGGATCAACGTAGTTTTAGTCAACTCGAACCCCGCGACCATCATGACCGACAAAAACCTCGCCGACGCAATTTATCTTGAACCCCTGAATGAGGAGACCGTTGCGCGTATAATCGAAAAAGAGCGCCCCGACGGGCTTTTGGCGGGTCTCGGCGGGCAGACCGGGCTTACGATAGCTATGCAGCTTTCCCGCGCGGGGGTGCTTGAAAAATACAACGTAAGGCTTTTGGGCTCGGACATCGAGGCTATCGACAAGGCCGAGGACCGCGAGCTTTTCAGAGACACCATGAAGGCTATCGGCCAGCCGGTAGTGCCCTCCGACATCACCCAGACCGTCTCGGGCGCGCTTGAGATCGCCGAAAAGATAGGCTATCCGGTCATAGTCAGACCCGCGTTTACCCTCGGCGGCTCGGGCGGAGGAATCGCCGCTGATGAGGATGAGCTTAAAATCATCGCAAAGACCGGCCTTGACGCCTCGCCGATAACTCAGGTGCTCATTGAAAAGTGCATTTCGGGCTGGAAAGAGATAGAGTTTGAGACGATGCGCGACGCGCTCGGAAACGTCATCGCGGTCTGCTCGATGGAAAACTTCGACCCTGTCGGCGTTCATACCGGCGACTCGATAGTTGTCGCGCCGGCGCTGACCCTTGCCGACAAGGAGTATCAGATGCTCCGCTCGGCCTCGCTTGATATAATCTCGTCGATAGGCATCGTCGGCGGCTGCAACTGCCAGTTCGCCCTCAACCCCGAGAGCTTTGAATACGCCGTCATCGAGGTCAACCCGAGGGTATCGCGCTCGTCGGCGCTCGCTTCAAAGGCGACGGGCTATCCTATTGCAAAAATAACCACCAAGATCGCACTCGGATATACGCTTGACGAGATAAAAAACGAAATCACCGGCAAAACCTGCGCCTGCTTCGAGCCGACGCTCGATTATGTCGTCGTGAAGTTTCCGAAGTGGCCGTTTGATAAATTCAGCGGCTCGAACCGCAGCCTCGGCACTCAGATGAAAGCCACCGGCGAGGTCATGTCGATAGCTCCATGCTTTGAAATGGCGGTTTTAAAGGCCGTTCGCGGAGCAGAGATATCGCTTGACACCTTAAACGCCGCGCCGCTTTCGGATAAACCGGTCGAGGAGCGGCTTTACGAGCAGAACGACCGCAGAATATTCACCGTTTTCGAGGCTTTAAAAAGCGGCGTCTCGGTCGAGCGCATACATGAGATAACGCTTATCGACGAGTGGTTCCTTGAAAAGCTCAGGGGGCTTGCGGAGTTTGAAAAGAAGATATCCGGCGGGCTTTGCGAGGGCGATTATATTCAAGCTAAGAAGCTCGGATATACCGACGCGGCTATAAAAAGGCTCAGCGGAGAAAAAGAGCTGCCCGGGGTCGATTTCAGCTATAAAATGGTCGATACCTGCGGCGCCGAGTTCGACGCGGTGACGCCTTATTTCTACTCATGCTGCGAGCGCGCCTGCGAGGCGAGGACTTTTGCGCGTTCGGGAAAACCCGTCGTAATGGTACTCGGCTCGGGTCCGATAAGAATAGGGCAGGGGATAGAGTTCGATTACAGCTCGGTCCACTGCGTTTGGACGCTCAGGGAGATGGGCTATGACGTCGTTATCGTCAACAACAACCCCGAGACCGTCTCGACCGACTATGACACCGCGGACAGGCTTTATTTCGAGCCGCTTTGCCCCGAGGACGTCATGAACATAATAAAGGTCGAAAAGCCGGTCGGAGTAGTCGTTGCTTTCGGCGGGCAGACCGCTATCAAGCTGACTAAATTTTTGGACGATAACGGCATACCTATCCTCGGCACCTCGGCCGACGGAATCGACATCGCCGAGGACAGAGCGCGTTTCGACGGGCTTTTGGAATCTTTGGGAATAAAACGCCCGAAGGGCATGGGCGTTCTCACCGAGGAGGAGGCGCTTGAAGCTGCGCAAAGTCTTGGCTATCCGGTTCTTTTGAGGCCGTCTTACGTCATCGGCGGGCAGAACATGACCATTTCGCGAAACGCCGCTCACACCTCGAAATATATGAAAGCGATCTTGGCGCAGGGGATAGAAAACCCGGTGCTCGTCGATAAATATATGCCCGGCACCGAGCTTGAGGTCGATGTAATTTCGGACGGCGAGGACGTTCTGATACCCGGTATCATGGAGCATATCGAGCGCGCGGGGATTCATTCGGGAGACTCGATCGCCGTTTATCCGCCCTATAATCTCAGCGACAGATTTTTGAAGATAATCTGCGAGTGCTCGGAAAAACTTGCGCTCGGGCTCGGAACAAAGGGGCTCGTAAACATTCAGTATCTCATCTATGACGGCGAGCTTTACGTCATCGAGGTCAACCCGAGGGCTTCAAGAACGGTGCCTTATATAAGCAAGGTAACAAACGTTCCGATGGTCGCTCTCGCCTCAAAGGTCATGCTCGGAGCAAAACTGAAAGACCTCGGCTACGGAACCGGGCTTCACAAATCTCCGCCCTATTATGCGGTCAAGGTGCCGGTCTTTTCGTTCGAGAAGCTGTCTGACGCAAACTCGATCTTGGGACCCGAGATGAAATCTACCGGCGAGGTGCTCGGGATCGGCAAAACCATGGCCGAGGCGCTTTTCAAGGGGCTTACCGCGGCGGGGTTCTCCGTTAAACCCGCAAAAACGAAGGGCGTTCTGATAAGCGTTGAGCAAAACGACTATGACGAGATAATTTCTTTGGCTAAGAGATTTTACGACCTCGGCATCGAGATCTATGCGACCGGCGGCACCGCAAAGGATATCGCGCTGCTCGGTATTCCGGTGAACTCGGTCGCCGACGCAAGCAGCTCGGGCGAGCTTTCGGAGCTTTTGGAGAGCGGAAAGATAGGCTATATCGTCTATACCGGAGCGGTAAGAGACAGCGCGATAGGCGACTATATCACCCTTCACCGCAGGGCGATGCAGCTCGGAATACCCTGCCTCACGTCGCTTGACACCGCGAACGCCTTGGCCGATATCATCGCCTCGCGCTTCAACTGCCTGAACACCGAGCTTGTCAACATAAACAAAATGCGTACCCGCCGCCGCAGGATAAAATTCCTCAAAATGCAGTCGGCAGGAAACGATTATATCTTCATTCCGAACTTCGACGGCGCGATAAGCTGCCCCGAAAGCCTCTGCGTCAGCCTTTGCCCCGAGCACTACGGTATCGGCGGAAGCGGTATCGTTTTGATCGAAAAATCCACCGTCGCCGACGCAAAGATGCGCTCGTTCAACAAGGACGGCTCGGAGGGTCAGATGGCGGGCAACAATATCCGCTGCGTTGCGAAATATCTCTATGACAGCGGCATCGTCGCCGACGAGAATATCACCGTTGAGACCGGAAGCGGCGTTCACAAAATGGAGCTTCATGTTCGCGACGGCTTGGTAAATTCTGTCTCGGTAAACATGGGCAAGGCCGAGCTTCGGGCGAAGATGCTCCCCGCAAAACACAGTGCCGAAAAGATGATAAACGCCCCGATAACCGTTGACGGAAAGAGCTATCGAGTTAGCTGCGTAGGCGTCGGAAACCCGCACTGCGTGGTATTTCTTGACGACATTGACCGCTTGGACCTCGAAACGCTCGGCCCGAAGTTTGAATATCACGAGCTTTTCCCCGAGAGGATAAACACCGAGTTTGTGAGAATAGTCAACCGCACCACCCTGAGAATGAGGGTTTGGGAGCGCGGCAACGGCGAGACCCTTGCCTGCGGCACCGGCGCTTGTGCGGCAGTCATCGCGGCGGTCGAGAACGGCTTTTGCGACAAGGGCAGAGACGTCACCGTTAAGCTGAAAGGCGGCGACCTTGTCGTCAACTATACCGACGAGCAGGTCACCCTGAGCGGCAGCGCAGTCAAGGTATTTGAGGGCGAGTTTGAGTATTAAAAAGGGAAGAGCAGCATGAAAAAAGCGTTTGTCACACTGGCTGCGGGCATTTTGATGCTCGTTATCGGAGCGGCGGTATTTTTTGCCGCGCTTTCTTCTCCGACCGTCGCCGGCCCCGCTTTCATGAAAACCGTCTGGGATATCTGGATGCTTGCGGGTATCTTCCTTATCGGCGTATCTGCCGGCCTTGCGATATCGAAGCTGATTAAGAAAAAATAAGAAATTCCCCCGAGGAATCGGGGGATTTTTGTTGACATTTTTCAAACATTATCTGAGCTTTTCGCCCTCGAACGGCGGAACATAGGCGTTCGTAGCGGCGCCGCGCTCCTGAGAATAGCCGTCGAAGCCTGCGGCGCGGGCAAAATCGAGGACGGAATTATATTCAAAGGTCGAGACACGGCGGTTTATCTCTCGGTGCTCGGCCGCGCGATACATCGGCGTGTACTGGCTCATGACGCTTAAAATGATGTCGTCGGGCGCAAAGTTCTCGGAAAGCGCTTCGATTATTTTCATCGAATCCTTTCTCAGCGTCGGCAAAACGAGGTGCCGAACCAAAACGCCGCGCTTTAAAAGCCCGTCCTCGCCGAAAACAGGCTTGCCGGCTATGCTTTGCATCTTTTTTATCGCCGCGAGCGCGGTCGCAAAGTAATCCTCGGCGTTTGAATATTTTTTTGAAGCCTCGGCGGAAAAATATTTGAGGTCGGGGAGCCATATGTCGATGTGATCCTTCAGCGCCTCGACCGTCTCGACGCGCTCGTAGCCCCCGCAGTTATAGACGACGGGGATATTCAGGCGGCCCTTCGCCTTGTCGAGCGCCTTGATTATCGAGGGGACAAACGGCGTCGGAGATACGAGGTTTATGTTGTGAGCGCCCTCGCCCTGAAGCCGCAAAAAAATGTCGGTAAGCTGGTCCTCGGTGATAAAATAGCCTTTATTTTGCTGCGAAATTTCAAAATTTTGGCAAAAGCAGCAGTCGAGCGTGCAACCGCTGAAAAAAACCGTCCCCGAGCCGCGCTCGCCCGAAATGCAGGGCTCCTCCCACATATGAAGCGCCGCCCGAGCGATCCTGATTTTGTCGGTCTGGCGGCATCTGCCCGCCGTCAGAGTTCTGTTTACGCCGCAGCGGCGGGGGCACAGCCGGCAGCTCAGATAGTCAGGCATGGCGTCACAAACGGATATTTTCCGTCCAGTTTTTTCGCGGCAAGAGCCGAGTCGTCTTCGCTTTTGAAAAATCCGTAAACGCAGGAGCCGCTTCCGGTCATCAGCGCCGCCTCTGCTCCGAGAGCGAGAAGCTCGGCCTTAATTTTTTCTATTTCGGGGTTCTCGACGGCGGCTTCAAGGTCGTTCGAGAGATATTTTGTCAAAGAAGCGCCGCCCGAAAGAGCGCCCGCGGCAAGAGGCGTCGCGTGATTTGAGACCCCGCCCTTTTCATCGAAAAGGCGGTAAGCCTCGGGGGTGGAAACGCCGAAATCGGGCTTGACGAGCAAAAGGGGCTTACCGGAAAAAGCGGGCAGGGGAGTTATCTTTTCGCCCACGCCCTCGCAAAGAGCCGTCCCTCCGCCGACAAAAAACGCGGCGTCCGCCCCGACCTTTGCGGCGAGCCTTTCAAGCTCGGCTTTTTCAAGCGAGGTGCCATAAAGCCGGTCGAGCAGCTTTATTACCTCCGCCGCGTCCGAAGACCCTCCGCCGAGACCCGCCTCGGAGGGGATATTTTTTTCGAGGGTTATCTTTGCTCCGCCCAAAACGCCGGTCTCGGCAAAAAATATCTTCGCCGCCTTAAAGCAGGTGTTTTTTTCGCCGAGGGGGATTTTTTTGTCAGAGCATAAAACCGCGATACCGTCGGCTTTTTCAACGCAAACGACGTCGAAAAGCGAGACGGTCTGCATGACCGTTTCAAGAAGATGATAGCCGTCGGGGCGTTTTCCGACGACGTCGAGCGTAAGATTTATCTTCGCGAACGCCTTTGAACTAAGCATTTTTCAGCTCCTCCAAAAACTCCGCGATCCTTTCGACGGCGGTTTTAAGGTGCTTCAGCGAATAGGCATATGACACCCTGACATAGCCCTCGCCGCAGTCTCCGAAAGCGGTGCCGGGAATAACGGCGACGCGCTTTGAATAGAGCAGCTTCTCGCAGAAAGCGTCGCTTGAAAGGCCGGTGGATTTTATGCAGGGGAAAACGTAGAACGCGCCCTCGGGCATGAAGCAGCGAAGCCCGAGCCGGTTGAAAGCGTCAACGAGATATCTTCTTCGCATATCGTATTCCGAGACCATGTTCGCGACGTCCTCGGAGCAGGAGGAAAGCGCTTCGATGGCGGCGTACTGGCTGACGGTCGGCGAGGACATTATTCCGAACTGGTGAATTTTCAGTGCGTGGGTGAGAACTTCTTTCGGGCCGCACATATATCCGAGGCGCCAGCCGGTCATTGCGAAAGCCTTTGAAAAGCCGTTGACATAGACCGTGCGCTCCTTCATCCCGGGCAGCGAGATTATAGAGAAGTGCTTCTGCCCGTAAGTAAGCTCGGAGTAAATCTCGTCGGTGAGTACCATTATGTCCGTCCCTTTAAGCGCCTCGGCGATAGGCTCGAGATCGCGCTTTGTCATCACGGCGCCGGTGGGGTTGTTAGGATAGGGCAGTATCAGCAGCTTTGTGCGGTCTGTTATCTTTTCTTTAAGCTGCTGCGCGGTCAGCTTGAAGCTGTTTTCTTCCTTTGTTTCGATGATGACCGGTATTCCGCCGGTAAGCTCGACTATCGGCTTATAGCAGACAAAGGAGGGCTCGGGGATTATCACCTCGTCGCCCGGTTCGACTATCGTGCGGACAGTCAGATCAATGGCCTCCGAGCCGCCGACGGTGACGATTATCTCGCCGTCGGGGTCATAGGTAACGCCGGTCTTTTCGGCGGTATATGCCGAGATAGACCTTCTCAAAGAGATAAGCCCCGGGTTTGCGGTATATATGGTCTTTCCGCGCTCAAGCGCCTTGATAGCCTCGCGCCGAACCGTCCAGGGCGTGCTGAAATCAGGCTCGCCGATGCCGAGAGAGATAACGTTGTCGAGCTTTGCGGCGATGTCGAAATATTTTCTTATGCCCGAGGGTTTAAGCCCCGAGGCTTTTTTGCTTACGATCTGTGAATAGTCCATGGCCGCTTCACTGCATAACGCGCTCGTCAGCCTCTTCGCTGATGAGCATTATGCCGCTCTCCTTATATTTTTGCAGGAAGAAATGCGTGGTCGTCGAAACAACGCCGTCTATGGTGGCAAGGCGCTGCGCCACATAATCCGAGACTTCCTTTAAGCTGTGGCAGCGAAGTGTTATCGAAAGGTCGTATCCGCCCGAAACGAGATAGATATTCTCGACCTCGGTATACTGCGCGATATGCCTTGCGATAGCGTCGTATCCGACCTGAGCCTTCGGGGTGACTTTAAGCTCGATGACCGCCCGAACATAGTCTTTTGAGACGACGTCCTCGTCGAAAACGGTGGTATAGCCCTTTATGACGCCGGCGCTTTCAAGCTCGGCGATTTTGTCGGCGACCTCTTTTTCGGTCGCTCCGAGCATGACGGCTATCTCGGCGTTTGAAAGCCTTGCGTTTGTTTTTAACAGCTTCATAAGTCTGTCGGTCATATAAAAGCGCTCCTTTAATATGTATTCACGAGCAGTATATCACGTTATTGCGCCCAAGTCAACGGATTTGTCTATCTCATCTAAAATATGCTTTGAAATTTATGAAAAATATATAGAAAAATTTTTAAGAAAATGAAAAAAAACTATTGACTTTTTCAAAGATTAGTCATATAATAGCAACGGTCTTGAACCGAAAATAACGAAAGGGTGTAAAAAGTGCGCAAGCAGTTGATATTTAACAACTTAATACGAATGTACGTCAGCGGGCTTCCCGGCCTTTTTGCCTCGTTAACCGAATTTTGTTAATCGATCGCTCTTGATGTATCGGCATTCAGGGGCGTTTTTCTTTGAATTTTTTCGGGAGTGATCATCAAAAACCGAGCATCTTATGATTTGACACTGAAGGAAAGGAGATGCTGAAAAATGAAGTATTTTGACAATTTGCCGGGCGTTGTCGCCGAAAGGCTTGCGGAACGCGGAGTTGACGTTGATTCGCTGCTTTATTGCGTCAAGGCCGATCTTGACGGCGACGGCGGATATTACGACGTCTATGTGACCTTCAACAAGGATACCGCCTACATAATCAGCGGCTACGAGGAATATTCCGAGATTCCCAAGAAGGAATGCCTGAAGCAGAGCGCGAGCGAAATTCCGTTAGTCAGGAACTTCATCAAGAAAAAATACGTCCCCGAGATCGTTACCTATCGCGTTGAGAACTTCGCGGAATATCCGATCTCGAAGATCAAGGTCGCCTATGTAGACCGCAATCAGAACACCGCAAGGCTTGTCTTTGCGCTTTTGAACGAGGGCGAGGTCGAGACCTTCCCCGATCCTTCGGCGGCTTTTGCCGAGGGCGCGCCCGCAAGGCCGAGACCGGGAGGGGGACATCGCCACGGGGGCCACGCCCATGCGGGCTTCGGGCATTCTTATGACAAAAACCGCCCGAACATTCCCGTCGCGAGATTTTCCATCGGCTTTGCCGAGAAGTTTGAAAAATTCTGCGAGCGCGTAAATCTCACCCACCGGGGAGAGGAGATAGACGATTCGCTTCTTGACGCGGTGCAGCTTTTCTGCCCGATATGCGGTCACCCCTATCCCGACCCGAACCGTCCGGTCTGCCCTCAGTGCATCGACCGCCGCTCGATCTTTGACCGCCTTGTCGGAATGTTTAAAGATTTCAAGATCGAGATAGCGCTGATCTTTCTGACGATAATAATGACGAACGTTTTGGCGGTCGTCGCGCCGTGGTTCGGCTCGAAGATGCTTTACGACGACGTTTTGGCCGCGGACGGAAAATATTACGGACAGGTGCTGTTCGTGATAATGCTCATGCTTTTCGTCAACCTTTTAAAGGTCGTCACCGGAGTTATCTCGGGCGTTATCACCGCAAAGGTCGTGCCGATAGTAACTCACAAGCTGCGCGCAAGGATATATTCCTCGATGTCTCATCTTTCGCTTTCGTTCTTCACGAGCAAGCAGACCGGCTCGCTCATGTCAAGGGTCGATCGCGACAGTCAGAACGTCTATAACTTCTTCGTCGATATTGTGCCTTACGGCATCGCGAACATTATTAAAATAGTGGGCGTCGCGGCGATAATGTTCTGGCTCAGCCCCGCGATATCCATAGCGATAATAATCATCATCACCGTTATTCTTTGGGTGGATAATCACCTTTATCAGTCTCAGAGAAAGCTCTATCGCAAGCTGGACGTTGCCATGCGAAGCCTCAACTCGGTGCTTTCCGACGTTATGAACGGTCAGCGCGTGGTAAAATCCTTCGCCAAAGAGGAAAAAGAGATAAAGCGCTATAAAAAGAAGAACGCCGACGCTTACGACGTCAACACGAGGATAAACAACAAGGTCACCTCGACGGTGCCTTTCGTCTGGAGCTTTTACAGGCTCGTATCCATCGGGCTTTTCTGCTTCGGCTGCTATCTCGTCATCACCGGCCACATCAAATACGGCGTTTTAACGGCGCTGCTGTCCTATACCGACATGATCTATGACCCGATGGACTTCTTCATGTGGATAGGCGATCGCTGGGCAAGGTGCATCGACGCCGCTTCGAGAATGTTTGAGATACTTGACGCAAAGCCCACCGTCGTCGAGGCTTCGGGCGAGCCGCAGGATATCTCGGTACTCGGCACCGATAAATACGACCCCTCAAGGCCGGTGCATATCGAAAACATGACCGGAAACATCGACTTCAAAAACGTCTCGTTTGAATATGAGGCCGGAAGACCCATAATCAAAAACCTTACGTTCAGCGTCGAGGGCGGTCAGATGTTCGGAATCGTCGGAAAGACCGGCGCCGGAAAATCGACCATAATAAACCTCATGGCGAGGCTTTACGACGTCACCGGCGGAGAAATTCTCATCGACGGCGTGCCTATCAAAAAGATACCTTTTGCCGATCTGAGAAAGAATATCGGCATCGTCTCGCAGGAGACATATCTGTTCATGGGCACCGTAGCCGACAACATAAGGTATGCCCGACCCGACGCTTCGCTTGAAGACGTGATCGAGGCCGCGAAGTCGGCGAACGCCCACGAATTCATCACCAAGCTGCCCGAGGGCTATAACACCAAGATCGGCTCGGGAGGAGTTTCTCTTTCGGGCGGCGAGCGCCAGAGGATATCGATAGCGAGGGCTATCATTCAGGACCCGAACATACTTATCCTTGACGAGGCCACGGCTTCGATGGATACGAGGACCGAGAGAAAAATTCAGGTCGCTATCGACTCGCTGAAAGAGGGAAGGACCATCATCGCGATAGCGCACAGACTCTCGACCCTAAGAGACGCCGATATGCTTTGCGTTATCGAAAACGGCGAGCTCAAAGAGCTCGGAACCCACGACGACCTTATTCGCCGCAAGGGAAAATACTTCGAGCTTTACAGGCTTCAGGCCGAAGCGCTCAAGTTTATCGAAGAAGGCTGATTTGTTGATTTTTCGCAAAAAGGAGGATGCCCAGAATGGATAAAACAATGCTTGAAGAGGAAAGATTTGAGATCGACCGCCTTAACATTCTCGATTGCTCAAAGCTCCGCTTTTATAAAGACGAGGGAAACTTCATCTCGCTTGATTACAACGGCGAAAGCTATTTCAACGTTCGCCTGACAAGGCTGGTGCCGTTTTTCTCAAAGACCAAGTATATCAGCGTCGCCTATGACAACGCGGACAATGAATTTGTCGAGGTCGGCGTAATAAACGACCTTTCCGAGCTTTCGGAGGATCAGTATAAGATGATAGACGATTACCTCGAATACAAATACTATATGCCCGAGATAACAAAGGTCTATTCGATAAAGGATAACTCCCGCGGATACATCTTTGTAGACGTCATGACGACTTCGGGCAGAAAAACCATCTGCGTCCGCGACTGGTACTCGAACTTCAGAATGATATCGGAGAAGATGCTTTACGCTATCGACGTTGACGGAAACAAATATTTCTGCCCCGATATCGACAAGCTGGACCGCAAGAGCCTTGCAACGCTTGAAATATTCGTCTAAAACCGCTTGATTCACCAAAGGGGTGTGATTTTATGAACCTTTTGCTGAGCGCTCCCGAAGGACATCAGCTTTCGGAATTTCTGTTCTCGCTTCCGTTCGATTTTTACGGCAAGGCGAAAAAGGTGAACGGACACCTTTGCGTTACCCGCGAGGAATTCATCGTTTACATAGATTCCGATCAGGTCGATAGGATAAAATTCGAGGAATATGAAGAATACGCCTGCGAACAGCTCATCGGCTGCTCGATGCTGGTCGGCAGAAACGACGACCGCGACATGAAGTGCATCTGCGCTTTCGGGCAGGAAAACTTCATCGCTTTCGCCGAGGTCTGCAAGATAGTCAATCACTATCTCACCACCGGCATTTTGGTCGAGCAGTCGGATATCGACGAGCCGAAATGCCCGAAGTGCGGGCTTCCTCTCGACGGATATACCGAATGTCCTTACTGCGCCTCAAAAATAAAAACCTTCTCGAAGCTGTTCGGGAGAATTAAACCCTATGCCGGACCCTTCGGAATAGCTATCGGCTGCACTATTCTGAGCGAGCTTTTGAACGTCGTTTCGCCTCAGATAAACAAAATTCTCATCGACGATTACGTTCAGCCGCAAAATACCTCGCACTGGCTCGGCTTCGGAGCTTTGTGCGCGGCGATGCTTCTCATCGTCGTGATAAACACTATCCTCGACTGGGCGAACATGAAAGCGAGCAGGTATGTTTCGCTGAACCTCGGTCAGGATTTGAGGCAGGACGTTTTCAACAAGACCCTCGACCTCTCGATGGCTTCTATTTCAAAAAAGACCGCCGGAGACCTTATCAACCGCGTATCGAACGACGCGAACAAGCTGCAGAGCTTTATGACCGATAACGGCAAAAACGCCGTGGTAAGGCTTTTATCGCTCGTCATCGTCACGGTGATAGTCTTTGTGATGAACTGGAAGCTCGCGCTGTTTGCGATTTTGCCGATACCTTTCGTTATCCTCATCGTCAAAAAGGCGTATAACATCATCCATATGTACTACGGCAGGGCATGGCGCTTCCAGAACGCCCATTCAAAGCTGCTCCATGACGTTCTGAACGGCATAAGAGTAGTCAAATCCTGCGGCACCGAGGAGGCCGAGATAGAAAAATACCGCGTCGCCTCGGAAAAATGGGCGAAGTCGGCTTCAAAGGCCGAGATAGTTTGGTATCTCGTCTGGCCGTTCGCAGATTTCATGATGACGATAGGAAACTATTTCGTTCTCTATTTCGGCTCGCTGATGATCTTGCAGAGGATACCGGCGTTCGGTACAATGACGCTCGGAGAGCTTTTGCAGTTCACAAGCTATATCGGAATGCTTTATAACCCGCTTCGCTGGCTGATGCAGCTTCCGAGGCAGATCGCCGACGTCTCGGTCTCGGCCTCAAAGGTCTTTGAGATACTTGAGGAGCACACCGACGTTAGGGACGACGAAAACTGCGTCGATCTCGACATTCAGGGAGACATCAGCTTCGACCACGTTTTCTTCGGCTACAAGATCTATAACCCCGTGCTCAAGGACATCACCTGCCACCTTGAAAAAGGCAAGATGTACGGCATCGTCGGGCATTCGGGCGTCGGAAAATCGACGATGATAAACCTCATTCTTCGACTTTACGACGTAACTCAGGGCTCGGTGACCATCGACGGGGTGGACATAAGAAAGATTTCTCAGAAGAGCCTGCGCTCGCAGGTCGGCGTCGTTTTGCAGGAGACCTATCTTTTTGAGGGCACCGTGCTTGACAATCTGACCTACGCCAAGCCCGACGCGACCTTCGAGGAGGTCGTCGAGGCCGCAAAGATAGCTCATGCGCACGAATTCATCACCAAGCTGCCCGACGGTTATAACACCCGCGTCGGCAACAAGGGCTACACTCTTTCGGGCGGCGAGCGTCAAAGAGTTGCGATAGCGAGAGCCATTCTTCACGACCCGAAGATAATAATCCTCGACGAGGCCACCGCTTCTTTGGATACCGAGACCGAAAGGCAGATCCAAGAGGGTCTCAACGAGCTTTGCAAGGGAAGAACCACCATAGCCATAGCGCACAGACTTTCGACCCTTTCAAACGCCGACTGCCTTATCGTTCTTGACAAGGGAAGGCTCGCCGAGGTCGGCACTCACGACCAGCTAATGCGGCGCAAGGGGGTCTATTACAGCCTTGTAATGGCTCAGAGAAAGACCACCAAGATGAAAGCCGTCGGGCCTCAGGGGCTTCCGCCCGCAAAGCCCGCGCCTAACCCCGCGCCCGCAAACTGATTTTTTCCGCGCTCCGAAAAAAGGGGCGCGGTTTTTTTAATTTACCGCCCGGGCCGAGCATAGAATTTTAAAAAAAGAAAGGTTGATATCTATGCTCAAAAGGCTTGTCTGCGCCATGTGCGCCGCGGCGTTTATATTTTGCTTTCACGCTTTTGCCGACGATACCCCGCCGGCTTATTCCTATGTTTTAATGGAGGGCGGCACCGAGACGCTTTTATATTCCGAAAACGGCGAGGCAAGGGTCAGGGCGCACCACTCGGCAAAGCTGATGACGCTTCTTCTGACCGCCGAGGCGATAGATTCGGGGAGAATGTCGCTCGACACGCTTCTTAAAACCTCGCAGTACGCAAACTCGATGCAGGGGGCTCAGATATGGCTTATGCCGAACGAGGAGATAACCGTGCGCGAGCTTGTCGCCGCGATAACGGTCGGCAACGCAAACGACGCCGCGGTGGTACTTGCGGAGGGAGTTGGCGGCAGCGAGGAAAAATTCGTTAAAATGATGAATGAAAAGGCGGAGCAGCTTGGAATGAGCGGAACGTCTTATTCCGACTGCACCGGAATTTCCGTCGATTCGGTGACCACCGCCTGCGACTGCGCGATACTTGCCTCGGAGCTTGCAAAAATAAGCTATCTCAGGGAGTTTTTCACGACGTGGGTGACATCTGTGCGGGGCGGAAAAACCGAGCTTGCCTCGACAAACAGGCTGATACTTACCTACGAGGGGCTTATCGGCACAAAGGCTTATTATGCCGACGATCTCGGAAACTGCCTTATCGCGGCGGCGGAAAGAGACGGTCTGATAATGGTCTGCGTTATTTTCGGCGAAAGCGACGAGTTCAGGCGTTTTGCGACGGCAAAGGAGAAGCTGAACACCGGCTTCAATGCCTATTCGCTTTTTAAGCCGAAGCGCAGCGACGTTTATACCGAGCCGGTAAAGGTCAGGGGCGGCGAGTTTTCCGAGGTCGAGACCGAGCTTTCGCGGCTTTCGGGGTTTATCGTGAGAAAAAGCGCCGAGGAAAACATTGAAATCAAAATCGAATATTCCGAGAACGTCGAGGCGCCGCTTTCGGCGGGAGATAAGGTCGGCAGGGCGGTTTGGTATGTCGGCGAGGAGGAGATATATTCCTGCCCGATAGTCGCAAAATTCGGGGTGCGAAAAATGAATTTTTTCATCGGAATTAAGCGAGCGCTCGAAAGTCTGATAAAAATGTAAAAAAAATTTTTCCGCTTTCACAGTTTTTTCATAAAAATTCCTTGCAATATCTTGCGCGGCGTGTTAAAATATAGACAACCAATCAGAAAAGAGGGATCATTTTATGTCACTTAAACTGGTAACCAAATATTGCGACAAGTTCGTCGCCCCGCACGAGCTTGAAGCCATGCGAGCGCAGCTCACCGCCGCGCATGAGACTTTGAAGAACCGCTCGGGCCTCGGAAACGATTTTCTGGGCTGGGTCGATCTTCCGGTCGATTATGACAAGGAGGAATTCGCAAGGATCAAGAAAGCCGCCGAGAAGATAAAAAGCAAGGCGGACGTACTTATCGTAATAGGCATAGGCGGCTCATATCTGGGCGCCCGCGCCGCTATTGAGCTTTTGAGAAGCCCTTATTACAACAGCCTTAAAAAGGACACGCCCGACATTTACTTTGTCGGAAACACCATAAGCCCCACCTATCTCAATGAGATACTTTCTATCTGCGAGGGAAAAGACATCTGCGTCAACGTCATCTCCAAGTCGGGTACCACTACCGAGCCCGCTCTTGCTTTTAGGATCTTCAAGAAGCTGGTCGAGGAGAAATACGGCAAGGACGAGGCCAAAAACCGCATCTTCGCCACGACCGACAAGGCGAGGGGAACTCTCAAAGAGCTTTCCGACGCCGAGGGATATGAGACCTTTGTTATCCCCGACGACGTCGGCGGAAGATATTCCGTTCTCACCGCGGTCGGGCTTTTGCCGATAGCCGTGGCGGGCTGCGATATCGACGCCATTATGGCGGGCGCGCAGGCTTCGAGAGAGCTTTATAAGAACGACGACCTCAACGACTGCGAAAAATACGCAGCGCTGAGAAATATTCTTTACAGAAAGGGCAAATCGGTCGAAATGCTCGTCTCCTACGAGCCCTGCTTCAATATGATGGCCGAGTGGTTCAAGCAGCTTTTCGGCGAGAGCGAGGGCAAAGACCAAAAGGGCATATATCCTTCGAGCGCGACCTTCTCGACCGACCTTCATTCTCTCGGTCAGTTCGTTCAGGACGGTTCGAGGATAATGTTCGAGACCGTCGTTGACGTCAAGCACACGAAAAAGGACCTCTTCCTTGAAAGCGACCCCGAAAACCTCGACGGTCTCAACTTCTTAACGAATCAGAATATGTCGGTAGTAAACCGCAAGGCGATGGAGGGCACCGTTTTGGCTCACACCGAGGGCGGAGTGCCGAACATCATTCTTGAGGTCGATAAGCTGGACGAGTTCAACTTCGGCGAAATGGTCTATTTCTTCGAGAAGGCGTGCGCGCTTTCGGGCTATATGCTCGGAGTAAACCCCTTCAACCAACCCGGCGTCGAGAGCTACAAGAAAAATATGTTCGCGCTTTTGGGCAAGCCCGGCTATGAAGACCAAAAAGCCGCGCTTGAGGAAAAACTCTCAAAATAAAACCGGCTAAAGCGGCATTTTGCCGTTCAGTATAAATATAAGACAGCCCGAAAGGGCGGAAACGGAGTATTCACATGATTAAGTTGATTACAGGCAAAAGAGGCTCGGGAAAGACGAAGATACTCGTCGATCTCATCAAGGACGCCGCCAAGAACACCCGTGGCAACGTCGTTTGCATCGAAAAAGCCATGCAGCTCACCTACGATATCCCTTACAGCGTCCGTCTCGTTGACGTTGACAGCTACTCGATCGACAGCTATGACAAGCTGTACGGCTTCGTCAGCGGAATGATCGCCGGAAACTATGACATTTCCGAGGTCTTTGTAGACGGAATCTTAAAGATCGGCGGCAGAGATTACGAGGCGCTCGGAGCTTTCTTTGCGATGGTCGAAAAGATAACCTCCGAGATAGAGATCGTCTTCACTGTTTCCGAGGACGAAGAAAATCTCCCCGAATCGGTCCTCAAATACTGCAAATAACCGAAAAAATTCAAAAATGTGTTGACAATTCGTTCCGGCAAAGGTATAATATAGTTTGATATTCTGAGGTGTTAGTGTGATTTTGCAGCTTAAACGTCTCTTTGAAAGATCGGGAGACAGGTTCGATATCGACTGCCGGCTTTCTTTGGAGGAATTGAGCGAGCACGGCGGCTGCGAATCTTTTTCGACGCCGATATCGCTTAAAGGCAGCGTAAGAAACCGCGCCGGCATGGTTTCACTCGACTATGCGTGCGAGTTTTCGGTCCGCAGCCTGTGCGACAGATGTCTTGACGAATTTGAAAGCTCATACCGCTTTGAGTTTGAACACATTCTCATAACGGACGAAAGTTCGTTTGACGGCGACAGCGCCGTCGTGTGCGAGGGCGGCAGCTGCGATCTTGACGAGATCGTTATCTCGGATATTTTGGCCGAGCTTCCCACCAAGCGGCTTTGCAGCGAAAACTGCAAGGGGCTGTGCCCGGTTTGCGGGCAAAACCTCAACCGCGGCGAATGCGGATGCTCGGCAAGGATCGACACCGTCAACGAATAACGATTTGAAAATCAGAGGAGGTGCTGAACATGGCAGTACCGAAGAGAAAAGTCTCCAAGGCAAGAAGAGACAAGAGACGCTCGGCCGTCTGGAAACTTGAAGCCCCCGCGCTTTCAAGATGCTCCAACTGCGGCGCCCTTACTTCGCCTCATAAAGTATGCTCGAACTGCGGCTACTATAAGGGCGTTGAGGTAATTCACAAAGAAGCGTGATCTTCTTCAAAATTCAGAGAAGGAGCAAAATCCTTCTCTGTTTTTTTGAGACGTATCTGCGGAAGGAAGGAAGAAAATGGCTTTACCGGTTGTTGCAGTCGTCGGAAGACCGAACGTCGGCAAATCGACCCTTTTCAACAGGCTCATCGGTCAGCGGCTTTCCATCGTTGACGATACCCCCGGCGTTACCCGCGACAGAATTTATGCCAAATGCGATTGGGCCGGCAGAGAGTTTATGCTCGTCGATACCGGAGGGATTGAGCCCGCGTCGGACGACAGAATACTCGTTCAGATGCGCAGGCAGGCTCAGATAGCGATAGACAGCGCGAGCGTTATAATCCTTGTGACCGATTTAAAATGCGGCGTCACCGCAAACGATTACGACGTTGCGTCGATGCTTCAGAAATGCGGCAAGCCGGTCGTTTTGTGCGTGAACAAATGCGACCGCCCCGGCAACCCCGAGCCGGAATTCTATGAATTTTACAATCTCGGTCTGGGCGATCCCGTCGAGGTCAGCTCGGTCCACGGTTACGGCACCGGCGACCTTTTGGACAGGGTGGCGGAAAACCTCCCGAAAAGCGATGAAAGCCCGGCCGACGACGATTCGGTCAAGGTCGCGGTGATAGGAAAGCCCAACGTCGGCAAATCCTCGCTTATAAACGCCGTTTCGGGGCAGGAGCGCGCGATAGTCACCGATTTTGCCGGAACCACCCGCGATTCGACCGACACGCTCGTTGAAAACTCCTTCGGGCGGTATACCTTTATAGACACCGCCGGAATAAGAAGAAAATCGAAAATTTACGAGAACATAGAGCATTACAGCGTTTTGCGCTCGTATATGGCGGTCGATAGGGCCGACGTCGCGGTAATAGTCATCGACGCCGAGGTCGGCTTCACCGAGCAGGATTCAAAGGTAGCCGGCTATGCTCACGAGCAGGGCAAGGGCTGCATCGTCGCCGTGAACAAGTGGGACGCCGTTGAAAAGGACGGCGACACCATGAACGAGTTCACAAAGGACCTCAGAAAAAATCTCGGCTTCATGGATTATGTGCCGTTCGTTTTCATCTCGGCAAAAACCGGTCAGCGCCTTAACAAGCTGTTCGACCTCATCAACGCCGTTCATCAGAACAACTCGATGAGGATCCCCACAGGCAGGCTCAACGAGATACTTTCTTATGCCACCGAGCGCGTTCAGCCGCCGTCGGACAAGGGCAGACGGCTGAAGATATATTACATGACCCAGCCGTCCTCGAACCCGCCGACCTTTGTTGTCTTCGTAAATTCGGCCGAGCTGTTTCACTTCTCCTACCGAAGATACCTCGAAAATCAGATACGCGAGGTCTTCGGCGGGCTTTCGGGCACTCCGATACGGTTTATCGTCCGCGAGAGAGACAGCTCGGACACAAAATAGCGAAAGGAAGTTTTTAAAACGGTCACAGTTGCCCTTATAGCGGTTTTTGCCGCGGCTTATCTCATCGGAAGCCTCAACTCGGCGATAATCATGACTTATATTTTGAAGAAAAAGGATATCCGCGAGTACGGCAGCTTCAACGCGGGGCTGACGAACGTTTATCGCTGCTTCGGCGTCGGATGCGCCGGCGCCACCTTGGGAATGGATGTTTTAAAGGGCGTCGCGGTCGTTTTCGGAACTAAGCTGGCGCTCATGCTTCCCGTGTTTTCGCAGCTTAAGATAGATTCGCTGTCGGTCTGCATGATGTCGTCTCTGTGCGCGGTGATAGGGCACTGCTATCCTGTGTTTTACCGCTTCAAGGGCGGAAAGGGGATACTTATCGCGGCGGTCTGCCTTCTTTTCACCGACCCGGTCGTTTTTCTCATCGAGCTTTTGATTTTTGTGATTTTCGTCGCGGCGACGAAATATATCTCGATAGGCTCGATGACCGCCTGCGTTGCATATCCCATTGCCACTCTCATATGGCAATACGCCGCGAACGCGCTTTTTGACGCGGGATATCAGAACATCGGGCTGCACCTCGTTATAATTCTGCCGATGTTTTTGCTCTGCTTTCTTCGGCATTTCAGCAATATCCGCCACCTTTTCAGCGGCGACGAGAAAAAGTTTTATCTCCACAAAAAGGGCGAGAACGAAACCTGAACTTTCGGAAGGAGCTATTTAAATGATAAAGATCGCTATACTCGGCTCGGGCGGCTGGGGGCTTGCGCTTGCCTGCACCTGCGACCGCCTCGGTCACAGCGTAACCGTCTGGAGCAAGTTTTCCGACGAGATCGAAGCCATAAAGCGCACCGGCGAGCTTAAAGCAAAGCTGCCCGGCGTGCAGATACCCAAGACCGTCAGCCTCACGACCGACATTTCCTGCGTCGAGGGCGCGGATATCGTTTTGGTGGGAATTCCCTCGGCGTTCGTGCGTTCGGTCTGCGAGCAGGCAAAGCCTTACGTCGGCAAAAACAGCATACTTCTGAGCACCGCAAAGGGCCTTGAGGACAAAAGCCTCAAGCGCATGAGCGAGATAATCAAAGAGATATATCCCGAGAACCGCGTCGCCGTCATGAGCGGCCCCTCTCACGCAGAGGAGCTCGGCAGGGGAATACCCACCGCCGTGGCGGTAGCCTCGGAAAACGCCGAAGCCGCGGAATTCGTTCAGCGCGCGTTTTCGGACAACACTCTGAGGCTTTACGTCAACGGCGACGTTATCGGCTGCGAGATAGGCGGAGCGGTCAAAAACGTCATTGCGCTTTGCTGCGGAGTAAGCGACGGTCTTGGCCTCGGAGACAACACAAAAGCCGCCCTTATAACCCGCGGTCTTTATGAGATGACCCGTCTCGGCGTGGCTCTCGGAGGAAAAAGAGAGACCTTTTCTGGGCTTGCGGGGCTCGGCGATCTCGTCGTCACCTGCACAAGCGTTCACTCGCGAAACTATCGCGCCGGCGTGCTGATAGGAAAGGGCGTTAAGCCCGAGGAGGCGGTCCGTCAGGTCGGCACCGTCGAGGGCTATGCCTGCGCAAAAGCGACGCTCGACCTTGCGAAAAAGCTGAACGTCAAAATGCCCATCACCGAGGAGATAAACGAGATACTCTTTAAATCTCAGCCGATAATGCAGGCGATAAGCGATTTAATGAGCAGACCTATCGGCGCCGAATGACTTTTCAATAAAAATCCGCGGAAAATTCCGCGGACTTTTTTGTAATTGCTCTTTACTTTTTATATTTTTTAGTGTATTATAATTATATAGATACTTTAGGAGGAATTTCAATATGAAAAAAAGCGATATTGCACTTATAGTCGAAAGCGAGAACAGCAAGAGCGCAAAGATGAAAGCGCTTTACGAGGGCGGAATGGAGATAGGCGATATCGCCTCGACCCTCGGCGTAAGCTATGCTTTCGTCTATAACGTCATTCAGAAGCACGTCAGAAAGACCGGCGGCAAGGTAAGGATTTCCAGAAAGAGGAAATCTATCAAGAAAAAAGTCATCGCGCTGATGGATCAGGGAATGACCACCAAGGAGATCGCAAAAGAGATCGGGACTTCCTACAACTATGTATATAAGATCCGCTCGGACTATGAGAAAGAGCACGGAAAGGTCGAGGTCAAAGCGCCTGTTTCCGAGGCCGTCTCCACTCCTGCCGACGGCGTTAAATATAAGAGAGTGCTTTTGAAATTAAGCGGAGAATCGCTTGCCGGCAAAAAGGGCTCGGGCCTTGATTTTGACAGGATAAACAGCATCTGCAAGGGCATCAAAAAGGCATATGACGCCGGCGTTGAGATAGGAATAGTCGTCGGCGGAGGAAACTTCTGGCGCGGCCGCTCCTCGGGAACTATGGACAGGACCAGAGCCGACCACATCGGAATGCTCGCAACGGCGATGAACGCGCTCGCTATTGCGGACGTTCTCGAATCCATGGGTATCGACGTCAGAGTGCAGACCTCTATTTTCATGACCCAGATAGCCGAGCCTTATATCCGCAACAGAGCGATAAGGCACCTTGAAAAGCGCAGAGTAGTCATCTTCGGCTGCGGCACCGGAAGCCCGTTCTTCTCGACCGATACAGCTTCAAGCCTCCGCGCCGCCGAGATCGAGGCGAACGTGATGCTCAAGGCGACTATGGTTGACGGCGTTTACGACAAAGACCCTCACAAGCACGACGACGCCGTTAAATACGACACCTTAAAGCTCGACGACGTTCTGACCCACCACCTCGGCGTTATGGATTCCACCGCTGCGGCCATGTGCGCCGACAATGCTATTCCGATCATCGTGTTCTCCATCGAGGACCCCGACAATATTTACAAAGCCTGCATGGGCGAGAACGTCGGAACTCTGGTCGAAAAGTAACTTTTAAAATAATATTCTGAAAGGAGATATCAAAATGAAAGATGTTCTTGACAACGCAAAGGAAAGAATGGAAAAGACCCTGAAGGTGCTCGCCTCAGATTTTGCGGCCATTCGCGCCGGACGCGCAAACCCTGCGGTTTTGGACAGGATAACGGTCGATTATTACGGCACACAGACGCCTATTCAGCAGATGGCGGCGGTCTCGGTCGCCGACGCGAGAGTGCTCGTCATTCAGCCGTGGGACAAATCCTCCCTCAAAGCCATCGAAAAGGCCATTCAGGCGTCGGATCTCGGCATCAACCCCTCTAACGACGGCACCGTAATAAGGCTCGCTTTCCCTCAGCTCACCGAGGAGCGCCGCAAGGAGCTCGGAAAAGACATCAAAAAGCTCGGAGAGGACGCCAAGGTCGCAGTCAGAGCTATTCGCCGCGACTCTAACGACAAGATCAAAAACATGAAGAAAAACGGCGATCTGACCGAGGACGACGTCAAGCTGTTCGACAAGGATATCCAAAAGCTGACCGACAAATATATCGAAAACGTCGATACCATGGTCTCGACAAAAGAGAAGGAGATCATGACCGTCTGACGGCCGGCGAAAAAGCATATTATTTATAAAATTCGGGAACCCGCTTCCCGAATTTTATACCATTTGAACGGTGATGAGATGAAGACGAACAATTTTTCCGGCCCGCCGCCGGAGCACATAGCTTTTATAATGGACGGCAACGGAAGATGGGCGAAAAAGCGCGGGCTTCCGCGTACCGCCGGCCATAAAGAGGGCGCAAAGGTTTTGCGGAGGGTCATTCGCGACCTCGACGATATCGGGGTGAAATACGCGACCTTCTATGCCTTTTCGACCGAAAACTGGAAGCGTTCCGACGACGAGGTCTCGGCGCTGATGAAGCTGCTCGAGGACAATCTCGACGACCTTGTGAACTATGAAAAAGAGAACATAAGGCTTCGGTTCATCGGAGGGCGAGAGCGGCTTTCGGAGGTTTTGCAGAAAAAAATGGCGGACGCCGAGAAAAAATCCCTCGACCACACCGGCATGACCGTCACCCTCGCGATAAATTACGGCGGGCGCGACGATATCGTAAGAGCCGCTAAAAAAGCCTCCGAGCTTGTTTCCGAGGGCTTTCTGAAGCCCGATGATCTTGACGAGGCCGCCTTTGAAAAGCTGCTTCAGACCGAGGATATCCCTCCGGTAGATTTGATGGTGCGAACAGGCGGCGAGCTGAGAATATCTAACTTTCTTATCTGGCAGATATCCTATGCCGAGCTTTACTTCACCGATACGCTTTGGTGTGATTTTTCAAAAAGCGACCTTATGAAAGCGGTTGACAGCTTTTCATCAAGAAACCGCAGATTCGGAGATGCAAAATGAAAACGAGAATAATTTCCGGAGCCGTCGGCATCGCGATTTTGGCGGCGGTCCTCTGGCTCCACACGACCTTTGTTTTCCCGCTCGGGCTGTTTTTGGTCGGCTTTCTCATGGTATATGAGATGCTCGGCGCGCTTAAAATGAAGACCGATTATGTTCTCATCGCGGCGGCCTCGCTTCATGTCTTGGCGGCGGCCTTTTCACCCCGCCTCGACCTTTTAGAGAGCGGCGTGCTCGGCGGCGCGGCGTTGTATATTGCCGCCATATTTGCATATATTGTAATCAGTCAGTTTTATCTGCTTTTCAGGCACAAGCAGCTCGAGATCGGAAGCTATTACATCGGTTTGGCATATTGCCTTTTGATAGGCTTTTGTATGTATTCTATCTCAAAAATCGAGGCCGGAAACGGCACTGTCGGCGTTTTGAATCTCATCTTGGCTTTTATGGGAGCATGGGTCGCCGACTCGGGCGCATATTTTGCGGGGACATTTTTGGGCAAGCACAAGCTGTGCCCCGAAATAAGCCCTAAAAAAACCGTCGAGGGGCTTATCGGCGGCATGGCGGCGAACGCCGTGGTGTTCTTCGTCTATGCCCTTATTGCAGGGAGATTTTTCGACTTCATTTCTCCGCTTCCGGCCGCGCTGATAGGCGTTATATGCGCACTGCTCGGCCTTTTGGGAGACCTTTCGGCGTCGCTAATCAAGCGGCACGCCGGCATCAAGGACTACGGCAAGATAATGCCGGGACACGGCGGCGCCATGGACAGGTTTGACAGCATGGTCTATATCGCGCCGTTCATGATGTTTGCGTTCGGAGGGCTTGCATGAAAAGGATATCTGTTTTGGGCTCGACCGGAGCCATCGGCGTTCAGGCGCTCGACGTTGCGAGGGCGCACGGAATAAAGGTCGAGGCGCTTACGGCAAATTCAAACGTTTCGCTTCTGGCCGAGCAGGTAAAGGAATTTTCGCCGAGGCTGGTCTGCATTTTCAATGAAAGTAAAGCCGAGCAGCTTTACAGACTTATAGGAAACAGCGCCGAGATAGCTACCGGCATGGACGGGCTTTGTAAAGCCGCAGAGCTTGACAGTGCCGAGCTTGTTTTGAACGGCGTTGTCGGAACGGTCGGTTTAAAGCCCACTCTTGCGTCGATAAATGCCGGAAAGGACGTTGCGCTGGCAAACAAAGAGGCGCTCGTCGCCGGCGGAGATATCGTCACCGGCGCGGCAAAGCGTAAAGGCGTAAACCTTTACCCGGTTGACAGCGAGCATTCCGCAATCTTTCAGTGCCTTCGCGGCTCAAAAAGAGAAGACCTCAGAAAGATCCTTTTGACTGCTTCGGGCGGGCCGTTTTTCGGAAAGACCCGCTCTCAGCTTGAGAACGTGACCGTCGAGCAGGCGCTTGCGCACCCGACTTGGAAAATGGGCAAAAAAATCACCGTCGATTCGGCGACGCTGATGAACAAGGGCCTTGAATTCATCGAAGCTATGCGGCTTTTCGGCGTTTCGGCCGACGAGATAGAAATAGTTATCCACCGCGAAAGCGTGATACATTCGGCGGTAGAATTCCGCGACGGCGCAGTCATCGCGCAGCTCGGCGTCCCCGATATGCGAATACCTATCCAGTATGCCCTGACCTGCCCGGACAGGCTTGAAAGCCCGACAAAGCCGCTTTCGCTCGCCGATTACGGCACGCTCAGCTTTTATAAGCCCGATTTTGAGGCGTTCGACTGCATAAAAACCGCTCTCAAAGCAGCTTCGCTCGGCGGAACCGCTCCGGCGGTCGTCAGCGGCGCGGATGAGGTCGCGGTCGGGCTTTTCATCTCGGGAAAAATCAAATTTTTGCAGATAGGCGAGCTCGTAAAGGGCGCGCTTGAAAATATAGGCTCAAAAGAACTCCGCTCGCCAGAAGACGTTTACGACGCCGTCGCCGAGGCTTCGGAGTATGTTCGCAAAACCTACGAAAACGGCTTGAAATAAGCGTTTTTGCTTGAAAAAGGAGAATGTGGTTTGACCTTAGTTTATATTCTCGTAGCGATTTTGGTTTTCGGTATCATAATAATGATACACGAGGCGGGGCATTTTGCCGTCGCAAAAGCCTGCGGAGTAAAAGTCAATGAATTTTCGATAGGAATGGGTCCGAAGCTGCTCAGCAAAACCAAGGGCGACACCGCCTATTCGCTGAGGCTTTTGCCGATAGGCGGCTTTGTTTCAATGGAGGGCGAGGACGAGGAGTCGCACGACCCTCGCGCCTTTAACCGAAAACCCGCGTGGCAGCGCCTTTTGATAATCTGCGCGGGCGCTTTCATGAACCTGATCTTGGGCTTTGTTATCCTCATCGTCGTGACCTCGCTCAGCGGCGGAATTACCACAACGACCGTCGCGGGGTTTTACTCCGAGGATTCGCCCTCGCACGTCAGCGGGCTTGAAGCCGGCGACAAAATAGTTAAGGTCAACGGTCTCCGCGTTCTTTGCGACACCGATATTTCCTATCAGTTCCAGCTCGACGAGGACCGCATCTTTGAAATGACGGTCATAAGAGACGGCCAAAAGCTGATTCTGCCCGCCGTTAAGTTCGACGGCGAAAAATCCGAGGACGGCACCTCGAACCTCGTCATTGATTTTTACGTCATGGGTGAAAAGGTAAATCCCTTGACAGTCATAAGCTACTCGTCGAGAAAATTCGTCTCGGTCGCGAGAATGATCTGGCTGTCGCTTTACGACCTTATCCGCGGCAGATTTTCGATAAACGACCTTTCGGGGCCGGTCGGGATCGTCGGCGCTATCGGCGACGTCGTCGGCTCAACGGCAAAGGGCGTCTCTTTCGGAGAGATGCTCCTTGACCTTATGTCCTTCGTCGTTTTCATAACGATAAACGTCGGAATATTCAACCTTTTGCCGATACCCGCGCTTGACGGCGCCCGCGCTTTCTTCATCATAATCGAGATGATCCGCCGCAAGCCCATCAAGGCCGAGCACGAGGGAATGATACATTTCGTCGGGCTGATGCTTCTTTTCGGGCTGATGATCGTCGTCACGGTACTTGATATCATGAAACTTTTCTGAGGTGTGATTTTATGCGCAAGGTAAAACCTGTAAAGCTGAAAGACTTTACGCTTGACGGCTCGCACATATATGTTCAGTCGATGCTGAACGTCGTTTCGACCGACGTTTCGGGCAACGTTTCTCAGGCGAAAGCCCTTGAAAAAGCCGGCTGCGAGATAATCAGGGTCTCGGTGCCCGACAAAAGGGCGCTCGAGCTTATACCCGCGATAAAAAACGAGATATCCGTTCCCTTGGTGGCGGATATCCACTTTGATTACCGTCTTGCTTTGGGAGCAGCGGAGCGCGGCATAGACAAGATAAGGATAAATCCCGGCAACATCGGCTCGCGAGAGCGCGTCAAGGCGGTTGCCGACGAGTGCCGCAAAAGGGGAATACCCATAAGGATAGGCGTAAATTCCGGCTCGCTTGAAAAGAGTTTGCTTGAAAAATACGGCTCGCCGACCGCCGAGGCGCTGTGCGAAAGCGCCATGAACGAGATAAAAGAGCTCGAGCGCTGCGATTTTGACGATATCGTCGTTTCGCTGAAATCCTCCGACGTTATGAGAACCATCTCGGCATACCGCCTTATAAGCGAGATGACAAGCTATCCCTTGCACCTCGGCGTCACCGAGGCGGGTACATATAAAGCCGGTTTGATCAAATCCGCAATAGGGATAGGCTCGCTTCTCTGCGACGGTATCGGCGAAACGATAAGGGTATCTTTGACCGACGACCCCCTGCGCGAGGTCGAGGCGGGTTATGATATTCTTCGGGCGATAGGAAAGACCGGCGGCGTTAAAATAGTCTCCTGCCCGACCTGCGGCAGAACGCGTATAGACCTAATCGGGCTTGCCGAGAAGGTCGAAAAAGCCGTTAAGGGGATAGACAAAAACATCACCGTCGCGGTCATGGGCTGCGTCGTAAACGGACCCGGAGAGGCCAGAGAAGCCGATATCGGCCTTGCGGGAGGGGACGGCTGCGCGGTCATCTTCAAAAAGGACAAAATTTTGGGAAAATTCCCCGAGAGCGACGCTTTGACGGCGCTTCTTGACGAGATAGAAAAACTTTGAGCGGAAAGGGTGAAAACGGTTGGAAAAGACGGTTCTGAGCTTTTTTAACGCCTATGCGGACCTGCTGCCCGAAAGCGTTAAAAGCGGAGTGATCCGCCGCATGGCTTTCTCGAGAGACAGGACTTCGCTTGCTGTCGAGGTGGATTTTTCGTCCCTTGTTTCGTTCGAGGATATCCGCGCTTTCTCCGAGGTGCTTCGCGCCCAGCTTTCGCTCAGAGAGGTTTACGTCGTGCCGAAATACCCGCCTGAGCTTTTCACCGTCGAGGCCGTCCCCGCGCTTGTTTCCGAGCTTAAACGGCGGGTGCCGGTCAACGGTTTTTTGGATAACGCCGACTTTAAGATATCGGGCGACGTTTTGGAGATAGACCTCAAAAACGGCGGCGTAACGCTTTTGCGCGGCGCCGGAATGGAGGAAGCCCTCTCGAAGATAATTTTCAGCCACTTCTCGAAAAAGGTCGAAATCTCGCTCGGCGGAAACCTCTCGGTCGACAGCGAGGAGCACTTTAAGGCTCACGACGAAATGCTCGAAAAGCTGACCCCGCCGCCTCCGCCCCCGCCGTCATATTCTTCGCCCCGCGGGCAGGAGCAGCCGGCTTTGGCAGAGTACGAGATTTCAATACCCGAGGTCGAGCTCGAGCCCTCGGCGACCGTCGTTATGGGGCGGGATATCCGCACCGACGAGCCGCCCGCGAACCTTTCGGAGTTAAATGACAAGAGCGGAAAAATCGTCGCGGTGGGGGATATCTTCTCGATAGATTCGCGCTCGACCCGAGACGACAAGAGGCTTATAATCACCGTAATGATAACCGATCATCGCGGCTCGGTGACGGTCAAAATAATCGAGCTGAAAGCCAAGGGCGAGGCAATACTTGACGCTTTGAAGGTCGGTCAGACGATAGCGGTCTCGGGCGAGATTCAGTTTGACAGCTATGACAACGACATAAACCTCAAGCCGAGGGATATAAGCATAGTCAAGAGAAAAATGCAGGTCGATGACGCTCCGGTCAAGCGCGTCGAGCTTCACTGCCACACCAATATGTCGGTCATGGACGGCGTAACGCCGGTCACCGATATCGTCAAAAGGGCTTACGGCTGGGGAATGTCGGCGCTCGCGATAACCGATCACGGCGTTGTGCAGAGCTTCCCCGACGCGATGTACGAGGTCGATTCCATCCGCAAAAAGGGCGGGGAGTTCAAAATCATCTACGGCCTCGAGGCCTATCAGGTCAACGACGAGACCGCCGTTACCGTGGGGCCCGATTCGAGACCTTTAAGCGGAGAATTCGTCGTTTTCGACCTTGAAACGACGGGGCTTTCGGCCGCCGCCGAAAAAATAATCGAGATAGGCGCGGTAAAGGTCAGAGACTTCGAGATAGTTGACCGAATGAACATTTTCGTCGATCCCGAAAAGCCTATCCCGGGTCGAATAATCGAGCTTACCGGAATTCGCGACGACATGGTAAAGGGCGCTCCCAAAGAAAAAGAAGCGCTTGAACAGTTCATGGCGTTTTGCGGAGAAGCCCCGGTGCTCGTAGCTCATAACGCCGGCTTTGACACCTCGTTTATCCGAGCCGCGGCCGAAAGGTGCGAAAAATCTTTTCCGTTTACATATATCGACACCGTGCCTTTTTCCCGCTCGATGCTCCCAAACAACGCAAAGCACACGCTCGACGCCGTCGCGAAGACCCTCGGGCTGGGGGCGTTCAACCATCACCGCGCCTGCGACGACGCCGAGGTCAACGCGAACATCTTCATCGTTTTGTCTCAGAGGCTTCTTGAAAGAGATAAAACCGCCAACGTCGGCAGCCTCAACGTTTTGCTCGCAAACACCGACATAAATCATCTGCCGTCCTTCCACCAAATCATCATCGCAAAAAACAAGGTCGGCCTGAAAAACCTTTACAAGCTGGTCTCGTATTCAAACCTGAAATATTATTACAAGAACCCGAGGATACCGAAATCCGAGCTGATAAAGCACCGCGAGGGGCTTATCGTCGGCTCGGCGTGCGAAGCCGGAGAGCTTTTCAGAGCGGTCTTTCAGGGCAAGCCTTGGGACGAGCTTCTTGAGATCGCGAGGTTTTACGACTATCTTGAGATACAACCTCTCGGAAACAATATGTTCATGCTCAGAAACGGCAGCGTAAGCTCGGTCGAGCAGCTTAAAGACCTCAACCGCACTATCGTCAAGATAGGCGACGAGCTCGGGATCCCCGTTGTCGCGACCGGGGACGTGCATTTTCTCGACAAAAACGACGGCATTTTCCGAAGCATTCTGACCTCGGTGATGTACAGCGACTCCGACACTCAGGCGCCGCTTTATCTCAAAACCACCAAGGAGATGCTTGACGAGTTTTCCTATCTCGGCGAGGAGAAGGCATATGAGGTCGTCGTGACGAATTCTAACCTCATCGCCTCCATGACCGACCCCGAGCTGCGGGCTTTCCCGAAAGGAACGTTCACCCCGCACATCGACGGCGCCGACGAGGAGCTTACCGATATATGCTGGAGCACCGCAAAAAAAATCTACGGCGACCCGCTGCCCGACATCGTTTACAACCGGCTCGAAAAGGAGCTGAATTCGATAATCGAGCACGGCTTTGCGGTTTTGTATGTCATCGCAAAGCGCCTTGTCGCCGATTCGGTAGCGCACGGCTATCAGGTCGGCTCGCGAGGTTCCGTCGGTTCGAGCTTCGTCGCTTCGATGTGCGGCATCTCCGAGGTAAACCCGCTGGTGCCTCATTACGTCTGCCCGAACTGCCACGAGAGCGAATTCTTCACCAAGGGCGAATACGGCTCGGGATTCGATCTTCCTCCGAAAAAATGCCCCAAGTGCGGAGCCGACATGAAGCGCGACGGCCACGATATACCTTTCGAGACGTTTTTGGGCTTCCACGGCGACAAATCGCCCGATATCGACCTCAACTTCTCGGGCGACTATCAGTCGAGCGCCCACAAATTCACCGAGGTGCTTTTCGGAGCGGAGAACGTCTTTAAAGCCGGAACTATCTCCACCGTGGCAGATAAAACGGCTTACGGCTATGTTATGAAATATCTTGAAGAGCGCGGAAAAACCGTCGGCAACGCCGAGATAGCAAGGCTCACAAAGGGCTGCACCGGCATCAAGCGCACGACCGGTCAGCACCCGGGCGGAATGGTCGTCATACCCTCGGAATACGAGGTCTACGACTTCACGCCGGTCCAGCACCCCGCCGAAAAGACCGATTCCGACATCATCACCACTCACTTTGACTTCAACTCGCTTCACGATACCATTTTAAAGCTCGACGAGCTCGGTCACGATGTTCCGACCATATATAAATACCTTGAGGATATGACCGGCCGAAAGATAACCGACACTCCGATGAGCGACGAAAAGGTCTATTCGCTGTTCACCTCTCCCGAGGCCCTCGGCGTCACCGAGGAGGAGCTCGGCTGGTCAAACGGCACCCTTGCGATTCCCGAAATGGGAACGACGAACACCCGCGATATGCTTATGGAGACAAAGCCCAAGACCTTTGCCGACCTTTTGCAGATATCTGGGCTTTCTCACGGAACAGGCGTTTGGCAGGGGAATGCGCGGGATCTCATCAACAACGGCACCTGCACCATCGATCAGGTCATCGGAACGCGCGACAGCATCATGACCTATCTTATATATCACGGGGTCGAGGAATCGCTTTCGTTCAAGATAATGGAGATTGTCAGAAAGGGCAACGCGCCGAAGCTGCTGACCGACGAGATGAAGCAGACCATGCGCGACCACGGCGTTCCCGAGTGGTACATCGAAAGCTGCATGAAGATCGAGTATATGTTCCCGAAAGCTCATGCCGCGGCATATGTCACCGCCGCGATAAGGCTTGCGTGGTTCAAGGTCTATTATCCGCTCGAATTTTACGCCGCGATATTCACCGTTCGGGGCGAGGATTTCGACGCCGAAAGCGCCATTCGCGGAAAGCTGGCGACGCAGTATAAGATCGAAGAGCTGAAGCAGATGGGCAAGGAGCGCTCGGCGAAGGACACCGGCACCATGGAAACTCTTCTCATTATAAACGAAATGCTTTGCCGGGGCTATGAATTTTTGCCGATAGACATTTACAAGTCTCATTCAAAGATATATAAGATCGAGGACGGCAAGCTGAGGCTTCCGTTCATATCCCTCTCGGGAGTGGGCGAAAAGGCGGCCGAGTCGCTTTATGCCGCCGCGCAAAAGGGCGGGTTCGTCTCTATCGAGGAATATGCCGTCGAATCGGGCGTTTCGCGCTCGGTGATAGATCAGCTGACCTCGCTCGGGGCTTTCGGAAATATGCCCGAAACGTCGCAGATGACCCTTTTCTGATTTTTCACGAGCGGCTGCCTGTCACTAATTTCGATTTTTCTGAATACTATGTATCGAAGTCACCGGACTTTAATACTTATTCAGGAGGATCCATATGGCAGAATTTGCTAACAATCCCTACGGTTTCAAAGAAGCCGTAACGATTCAGGCGGAGCGCATTTTTGACAGCTGCTCGGACCGTGACTGCCTTGAAGATTTAGAGGTCGTATTTCCCGATTTTGAGTCTAATCAGCTTGTAAACGAAGCGGCTTATGCAAAAGCCCGCTGCTGCGAGGTTACGAGCGCTTACTTCTCGATCGAGCCCATTCAGTTCAACAAGGGCTTTTATTCGGTGGATATTACTTACACCTTTAACATCGAGGTTGAGCTTTCTTCTTCGGCTTCGGCATCGGTCCCGACAAATATCGTGAACGGCTCCGCGACCTTCACCAAAAAGGTTATCCTTTACGGCAGCGAGGGCGGAACCAAGCTGTTCAGCTCGGACGACAACGGAGCGGTATCTCAGAACGGCTGCTGCTATAACAACCCGCCGAGGGCAAGCGTCACCGTCGCCGACCCGATCGTTTTGGGTCTCAGGCTCGTGACTATCCCCGCGTTCAGCGCCTGCACCGACGCTACCTGCGAGACTGCGGTCACCGTTCCCTCAAGAAAGATGATCTGCGTCACGCTCGGAATGTTCTCAATAGTTTCGCTTTCAAGAAGCGTCCCCGTGATGATACCCTCGTTCGATTATGAGGTGCCGTCCAAGGAATGCACCTCTTCGACCGAAAGCCCCTGCGAGCTTTTCGACAGGATCAGTTTTCCGACGAGCGAGTTTTATCCCAAGAGCCTTGAGGACGTCGCCTGCTCGCAGAATTCAAATTCCTGCTGCGACAGCGCAAATTGATTCGGGATTTTTTTGCCGCCCCTGTCATATAATTATGGCGGGGGTGATTTTTTGCAGGTAACTTTATCCGAGATCAGAAAAAAAGAGATAGTTGACACCAAGACCGGTGTTATTTTGGGCAGAGCCGACGACATCAGCTTTGACAGCGAGACCGCAAGCGTCAGCTCGATGATAATTTACGGCCGGCCGAAGCTGTTCGGCTTTTTGGGAAGAGACAGCGACCTTTCGGTGAATTTCGAGGACATAACGCTCATCGGAAAGGACGCGATATTGGTCACCGATTCGCATTATCTTCCCGAATCCGGCTCGGACGAAAAGGAAAAGCGGTTAAGCGAGGCAAATTTCTGAAAAAATTATGAAAAAAGACTTGCTTTTTTGGAAAGAGTATGATATAATTTCACGGTAATTCGCACGCCCGAGCTTTTGCAGAGGTCCCCGAAAGGGGTGTATGCAAGTCAAGACGGGCGGAGGGTTAAAAAATTTAAAACCAAAACAGGAGGTTACTACAATGGCAGTAGTATCAATGAAGCAGCTTCTTGAAGCCGGCGTCCATTTCGGACACCAGACAAGAAGATGGAACCCGAAGATGGCGCCTTACATCTTCACCGAAAGAAACGGCATCTACATCATCGACCTTCAGAAAACGGTCCGCAAGCTGGAAGAGGCTTATATGTTCGTTCGCGACATTTCGGCCGAGGGAGGAGAGATCCTTTTCGTCGGAACCAAAAAGCAGGCTGGCGACTCTATCCGCGAGGAAGCGCTCAGAGCTAACGCTCACTATGTCAACGCGCGCTGGCTCGGCGGCATGATGACCAACTTCAAGACCATTCAGACCCGTATCCGCAGGCTCGAGCAGCTCCACAAGATGGAGACCGACGGAACCTTCGACCTTCTTCCCAAGAAGGAAGTCGTCAAGCTCCAGCTTGAGATCGAGAAGCTCGAAAAATATCTCGGCGGCATAAAGAATATGCAGAAGCTGCCCTCGGCGCTGTTCATCGTCGATCCCAAGAGGGAGAAGATAGCGGTCTCAGAGGCGAGAAAGCTCGGTATTCCCATCGTCGCTATCGTTGACACCAACTGCGACCCCGACGAGGTCGATTACGTTATCCCCGGAAACGACGACGCTATCAGAGCCGTCAAGCTGATCTCCGGCGCTATCGCCGACGCCATTATCGAGGGCCGTCAGGGCGAGGCTGACGCTCCTGCAGAGGAGACCGAAGAGGTTTCGGAGAGCGAAGAATAATTATCAAGGCTTTACGGGGCAGGGCAACACCTGCCCCATATCGGAATTTTTTGTTTTGAAAGGAAGTTTATTTTATGGCAAATATTACCGCTAAGGACGTTTCGGCCCTGCGCGAGAGGACCGGTGTCGGAATGATGGACTGCAAGAAGGCGCTCGTTGAGGCCGACGGCGATTTTGAAAAAGCAATAGTTATCCTCCGCGAGAAGGGACTTGCCACTCAGGCCAAAAAGGCCGGCAGAGTCGCCGCCGAGGGACTTGTAATAGCGATGGTCGAGGGAAATGTCGGCGCTATCGTCGAGGTAAACTCCGAGACCGACTTTGTCGCCAACACCGACGATTTCAAGAACTTTGTAAACTGCGTCTGCAAAACCGTTATCGAGGCGAATCCCGCCGACGTTGAGGCCCTTAAAGCCGCAAAAGCGAGCGGTTCTTCGAGGACCGTTGAAGAAGAGCTTCAGGAACTCTTCCTCAAGATCCGCGAAAACATTCAGATCCGCAGATTTGCCCGCCTCGAGGGAACTCTTGTTTCCTATGTTCACGGCGGCGGAAGGATCGGCGTTCTTGTAAAGCTCGACACCGATCTCGGCGAAAAGGCGCTGGTCTGCGGAAAGGACGTTGCGCTTCAGGTTGCTTCGATGAACGCGTCCTATCTTGACAGAGACCATGTTCCGGCCGAAGTTTTGGACGGCGAGAAGAAGATAATGCTCGCGCAGATGTCTGAGGACCCGAAGATGAAGAACAAGCCCGAGCAGGTGCTCGCAAAGATCGTCGAGGGCAAGATCGGCAAGTATTACAGCGAGAACTGCCTTGTCGATCAGGAATTCATCAAGGACGGCGACCTCACGGTCGGCAAATATGTCGATAAGTGCGCCAAAGAGCTCGGCGGCTCGATAAAGATCGCCGATTATGTCCGCTATGAGCGCGGCGAGGGCATCGCTAAGAGAGAAGACAACTTCGCCGACGAAGTCGCTTCGATGATAAAGTAATATCAAAAATCGGGGGAGTCCTAAGCGGACTCCCCATTTTTTATTCATTGAGCGGCGGTTTTCAACGAGCCGCTTTTTTCAGGCTATCTCCCGACTTTGCCTGTGCGGCTTTCTCCCGAGAGGGTGCCTTTTTTCGAGATAGTCCCGAAGCTGCCTCGGGTCAAGAAGCGCCGCGGCGTCGGCGGCCGCCATATATTCATACCAAACGCGCCTGTCCATTAAAACACCGCCCTTCGGCGATATTATCTGCACCGTCGGGCGGTTTATTCGTTTTTCAGGGCTTTATCGCTCTCGTTGCGTAAAAGCAGGGGATATTGTGCTCATGCAAAAACCCAATTCCGTTTGTGTCCTCATAGATGTCCGTGAGGATAAATCCCGCTTCAAGCTGCCCGCCTATCTGCTCCTCGGCGGTGTGAGAAAACTGCACGCCGCTGTCGTCGTCGGCAAGCGCCTTCATCTGCCCGGGGTTTTTCAGCGGGTTGAAGGGGAGCGTGTTCACGATTTTTGTTTCGTCCTCGCTCACGATATAGTTAATGCCGTTGTCAAGCCCCGAAAGAAGCGCGCCGCCGCTTTTCAGCACCCGAAAACACTCCCTGAAAATAGGCTTTACGTCCTCGACATAGCAGTTTGAGACCGGGTGAAAAACAATATCAAATTCGCAGTCCGAAAACGGAAGCGGCTTTGCCATATCCGCGCGGATAATTTTCACGCAGTATCCCTCGCGCTTGGCGACAAGCCTTTCCGATTCGAGCTGTTTTTGCGAGTAGTCAAGCACGGTGCATTCCGCGCCGAGCAGAGAAAAAATCGGTATCTGCTGCCCTCCGCCCGAGGCAAGGCCGAGAATTTTTTTGCCGCGAAGCTCGCCGAACCAGCTGTGAGGCACCGGCTTTGTCGGTGTAAGCAAAACGTTCCAATTCCCGCGCCGCGCCTCCTCGCAGACATCGTGAGAGACCGGCACGCCCCATTCCCAGCCCTCGGCTATCCAGCGGTCGATCGTTTCGGCGTTGATATCCTGATAATTCATGGCTTTCCCTCCTTTTCCGTCATTTTAGCATAAAGCTCCGCCCAAGTCAACTTGACTCGAAAAAAGCGGTGTGGTATAATATTACAAATTCAAAAAAGGAGCCCGATATGGATAATCTATACGACCCTGCGGTTATAAAATCGCTACTTTCCCGACACGGCTTTACCTTTTCAAAGCGGCTCGGGCAGAATTTTCTGATAAACCCCTCGGTCTGCCCGAAAATCGCCGAGCTCGGCAACGCAAAAAAGGGTTTCGGGATAATCGAGATAGGCCCCGGGATAGGCGTTTTAACGAACGAGCTTTGCCTTCGGGCCGAAAAGGTCGTCGCGATCGAGCTTGACGAAAGGCTTTTGCCGATACTCTCCGAAACGCTTTCGGAGCACAAAAACTTAAAGATCATAAGCGCCGACGTCATGAAGGTCGATCTCAAAAAGCTGATTGCCGAGGAGTTTTCGGGGCTTTCGACGGCGGTCTGCGCGAATCTTCCCTATTATATAACCTCGCCGATAGTCATGAAGCTGCTCGAGGACCGGCTGCCGATAACCTCGGTGACGACGATGGTGCAAAAAGAGGCCGCCGAGCGCCTTTGCGCCAAGCCCGGCACACGAGAAGCGGGCGCGGTGACCGTTGCGGTTGATTTTTACAGCAAGGCCGAGCGGCTTTTTGATGTTTCAAGGAGCAGCTTTATGCCCTCTCCGCAGGTTGACAGTACGGTGATAAAGCTCGATATAAGAGAGCGTACCCCCGAGGTTGGGGACGAAAAGCTGTTTTTCTCGATAGTCAGAGGAATTTTCACTATGCGAAGAAAAACGCTTCTCAATGCGCTTTCCGGCTCGATGGGAATCGAAAAGTCCGCCGCCGCCGAGATAATCTCAGCCGCGGGGATATCCCCCGATTGCCGACCGGAGCGGCTCGACATGAAAAATCTTACGGATCTCTGCGAAAAATATTCAGACTATTTTAAAGGGTGAGGCTATGACTCCGCGTGAATTCATCGACTTTTTGGGGCTGATAAGCCCGCTCAAAACAACGCCTCGGCATAACTGGACGGAGCCCGGGCGGCGTGAAAGCGTCGCCGACCACTGTTTCAGGCTCGCGCTCGCGCCGATGCTTTTGGAGGGAGAATTTCCGGAGCTCGACATCGGAAAGGTAATAAAAATGTGCCTGATTCACGACCTCGGCGAGGCGGTGACCGGCGACATTCCCTGTTTTTCAAAGACCGAATCTGACGAGCAGACCGAAAGGCTCGCCGTCGAGGGGCTTTTGTCGCGTCTTCCCGAGGACGTCCGCGAAAATTTCAGAGCGCTTTATCTTGAGATCGAGGAGTGCCGAACCCCCGAGGCGAAGCTGTTCAAGGCGCTTGACAGCCTTGAAGCGGTGATCTCTCACAACGAGGCGGACATCTCGACATGGGAGCCGCACGAATATGCGCTCCAGCTTCGCCACGGCGCCGACAGGGTCGGCTGGAGCGAATGGCTCACCGAGCTAAAGGCCGAGATTGACCGAGACACGCTGAGAAAAATTGAGAGCGAGGGTAAAAAAGAATAAACGCTCGGCAAAGGGGGAACACCCGGCGAGGGTTCCCCATTTGCCGAGCGGCGAGCGAGGCAAAGAGGGGACGCCCTCTCTTGCAGGTCGTCCCCTCTTAAAAAAACAATCCACCGGATTGTTTTTTTAATTCACCCCTTGCGGAGCGCACGCTGTAAAGGCTTTCGCGGCCTGCGGGCCGCGACCGGAGGCTGCTCGCCTCCGGACTCTCGCAAGCCTTTTAGAAAAAGGCTTGACCGAAAACTTTTAATATTTCCGCTCCGAGCGAACGCACATCTTAGCCAACTCGCACTTGACAACTGACTTTTTCGGGTCTATAATTAGCTGTACGTTTTTGAAAGGAGCGTTTCAAATGAAATATTTGATTGACGAAATATATAAGAGCGTTCGCAAAATGGCGCCGAACGACGGGCTCGTTACCGGCGCTGACGTTACTCTCGAGGGGTGGATAAGAACTAACCGCTCGTCGAATAAAATAGGCTTCATCGCTTTAAGCGACGGCTCCTGCTTCAACAACTGCCAGATAGTATACGAAGAGGATAAGCTGCAAAACTTCGCCGAGGTCTCAAAGCTGCTCACCGGCTGCTCGGTGAGGGTCAGCGGAAAGCTGATAATAACCGAGGGGGCAAAGCAGCCCTTTGAGGTCAACGCCTCCGAGATCGAGCTTTTGGGCGACTGCGACGCGTCCTATCCCTTGCAGAAAAAGCGCCATGGCCTTGAATTTTTGCGCGAGATACCTCATCTCAGACCCCGTACCAACACCTTTATGGCTGTTTTCAAGATCCGCTCGGTGATATCTCAGTCGCTCCACGAATTCTTCCGCGAAAACGGCTTCACCTACATCCACACACCGATAATCACCGGAAACGACGCCGAGGGCGCGGGCGAGTGCTTCACCGTAACTACCCGCGACGACGGAAATTATTCCGAGGATTTCTTCGGCAAGCACGCCTGCCTGACGGTTTCGGGGCAGCTTCATGTCGAGCCGTTCGCGCTCGCTTTCGGAAAGGTCTATACCTTCGGGCCGACTTTCCGCGCCGAGAATTCAAACACGCCTTATCACGCCTCGGAATTCTGGATGATCGAGCCCGAGATGGCGTTTTGCGACCTTAAGGGCGACATGGCGGTCATGGAGGCTATGCTCAAATTCGTCATATCCGACGTTTTGACGACCTGCCACGACGAGCTTGATTTCTTAAATAATTTCGTCGTCGAGAAGCACGACCTCATCGAGAAGCTCGAAAACGTCGTAAATTCCGACTTCAAGGTCATAACCTACACCGAGGCGGTAGACGCGCTTCTTAAGAGCGGAGAAAAGTTTGAAAACCCCGTATCATGGGGAATGGATTTCAACAAGGAGCACGAGGTCTATATCTGCGAGAAAATAGCAAAAGGGCCGGTTTTCCTGATTGATTTCCCGAAGGACATCAAGGCGTTTTATATGAAGCTCAACCCCGACGGAAAAACGGTCGCCGCCTGCGACCTGCTTGTCCCGGGGGTCGGAGAGCTTATAGGCGGTTCTCAGCGCGAGGAGAATTTCGAGCTTTTGGATAAAAGAATGGACGAGCTGAAAATGGAGAAGGAGACCCTCGACTGGTATCTCGACCTGAGAAGATACGGCGGCGTTACCCATTCCGGCTTCGGTCTCGGTCTTGAAAGGCTTCTGATGTACGTCACCGGCGTTGCGAATATCCGCGACGTTCAGGCTTATTCGAGAACGCCGAAAAATCTCAAATTCTGAGAATTCGGCATAAAATCGCCGCAAGGGGAGACATTATGAAAAATTCACTTTCGGAGCTGCTCAAAAATCTTCCGAGCGATACTTGGCGCTCCGAGACCGTGGGTATCAGAAAAATCGAAAACGACGACGACCTTTGGTACGCCGTCGCGGAGTGCAGCCTCGTCCCGGAGCAGGAAGATTTTGTCAACCCCGCCGGCTTTTCGATCGGCAGGGCGTATCTCTCTCCGAGCGACAATGTTCCCTGCGTTATCTGCAAAGCCGACGGCGAGCGGATAGGGTTTATCGTTTTCAGAAAATGGAGCGGCGCCGCCCCGGCTTTCAACTGGAGCTATTTTATTGACAAAAAATTTCAGGGCATGGGCTACGGAAAGGCCGCCGCGAAGCTGGCGATAAAAATTTTGAGAGCCGCCGACCCGAAAACGCCGCTCAAACTTTCTACGGAAGTTCACAATACCAAAGCCCAAAAGCTGTATCAAACCGTCGGGTTTGTAAAAACAGACGAGCTTGACGGCGACGATTTGGTTTTTGTTCTTAATTGAGAAGCAGCGCCAGCAAACCTCGGCGCACATAAAAATGACCGCCATACGCCGGTTTTTCCGGCTAAAGGCGGTTTTTTATTTTTTTTGATAAGCCCCTCGGCTCAACTTATTTTCCTTTCCATCACCACGACCTTATACCCTCCGCCGTCGTATTCCGCGCCGGTCGGAAAAAAGCCGTTTTTTCGCCAAAATCCCTCGCTTTGCGGGTTGCCCTTTGCAAACCCGAGGCGGACGTATTCATATCCGAGGCGTTTTAGCTCGTCAAAGCACTCCGAAACTATTTTGCTCCCAAGGCCCTTTCCCTGCTCCTCGTAATCAAGCATGAAAAAGCCGATAAAGGCGGTTTTTCCGTTCGGGTAGTTTAAGATCAGATCCATGACCGCGACGAGCTTTTCGCCGTCGAAAAATCCGATGTAGTATTTGTCGTCATAGGTCGTCCTCGGCGGAAGCGCGCTCATGTCCTTTAAAACGCTTTCTTTTGTGACAAAGGGCGGGCAGAAGAGGTAATACTGCGGGTTGCCTTCGCAAAGCGCAAGGATTTTGCCGACGTCGCTTTCAAAAAGACGCCTCGCCGAAAACTGCCTTGAAAGCGAAGCTACGTTCATTTTTTCACCTCTTAAAAGCTAAGCATTCAGGCTTTTACTATCATGTTCGAGAAGATGACCTGCCGCTTCGCCGTGACGGATAACAAGCAGCGTCATTTTTTGTCCTTTCTTTCCTCGACAAAGCTCGAAGCCTCGCAGTCGGCGATCATAAGCGCCATCGCAAGAGGATACATTCTCAGCGCGTTTCCGATGAGCTTCTGATCCTCTGTGCCCGAAAAGCCCATGTGCCAGCGAATAGCCATAGCCTCCTCACGCGACAGCTTCATGAACCCCGAGATTATGTAGACCGACTTCTCGCCGTGTCCGTAGGGCAGGGTGTCGTTATATTCGTAATACGGCACCTTCGACCATACGCCGGTCTTGTCGTCCTTGACGTTTCTCATAGAGGTCTTATAGGTGTTTATTTTGCAGAGGTCATGCAAAAGCGCGACTATCGCTGTTGATTCGTCTGAAAATTCCAGCCCGAAGTTTTTTGCGCGTTCGGTCTCAAGGTATGATTTAAGGCAGTCATAGACGTTAAGGCTGTGCTCGCAGAGGCCGCCCTCATATGAGCAATGAAATTTTGTCGAGGCGGGGGCGGTGAAAAAATCGCAGCCCTTTGACTGCAAATAATCGAGCAGCTTATCCGCGCCCTCGCGCTTGATATTCTGCCTGTAAACTTCTATAAAACGCTGTTTAAGCTCGTCACTCACGGCAAACGCTCCTTTTTTGTGGGGATAGATACATATTACCACAAAAGCGCGAAAATGTAAAGCACAATCAAAAAATGCGCCTTGGCGGGCGTTAATTGGGGCAAAGCGCTTCGAGCCATGGACTGTTTAGCGGGGAAGTGCGGGAGAAGGGGTAAAAGGTATCCATATTTTCCTCTGCCGGAAAATATGGATGCTATCGCTAATCACCCCACCCCCGCTATGCTGCCTGCGGAACGGCTAAGTTTGAGCCGCCCCCGCCCCTCGAGGGGCGGGGGGCTTTGCCATGTAGTGCTTCATTACAAACTTTTGACGGGGGTGGGGTGACTAAAAATAGCATGAAATCACTCCCTCGCAAGAGGGAGTGATTGAATACCTTTTAACAGCTTGGTTCGTCGCCCGCAGGAAGTATGTATAATGCAGCAAGCCGGCAATGATGAACACCTTTTCTTCCGCGCTATGTCCCCAAGCGCTCCTTGCGCACAAAGCCCCGCAGGGGATTTGTGCCACAGAAGCGGGTTTTGTCCAAGAGAACGAGCCGCCGATTCGGCATGGCGGCGAAGCCCGATTGGCTGCAAAACCCGCTTCTGTTGCCCTCGTAAGAGGGAAAGATTTAATACCTTTTCTCCGCGCCCCCCGCTCCGTCACCCCCCGCGATTTCCACCTCACCCTCCGCCCTCCGCTCCCTCCTTTTTCGGCGCCTCGGGCGCTTGGGGGAGGCAAAACCGCTTCGCGGTTTCGGCGGCTCCGCTCATGGCGCAAAAGCTGTTACAGAATTTTAATAGTTAAATTTGCAGGAAAAACTTGCTTTCTTTCGCCGACTGTGCTATACTGTAATACGATTATGGATAACTATGCAATGAAAGGAATTTTGATATGCCGAGAAGTATGACGGGCTACGGCAGGGCGGTAAAAGTCTTTGACGACTTTGAAATAACCGTCGAGCTCAAATCAGTAAACCACAGGTTCTTTGAATTTTTCGCAAAAACCCCGCGCCAGTACGCTTTTTTGGAGGAACGGCTGAAAAAGCTGTTTTCCTCCGAGATAAACCGCGGAAAGGTCGAGGCTTACGTCTCGGTAACGGCGGTCGGCGTCCCCGAGGAGACGGTCTCGCCTAACCTTGACGTCATCAAAAGCTATGTAACCGCGCTTCACGACGTCGGAAACCGGCTTTTGATACCCGACGACATTTCTCTTTCTCACGTTTTAAGAATTCCCGACGCGTTCAGCGTCACCAAGCGCGAGGACGACGAGGAGGCCCTTTGGAGCGAGGTGAAGGCGACCGCCGACGAAGCGCTGAAAGCCTTTGTTTCAATGCGAGAAGTCGAGGGCGAAAAGCTGCGAAGCGATATTTTGCTTAAGCTCGAGGAAATTGAAAAGAGCGTTGAAACGATTGAAAAGCGCTCGCCCGAGGTCACCGCTCAATACCGCGAGAGGCTTTATTCAAAGCTGAGCGAGATATTGCATGATAAAAACATCGACGAGCAGAGGATTTTAACGGAGGCGGCGATATTTGCCGACAAAACCGCCGTCGATGAAGAGACCGTGCGGCTTCGCAGCCACATCGGCCAGTGCCGCGATATTCTTTGCGAGAACGAGCCCATCGGAAAGCGCCTCGATTTTCTGATTCAGGAATTCAACCGCGAGGTGAACACGATAGGTTCAAAGTGCAACGACCTTGAGATAACCAAGCTGGTCCTCGGAATGAAAAACGCCGTCGAGAAGATACGCGAGCAGATACAAAACATCGAGTGACGGAGGGAATATGGACGTTATAAATATCGGCTACTCCTGCTATGTTCTCAAAAACAGGATAATCGCCGTGGTAGAGCCCTCGAGCTCGCCGATAAAAAGGCTCGTTCAGGACGCCCGCGACAAAGGCGCCCTCATCGACGCCACCTACGGAAAGAAAACAAAGTCGGTGATAGTTATGGACAGCGACCACGTTATCCTTTCCTCGCGAGAGCCGGAATATCTTTTAAAAGCCGGAGGCGATGAAAATGACTAAAGGCACGCTTTATATAATCTCGGCGCCGTCGGGAACGGGTAAAGGCACCATTGTCGCCGAGCTTTTAAAGGCCGACCCGAACATTCACTTCTCGGTGTCGGCGACGACCCGCTTGCCCCGAGAGGGCGAGCAAAACGGCGTGAACTATTATTTTATCGACCGCAATGAGTTTTCGGAGCTTATTGAAAACGGAGGTATGCTTGAATACGCCGAGTTTTGCGGAAACCTTTACGGAACGCCGAAAAAGCCGGTTTACGATAAGCTCAATGAGGGCCACGACGTTATTTTGGAGATAGAGACGGTCGGCGCCTATAAGGTCATGGAGGCTTGCCCCGACGCCGTTTCGATATTCATTCTTCCGCCGTCGCTCAAAGCGCTCAGGCACCGCCTTGAAAAGCGGGGCACCGAAACGCCCGAGGTCATCGAGCGGCGGGTCGCCGAGGCCGAGGGAGAGATAAAAAAAGCGTTCAGATACGACTACGCCGTCATAAACGACGATCTCGACAAGGCCGTCGAGGACGTCAGGGCGCTGATGAAATTCGCCAAAAAAATGAAAAATACAAAAAACGAAATGATTGAAGGAGTGCTTAAACAATGCTGAGACCGTCAAGCTCACAGATCCTCAAAAACGGCGAGAGCAACTATTCTCTCGTCATCGCGGTGGCTCACCGCGCAAGGGATATCATCGACGAAGCCTTTGAAGAAAAGGCCATAATCGACGAAAAGCCCGTCAAAACCGCCGTCGAGCAGTTTGCAAGGGGCGAGTACAGGCTCGTCGAGGATCCCTCGCTCAAGAAAAAATGATAACAGCCGCAAAGGTCGCGCTTTCCGGCACGGCTTACGGGTTCGACGCCGAATATACCTATCGCTGCCCCGAGATATTAAAATCTTCGCTTTGCGAGGGAATGAGGGTCTTGGTGCCGTTCGGCAGGGGAAACTCAAAGCGCGTTGGGCTTGTGATGCGGGTCTATGAGCGCGAGGACGAAAGCGGGATAAAACCCATTCTGTCCTTGATAGACCGTTCGCCGCTCATCGGCGACGAGCTCATGGGGCTCGTCAGGTGGCTCAAAGAGCACACCTTCTGCACCTTTTTCGAGGCTTTTCGCACCATCGTGCCGTCAGGCTATTCAGTCTCGGTAGGCGAGAGCTATTCTCTTTCGGCGCAGCGCCCGCAAAGGGGCGACGAGCTCGACCTTTTGGAATCCGAGCTTTATTCGAGGCTTCTTGAAGCGCCCGACGAAAAGCATTTCGAGCGCATAGTCTCGGAGGCTTCGCCCGAGCTTTTAAGCTCGCTTGCCGACAAGGGGCTGTTAGAGCGCGGAGACGAAATTCGCCGCCGCGTTGGTGACGAGACCGTTTCGATGGTTCGGCTTTCGGGCGAATATCTTTCGGGCGAGCTTAGCGCAAACCTCACCCCTAAGCAGCGCCTCGTCGAGCAGTTTCTTTCCGAGAACACCGCCGCCTCCGTCAAAGAGGTCATATATTTCGTCGGCGTAACGAGAACTATAATCTCGTCGATGGTGAAAAAAGGCGTTTTGGAGGAGTACAAGTACGAGACCTTCAGAACCCCCGAGATATCGTCCCTTCGCGGAGGAAAAGCCTCGGAGGTAGTTCTTTCCGCCGAGCAGGAGAGCGCTTACAGGGGCATACTTTCTTTAATAGACGCAAAAAAGCCCGCGGGCGCGCTGCTTCACGGCGTTACCGGAAGCGGAAAGACCGCCGTTTTCATCAAGCTGATAGAGGCCGTTACCGAGCGCGGAAGATCGGCGCTGATGCTTGTGCCCGAGATATCGCTTACGCCCCAGCTCGTCGGAAGATTCAAGGCCGCTTTCGGAGATTCCGTCGCCGTGATACATTCGGCGCTTTCCTTGGGGCAGAGAATGGACGAGTTCAAAAGGGCGAGATCGGGCGCCGCAAAAATCGTGATAGGCACCCGAAGCGCGGTTTTCGCGCCGCTTTCCGACATCGGCATAATAATCATGGACGAGGAGGGCGAAAGCTCCTATAAATCCGAGTCCTCGCCGAGATATCACGCTCGCGACGTTGCCATAGCCCGCTGCGGAACCCATTCCTGCGTGCTTTTAATGGCTTCCGCGACACCCTCGCTCGAAAGCTATTACTATGCGAAGTCGGGGCGTTACAGCCTCTTTGAGCTTAAAAAAAGATACAACGAAGCGCCGCTGCCGCAGGTAGTGGTAGCCGACATGATGACGGAAGCCGAAAACGGCAACGAAACGCCCTTTTGCGAAGACCTCATCAGAGCGGTCAACGAAAGCGTTAAAAACGGCGAACAGGCGATACTTCTTCTCAACCGGCGGGGATATAACACCTTTGCCGTCTGCGGAAGCTGCCGAGGCGCGATAAAATGCCCCAACTGCCTTTTGCCGCTGACATATCACAAGCAAAACGGCCGGCTGATGTGCCACGTCTGCGGATATTCCTCCGCTTTCGACGGCAGATGCCCGGTCTGCGGAGGCGACAACGTTAGGACCTCGGGCGCCGGAACTCAGCTTATCGAGGAGCAGCTTTCCGAGCTTTTCCCCGACGCCAGGATACTCAGAATGGACGCCGACACGACCTCCTCGCGGATACAGTACGAAGAAAAATTCCGCGATTTCGAGGAGGGAAAATACGACATAATGATCGGCACCCAGATGATCGCCAAGGGTCTTGATTTTCCGAAGGTCACCGTCGTCGGGGTGATATCGCTTGACAGCTCGCTTTTTGCGGGGAGCTATAAGAGCTTTGAGCGCACCTTCTCGCTTTTGACTCAGGTCGTCGGCCGAGGAGGGCGTGGCAGTCGGCGCGGCTTAGCCTATATTCAGACCTTTCTGCCCGACCACCACATAATCGAGCTTGCCTCGCGGCAGGATTATAAAGAATTCTACGAGCAGGAGATATCGCTTCGCCGCGAGCTCATCTATCCTCCTTTTTGCGACATCTGCGCAATAACCTTCAGCTCGTCGTTAGAATCCGACGCTGTGCGCTCGGCGAACGCTTTCGTCGGTCTTATGCGAGAGAAGTTGGGCGAGGTCGGCAAATTTCCGCTGAGGGTCTTGGGCCCTGCAAAATCGGGTCAGGGCAGGGCCAACCGGCGATATCGCTACGCGCTCACCGTCAAATGCAAAAACAACTCGGCTTTCAGAGCGTTTTTGTCCGAGCTTCTTATCGCCGCTTCAAAGGACAAGGCCTTTGCAAACGTTCGCATAGCGGCCGATTTCAACCCCGAAAATCTATAATCTGAAAGGATATGCAAATATATGGCACTCAGAAACATCGTTAAGGACGGCGACCCCGTTCTTCTGAAAAACTGCAAGCCGGTCGAGAAATTCGATTCCCGCCTCGCTCAGCTTCTTGACGACATGGCGGACACTATGTATAACGCCGAGGGTCTCGGGCTCGCCGCGCCGCAGGTCGGAATAATCCGCCGCGCGGTAGTCATCGACGTAAGTCAGGACCGCTCGGGGCTTATCGAGCTTGTAAATCCGGTCATCATCGAGAGATCCGACGAAAGTCAGTACGGCACCGAAGGCTGCCTTTCCTTCCCCGAGATGTACGGATATGTCACCCGACCGAAAACGGTGAAATTCCGCGCTCAGGACCGTTTCGGAAACGAATATGAAAAAGAGGTCTCCGACCTTTTTGCGCGGGCGGTCTGCCACGAGCTCGACCACCTCGACGGCAGGGTGCTGCCGACCTACATCGAAGCGCCCTATGAAGCCGACGAGAGCGAATGAGAATATTTCAAAGGAAAGTTTGATATCATATGAATGTAGTTTTCATGGGCACGCCCGAGTTTGCGGTGCCGTCGCTCAAAGCCCTTGTCGAGAACGGATACGCCGTTTCTGCGGTTTTCACTCAGCCCGACAGACCGAGGGGCAGGGGAATGAAGCTGACACCTCCGCCGGTCAAAGAATATGCGCTCGGGCAGGGGATAGAGGTCTTTCAGCCTCAGTCGTTAAAGCGCGAGAGCGAGACCGTTACGCCGCTTATACGCTCGTTTGAGCCCGATTTTATAGTCGTCGCGGCATACGGCAAGCTGCTTCCGCCCGAGATCCTTGAGATACCCCGCTTCGGCTGCATAAACGTTCACGGCTCGCTTTTGCCGAAATATCGCGGAGCAGCACCTATCCAGTGGACGGTAATAAACGGCGACGAGGTCGGCGGAGTTACGACGATGCTCATGGCCGAGGAAATGGACGCCGGCGACATTCTTCTAAAAAAAAGCGTGTCGCTTCTTGAAAACGAGACCGCCTATGAGCTTTACGACCGGCTTTCCGAGGTCGGCGCCGAGCTTTTGATAGACACGCTCAAAGGTCTTGAGGAGAAAAAAATAACGCCGACGCCTCAGGACGGCAGCAAGGCGACCTTGGCGCCGATGCTTTCAAAGGAGATGTCTCCGCTTGATTTCAACGGCTCGGCAAAAGCGATATGCTCGCGGATAAACGGGCTTTCCGACTGGCCCTGCGCGACGGTCGCAGTCGAGGGGAAGCGCTTAAAAATCTACCGCGCCGCCGTGTTTTCACTTTCGGGAGAATATCGCCCCGGCGAAGTGCTCGATCCGAACGAGTTTATAATCGGCTGCAAGTCGGGGGCCGTCAGGCTGCTTGAAGTTCAGGCCGATGGCTCAAAAAGAATGTCGGCAAAAGATTACCTCCGCGGAAGACCGCTCAAAAAGGGCGCGGTTTTAAGCGCGGAGTGAAGAAAGGAAATTAAAATGCCTTTTGTTTATTTTGATTACACATATATAGTGCTGATCCCCGCGATAATCCTTGCGCTTTACGCACAGATAAAGCTGAGCTCGACCTATAACAAATACTCTAAGATAGGAAATTCCCGCGGGCTGACCGGCGCCGATGTCGCTCGAATGATTCTTGACGCGAACGGCCTTTGGGACGTTAAGATACAGCACATCTCTGGCAAGCTGACCGACAATTATAACCCCCAGACCAACGTCGTTTCGCTGTCCGACAGCACCTATTCCTCGACTTCCGTCGCCGCTCTCGGCGTTGCAGCTCACGAGTGCGGACACGCCGTTCAGCACGCAACCGGATATCTGCCGATAAAGATAAGGTCGGCGCTCGTCGCAATAACGCCGCTCGGAACAAAGGCCGGCTTCATTCTGATTCTTATAGGTCTTATTTTCTCAACGCCGAACCTTGCGCTCATCGGTCTTGCGCTTTATTCTCTTATCGCGGTGTTTCAGTTCGTAACGCTTCCGGTCGAGTTTAACGCCTCTAACCGCGCGCTCGAAACTCTGAGGATAGACAACATTTTGGACGACGACGAGCTGCCCTACGCCAAAAAGGTCCTCTCGGCAGCCGCGATGACATATGTCGCCGCGCTCGTCTCGTCAATCGCCGAGATATTCAGGCTTCTTCTCATAATCAATAACAGCCGGAGGAGGAACTGATGCAGTCTGCAAGGCAGATATGTTCAGAGCTTTTGGTTTTGACCGAGCGCGGCCGCGAATACTCGAACCTCGCGCTCGACGCCGCGCTGAAAAGATACCCCGAGCTTAAAGACGTTGACAGAAGATTCGTCGCGGCGCTTTACTACGGCGTTTTGGAGCGAAAGCTGACGCTCGACGCGATAATCTCCGAGCGTTCCTCGCACCCCTCCGAGAGGCTTTCGGGCGAGCTTCGCGAGATTTTGCGAATGGGGCTTTATCAGATACTTTACATGGATACTGTTCCCGACAGCGCGGCGGTCGATGAGAGCGTAAAGCTGGCGAAGCTGCTCAAAAATAAGGGAGCGGCGGGGTTTGTGAACGCGCTTTTGCGAGGATTTATCCGCGACGGCAAAATGTTGCCTAAAACAAATGTAAAGCTGAAAGACTTGTCAATAGAATTTTCCTGCCCCGAGTGGATAATTTCGTCGTTCATAAAAGATTACGGCGAGAATGCTGCGCTGAAAATCCTTGAATGCTCGCTAAAACGCGCTCCGATGACAATAAGGCTCAACACTTGCAAGTTTTCCGAAGAAGATATCCTCGCCGAATTTTCGGCTGACGGCATATCTGTAAAGCATATAGACTTTACAGATTCCTGCGCCGAGATATACGGCGCAAGGTCGGTCGAGGCGCTTTCGGCATACAAAAAGGGTATGTTTCACGTTCAGGACCTTTCCTGCCAGCTTTGCTGCCGCGAGCTTAAGCCTCAGCCCGATTCCGTTATTCTCGATATGTGCGCCGCCCCGGGCGGAAAGACCTTCACCCTTGCCGAGATGTCGGACGACAGGGCAAAAATTTTCGCGTATGATCTTCACCAAAACCGCGCAAGGCTCATCGCTTCGGGCGCCGAACGCCTCGGGCTCGTTTCGGTTCGAGCCGAGGTAAACGACGCAAAGCGCTTTAACCCCGAAATCCCGCTTGCCGACAGGGTCTTGTGCGACGTTCCCTGCTCGGGTCTCGGGGTCATGAGGCGAAAGCCCGAGATAAAATATCGCCCCGAGGACGAGCTTTCTGGCCTGCCCGAGGCGCAGTTCAAGGTCCTTGAGACCTCCGCGAAATACTTAAAGCCGGGCGGAATGCTCGTCTATTCCACCTGCACGCTGAGAAAAGCCGAAAACGACGATATCGTCGAGCGGTTTCTCGCCGAGAATAATGACTTCGAGCCCGTAAAGCTGAGCGGCTTTACAGACTTCAAAACAACGATAACGCCGGACATTTACGGCAGCGACGGATTTTTCATTGCAAAACTGACACGAAAGCGGTGAGCCGATTGACCGACATACTTTCACTGACGCTTCCTCAGCTCCGCGAGAGCGTTGAAAAGCTCGGCGAAAAGCCTTTTCGAGCCGTTCAGATATTCAAATGGCTCCACGAAAAGCGCGCGGTGTCGTTTGACGAAATGTCGGACGTTTCCCTCTCGCTGAGGAAAAAACTTTCCGAAAATTTCACCTTTGAGCATATAAAGCCGGTAAGGCTCCTCGAATCGAAAAACGACGGCACTGTCAAGCTGCTTTACGAGCTTTCGGACGGCAACCACATCGAGACGGTTTTGATGAGCTATGAGCACGGCGATTCGCTTTGCGTTTCAACTCAGGCGGGCTGCAAAATGGGCTGCCGCTTCTGCGCCTCGACCATCGCGGGCTTTAAGCGAAGCCTTGAGCCGAACGAGATTTTGGGCCAGCTTTACGAGACCGAGCGGGTCACCGGCAGGCACGTTTCGAGCGTCGTTTTAATGGGCATCGGCGAGCCGCTTGACAATTTTGATAACGTCGTCTCTTTTTTGAGGATACTCTCGGCCCCGGAGGGCACGAACATGAGCCTTCGGCACGTTTCTCTTTCGACCTGCGGGCTTGTTGACCGAATTTACGACCTTTCCGAGCTCGACCTTGGGCTGACGCTTTCGATATCGCTTCACAGCCCATATGACGAAAAGCGCTCCGAGCTTATGCCGATTAACAAAAAATACTGCATATCCGAGCTTATGGCCGCCTGCCGCGACTATTTCGCAAAAACCGGCCGGAGGATATCTTTCGAGTACGCGCTTATCGAGGGCGAGAACGATTCGCCCGAGGACGCGAAAGCCCTTTGCGGGCTCGTCGCCGGAATGCCCTCGCACATAAACATAATTCCGGTCAACAAGATAAAAGAGCGCAGCTACCGGTCCGACAGGGCCTCGGCGATGAGATTTTGCAATATGCTGTGCGAGCTCGGCGCGAACGCGACCGTAAGAAGAACGCTCGGAGCCGACATTGACGCCGCCTGCGGACAGCTCAGGCGGGAATATGAGAACTGACATTTATTTTTAAACGGAGGTAAAGGCAAATGCTGATTTCTGCCAAAACCGATATCGGAAAGGTGCGCGCCGAAAATCAGGACAGGTTCCGCGTCTGCGAGCTTGACGCCGCGACGAGCGCCGCCGTCGTTTGCGACGGAATGGGAGGCACCCGCGGAGGGGGGCTTGCGAGCGACATAGCTTCAAACGCGGTCTATGAGCGGCTTTGCCTGAGCTATCGCGACGGCATGGAGCCGAGGGCGATAAAATCAATGCTCATTTCGGCAGTCACCGCCGCCAACACGATAGTTTTTGACAAGAGCCGCGAAGACGAGGAGAACCGCGGAATGGGGACCACCTGCGTCGCCGCGCTGGTACATAACGGCAGCGTTTATGTCGCAAGCGTAGGCGATTCGAGGGCATATCTTCTCAGCGAGAGCGGTATCACTCAGATAACCAACGATCACACCGTAATTCAATATCTTAAAGCGCACGGAATGATAGATTCCGACGAGCCGAGGGTGATGAACATGAAAAACGTTATAACCCGGGCGGTCGGGGTCGAGCCGAATATCGAGGTCGATTATTTCGAGCTCAGCGCAAGCCCCGGCTCGGTGCTTTTGATCTGCACCGACGGGCTGACCAATTATTGTTCCGACGAGCTTATCTATTCAAAGGCGTTCAGAAGACCGCTCGACGAAGCGGCGGCCGATCTTATAGATTACGCCAACGGGTGCGGCGGAAAGGATAACATCACCGTCGCGCTGATGGGAATTTAAAGAAAGGAGCAGTTTATATGGACAGATTTGTCGGTCTGAAGCTGGACGGAAGATACGAGATAACCGAGCTTATCGGCGTCGGCGGAATGGCCAACGTCTATCGCGGAAAGGATATAATGGAAAACCGCGTCGTCGCGGTAAAAATCCTTCGCAGCGAATACTCGGAGAACGAAGAATTCGTCCGCCGATTCAGAAACGAAAGCAAAGCGATAGCGGTGCTTTCTCACCCTAACATCGTTAAAATATACGACGTCGGCTATGAGAACAATATGCAGTATATCGTCATGGAATATATCGACGGCATAACCCTGAAAGAGTATATCGAGCAGCAGGGAATGCTCAAATGGCGCGACTGCGTTCACTTCACGATACAAATTCTCAGAGCGCTCCAGCTTGCCCACGACAGGGGAATAGTCCACCGCGACATCAAGCCCCAAAACGTCATGCTTCTTTCCGACGGAAGCATAAAGGTAATGGATTTCGGCATCGCAAGGTTCAGCCGCGAGGTCGAGAAAAACGCCTCCGAGAAGACCATGGGCTCGGTGCATTACGTTTCGCCCGAGCAGGCGGGGGGAGCACGGACCGACGAGCGAAGCGACATTTATTCGGTTGGCGTGATGATGTATGAGATGCTGACCGGAAGAAAGCCCTTTAACGGCGACACTCCGGTAGAGGTCGCGCTAAAGCATATGCACGACGCGCCTGTGCCGCCCTCTCAGTACGTCTCGTCGATATATCCCGGGCTTGAGGAGATAATTCTTCACGCCATGGAAAAAGACCCGAACAAGCGCTATCAGTCCGCCTCGGGAATGATAAGGGACATCGAGGCTTTCAAGATAGATCAGAGCATAACCTTCGGATACGCGGACAAGCGTTCCGAGCGCCGCTCGGAAAACAGCCAGGGCTCGGAGATGAAAGAAAAACTCGTCGCCGCGATATCCTCGATGAAGCCCTCGAAAAAGCCGAAAAAAGAGAAGCCGGTCAGAATTGCCGAGCCGATCGCCGAGGAGGAGTATTACGACGACTATTACGACGACGATGAGGACGAGGTGAGGCACAACTATGCGCTGCCTATCCTTGCGGCGGTCGCCTGCACGGTTATAATCGTCGCTACGCTTTTTGTCTCAAACGTAATTCTTCGGGCGTTCAAGTCAACGCCGTCGTCGATAAACGACTATACCATGCCCGACCTCATCGGTCAGAATTTCTATGACGCAAGGGCGCTTTATCCCGATATCCAGCTCGTCGCGACCGAGGAATACAACAGCGAGCACGAAGCGGGTACCATTATTTATCAGGAGAAGGCAAAGGGCAGAATAGTCAAGATAGGCGACGCCATAAGGGTCACCGTCAGCAAGGGCACCCGAATCGTCACCGTTCCGGACATCAGAAACTACTATCAGTCGTCGGCGATAAAAGCGCTCGAGGACTACGGCCTAAAATATGTCATCGTTCAGATGGACAGCGACGATATCGCCAACGGATATATCGTTCAGACCGATCCCGCGGCGGGCTCCGAGGTTGAGGAAGGCACCGAGATAAGGGTGTTCGTAAGTCTCGGCCCGATGACCGAGGACACCATGGTGCCTTATGTCGTCGGCGAGGATCTTCTCACCGCTCAGTATGCCCTTGAGGACGCTCATCTTGTCGCAAAGGTGCAATACAGCGCGAGCACCGAGCCCAAAGACACCGTTATCGGTCAGAACATCGAGGGCGGCTCAAACGTCCCGCGCGATACCGTCATAACCCTTTCTGTCTCCGACGGCTCGGGCGAGGAGGAGATAGTCGAAGACCCGAACGTCCCCGAAAACGTCTATCCTTGGGGAGTTTTACCGGGCGTCGATAACTCCGACCCGTTCGGAACGCCGACAGTCTCAAAGGAAGTTACCCTTTATATTGACATTCCGGCGACCGCCAAGAATTACTACTATGTGACGCTTTATTACGCCGACACAAAGGAATATATCGTTCCGCAGTTCACCGTCTACGCCTCCGAATACGCGGGTTCAAGCTATCCCGTCACGATATCCGGCACCGGAACGGTAACGCTTCGGGCGGATATAAGATACGGCGGGCTCAAAGTCAACCTCTCGACCTATACCGTCAACTTCGACGAGGGGACCTACACGGTAGACGAGTATCAGGAAAGCGCGTTTAGGACCGTCGATAACTACAATCTGTTCTTATGACGGGAATGATACTGAGCTCCTTCGGCGGGACCTTTCGGGTCTTCGCCGAGGGGGAGGAATATATCTGCCGCGCAAGGGGAACGCTTCGCACAAAAGAGATCTCGCCTGTCTGCGGCGATTTCGTCGCCCTTGAAAAAAGCGGAGACGAAGCGGTGATAACCTCGGTTCTTCCCCGAAAAAACGAGATAATCCGCCCGCCGCTCGCAAACCTTGACTGCCTTGTTTTCGTATGCTCAACGGTCGAGCCCGCGCCGAATCTTAGGCTTTTGGACAAATTCACCGCGGTATCCGTCTATAAAGGCATCGAGCCGGTCATCGTTTTCACAAAGACCGACATGAGCGGCGCCGACGGTCTCTGCGAGCTTTACTCGGGCATTTTCCCGACCTTTTCGGTCGATAACGTAACAAAAAGCGGCGTCGATGAGCTTTCCGAGGCGCTTCGGGGCAAATTCTCCGCGCTGACCGGAAACTCGGGCGTCGGAAAATCCTCGCTTTTAAACAACCTCTGCCCCGACATCAAGGCCAAGACCGGCGAGATAAGCCGAAAGCTCGGCAGGGGAAAGCACACCACCCGCAGGACCGATATCTTCACGCTTCCGGGCGGGGGATATATAGCCGACACTCCGGGCTTCGCGGCATTTTCGACCGACCGCTACGACATCATTTTCAAAGAAGACCTCGCGGGGTGCTTCCCCGAGTTTTCCGAGTATATCGGCGGCTGCCGCTTTATAGACTGCTCGCACACAAAAGAGCAGGGCTGCGCGGTCATCGAGGCGGTCTCGGAGGGAAAAATCTCACTTTCGCGGCACAAAAGCTATTGCGAGATGTATGCCGAAGCGCAGAAGCTCAAGCCGTGGGAGCACAAAGGTTCGCGCTAACATTTTTTTCCGCCGTGAATATTATGTAAAGAACGGCTTGCACGTTTAGTTACATATATCGGAGGAAACAGCATGAAAGTTATCGTCAAAAAGCCCTGCCGTTTTGTCGCGGGAATTTTAAGGCTTTTGTTCGGCGTCTCAAAGGACCCGAGGTCCTGCTGAGCGCCAAGGCTGCGGGCACGGCTTTGTGCCCGCATTTTTTTGCGCTTTTTGAATATCATGTAATATGATAACATTTTCCTGCAAAAACATCGGGATAAGCCTTACCTTCGGCTTCTTTTTCATTCTTTCGGTCTCCTCTCTGTCCGGCGGAGCAGCTTCGGCCTCGCTTTTGTTCTGCGCCGTTCACGAGCTTTCTCATCTTGCGGCGATGGCTGTTTTCGGCGTTTTTCCCGAGGAGATTAAATTCTACGGCGCGGGCGTTTGCATATCATCTGGCGGAGTTTCCGAGCTTTCCCGCCCAAAAAGGCTGACAGTCTATCTTTCGGGGCCTCTTTCAAATCTGATTTTGGCGGCGGCGCTTTCCGGCGAGGCTTCGCTGATAAATTTAAGCCTTGCGCTTTTCAACCTTTTGCCGGTAGAGTATTTTGACGGCGGAAAGCTGCTCGCGCTTTTTTTGGGAGAAAAAAGCAGGGCGCTTCGGGTAATATCGTTCGGATTTTCGGCTTTGGCGGCGGCCTTGGTCTTTGCGGCGGCTGTCTATGCCGGATGGGCAGGTCTCGGTTCTTCGGCGGTTTCGCTCGGCTTCATTCTGCTTTCGAGAATTCTTGACGGCTGATATGTGCATTTTTTACAATCTCTCACTAAATTTTCCCACTAAATTTTGCTTTTTGCACTATTGATTCACAAGCCCCGATGTGATATAATATTTGAGCATTTGAGTCAGCCGCGTTTTTATGCGGCAGGGTTTAGTTGCAATACTAAAGCGGATAGTCCTCTGGCTCTGTTATAAAGCGGCCCTTATGCGGCCGGCTGGAGCGTATGAACGTCTGAAAAATCAAGGAGGATTTTCTCAATGGACGCATTGAAAATCATTGCCAATTCAAGTCTTAAAGAAAAAGCACCCGAGTTCGGAGTAGGAGACACCGTTCGTGTTTCCGTCAGAATTCAGGAGGGCGACAAGTCGAGGATCCAGGCCTTTGAGGGCACCGTTATCGCCCGCAAGCACGGCGGCGTAAGCGAGACCTTCACCGTCCGCAGAGTTGCGCACGGCTGCGGCTGCGAGCGCGTTTTCCCGCTCCATTCTCCCGTTGTCGAGAAGGTCGAGGTCATCAGACCCGCAAAGGTCAGAAGGGCGAAGCTCTACTACCTGCGCGACCGCGTCGGAAAGGCTGCAAAGACCAAGGAAGCCATTCGCTAAGATCAAGGCGCCTCTTAAAATACAGGAATCTTTGCGGTTCCTGTATTTTTTGTTCGCAAAGCCGTACTGTGCGTGTTATCGAACCGGCGCTGCTTTTTTGCGGCGGCGCATTTTTTTGCGCATATCTCTTGCAATTCGGCTTTAAATTTGCTATAATCAAATCGTATGTAAAATCGCAAAAAGGTGAGGACGAAATTATGGCTCAAGAAACAAAAACCGAAAAAGAAAAGCTGAATTTTATCGACGAGCTTCTTGACTGGCTCAAGTCGATATGCACGGCGCTTATAATCGTCATTTTGCTGTTCACCTTTGTCGCAAAATCGGCATGGGTTGACGGCGAGTCGATGATGCCGACCCTTAAAGACCACGATTTTCTGATACTTTGGTCGCTGTTTTATCACCCCGCTCAGGGCGATATCGTCGCCTGCAACTGCGAGGGTCTCGGAAAGATCATCGTCAAAAGGATAGTCGCGGTCGGAGGTCAGGAGGTAAACATCGACTTTGAAGCCGGAAAGGTATATGTTGACGGCGAGCTGTTCGAGGTCAGCGGTATCGAGAACATCACCACAGACCGCGAATCGAATTATTTATATCCGCTGACCGTTCCAGAGGGCAAATATTTCGTGATGGGAGACAACCGCCAGCATTCGACCGATTCTCGCAGCGCCTACGTCGGCTTTGTCGATTCCGACGACATTTTAGGAAAAGCCGTTTTGCGGGTATATCCGTTCGGCAGCTTCGGCACTCTTTATCCCAAAGACGAGGACTGATAGAAATAGATAACGATATAAACATTCAATGGTTCCCGGGCCACATGGCAAAAACCCGACGGCTCATCTCGGAAAATCTCGGGCTTGTTGACGCCGTCATCGAGGTCACCGACGCAAGGATCCCCTTTTCGAGCAAAAACCCCGAGCTCGGAAAGCTGATTGCCGGAAAGCCCTCGGTGCTGCTTCTGAATAAATGCGACGCCGCCGACGAAGCCGAGACCCGCAGGTGGCTCGAGGTCTACCGAAAGAGGGGGCTCGGCGCCGTCGATACCGACTGCAAGAGCGGAAAAAATGTCTCAAAGGTGCTGCCGCTGATAAAAGAATCTCTTAAAGACCGTATTTCGGTTTGGGAGCAGCGCGGCATGACCGGCAGACCTATAAGGCTTATGATCGTCGGCATACCGAACGTCGGAAAATCCGCGCTGATAAACAGGCTTGCCGGTTCAAAGAGGGCAAAGGTCGAGGATCGCCCCGGAGTCACCCGAGGAAAGCAGTGGATAAAGCTGAGCGAGAGCTTCGAGCTTTTGGACACGCCGGGCGTCTTGGCGCCAAAATTCGAGAGCAAGAGCACCGGTCTTTCGCTTGCGTTCACCGGCGCCATAAAGGACGATATCCTTGACGTCGAGACGCTTGCTTTGATGTTTATCCAAAAGCTGAGAAGCGTCTGTCCGTCGGCGATCTTTTTGCGCTACGGCGTCGAATGCGATGAGCTTTCCGACCTCGAGGTCTTTGAAGCGATAGGCAAAAAGCGCGGCTTCCTCGTCTCGGGGGGAGAGATAAATTACGAGCGCACCGCCGTTATGCTTCTTGACGAATTCCGTTCTCAGAAGCTCGGGCGGATAACCCTTGAACCTGCGGAGGCAGAATATGACGCTTTTTGAATTTGACAATGCCGTTCGCGAGAGCTATCCTGTCGTCGCCGGGGTCGATGAAGCGGGCAGGGGTCCTCTTGCCGGCGATGTTTTCGCGGCGGCGGTGATACTTCCGCCCGACTGTGTTATCGAGGGCGTGAACGATTCCAAAAAACTTACCGCGAAAAAACGCGAGCTGCTTTTTGACGAGATAATCTTAAAGGCCGAGGCTTACTGCATTTCCACCGCGAGCGTAGAGGAGATAGAGCGCTTAAACATTCTTAACGCCGCCATGCTTGCGATGAAGCGCGCGATAGAGGGTCTCGGAGCCGACTATGATATCGCGCTTATCGACGGAAACAAGACCCCCGACGTTAAGGGCGAGGTTAGGGCGATAGTCAAGGGCGACGCTTCAAGCCAGTCAATCGCGGCGGCCTCGGTGCTTGCAAAGGTCGCGAGGGACAGATATATGCAAAAGCTCGACGAAGAGTATCCCGAATATCTTTTTGCAAAGCACAAGGGCTACGGCACAAGGCAGCACTATGAGATGCTGAGAAAATACGGCCCGAGCCCGGTGCACCGCCCCAGCTTTCTCAAAAAAATGCACTGAAAGGGTATAAAAATGACCTCACGCGAGATAGGAAACATCGGCGAAGACTTCACCGCGCGGTTTCTTGAAGAAAAGGGCTGCGAGATACTTGCGAGAAATTTTTGCATACGAGGCGGAGAGCTTGACATCGTTGCGAAAAAGGGCGGGCTCATTCATATCGTCGAGGTCAAAACGCGCCGCCCCGACCCTCTTTCGGGCGGAGAGCAGGCCCTCACGCCCCGAAAAATCTCGCATATAGTCAAGGCCGCCGAGGCGTTCATGAGAACGTTGGATTCTGAGCTGAGCTGCGTTTTCGACGTTGCCGTCGTAGAGGTTCAAAACGGCGGGGTCACCGATTTCAAGTATATCCAGCGGGCATTCACCGCTTAAATTTAAAACCGGAGGGTAAAAGGTATGTATTACAAGAGCACAAGAAACAGCGAAATAAAAATTTCGTCGGCCGAGGCAATAGTAACCGGCATCAGCCGCGACGGCGGACTTTTTGTTCCGAACGAGATCCCGAAAATGTCTCTTTCCGAGATAAAAGCGCTCGGAGATCTTGACTATCCCGAGGCTGCCGAGAGGGTATTTGCGAAATATCTCACCGACTTTTCGGACGAGGAGATTAAAAACTGCGTCAAAAGCGCATACTCTTCCTGCGGCTTCGAGACCGAAAACGTCATCGAGCTCAAAGAGCTTCGCAAGGGTCTGAATATTTTGGAGCTGTGGCACGGCCCGACCTGCGCTTTTAAAGACATGGCGCTCCAGATACTTCCGCACCTTCTCACGACCTCGGTAAAAAAGCTCGGCGTCGATAAAAAGGTATGCATTTTGGTCGCAACCTCGGGAGACACCGGAAAAGCCGCCCTCGAGGGCTTTAAAGACGCCCCGGGAACCGAGATACTCGTATTTTATCCCGAAAACGGCGTCAGCGCAATGCAAAAGCTCCAGATGACCACTCAGGAGGGCGAAAACGTCGGCGTATGCGCGATAAAGGGCAACTTTGACGACGCTCAGACCGGCGTGAAGAAAATCTTCACCGATCCCGACGTCGCCGAAAAGCTCGCCGAAAACGGCATAATGTTCTCAAGCGCAAACTCTATAAACTGGGGACGCCTCGCCCCTCAGATCGTCTACTATGTAGTCTCCTGCGCAAAGCTGATGAAAAACGGCAGCCTGCCCGATGGCGAAAAGGTCGCCGTCGTCGTTCCGACAGGCAACTTCGGAAACATTCTCGCTGCCTATTATGCCAAGCTGATGGGCGCGCCTATCGGAAAGCTGATCTGCGCCTCGAATTCAAACAACGTTCTCACCGATTTTCTCAGGACCGGCGTTTACGACCGCAACAGAAAGTTTTACACAACCATCTCTCCGTCGATGGACATTCTCATCTCCTCAAACCTTGAGCGGCTTTTATATCACCTCAGCGGAGAGGACGACGCCTATATCAAAGAGATTTTCGCAGAGCTTTCCGCGACCGGCAGGTTCGAGGTCAGAGATGATATAAAAAAATCCCTCGCCGAGCTTTTCAGCGCAGATTTTTGCACCGATTCCGAGACCAAGTGCGCGATAAAGGCGGTTTTCGACAGCTTCGGCTATACCGTTGACACTCACACTGCGGTCGCCGTCGGGGTATACGGAAAATACGCCGCCGCGACCGAAGACCGTTCGCCCGTCATCATCGCCTCGACCGCAAGCCCCTATAAATTCCCCGCGGCGGTTTTGGAAGCCCTCGGCGATACCGAGCGCTGCTCAGACGAATTTGAAATGGCCGACAGGCTTTATAAAATAAGCGGGCTCGATATCCCCAAGTCTCTTTCTCAGCTCAAAAACAAGCCGCGCCGCTTTATGGGCTCGGTCGAAAAGGAAGCTATGCTCGAAGCGGTCTATTCGCTTCTGAAAATAAAATAGTCCCCTCGCAAAGGAGGGGACTGCGCTCAGTGTCTCGGCTTAAAGGTCTTGCATTCGGTCTGCGCCGAGCACTCGGGGTTTTGGCATCCGCAGCAGCAGACGTCGATTTTTCCCGCAACGCACTCGCAGTCGTCGCGGTTATACTCGCAGCTCGATACGCCGCACTTGATCCCGTAGATTCTTTCTTTTTCCATAGCGATATCTCCGTTTCAATGCATTTGCAATCTCTTGCAAAAATATTATGCGCCGGTTTTTCGGCATTATTCTGGAGGTGAAACGTTGTCGTTATTTGTTATCGCAGACCTGCATCTTTCGCTTTCCTCAAACAAGCCGATGGACGTTTTCAGCGGATGGGACAATTATGTGGACCGTCTTTTTGTGAACTGGCAGGGCAGGGTAAGACCCGAAGACACCGTCGTCGTTCCGGGCGACGTTTCGTGGGCGATGAGCCTTGAAGAAGCGCTTTCTGATTTTCGGTTCATAGACTCTTTAAACGGCAAAAAGATAATCTTAAAGGGCAACCACGATTATTGGTGGTCAACAAAGACCAAGGCCGAAAAATTTTTCTCGGAGAACGGTATCTCGACGGTAAGCGTTTTGCACAATAATTTTTACCGCTATGAAAACGTCGGCATTTGCGGCACTCGCGGCTGGATAAACGACGGCAGCGAGCCGAGGGACAAAAAGCTGATTTTAAGAGAGGCTCAGCGCCTTGAAAGGTCGGTCGCGGGCGCGGTCGAGGCGGGGCTCGAGCCGGCGGCGTTCATTCACTATCCTCCGGTCTACGGCTCCGAGGTCAACGAGGAGATAATGGAGGTGCTGAAAAAATACGGCGTGAAGCACTGTTTTTACGGTCATCTTCACGGCTATGCCCACAGAAACGCGGTCATAGGTCAGCGCGAGGGCATCGAATTCCGGCTTATATCCGGTGATTTTTTACATTTTTCGCCTTATGAAATAACAAATATTGTTAATAGTGCTGAAAAATGATTCCGATAAAATTTTTCGGTGGAAATAATTGCGGTCATATGTTATACTTATGAACACGCGAATAAAGTTAATAAAAGATAAATAACAGGAGGCAACATTTATGCTGAAGTCAAAAAATCAGGTCGAAACCAACAAATACGAGCTGGAGATAGAAGTTTCTCCCGAAGTGTTTGAAGAAGCCGTTCAGAAGGCTTACTTAAAGCAGAAATCCAAGATCACGATACCCGGTTTCCGCCCCGGAAAAGCCCCGAGAAAGATGATCGAGACTCAATACGGCGAGGGCGTTTTCTATGAGGAGGCGGTCAACTCGATCTACGGCGAGACTATCGAGGAAGCCGTTCACGAGGCCGAGCTTACCCTTGTCGCTCCGCCCGAGGTCGAAGTCACCGACGTCGGAAAGGATATCGGCGTAAAGTTCAAGGCGGTATGCATTACTAAGCCCGTCGTCAAAATCGGCGACTGCAAGGGCATAAAGGTCACAAAAACCGTCAATCCTGTTACCGACGAGATGATAGACCACGAGATAGGCCATATGCGCGAGCGCAACTCTCGTTCCGTCAACGTTGACGACCGCGCCGCTCAGAACGGCGACGACGTCGTTATCGACTTCGAGGGCTTCAGGGACGGCGCTCCGTTCGAGGGCGGCAAGGCCGAGAAATACACCTTAAAGCTCGGCTCAAACCAGTTTATTCCCGGCTTTGAGGAGCAGATCGTCGGCCACTCTGTCGGAGACGAGTTCGACATCAACGTTTCCTTCCCCGAGGATTACCATGCAAAAGAGCTTGCCGGCGCTCCGGTCGTTTTCAAGATCAAGCTGCACGAGATAAGGCTCACCGAGATACCCGAGCTTGACGACGATTTCGTCAAGGACACCACCGATTTCGAGACCGTAGATCAGCTCAAAGAGGACGTTAAGAAGCACCTTGAGGAGCACGCCGAGGAGCACGCCGAGCAGGAGGTCGAGGGCGCGATTTTTGACTCCGTAATCGAAAAGCTCGAGGGAGAGATACCCGAGGTCATGTATGAAAACAAGGTGAACGAGATGATAGAGGACCTCGCTCACAGGCTCTCTCATCAGGGTCTCGACCTCAACACCTATCTTCAGTTCACCGGAATGACCGAAGAGAGCCTCCGCGAGACTTATCGCGCTCAGGCCGAGAAGCAGGTCAAGCTGCGCCTCGCGCTCGAGCAATATGTCGCCGACAACGGCGTCGCCGCCACCGACGACGAGATCGAGGAGGAGTACAAAAAGATAGGCGAGCAGTACAATATGCCCGCCGACGACGTCAAAAAGTACATTCGCAAAGAGGATCTCGGTCTTGACGTTGCGGTCTCAAAGGCCGTCGATGAGATCAAGGCCGCCGCGGTCATTGAAAACGCCTGATAGTTTTCCGATTTTAATAAGGAGGCAGCACAATGGCATTAGTACCCAACGTAATTGAACAGACCGGTCACGGAGAGAGATTTTACGATATCTTTTCACGGCTTTTAAACGACAGGATTATCGTTTTATCCGACGAGGTGAACGACGCGACGGCGTCGATAGTCGTCGCCCAGCTTCTTTTCCTTGACAGTCAGGATTCCGAGAAGGACATTTTCCTTTATATCAACAGCCCCGGTGGCTCGATAACCTCGGGCCTTGCTATCTATGACACCATGCAGTATGTCAAGGCCGATGTCTCGACGATTTGCGTCGGCATGGCGGCTTCAATGGGAGCGTTTCTCCTTGCCGGAGGCGCAAAGGGAAAGAGGATAGCTTTGCCTCACAGTCAGATACTCATACACCAGCCGCTCATCGGCGGTGGGCTTTCGGGTCAGTGCAGCGACATTAAGATCCATGCCGATCAGCTCGTAAAGACCCGCGAGACCCTCAACAAGCTGCTTTCCGAGAACACCGGAAGAAGCGTCGAGGAGATCGAGCGAGACACCGAGCGCGATCACTATATGACCGCCGAGGAAGCCAAGGAGTACGGACTTATCGACAAAATCATCACAAGCGCAAAGACGGGCGAATGACCCGCCGCGCATTTTAAAGGAGGGGTCGTATGGCAGGCAACGAAAACACTCTCAAGCGCTGCAATTTTTGCGGAAAGACCGAAAACCGCGTGAGCAATATGTTCTCCGCGGGCGACGTTCACATCTGCGACGAATGTGTGCTTTTCTGCTATGACCTTTTGGAAGAAAAAGGATATTTTTCCGGCAGACCTCAAAAAAACGCCGCGCCCGACGAGATCAACGTCACAAAGCCTTCCGAGATAAAAAAGATACTCGACGAGTATGTCATCGGCCAGGAGGACGCAAAGATATCTCTTGCAGTCGCGGTTTACAACCACTATAAAAGAATAACCTCGCAGCCCTCGAAAGACGGCGAGGACGTTGAAATTCAAAAGTCCAACGTTCTGCTTTTGGGACCCACCGGCGTCGGAAAGACCCACCTTGCGCAGACGCTCGCAAAGATATTGAACGTTCCGTTCGCAATAGCCGACGCTACCACGCTCACCGAGGCCGGCTATGTCGGCGACGATGTTGAAAACGTGCTTTTAAGGCTGATTCAGGCTTCGGATTACGACATTGAAAAGGCCGAGCACGGAATTATCTATATCGACGAGATCGACAAGATAGCGAGAAAATCCGAGAACGTCTCAATAACCCGCGACGTAAGCGGCGAGGGCGTTCAGCAGGCGCTTTTGAAGATAATTGAGGGCACGGTGTCAAACGTTCCTCCGCAGGGCGGCCGAAAGCACCCCGCTCAGGAATTCATTCAGATTGACACCAAGAACATACTCTTCATCTGCGGCGGCGCTTTTGACGGCCTTGAAGACATTATCCGCAGAAGGACCGACACCTCGACCGTCGGCTTCGGCGGAAACTTGAAAGAGAAGGTCAGCGCCGAGGAGGTCTTAAAAAAGGTCGTTCCGCAGGATCTTGTCAGATACGGCATGATACCCGAGCTTATCGGGCGTTTGCCGGTGATAACGGTGCTTTCTCCGCTTGACGAAAACGCGCTGATGTCCATTCTCTCCGAGCCGAAAAACTCGCTTGAGAAGCAGTATAAAGCGCTGTTCGGCTATGACGGCATCGAGCTTGAGATAACCGAGGGCGCAAAGCACGAGATAGCAAAAAAAGCGCTCGCTCAGAAAACCGGCGCAAGGGGACTTCGTTCCATTGTCGAGGGCGCGCTTTTGAAGCCCATGTTTGAAACTCCGGCGATGGACGACGTTTCAAAGGTCATCGTCACCGAGGAGACTATTCGCGACGGCGCCGACGTCACCGTTGAGCGCGGCGGAAAAGCCAAAAAGAAGTAATATTTTTTGAGGGGCGGGCGACTGCTCCTCAAATTTCATTGAAAGGGGAGGATAGAATGCTTGCGCCTCTTGCCGACAGAATAAGGCCCAAAACGCTCGACGATATCGTCGGGCAGACGCATATTCTCGGGGCGGGCAAGCCGCTCAGAAGAATAATCGAGAGCGGGCGTATCCCGAACATGATCTTTTACGGTTCGTCGGGCGTCGGAAAAACGACGGTCGCCCGGATCATCGCCGAGAACACCAAAATGAAGATGTATAAGCTGAACGGCACCTCGGCCTCGGTTCAGGACATCAAGGATATAATCGCCGACACCGAAACGCTCGAGGGCTATAACGGCATTCTCCTCTATCTCGACGAGATACAGTATCTCAACAAAAAGCAGCAGCAGTCCCTTTTGGAGCACATCGAAAACGGAAAGATAACGCTTATATCCTCGACGACCGAGAACCCCTATTTTTACGTCTATAACGCGATAATCAGCCGCTCGACGGTCTTTGAGTTCCTGCCGGTCTCGGCCGATGAGATAAAGCCCGCTGTCGAGCGAGCGTTTCGCATTGCCGCGGAGGAAATGGGTCTCAGGGCAGAAATCGAGGACGGCGTTGTCGAGCATATCGCAAGGGGCTGCGGCGGCGACGTCAGAAAGTCGATAAACACGGTCGAGCTTTGCTCGCTTTCTTCTTCGGTCGAGAACGGAGCCATGAAAGTCAGCCTTGAGACCGCAAAGCTGCTCACCCAGCGCTCGAATATGCGTTATGACCGCGCCGGCGACGAGCATTACGACACCCTTTCAGCGCTTCAGAAATCCATTCGCGGCTCGGACGAAAACGCCGCGCTTCACTATGCCGCAAGGCTTCTTGAAAGCGGAGATATAATCTCGCTTTGCCGAAGGCTTTTGGTCATCGCAGCCGAGGATGTCGGGCTTGCGTATCCTCTTGCGATACCGATTGTGAAAGCCTGCGTTGACAGCGCTTTGCAGCTCGGTCTGCCCGAGGCGAGAATACCCCTTGGCGACGCGGTCGTTCTTTTGGCGACCTCTCCGAAATCAAACAGCGCTTATCTTGCCGTTGACGCCGCCATTGCCGACATACGAGAGGTCGGCAGCCCCGAATTTCCAAGGCATCTGCAAAACAAGCACCTTGACGGCGAGGGAGCCGCTATCAAGGGTCAGCACTACTTATATCCGCACGATTTTCCCAATCATTGGGTCGAGCAGCAATATCTGCCCGACGCGCTTAAAGACCGCGTATATTACGAATACGGCGAAAATCGAGCCGAGCAGTCCGCAAAGGCTTATTGGGAGCAGATAAAAAAGATGAATTCCGAGAGTAAAAAATAGCCTGTTTTTCTTGAAAACACAGAAGCCGAATTTTCAGACGGTAATCGGCGCAGAGTTTATGAGAACCATACGCTCTGCGCCGAGATTTTTTGATTTAAAACGAGCTTTCAATAACTTTCTGACACTGAGGCGGCGAGTAAAGCCAGTTATGTATAACGCCCGAAGTGATGAAATATTCGCACTTTTTCTCGGGCGCATAGTCGTATGTATCGACGATTATCAGCTTGATCTTCATTTTTTCGGGATTTATGGATTTGACGTAAACGCTTGCGGTCTGTCCGGCAAAAACGTCTCCGCGAGGCTCGGCGAGCCCTGCAAGGTTCGGCGCAAGCTCGATAAAAATTCCGTAGGGCTCGATGCTCCGAACTATCCCTCTGACGGTCTCTCCGGCCTTGAACATCGCGGCGTTTTCCTCCCAAGTGCCCAAAAGCTCTTTGTGCGAGAGATAAAATTTTTCGCCGTCAAAGCCCTTAAAAACTGCTTTCACCTTATCTCCGACCGAAAATCTGTCCGAGGGGTGACTAATTCTCGATACCGATATCGCGTCGATGGGTATCATCGAGCTTATCCCGCAGCCGATATCCACAAAGCAGCCGAACTGTTCGATATGCGTCACCGAAGCGTTTATGACGCTTCCGGGGCTCAGCTTCAAAAGATATTCCTCGGCGCAAAGCCGCTGCGCCTCCGCCCGAGAAAGTATAGCCAAGGGCGAGCCGCCCTCGTCAACAATGTCGCTCACCGTAAAGGCGACCGGTTTTCCCACTCGCGAGATTATCGCGATATCTTTTGTTTTTCCCTCTTTAATGCCCAAGGCGCATTCTTCCCGCGGAATAAATCCTCTGCAAGCCGGAAGGCTCAAAGTCAGATCGTGCGAAAGAGTGCAGCTTTCCGCGCGGGCCTCAAGTATCGCTCCGCGCCTTTTTGCTTCATAAAGCCCCGCGACGTCCTGAATATATCCGATATTTTCTCCGGTATTTATAATCCCGCCCTCGGGAACATAGCTTCTCATCAACATCTTTCCTTTCGTTTCGGGAGTTTGTAAATACTATGTTTTTGCCCGCGCCGATATGCCCTCGGGTCAAAAAACTTCGCAAAAAGGTTGCATTTTAAAGACGAAAGTGATACAATGCTTTTGATATGTACCTAACGATATGAAAATTAAGGGTGAAGAAATGGATATCCGAAAAGGCGACGTTCTTTTGATGAAAAAAAAGCACCCCTGCGGAGGCGACAAAATGCTTGTTCTGCGCTCGGGAATGGATTTCAAGCTGCGCTGCACGACCTGTGCGAGAGAGTTTATGATCCCTCGCTCGAAAGCCGAAAAGAACGTAAAATCGGTCGATACCTCAAACAGGCCGGCCGAGGATAAAGGTGACGGTATTGGCTATGTTTGATAAACTTAAAGCGCTTAATGAAAAATACGCCGAGATAAGCGAGCGCCTCTCTCAGCCCGAGACGCTCAACGACCCTGCGCTTTACCGCAACCTCATGAAGGAATACTCCTCGCTGACTCCCATCGTCGAAAAATACCGCGAATATCTTGCGGCCGAAAAATCACTTTCCGAGGCCGAAGAGCTCAGGCGATCCGAGAGCGACAGGGACTTTTTAGAGATGATAAACGAGCAGTACAGCTCGGCAAAAGAAGATATTTCAAGGCTTTCCGAGGAGCTAAAAATTCTGCTCCTGCCGAAAGACCCGAACGACAACCGAAGCGTTATCCTTGAGATACGCGCAGGCGCCGGCGGCGAGGAAGCCGCGCTTTTTGCTCATTCTCTTATGAGAATGTACACGCTTTATGCCGATTCAAAGCGCTGGAAGGTCGAGATATTAAATCTCAACGAGACCGAGCTCGGCGGCGTTAAGGAGGCCGAATTTTCGGTCGAGGGCGCGGGTGCTTTTTCTCGTTTAAAATACGAGAGGGGAGTACACCGCGTTCAGCGAGTGCCCGAGACCGAGTCTCAGGGGCGTATACAGACCTCGACTGCGACCGTTGCGGTTTTGCCCGAAGCCGAGAACGCCGAGCTCGACATCGACGACAAAGACCTTAAAATCGACGTTTTCAGAGCCTCCGGCGCGGGCGGGCAGCATATAAACAAAACCGAGTCCGCTGTCAGAATAACCCATCTCCCGACGGGGCTCGTCGTCGAGTGTCAGGACGAGAGAAGCCAGCAAAAAAACCGCGACCGCGCAATGAAGGTCCTCTGCTCGCGGCTTCTTGAGAAAAAGCAGGCCGAGCTTGACGCCGCATATGCGAGCGAGCGCAGGTCCCAGATAGGCACGGGCGACCGCTCTGAGCGGATAAGGACCTATAATTTCCCCGAGAACCGCCTTTCCGATCATCGCATCGGGCTTACGCTTTACAAGCTGGATTCCGTTTTGAACGGCAATCTCGACGAGGTCATAGACGCGCTTGCGACCGCCGATCAGGCGGCAAAGCTCGCCGCAGAGGGACAAGAATGAATACCGAGATTCTTGATTGCACCGAAAAAAGCCTGAAAAAGGCGGCGGAGCTTCTCAAAAAGGGCGAGGTCGTCGGCTTTCCGACCGAAACGGTCTACGGTCTTGCGGCGAACGCCTTTGACGAAAAAGCCGTCCGAAAAATTTTCGCCGCAAAAGGAAGACCCGCCGACAACCCGCTTATAGTTCACATCTCGGGCGTCGAGATGATTTCCGATATCGCCTCGAACGTGCCCGATATCCTATATTCGCTGTCCGAGCGCTTCTGGCCCGGGCCGCTGACTGTCATCATGCCGAAGTCCGAAAAAATCCCCTCGGTAACGAGCGGAGGGCTTGACACCGTCGGCATAAGGTTTCCCTCGCACCCCGCCGCAAAAAGGCTCATCGAGCTTTGCGGGTTTCCGCTTGCGGCGCCGTCTGCAAACCTTTCGGGGAGCCCCAGCCCCACCAACGCAAGGCGCGTTTTCGAGGACATGAGCGGAAGGATCCCCGCGATAATCGACGGCGGAGAGTCCTCGGTCGGCGTAGAATCGACGGTCATAATCCCCGAAAACGGCGGCGTAAGGATATTGCGCCCGGGCGGAGTTACCGCCGAGATGCTTTCCGAGGTTTGCAAAGTCACCGTTGACGGCGGCGTTCTTGAAAAGCTCGAATCCGGCGCGGTCGCGCGTTCTCCGGGCATGAAATACAGGCACTACGCCCCGAAAGCCGACGTAAGGATAATTCGCGGCAGCCTTGAAAAATACCGCGAATACGTATTAAAGAACGCCGAGAGCGGCGATTTCTGCCTTGTTTTTTCCGAGCAGGAGGCTGTCCCCGAGATACCTTTTATCTGCTATGGCGACGATCCCGCCGTTCAGGCTCACGCGCTTTTCGAGGCGCTTCGGGTGCTCGACGAAAAGGGCGCAAAAAGGGTCTTTGCGCGCTGCCCCGAGGCTTCGGGGATAGGTCTTGCGGTCTATAACAGAATTCTTCGCGCGGCGGGCTTTAACGTGACTGATTTGGAGTGCTGAAATGAATACGCTTGACAATGTTAAGGTCATAGGTCTGACGGGTCAGAGCGGCGCCGGAAAGACCTCGGTTTCGGAGATTTTTCGTTCGCTCGGCTTCTCGGTGATAAATTGTGACGCCGTTTCGCGGCGCGTTGCCGATTTCCCCGAGTTTTTAGCCGAAATGAAAGAGGTTTTTCCCGACTGCGTTGACGAAAGCGGCCTTTTAAGGCAAAAGCTCGGCGCGATAGTTTTTAACGACGCCGAAAAGCTGCGGCGCTACGGCGGGATAATTTTTCCCTATATCACCGCCGAGATATTCAGGCTCATTCGCGAGCTTCGCGACTTAGGGGAAAAAATCGTTATCCTTGACGCGCCGACCCTTTTCGAAAGCGGTCTTGCGGACATCTGCTCGGCGGTGATAAGCGTCGTCGCACCGTTTGATTTAAAGCTGAAAAGAATACTCGAGCGCGACGGCGTGCCGGTCGAGTTTGCAAAATCAAGGCTTTCGAGCCAGTTTTCCGAGGATTTCTTCGCGGCTCGCTCCGACTATCTCATAAAAAACGACGGCGACATAAGCGACTTAAAAGCCGCCGCTGCCGATATTTCCCGCAAGCTCAGGGAGCGATTCGATGATTAAAAAAGCCTTTGCGTTTGTCATAGCGGTTGCGCTGACGCTTTCCGCGATGTTTCTGCTTTTTGATTATCTGCCCTCAAAGCTGGCCGACCTGTCTTACAGAACCGCTTACGAGGACGAGGTCGAGCGTTGGTGCCGCGAGTTTTCGGTCGATCCCGCGCTCGTCTATTCTGTCATAAAGGTCGAGTCGAATTTCAATCCCGACGCGAGATCCGACGTCGGCGCGATAGGGCTTATGCAGATAATCGAGGATTCTTTCGAGTGGGTAGCGTGGCGGCTCAAAAAGAGCGATCTTTCCTTCGAGGATATGTACACCCCCGAGTACAGCGTCATGTTCGGGACCTATATGATAGGCTTTTTATATGACCGATACGGCAGCGTCGAGCTTGCCGCGGCGGCATATCACGCGGGCATCGGCACCGTTGACGGCTGGATCGAGAGCGGAGAGATCGACCCCGAGAACGTCTCGACGGACGATATCCCCGGAAGCTCGACCCGCCACTACGCGAAAAAGATCGTCAAAGCATACAAAAAATATTCAAATATCATCAACAACCGAGAAAGGAATGATTTTAATGTCAAATGAAGAAAAATCCGTCGGTCAGGCTTTGGAGGAAAAGCTGCTGACAAAGAGAAAAAACGGGCTTCTTGAGGTCGACGAGGCCGAGATCGAGCGCGCCGACGCTTTCTGCGAGGGCTATATGAAGTTCCTTGACGACGCCAAGACCGAGCGCGAGGCGGTCACCGCTTCGATAGCGCTTGCCGAGGCCAACGGCTTCACGCCCTACGAGTTCGGAAAGGTCTATAAGCCCGGCGAGAAGGTCTATTGCAACGTTCGCAACAAAAGCCTCATTCTCTGCGTCATCGGCAAAAATTCCGTCGCAAACGGCGTAAAGATCGTCGCGGCGCACATCGACTCTCCGAGGCTCGACCTTAAGCAGCACCCGCTTTATGAGACCTCCGATTTCTGCCTTCTCAAGACCCACTATTACGGCGGCGTGAGAAAATATCAATGGGTGACGATTCCCCTTGCGCTCCACGGCGTTATCTTCAAGGCCGACGGTTCGGGCGTAACTGTGAACATCGGCGAGGACGAAAACGACCCCGTTTTCACCATAACCGACCTTTTGCCGCACCTTGCGCAGGAGCAGTCCAAGCGCACTCTTGCCGAGGGCATCAAGGGCGAAGAGCTCAACGTCATGATCGGCAGCCGCCCGTTCAAGGACGACAACGTATCCGAAAAGATCAAACTCAACGTAATGAAGCTGCTCAACGAAAAATACGGAATCATCGAAAGCGATTTCATCTCGGCCGAGCTCGAGGTCGTTCCGGCGTTCAAGGCTAAAAACGTCGGCCTCGACTGCGGACTTATCGGCGCTTACGGACAGGACGACCGCGTCTGCGCATATCCAGCGCTCGAAGCCATTCTTGACTGCGACAACCCCGACGACACCGCCGTCGCCGTTCTGACCGATAAAGAGGAGATAGGCAGCGTCGGACCGACCGGCCTCAACAGCGATTATCTTCGTCACTTCCTCGAATCTCTGGCCGACATGGCCGACGTTCCGGCTTACAGCGTAATTAGAAACTCAAAGTGCCTTTCGGCCGACGTTTCCGCGGCGTTCGACCCCACCTTCACCGACGTTCACGACCCGCGCAACGCAAGCTACTGCAACTACGGTCTTGCGATGTCCAAATTCACCGGCTCGCGCGGAAAGAGCGGCTGCAACGACTCAAGCGCCGAATTCGTCTCCTATGTGAGAAACGTCTTCGACGAGAACAAGGTCCTCTGGCAGACCACCGAGCTCGGCAGGGTCGATCTCGGCGGCGGTGGAACGGTCGCGGCATATATCGGCAACATGGATATCGAGGTCGTAGACGTCGGAGTTCCGGTGCTTTGTATGCATTCTCCGTTCGAGGTCACCTCCAAGCTGGACGTCTATATGGCCTACAAAGGATTCTCGGCGTTCATAAAATAATTTTTGCGCAAAAAGCCTCTGTGAAAAACAGGGGCTTTTTCTTTTGCCCGCCGAAATCGACAGTTTTTACATCTTTTTGGGGCTAAAATTATCTCGGTGATAGAAGTGGACATTTACATAGACGTTCTCGTCGTTTTAAACACCTACATGACGTGGATACTTTTAAGCCTCACCGCCGCGCTGACCCACACGTATTCAAAGCCTATAAGAAGAGCGCTTGCGGCTTTTTCTGGCGGAGCGTCGTCGCTGATAATTTTGCTCCCGATAAGTGGAAAGCTGATGACCTTTACAGTGCTTTGCCTGAAAGCGGCTTCATGTTTTTTAATAACCGGCGTCGCTTTTTTCGGCGTCGGGCTTAAAAAATACCTCATGCTGACGGCTTCGTTCATCGGCTCGAATATGCTTTTGTTTTCCGCGCTAAGCCTTGTCGAAAATCTTTTGGGAGCGCCAAAGATCGCGCTCACGGGCGGGTTTGTCTATCTTGACATATCGCCGCTTGCTCTGATACTTTCGACCGCCGCGATATATTTTTTGCTGTGCAGGTTTTCGGCGATGCGCTCCTTTTGCCTCGGAAGGCTTAATTCCTACCGAGTTGAGTTCAGAATAGGCTGTAAAGCATTTTCACTTGACGGAGTTGCCGACACCGGAAACAAAGCGAGGGATCTATTTTCGGGGCTTCCGGTGATAATCTGCACCGGAATAAACATCGACGGCGGCAGGGGCTTTCGCGCCGTGCCGTATCAAACGATATCTGGCGAGGGCGTTCTTTATGCCGTAAACCCCGGAAGCGTGACTTTTCGGGACGAAAAGGGGAGGACCAAAAGCGTCAGCGCGCTTGTGGCCTCGGCCCCGGGCAGCGAGAAGCGAGCGGTGTTCGACCCGGATATTCTCAGATGAAATCAAACGAAAGGGAATGATCAATTTGAAGGCAGTTTTTTCGGCGATAACAGGCTTTTTGAGGTCTATTTTTAAGGTCAGGGGAGCGGTCGATTATATAAACGGCCCCGACACCCTGCCGCCGCCTCTTAAACTCGAGGAGGAAAAGCGGGTTTTCGAGCTATTAAAAACCGAGCCGAAAAAGGCGCGGGAGAAGCTGATAATCCACAATTTAAGGCTTGTGGTCTACATATCCAAGAAATTTGAATCGACGGGAATAGGCGTCGAGGACCTTGTTTCGATAGGAACGATAGGGCTTATAAAGGCGGTCAACACCTTCAACCCCGAGAAAAACATCAAGCTGGCGACTTACGCCTCAAGATGTATCGAGAACGAGATACTTATGTATCTTCGCAAAACAAGCCAACAGCGCAACGAGATATCCATCGACGAGCCGCTGAACATCGACTGGGACGGCAACGAGCTGCTTTTGTCCGACGTTATCGGCACCGACGCCGACGAGGTCGGCAGCCGGCTTGAAAGCGAGACCGAAAGGCGGCTGCTCATCGAAGCGGTCGAGCGCCTCGACGGCAGAGAGCGCTTTATAATGCAGATGCGCTTCGGGCTTTTGGGCGGACGTGAAATGACTCAAAAAGAGGTCGCCGACGTGATAGGGATATCGCAGTCTTATATTTCCCGGCTCGAAAAAAGAATTCTCAAAGAGCTGAAAAAAGAGCTGGAAGCTATCTGCTGACTGCCAAATAATGCCTTAGCAAAAACTGAATAGCCGGGCGCGGCGCTGGCAATAATTATCTCAAAACTTCTGTTTTGGGAGATTGCCATGCAGTACAATAAGGTTGAGATCAGCGGGGTGAACACCTCTAAGCTGAAATTGCTGACCGAGGACGAAAAGACAGAGCTTCTTAAAAAAGCAAGAAACGGCGACCGAGCCGCCCGCGAAGAGCTTATCGAGGGGAATCTCAGGCTGGTTTTAAGCGTTATTCAAAAATTCATGAACCGCGGCGCTCAGCCCGACGACCTCTTTCAGGTCGGAGTGGTAGGGCTCATCAAGGCGATAGATAACTTTGATCTTTCGCTCGACGTCAGGTTTTCGACATATGCCGTGCCGATGATAAGCGGCGAGCTGAGAAGATATTTAAGAGACAACAACTCTATCCGCGTGAGCCGCTCGACCCGCGATCTTGCCTACCGAGCGATGCAGGTCAAGGAATCGCTGATGAGCGGAAAGGATCGCGAACCAACCGCCGAGGAAATAGCAAAGGTCATCGGCGTTCCGAAGTCGGAGATAGTTTTTGCGCTCGAATCTATAAGCGACCCCGTCTCAATATACGAGCCTGTCTATTCCAATTCCGGCGACGTTCTTTATATGCTCGACCAGTTGGGCGATTCTTCGAGCGACGAGGGCTGGATCGACGAGCTTATGCTCCGCGAAGCGATCTTGATGCTTTCCGAGCGCGAGAAAAACATACTTTATCTGAGATTTTATCAGGGCAAAACGCAGGTCGAGGTCGCAAAGGAGATCGGCATTTCTCAGGCTCAGGTCTCGCGCCTTGAAAAAAGCGCGCTGAACAGGATAAAATCAAAGGTTTAGGGGGTAAAAAGGTATTCATCTTCCCCGTGCGCGAGGGGAAGAAGAATGCTATCGTTTATCACCCCACCCCCACCGCGCTTCCTACTGAGCGGAAAAATTGAGCCGCCCCCGCCCCTCAAGGGGCGGGGGCGTTGCCATGTAGTGCTTCGTTACAAAACCTCGGCGGGGGTGGGGTGGCTTAAAATAGCATGAAATATTTTCCTCGAAAGAGGAAAATATTGAATTCCTTTTCTTCTTCCGCGCTATGTTCCTGAACGCTCCATGCGCACAAAAGCCCCGCAGGGGCGTTGTGCCACAGAAGCGGGTTTTGTCCAAGAGGACGAGACGCCGATTCGGCATGGCGGCGAAGTTCGATTGGCTGCAAAACCCGCTTATGTTCCCTCGAGGGGCGGGGGCCCATCTATCAGTTGACAAACTCCTCCTCCGGTGTTAAAATAAATTATCTTTTAATGCTGGGGGAATAAATATGAAAAAACTTTTATCGCTTCTTTTTGCGGCGGCGCTTATCTTTTCGCTCGCGGGCTGCTCGGCCTCAAAGCTGCCGACTTATGACGAGCTCAGGGGCGAAGTATCGGGCGATGTTTACACAAACGACTATCTCGGCCTCACGTTCACCAAGCCCTCGGGCTGGGAGTATTACAGCGACGAGGACCTTGCTGGTCTGATGTCTACCACTGCCGACCTTATCGAAGAGGGCGGGGTAGAGGTCGAGGAGGGCGACGAGTTCTATGATATGTTCGTCATCGACCCCGTGACCGGCAACAATGTCAACTGTATGCTTCAGATAGTCGGAAACACCGGCGTAGTCGATTACGATTCCGTTCTTGACGACATCAAGGCGTCGATAGTCGAATACGGCGACGCTATCGGGTTCAAATACACTTTTTCCGACGCCGATTCAAAAGAGCTTTGCGGCATAAAGTTTCACGCGCTTAACGCAACGACCGAGTACGAGGGCGTTATTTTCGAGCAGTGCTGCTATATCGCCGTTGAAAAGGGAGTCGTAGTCAACCTGACCGTCACGATAATGGACGGAACACCGCTCGAGACCGTTGAAGGAATGTTTTCTTGAGCAAAAATTAAAAGTTTTCGCTCAAGCCTTTTTCAAAAGGCTTGTCGGGTCGAGGGGCGAAGCCCCTCGTCGCAGCCCGCAGGCTGCGAAATCCCTGCGAAGCGAAGCGCAGGAGGGGACGGAGCAATCCGTCCAGTGGACGGTTGCGACATGGGGAACCCTCGCCGGGGGTTTCCCATTTGCCGAGCGGTGAGCGAGGTAAAAAATACTGCCGGCTCCTCTTAAAAACATTCCCTGTTTGTACTCTTCCAAATTTTCAGCTCTTGACAAACCGAAAAAACTGTGGTAGTATACTGAAAACCGAAAATTTTACAGACTGTGACGGGAGCAAGTAGCCCCGGGTTTCCGATAAAGAGAGCTTTCGGATGGTGCGAGAAAGCGCGGCGCCCCTGTGCGAATACGTCCCCGAGTCCGTATCCCGAACGATTTTCTATTAGGGATATGCGTTTTGCGCACGTTACAGCGCCAAGAGGCAAGCGCTTTGCGTTTGCGAACTGAGGTGGTACCGCGGTTAAAGATCGCCCTCCGGCTTTCGTCGGAGGGTTTTTATTTTAGAAAAAGGAGAAGTAACATGGGAGTTTACGAAGAACTTAAAGAGCGCGGGCTTATTGCGCAGGTGACCGATGAAGCGCTTATACGCGAGCTTGTCAACAGCGGAAAGGCGACGTTTTACATCGGCTTTGACTGCACGGCCGACAGTCTCACTGCCGGACACTTTATGGCCCTGACGCTCATGAAGCGCCTGCAAATGGCGGGAAACAAGCCCATTGCGCTCATCGGCGGCGGAACGACGATGATAGGCGACCCCTCGGGACGAAGCGATATGCGAAAAATGCTCACCCGCGAGGACATCGACCACAACGCCGAGTGCTTCAAAAAGCAGATGTCCCGCTTCATCGAATTCGGCGAGGGCAAGGCGATAATGGTGAACAACGCCGACTGGCTTCTTAACCTGAATTATGTTGACCTTTTAAGAGAGGTCGGGGCGTGCTTCTCGGTAAACAATATGCTCAGAGCCGAGTGCTATAAGCAGAGAATGGAAAAGGGACTTTCTTTCCTCGAATTCAACTACATGATAATGCAGTCCTACGATTTTTATTATCTCTTCAAGAACTATAACTGCAATCTCCAGTTCGGCGGCGACGATCAGTGGTCGAATATGCTCGGCGGCACCGAGCTTATCAGGCGAAAGCTCGGAAAAGACGCTTCGGCGATGACCATAACGCTCCTCACCGATTCAAACGGAATGAAAATGGGAAAAACCGCCGGCAACGCGGTCTGGCTCGACCCCGAGAAGACCCCGCCCTACGATTTCTTCCAGTATTGGAGAAACGTCGCCGACGCCGACGTAATCAAGTGCATAAAAATGCTCACCTTCCTGCCTCTTGACGAAATTCACAAAATGGAGAAGTGGGAGGGCAGCGACCTCAACAAGGCGAAAGAGATACTCGCTTTCGAGCTTACAAAGCTGGTCCACGGCGAGGAGGAGGCTCAAAAGGCGCTTGAGGCCGCAAGAGCGGTTTTCGGCGGCTCGGGTTCAAGCGAAAATATGCCCACCGTCGAGATAGAGGGCGATACGATAGGCGTTCTTGACGCGCTTGTAACTTCCAAGCTGGCCCCCTCAAAGGGCGAGGCGAGAAGGCTCGTTCAGCAGGGCGGCGTCAGCGTTGACGACGTTAAGATATCCGACGTCAACCATGTCGTAAAGATAGGCGGCGGGGTCGTCCTCAAAAAGGGCAAAAAACAGTTTGTAAGGCTTATATCCAAGTGATTTTTGCAAAAACGGCACGGCTCGTCCCTGCCGTTTTCGCGGTGAAATTATTAAATTTTCCGCAAATTGCCGATATGCCGTAATTTTCTCTTGAAATGCAGAGCATAATGTGCTATATTATAAATTGTATGACCGGTCGAACAGACCGCGAAAGGGGAGGTGTTTTTGCTGAGAGTTCTTAAAAAGCTGCTTTGCGCGGCGATATGCGCGCTGCTGCTGTCGTCCTGCGCCGGAAGCAAAGAAGCGGACATCACCGGCGGCACCGAACCGTCGGTAGCGATACAAACTCACGGCGCCTCGGTCGAGACCGAAGCCGTCACCACAGCCGAGACCTTAAACACCGAAAAGCTGACTCAGAGCGAGACCGAATCTGCGTCTTCCTCTCAGAGCAGGCACTCTCAGACCACCACCACCGCGCCGAAAGCCACCGAGCCCAAGCCCGAAAAGACCTCCGGCGAAAGCGACTATATAATCACGCCCTCAAGCGGTTCGATGTATGCCACCTCGAGCGTCAACGTCCGCGAAAAGCCCGACGCCGACAGCAAAAGGGTAGGAGCGCTAAAAGAAAACGAAGAGGTTACCGTCACCGGCCTTGTCTCAAACGGCTGGGTGCGGATAAAGTTCGACGGCGGGGAATATTTTGTGAACGGCAGCTATCTCAGCCGCCTCGAGCCGGTGACCGAAACAGCGCCGCCCTCTACCACCGCGGCCCCTCCCGCAACGACTACCGCCGATTCGCAGGCTTCAGAGGTCGTCTCGGATACCACCTCCGCAAGCGAGCCGCAAGATGTTTTCAGCGGCGGCGAATATGAAATAGCAAACGCTCAGGGAACTATGGTGACTACCGACGTTTTAAACGTCCGCAAAGAGCCCGACGCGTCCTCCGAAAAGGTCGGCACTCTTGCGCTCGGCGAAAGGGTCACCGTGACCGGCATCGTCTCGAACGGCTGGTTCAGAATAATATATAACGGCGGCGAATATTTCGTCAGCGGAGAATATCTCCGCCCCGCCGAAAACACGCAGCAGCAGTCGCAGAACCCGGGCAATCTCTCGGGCTTCATCGGCGGAACCAATAACTATCAGACCGTTAATTACTCAAAGCAAAAGGCGGTCTGGTTTGCTTATCTCGACATAGACGAAATGCTCAAAAACGCCGACCGCGCTTCCTTTACGCGCTCGGTCTCAAACGCCTTCGACGAGGTCGTTTCATTGGGCTGCAACACCGTTTATGTTCACGTCCGTTCTTTCGGAGACGCATACTATTACTCGGCCTATTATCCGTTCACTGCGGCTTATTGCGACGTTTTGGGTTCCGCACCCGATTTTGACCCTCTCGAGATAATGGTTTCCGAGGCTCATTCGCGAGGGCTGTCCTTTCACGCGTGGATAAACCCCATGCGCACGACTACCAAGGAGCGTTTTCAGCAAATGCCCGAGGGCTGCGCGCTCAAGCAGTGGTATAATTCCTCCGAGACCAACGGCACCTTTCTTGTCTATGATTCCGAGAGCGGATATTACTGGCTCAGTCCGGCTTACACGGCTGTAAGGCAGCTTATTTGCAGCGGCGTCGCCGAGATAGTCTCGCACTATAACGTTGACGCCATACATATCGACGACTATTTTTACCCGACCACCTCCTCGTCGTTTGATAGGGCGGCTTTCGAGGCTTCGGGCCGAAGCGACCGCGATTCATGGCGCAGAGAGGTCGTCAACACCCTTGTCAAAGAGATCTATTCGACGGTTAAGTCCTGCAATTCAAACGTTTTGTTCGGAGTTTCTCCGCAGGGAAACATCGAAAACAACCGCGACCGCCTTTACGCCGACGTTGAGACATGGTGTTCAAGCTACGGTTATCTCGACTATGTCGTCCCGCAGATATACTACGGCTTTAACGACAAGCTGCCCTTTGATACCGCCGCAAAGCAGTGGGAGGATATCGTCGCCCTGGCGAACGTTTCGCTCGTCTGCGGCATAGCGGCTTATAAGGTCGGCGTGAACAGCGAGTGGTCGAGCGGTTCGATACTCAAAAAGCAGACCGATCATATCGCTCAGTCAAGCGTTTTCGACGGCGTCGCATATTACCGTTACGGTTCGCTTTTCGGCACGGCAAGCTCGTCGCAAAGGCTTATGCAGAGCGAGCTTACGGCGCTCAAAGGCTCCGTTGCTTTATTTTGATAACAGAGGAATTTTATGAAGAGAATTATTGCGGTCTTTCTTGCGTTCATGATGATGCTTGCGCCGGCGGCGGAGCTTTTCGGAGCATTTTCGCTCAGAGCTCATGCCGATGAGTCCGAGCCTGAGCCCTCGGCGCCCGACGTATATTCGGACGAGGGCTTTTTGGCTTTTCCCGACGATATGCGGGCTTCCGTCGTCACCGTCGGCAAGGATTTCTTTTCCGACCCCTCGCAGCAGGCTTCCGAGACCGCCGAGGAAATAAACGGCATAATCTCCGATTTTGAAGAATTCGGGCTCAACACAATAATCATCGAGACATCATATAACGGCGTTACCTATTACGAGACCGACGGTCAGCTTTTTTCAAACGTCTCTCCGCTTTCGATGATGATAGAAGCCGCGGTATCGCACAATTTCTTCATTTACATCACCTTTGATCTCAACGCCGCGCTCAGCGGAAGCGGTTTTTCCGACATCGGCGAGAGGATAGATTATCTCAGCTATTGCGTTCACAGAATAAGCGATAAATATCTCATCGACGGAATAATTTTGCAGGATTATTACCGCGAAAAAACCGAGCAGAGCTATCGCGACTATCGCGAAAGCGGCTCGGGCATAGGCTATGAAAACTGGCTTTTAGAGACCAACGCCTATATCTTCGGCCTTGCGAGCCGCGCCATTCGCGCAACGAACAGCTCGATGGCGGTGGGAATCTCTATCGACAACGCGTGGCAAAATTCCGAAAGCGACCCCTCCGGCTCGGACACCAAGGACGATTTCGAGGCGCTTAACGACGGATTTTCCGACACTCGGGGCTATATCCTTGACGGGCTTGTCGATTTCATGATAGTTTACTGCTACGGCGGGCTTGAAAGCGTCGAGCTGAAATTTGAGAGCGTCGTCTCATGGTGGAACGACGTTGCCGGCGCCGCCGGGATACCGATGTTCATAAAGCACGCAAATTCGCGCATAAGCGCCTCTGACCAAAGCTGGGACGTAGCGCAGATATTAAAGCAGCTCGAGGAGTGCGCCGACTATTCGTCATATCGCGGAAGCGTCTTTGAATCTTACGAGCAGCTTCGCTCGAACGAAGTAAGCACCGACGCGCTCGTCCGCTACTATGCCGGCCAGATAGACACCAACTCCCTTTACCGCGAGCTCAAAATGGTATTGCCGACAAAGACCGACTTCACCACCTATGAGCCGACGGTCATCTTCCAAGGCTCCTTCGACTATAACTTCGACGTTTACTTCAACGGTGAGCCGATAACCCTCAACGAAGCCGGAAACTTCTTCTTCGAGGAGGAGCTGAAGGTCGGTGTGAACACCTTCACCTTCAAAAACAAGTCTAAAACGGTAAGATACCGAATCACACGAAAGGTACAGATCTTAAAGAGCGTCGAGCCGCGCGAGGGCTCGACCATGAACGTCGAGGGAACGACGAGGATCGCCGTCAACGCCGTCGCATATAAAGGCTCAAAGCTGACCGCGACTTTAAACGGCGAGACGATACGTCTTTCCGAGGAGGAGATACGCTCCGACGACCTCGATTCAAACACCAACTATATCCACTTCACCGGCTACTTCACCGCGCCCGAGGGCATTATCGGCGAGGAGCAGGATCTCGGGCAGATCGTCGTCACCGGAACCTATGACGAATACAGCCGAGAGACGGTCACCTGCGCCCGCGTCATCGTCAACGCCGTGCCCGAGCACGCTCAGGCGGCGCAGCTCGTCAGGGTCAAAAACGACAACACGCTGACATACGATTACTACACTACCGACAGTATCGCCAACCCGACCTCTCCGAGACTTCCCGCCGGAACGATAGACGTTTATGTGAACACCGTGACCTACAACACCACCTCCGAGGGCGTAACTCAGAGCATAAACTACTATCTGACCGAATCGGGCTTAAGGCTCAGGGCAAGCGACTGCGAGCTCATCGACGGCTATACCGTTGTCGACAACACGGCGATGTTCAACGGCTCCTATTCAAGCGGGGGAGACACCGTTTTAAGCCTCAAGCTGAACTATCAGACGCCGTTTACGATATCCTATTCTCCGCTGAGCTATGACAACCCCGACCGAGGCTCATATCTCGTTGAGCGGTTCAACCCCGACTACGTTTTGATAACCTTCGACCACGTTTCAAACTACGCCGGATATCCCTCGTTTGCGGGCGACAGTCTGTTCTCCGAGGGCGAATGGCAGTACGCCTATGTGAACGGCGAGCAAAAAGCCCAGCTCAAGCTGAGGCTGAGGCGCTCGGGAGCGTTTATGGGATATTCCTCGAGCTATGACGGCGCGGGCGGACTGACTATAACCTTCAACGGCTATAACCAGAGCCTTTACGGCACAACGATAGTCGTTGACCCTGGCCACGGTTATAACACATCTCCCAACGATATCGACCCCGGCGCGGTCGGTCATGTCGTCGAGCAGAAGATAAATCTTGAAATAGCAAGAAAGCTGACCGCGGCGCTTCAAAGCGCGGGCGCAAACGTCTATATGCTGCCGTCCGACACCACCTATATCAGCGTATACGACCGCTCGGAATACGCCCGCCGCTACGACCCAGATATCTATATCGCGGTGCACTGCAACTCGGTAGAAAACGGCGAGGGCGTTCGCGGCGTCGAGGCTTATTACTTCACGCCGTTCAGCCAGCCTCTTGCCGAGCTCGTCAGCTCAAAAATGGCGAGATATTATGAAAGAAACGTCTACGGCGACGGCAAAAACCGTGACCGCGGCGCAAAATATAACTACTTCGCAGTTACTCTCGAGCAGGAATTCGCTTCGATACTCGTCGAATGCGGTTTCGTCACCGACTATCAGGAGGCTATGGCGCTAAACAACTCGTCGCACCAAAGCGGCCTTGCCAACGCGATAGTCGAGGCGGTATCGGAATATCTTGCGAGGGGAAGATAAGGAGGAAAACCGGTGTATAAAATTCTTGAAAAACGCGAATTGAACGATCAGGTCACCCTGATGGTGCTCGACGCTCCGCTTATCGCCGCAAAGGCTTTGGCGGGTCAGTTCATCATATTCAGGATCGACGAAAAGGGCGAGCGCGTTCCGCTCACCATCGCCGATTATGACCGCGAAAAAGGCACAATAACCATTATTTTCCAAAAGGTCGGCCGCTCAACAATGATGCTCGGTCAGCTTAACGAGGGCGACTTTATCCTTGACGTCGTCGGCCCTCTCGGAATACCCACCGAAATTCCCGAGGGCGCAAAAAAGGTCGCCGTGATAGGCGGCGGCGTCGGATGCGCAATAGCCTATCCGCAGGCCAAGGCGCTTTACAATTCGGGCGTCGAGGTCGATGTCATCGCCGGCTTCAGAAACCGCGATATCGTCATTTTGGAGGACGAAATGCGGGCGGTCAGCACTGATTTTTACATCACGACCGACGACGGAAGCTACGGCATGAAAGGCTTTGTGACCGATAAGCTCAAAGAACTCATCGACGCGGGTAACAAATACGACTGCGTTATCGCGATTGGCCCCGTGCCGATGATGAAATTCGTCTGCGCGGTGACTAAGCCCTACGGTATCAAAACGATAGTCTCTCTCAACCCGATAATGATCGACGGCACCGGAATGTGCGGCGGGTGCAGGGTCAGGGTCGGCGGAAAGATAAAATACGCCTGCGTTGACGGCCCCGATTTTGACGGTCACGAGGTCGATTTCGACGAGCTCATGCATCGCAATTCCGCTTACAGAGATATCGAGCAGCACGACCGCGAACACATTTGCAGACTTACGGGAGGTGTGCGAAATGCCTAATATGCAAGCCGAAAAAACGCCCGTCCGCGAGCAGGACCCGAAGGTCAGGGCGAGAAATTTTGAAGAGGTCTCCTCGTGCTATACTGACGCCGAGGCTAAAAACGAAGCCGAGCGCTGCTTAAACTGCAAAAACAGTCCCTGCGTCGGCGGCTGTCCCGTCGGGGTGAGAATACCCGAGTTCATCGCCAAAATACGCGAGGGCGACGTTGCGGCGGCTTACGACGTCATCAAGACTACTAACGGTCTTCCGGCGGTCTGCGGCAGGGTTTGCCCGCAGGAGAGTCAGTGCGAATCAAAGTGCGTAAGGGGAATAAAAGGCGAGCCGGTCGGTATAGGAAGGCTCGAGCGCTACTGCGCCGACTATATGGCCGAAAAGGCTCCGAAGCCCGAAAAATCAGCTCCGAACGGTCACAAGGTCGCGGTGATAGGATCGGGTCCCTCGGGCTTAAGCTGCGCTTCCGACCTTGCAAAGCTCGGCTACGCGGTAACTGTCTTCGAGGCGTTTCACACCGCCGGCGGCGTTCTGATGTACGGCATACCCGAATTCAGGCTGCCAAAAGCCACCGTTCAGCGCGAGATAGACGGTTTGAAAGCCCTCGGCGTCGAGATAAAGACCGACATGGTCATCGGAAAGATACTTTCGGTCGATGAGCTTTTCGCTTCGGGCTACGAGGCCGTATTCATCGGCACAGGCGCGGGGCTTCCAAACTTCATGGGCATCGGCGGTGAATCGCTTGTCGGGGTCTTCTCGGCAAACGAATATCTCACGAGAACGAACCTTATGAAAGCCTATCTTGACGACTATGACACCCCGATAAGCAAAAACCGCCGGGTCGCGGTCGTCGGCGGCGGCAATGTTGCGATGGACGCCGCGCGTTCGGCGCTGAGGCTCGGCGCGGAGAAGGTCTTTATCGTCTATCGCCGCTCGTCTGAGGAAATGCCGGCGAGGCGCGAAGAAGTGCATCACGCCTCGGAGGAGGGGATTGAGTTCAAGTATCTCACCAATCCTGTCGAGATACTCGGAGACGAGGGCGGAAAGGTCCGCGCCGTAAAATGTCAGAGAATGGAGCTGACAGAGCCGGATCAAAGCGGCAGAAGAGGCGTCCGTCCAATCGAGGGCTCGGAGTTTGAGATAGAGGTTGACGCCGTGATAATGGCGATAGGGACCTCTCCGAACCCGCTGATACGCTCGACCACGCCCGGGCTTGAGACCAACCGCCGCGGCTGCTTCGTCGTTGACGAGAATATGCTCACCTCTCGCGAGGGGGTCTATGCCGGGGGAGACGCCGTGACCGGGGCCGCGACCGTCATTTTGGCGATGGGCGCGGGAAAGAGCGCCGCAAAGGCCATCGACGAATATATTCGCTCAAATGAAAAATAACAGTTGAAAAAATTTTCCTTTCGTGGTATACTTATACTATAAATTTTTCGGAGGAATAAAAAATGTATTTTTATGCTTTATCAGCCGCTGATGCCGGCGGCGCCGCTGCGGGCGGAACCCTTTACACGCTCATTTTCATGATCATCATGCTGCTGGTGCTTTATTTCATCATGATAAGACCCCAGCGCAAAAAGGAAAAGGCTGACGCCGAGATGCGCAAAAACGTCCAGGTCGGCGACGAGATCGAGACCATCGGCGGCATCGTCGGCATAATCACCAAGGTCGAGGAGAATACCGTCGTCATCGAGACCAGCTCGGACCGCTGCAAAATGCGCATCAAAAAATGGGCGATCTCGACCAACGTTTCCGCCAACGAAGAAGCCGCGAAGAGCGACGCCAAGGCCGATAAGAAGCCCAAGAAGGAAGAAAAGGCCGAGGAAGAAACTCCTATCGAGAAGGATTGATTCTAAAACCGCGCTTCCCCGAATATCGTTTTAAAAACGGTATTCGGGGGATTTTTTATGTCCGAAATGGCAAAAAGCATACTCAGGGGGCTGATGTTCTCGCTCGCGGCAGCGCTTTTGATCTGCGCCGCCGAAGCGCTGATTTCTCTTTTTTTGGATATCCCCGAAAAATACATCTTGATACTCTCCGCGCTGATACTTGCCGCCGCGGCCTATATCTCCGCCTATCGCTCGACCCAGCTTTACCGCTCGAAAGGGCTTATTCAGGGTCTTTTGTGCGGAGCAGCGGTCTTTCTGACGGCGCTTTTTCTCAGCGTTTTGAGCGGCTCGTTCGGCTTCGGAGAGCTGACCGCGATAAAAGCCGTTTTATGTATAATTTTCGGAGCAGTCGGAGGGGTCAAGGGAATAAATACCAAAAAAACAAAACTCTGACATTAAAGCGCCTCGGGCGGCATAGAATTTAAAAAGGGACAAGTAGGAGGAAGTCATGGAAACCAGAATAAGCGACGCTATGGAGCTTTTGAGCGACGGCTTGAGAACGGCGCTCGAAAAGCAGCCGCAGCTTTTTAAAATCGACGAAATAAGGCTTCGGGCCGAGCGCGAGCTTTCGGTGTCGATAGGCGGGCGCGACGAGATAATTTCCGGCGCGCTTGTCGCTCGGGAGGATATCGAGCGAACCTTTAAGACCGCGTTTTCCTATTCGATGCACAGCTATTCAAAAGAGCTTTCCCGAGGAAGCATAACCACCCGCGGCGGAAACCGCGTCGGCATTTGCGGCACCGCGGCTTTGGACGCTTCGGGCAGAGTCGAAGCGCTGAAATACGTCTCGTCGGTGAACATAAGAATAGCCCGAGAGATTAAAGGCTGCGCCGACGAAATAATTTCGCGCTGCTTTTCAAACGGTCTTTGCGGAGCGATAATCATCGGCGCCCCCGCGAGCGGAAAAACAACGGTGCTTCGAGATATTTCACGTCAGCTCGGAGACGTTTACAAAATTTCCCTGATAGACGAGCTCAACGAGATAGCCGCTTCTTATCGCGGAACGCCGAAAAACGACGTCGGAAAGCTGACCGATATTTTCGTCGGATACCCAAAGCCGGTCGGGGTTCAAAACGCCGTCAGGTCAATGTCTCCGCGAGCGATAATCGCCGACGAGATAGGCACCGACGGGGACGGAAAAGCGCTTGAATACGCGCTTCACTCCGGCGTAAGGTTAATAACCGCCGCTCACGCTCAAAGCCTTGAGGAAGCGCTGAAAAAGCCAGCGGTGCGAAGGCTTTTCGAGGCCGGCGCGTTCTCATGGGCGGTCGAGCTTAACAGCGCAAAAAATCAGCGGGTGAGAAAAATTGATTAGGCTTTTGCTGTGCGGGCTTCTCTGCTTTTGCACCTTCTCGGCGGGTAACGAATTCTACCGCCAAAAGGCTTCCGAGGCAGAAAAGGTATACGAGCTTTCGGATATCGTCTCCCGAATCGTCGCCATGCTCGAATTCGATTCGCGAAACGTCTATGAGATATGCTCCGAGGCGTTTAAAGGCTGCGAGCGTTTGGATTGCGCCGAGTTTTCAAAAATAACCGACGGCGATTTTCCGAGCCGCTGGAAAGCCGCCTGCGAGGGGCTATTTGCGGATAAAGAAGCCAAAAAATATTTTTTCTCGGTCGGAGAAGTTCTCGGCAGCTTCGGCTGTGAAAGCCAGACCGAGCGTTTAAGGTCGATCCGCGAAAGCCTTGTCGCGAGGGCTAAAAAGCTGTCCGAGAGCGCGGAATCAAAAAAGAAGCTGTACGAGACCCTCGGAATTTTATCGGGGCTCGCGGTATCTATCATTATCGTTTGAGGTGGATATGGACGTAACACTGGTGTTTCAGATTGCGGGTCTCGGGATAATCGTCGCGGTCCTGAGCCAGCTTTTAAAGCGGGCCGAGCGCGACGAGCAAGCGCTTATGATAACGATAGCAGGGCTTGTGATAGTCATGCTCATGCTCGTAAACGAGATCTCCGAGCTTTTCGATACCGTTCGCAGCGCTTTCGGGTTCTGAGATGGAAATTCTGAGGATCTGCGCCGTATGCCTTATCGCGGCGGTGCTTGCAAAGGTTATTCAGCCGACCAATCGAGACCTTGCGGCAATCCTTTCTATATCCGCGGTCATCTTCGCGGCGTTCTCGGCCGTAAACGGCATTTCCGGCGTAATATCCGGGCTTGCCGAAACCGCCGACAGCGCGGGCGTTGCGAGCGGATACCTCTCGCTTGCGTTTAAAGCCCTCGGAATCTGTTACATCGTCGAGCTTTGCTCGTCCTCCTGCCGAGACTGCGGCGAAACCGCCCTTGCGAGCGCTTTAGACATCTCGGGCAGGATAGCGATATCGCTTCTTTGTCTGCCTGTCCTCAGAGAGTTCATCGAAGTCGTCAAAAACATTCTGGAGAGATAAATGAAAAAAATTCTGACCGTTTTGGTTTTTCTTTCGGCGTCGTTTTTTCTGAGCACGGCGCTCAACGCAGACGTTTCCGATTTCAAAGACGAGATATATTCCGGCATCACAAAGACCGAAAGCTCTGAGATAGGCGACCGTCTTTCCGAACTCGGCATTGACCCCGACGACCCCGAGAGCGTAGCGAATCTCAAACCCGACGGCATACTTAGCTATGTTTTCCGCCTTATCGGGCAATCGCTCAAAAAGCCGATAAAGATAATTCTTGCGGCGGCTGTGTTTTCGGCGCTTTGCATGATCGCCGAGGGGCTTTCGTTCAGGGCCGGGCTTTATTCCGAGCTTTTCGTGATGATATGCTTTCTGGCTTTAAGCCCTACCGCGATAGAAGCCTACGATCTTGCCGCAAACGCCATGAAAGGCGCGCAGCTTTTCATGAACGGCTATATCCCCGCGTTCGCGGCGGTCGCGGCGGCATCTGGCAACGCAGCCGCGGCGGCTTCTTACAACGCCCTGACGCTTTATTTCTGCGAGGCCGCTTCTCTTGTCGCAAGCTCGGTCTTAAAGCCGCTTCTTGCCTGTATGCTCGTTATGTCTGCGGCTCAGGCGATAGACCCCGGCATCGTGAATTTGACCTCCGCTATGAGAAATTTCCTGACTATCGCCGTCGGCTTCATAATGACGCTTTTTTTAGGGGTGATAGGTCTTCAGAGCATAGTCGGAAGAAGCGCCGAGAGCCTTGCGGTCAGGGCGGGTAAATACGCCGTTTCGAGCTTTGTGCCGGTGATAGGCTATTCTCTCTCCGAATCCTATAAAGCCGTCAGTTTAAGCCTCAGCGCAATAAGAACCGCCGTCGGAACGTTCGGGATGATCGTCCTCTTCGTCTATATGCTCGCGCCGATAATCACCGCGGCGGTATATAAGGCGGCGTTTTCTGCAAGCGCGTGGATATGCCGGCTTTGCGGGGCGGACAGGCTTGCGGCGTTAATGAGCGGCCTGTGCGACGTTTTCGGCTTCGCGGTCACGCTTTTGCTCGTATATATGCTCATGCTCACGGTATCTACCGGAATGCTTGTTATTCTCGGAGGCGAGCTTTTGCTGTGAAACTTATAACCGATCTTACTCTCACCGTTTGTCTTATATCCGTCGTCTCGGTGATAATTTTGATGCTTTCGCCCGACCGTCTTCGCCGCGAGATGAAAACCGTCGTCGCGATAGTTTCCGCGGCTGCGATATGCGCGGCGCTTTCTCACGGCGAGCTTACCTTCATGCCCGAGGGCTTTGAGAATATCGCTTTAAGCTATGAGACCTTAGAGCACGACCGCCTCGTTCAGGCCGAGCTTGAAGATCGCGTCGGGGGCTATATATCGTTCTTTCTTGAGGAGGCGGGGATAGAGTGCAAAAAAGTATCCGTCGGGACTACTATTGACGGACAGAGGCGCATATTTATTACTGGGGCAAGTCTTGAGCTCGCCGATAAAAACGCCGAGACCGAGGCACGCGCCACAGCGCTTATAAAGGAAAAGATAGGCGACATTGAAGTAAAAATCAGTTACGGGGAAGAATAAATGGGAATTGCTCAAATCGCGGAAAGCGTCACAAAAAAGCTCCGGCGTTCTCCGAAACCGGCAATATACATCGCGGCTGCGGCGGTCTTAACGCTTATGCTTTTTGCGATGAGGCCGAGCGGGGATAAGGAGCAGACCGAGGCGGTTTTAACTCCTGCGCCCCAAGCGGCGGTTTTTTCCGAAAATTTCGAGGAGCAGCTTGAAAAGCGCCTCTGCGAAATAATTTCGGAGATTCAGGGGGTCTCGAACGTCTCTGTCATGGTGACCGTCGAGGGGACCGAGGAAAAGGTCTATGTCTCCGACAAATCTGGCTCGGAGGAAAAATATCAGAGCGAAACGGTTGTTTTGGGCTCAAAGGAGGCGCTTTTGCAGTCAGTCAGATATCCTGAGATAAAGGGAGTTCTCGTCGTCTGCGGGGGCGGAGCAAAACCCTCTGTAAAAGAAAAGGTGGTAAACGCGGTCTCGGCCGTGTTGGATATACCCGCAAGCAAAGTATACGTTACAAATTCAAAGTAACAGAATCAGGAGGAATATCATGAAAAGAATAAACCGGAGCTTCAGCTTCAAAGTCAACAAAAAGCACATCATTTTGGCTTGTCTTACCTTGCTTTTGGGGATAACGGTCTATGCGAACTACCGCCTCTCCAAAACAAAGATACCCACCACCGAGGTGATGGACGGCGTCGATCTTTCGGATACATACGGCGAGGTGCAATATGTGAACGGCACCGAGCTTGAAAGCTATTCAAGCGACGATTATTTCGCCCAGGCAAGGCTCGACAAGCTATCCTCCCGCGACGAGGCCGTTGAAACGCTGAAAATGGTTCTCGAGGGACAGGACATCACCGACGAGGAAATGGCAGCTTACACCCTCAACGCCGTAACTCTTTCCTCGCTAATTGAGAGCGAGACCACGGTTGAAAATCTCATCATCGCCTCGGGATATGAGGACTGCGTAGTATATCTTGACGGCACGAATGCGAGCATCGTCGTCAAGTCCGACGGGCTCAGCGCCGCTCAGGCAGCCGAGATAAAGGACATTTTACTCTCCGAAGTTGACGTTGCGAATGAAAATATTAGAATTTTTGAGGTAAAGTAGTTGTTTTCTCTGAAAATAAATGCTATACTATACAGTGTATAAATAACCGTTGATTTGCATAAGGGCATTCGCCCGCTGACGGACGTTTAAAAAAGGAGGCATTCAAAGCCAATGGAAAAGGCACAGGAAACAAAGAAAGGAACGCTTCGGGTATCGGAGAGCGTTATCGTCACGATAGTCAAGAACGCGGCATCCGAGATCGACGGCGTGAAAAAAATAGCGACCAAGCCGCTCAGCATAAAAAGTCTTTTGCAGAGCAGCGCCGACCCGAGCGACATAAAGGTCACCATGCTCGACGGGGTCTGCATGATCAAGCTGTCGATAGTCGCCGCAAGCGGATATAACATCGTCTCGGTCTGCGAGCAGATACAGGAAAAGGTCAAAGCCGCGGTACAGTCTATGACCGGCGTAACGGTCTCGCGGGTCGACGTTTCGGTGACCGACGTAAGTTTTATCCCCGAGGCGGAAGTTTCGGAATAATTAAAGACCAAGCGGTGAAAAAGCCGCTTGGTCAAAGCCGCATACATACAAAAATTTATAAATCGGAGAAGAAAATGAGCCTTACAAGACATGAGATCCGCGAGGCGGAATTTCTGTTATTATACGAAAAAATGTTTAACGACGAGCCGCTCGGCGAGCTGATATCGGTCCACAACGAAAACGGCGACGTTCGCCTTGACGGCGAGATCGAAAAGACTGTGAACGAGGTTTTGGACAAGCTGCCCGAGCTTGACGCCGTAATATCCGAATTCAGCGCAAAGCGCTCGCTCGAAAGAATACCGAAGGTCAACCTTTGCATATTAAGGCTTGCGGTTTTCGAGATTCTTTACCGGGGCGGGGTAGTGCCGCGCAACGCCGTCGTCAACGAAGCCGTCGGGCTTGCAAGGGCATACGGTCTTGAGCCCGACGTCAGATTCGTCAACGGCTTCCTTGGCGCCTATACAAGAAGTCTTGAATCAAAATGAGCAGCTTTCTGGGGATCGACACATCGAACTATACCACCTCGGCGGCGGTTTTTGACGGCGAGCGGCTTATTCAGCGAAAAAAGCTGCTGCCGGTGAAAGAGGGCGAAAAGGGTCTGAGGCAGTCCGAAGCCCTGTTTCATCACACCTTGGCGCTTCCTGAACTTTTGGACGAGCTTCTGCCGGCTTCCGACCTAAAGGCCGTCGGCGTATCGACCCGCCCGAGAAATGTCGAGGGCTCGTATATGCCCTGTTTTTTGGCGGGCGAGGCTTCCGCTTCGGCAATAGCTTCCGCCATGGGCGTTCCGCTTTACAGAACCTCTCATCAGGTCGGCCACATACTCGCGGCGCTTTATTCCTGCAAAAGGCTCGATCTCGTCCTTGAAAAAAAGCCGTTCATAGCCTTTCACGTCAGCGGCGGCACCACCGACTGTCTTTTGGTCGAAAGCGACGAGAGCGACGTCATAAAATGCCGCGAAATATCCTCCTCGCTCGATTTAAAAGCCGGGCAGGCGGTCGATCGGGTAGGTTTAATGCTCGGGCTGAGCTTTCCCTGCGGCCCTCAGCTTGAGCAGCTTGCAAAAAGATCCTCGCGTGAATTTTCGATAAAGCCGACGATGCGAGAGGGGAGCTGCTGTCTTTCGGGGCTTGAAAACCTCTGTCAAAAAATGCTTTTAAGGGGAGAAGACCCCTGCGACGTTGCGCTTTACTGCTTAAAATACATCGAGGCGGCGCTGACGGAGATGGCGAGTTTTGCGCTTTTTGAGCACGGCGATCTTCCGATAGTCTTTGCAGGCGGAGTGATGTCCGACCAGATAATACGCGAGGGGCTTCAAAAGCGCTTTTGCGCCGAATTTGCAGAGCCAGCGCTGTCGGCCGACAATGCCTGCGGCACAGCGGTTTTTGCCGCAATAAAGGACGGTTTTATAAAGTGAGTTCCATTCTCAGCGTTTCACAGATAAACACCTATATTTCCCTGAAGCTGAAAAACGACGTCAAGCTGCGCGGAATAGCGATAAAGGGCGAGATAGCCGATTTTTCTCAGAACCGCAGCGGGCATATATATTTCAGCCTGCACGATCAGTTCGCCTCGATAAAGGCGGTGATGTTTGCCTCAAACGCTGCAAAGCTGCGCTTTTTGCCGATGGACGGCATGGCGGTCACGGCTTACGGAAACATCGAAATATATGAGCGCGACGGCATTTATCAGATAGTCGTTTCGCAGCTCATTCCCGACGGCGTCGGAGCGGCGTTCAACGCCTTGCAGAAGCTGAAAGAAAAGCTCAAAGCGCTCGGGGCTTTCGACGCTCCGAAAAGACCTATCCCGCGATATCCCGAAAAGATCGCCGTCGTGACCTCTGCGGGCGGGGCGGCGGTTCAGGACGTTAAAAGCGTCGTTTCAAAGAGATATCCGCTCGTTTCTATCGAGGTTTTTCCCACCGCCGTTCAGGGTTTAGAAGCCCCCTCCGGCATAGCTTCCGCGCTTTTGCGAGCAGATTCCGCCGGCGCAGACGTCATAATCTTAACGCGCGGCGGCGGCTCGGCCGAGGATCTCTCGGCGTTCAACACCGAGGCGGTGGTCATGGCGGTCTATAACTGCAAAACGCCGGTCATATCGGCTGTCGGGCATGAGATAGACCTCACGCTTTGCGACCTTGCCGCCGATCTCAGAGCGCCCACGCCCACCGCGGCGGCGGTTTTGGCGACGCCCGACATTAACGACATGAAAGCCGAGATTAAGGTTTTTGGCGAAGATATAAGGCGCGGCGCCGAGAAAAAGCTGCTTTCCTGCCGCGAGCTTCTCAAAAGATACGAATTTGCGCTTTCTGCCTTTTCGGTCGAGGAGAAGCTGAATTCGCGAAAGCGCGATATCCAAGCGATAAAGCGAAACATCGAAGACCTTGCGCGGCACCGCTTAAAGGTTTTAAGCGCCGAGCTTTCGGGGTTAAAAAGCACGCTTTTCAGCCTCGACCCGAAAAGCGTTCTGTCGCGGGGCTACGCGCTCGTTTACAAGAACGGAAAATTAGCGCCCGACATTTCGTGGCTTAATGAGGGAGACAATGTTAAAATTTTCATGCGCGGCGGAAGCGCCGACGCTGAACTGAAAAGGATAAACGGTGATGAAAATGAAGTATGAGGAAGCCGTAAAGCGGCTGCGCGAGATATGCGAGAAGCTGCGCGACGAAAACACCACTCTTGAGGAGACCGCCGAGCTTTTCAAAGAAGGCACCGCGCTCGTTAAGGACTGCGAGCGGCTTCTTGAGGGCTTCAGCGCGGGCATTGGCGGTGATAAAAATGAGAGCTGAATTTTCCGAGATAATTTCAGGCGAGGCCGAAAAAATTGACCTCCTGTTAAAAACCCTCCCCGAGCTTGAAAAAACCGAAGAATCGCCTTGGACTGAGGTCTTAGAGGCCGAGGAATACGCGCTTTCAGCCGGCGGCAAGAGGATACGTCCGGTGCTCGCGGTCGAGTTTTACAAGCTGTTTTCAAAAAAGCACGAGGCCGAAGATTTTGTCTATCGCGCGGCGCTTGCGCTCGAGCTGACGCACACGTTTTCTTTGATCCACGACGATATGCCCGAGATGGACGACGACGATATGCGCCGCGGGAAGCCCTCGACCCACATAAAATACGGCGCGGCGCTTGGGCTTTTGGCGGGCGACGGTCTCGCGATACTGCCCTTTGAGATACTTTCCGACCTCGCCGAAAAGGGCTGCGTCTCCTTTGAAACCTCGATAAAGCTGATAAAAACGCTTTCCGCCTGTTCAGGCAACAGGGGAATGATCGCGGGGCAGGTCCTCGATCTTTGGTCCGAGCAGCGCGCTGCGGACATAGACGGCGATTTTCTGCGAAAAATGTCGGAATTAAAGACCGGCCGAATGCTCAAAGCCTCCTGCCTTTTCGGAGCTATCCTCGCGGGGGCTTCCGAGGACGAGTTAAAAAGCGCCGAGCTTTACGCCGAAAACATCGGACTTGCGTTTCAGATAGTTGACGACGTTTTGGACGTAATTTCCGACGCCGCGACCCTCGGAAAGCCCATAGGAAGCGACAGCGAGCGAATGAAGCCGACATTTGCCGACGTTTTGGGAACAGGCGGCGCAATGCTTGAAGCGCGGCGGCTCAGCAAGGCTGCTGCCGACGAGATTTTAAAATATCCCGGCGGCGAACTTTTAAGCGAATTTGCGCTTTCTCTGGCTGAAAGAAAGAACTAAGAAAAGAACGTGATGAATTTGAAGTACAAGCTGCTTTCAAGGCTGAACCTCCCGCAGGACCTTAAAAAACTCTCGTTAAAGCAAAAAGAACAGCTTTGCGGGGAAATAAGGTCAAAAATAATCGAAACGGTATCCGAAAACGGCGGGCATTTAAGCTCGAATCTCGGCGCTGTTGAGCTCAGCGTAGCTATCCACAGCGTTTTCGACTCTCCGAGCGACAAAATCGTCTTTGACGTCGGTCATCAAAGCTATCCTCACAAGCTGCTGACCGGAAGATACCGCAGCTTCAACACATTAAGAAAGCGCGGGGGGATATCGGGCTTCACCCGTCCGTCAGAATCCGAGCACGACTCAAACGTCAGCGGTCACAGCTCGAATTCGATATCCGTCGCCCTCGGAATGGCCGAGGCGATGAAGCTGTCGGGAGACGATCATCACGCGGTCGCGGTCATCGGCGACGGCGCGCTGACCGGCGGGCTCGCCTTTGAGGGCTTAAACAACGCCGGCCGAAGCGGCACAAACATCATCGTTATACTTAATTACAACGAAATGTCGATATCAAAAAATATCGGCGGCATAGCGGCGTATCTTTCCGAGCTTCGCACGCAATACAGCTATAAGAAGCTGAAAATAGGCGCGAAAAAATTCTTGGGTTCAATTCCCGTTCTCGGCGGAGGGATAAGCCGTGTGATAAGCGCTTCAAAGGACGGTCTCAAGGAAAAGCTGCTTCACAGCACGATTTTTGAGGACTTCGGCTTTGAGTTTATCGGCCCGGTCGACGGCCACAATCTTGAAAAGCTCGAGGCTGCGCTCCGTTCCGCAAAAGAAATGAACTGTCCGGTGCTGGTTCAGGTCAACACCGTCAAGGGCAAGGGCTATGCGCCTTCAGAGACCATGCCGGGCGAATATCACGGCGTCAGCGGCTTTGATATCGAGACCGGAAAGAAGCCAGACTGCGGCGACAGCTTTGCCGACGTTTTCGGCGAGGAGCTTGCGCGCATAGCCGAGCGCGACGAAAGAATAGTTGCGATAACCGCCGCGATGAAATACGGCACCGGGCTGAATCACTTCAAGGGCGAGCTGAAAAAGCGCCTCTTCGACGTCGGCATCGCCGAGGAGCACGCGGTATCCTTTGCCGCTGGGCTTGCCGCGATGGGAAAAATACCGGTCTTTTCTGTCTATTCTTCCTTCCTCCAGCGCTCCTACGACGAGCTTTTGCACGATATCTCGATTCAGGGTCTTCACGTCGTTTTGGCGGTCGGAAACGCAGGCTTGGTCGGAGAGGACGGCGAAACCCACCAAGGGCTTTACGATATCGCTTTTCTGAGCACAATACCGAACGTAACGATATATTCCCCCTCAAGCTATGAGGAGCTAAAAAGGTGTCTCAACAAGGCGATTTTCGAGGACGAGGGGCTTGTCTGCGTAAGATATCCCAAGGGCGGCGAGGCTTGCTGCCCTATCTCCGACGGCGACTATCTTTTCCGGGGAAATTCCTCCGATACGCTAATAGTTTCATACGGCAGGACCGCAGAGGCGGCGTATTCGGCGGCCGAGCAGCTTAAAGCGGACTTTTTGAAGCTGACAAGGATTTTGCCTTTACATGAGGAAGCCGAAAAAATCATAAGATCACACAAGAAAATATATGTTTTCGAGGACGTTTCAAAGAACGGCTCGATAGGCGAAAAAATAAGGCTTATCGCGCCCGAAACGGTCGTCACGGCGATAGAGGGTTTCGTTCCGGCAATGCACATCTGTGAAGCTATGGAGCTTTACGGGCTTACGAAAGAAAAAATCGTCGAAAAGGTAAAAAGCGATGAACAGGCTTGACGCCGAGCTCGTTAAAAGGGGACTCGCGACCTCTCGCGAGAGGGCGAAAGAGTACATCTCTGCGGGTTATGTTTCGGTGAACGGAAATGTTGCCGAAAAGCCCTCCGAAAAGGTCTCTGACGGCGACGATATTAAAATCACCGGCGAAACGCTAAAATACGTCGGCCGCGGAGGTTTAAAGTTAGAACGCGCGCTTAGCGAGTTTAAAATCGATCTTCGCGGGCTTACCTGCCTTGATATCGGCGCTTCTACCGGCGGCTTCACTGACTGTATGTTAAAAAGCGGCGCAAAAAGGGTCTATGCGGTCGATGTCGGTCACGATCAGCTTGCAAAGCCGCTTCGCGAGGACCCCCGTGTTGTGAACATCGAGGGCGTAAACGCAAAAGACATTTTGCCCGAGATGTTTGATGACCCGATAGATTTCGTCTCGGCCGATCTTTCGTTCATCTCGGCAAGGTTTGCCGCCGACGCCGCAAAGGCCGTTCTTCCGCTTTCCGCCCACGCGGTTGTTCTCATCAAGCCGCAGTTTGAGGCCGGCAGGCAGAACCTCTCAAAGGGCGGCATAGTCAGGTCGCTGAGCGCGCACGTCTCGGTGCTTAGAGAGCTTTGCGGATATTTTTCCTCGCTCGGCTTTGAGGTTTCGGGGCTGATACCCTCGCCGATAAAGGGCGGAGACGGCAACGCCGAATATCTCGCGCACTTAATAAACCGCGGCGCGGCGGCCTTGTGCGACTTCGATTTCAAAAAAATTGCCGCCCGGGCTTTGGGCGAGAAAGGGTGAGATCATGAAAATTCTTATATGTCCGAATTTCAAAAAATCGCACTCCTTCTCGGCAACGTCCGAGGCCTGCGAGATACTTTTGTCGCTCGGCTGCGAGGTCATGATGCCTTCAGATTGCAGCGAGGCGCTTTCCCTTGCCGGCGTCAGGTATTTAGATTCAAAGGTCGGAGCAGCGTTATGCGACGTCATGATATCTGTCGGCGGAGACGGAACGATACTCAAATGCGCAAAGCTGGCTTCGGCCGAGGACAAACCGCTTTTGGGAATAAACTGCGGTCGGCTCGGCTTTATGGCGACGCTTGAAAGAGAGGATCTTTCCCGCCTTGAAAAGCTGATATCGGGTGATTTTTCGGTCGAGCAGCGCATGATGCTCAGCGTAGAGATAGATTACACCGACGGACGAAAAGCCTTTCTTTGCGCCCTAAACGAGGCGGTAATTTCAAGCGAGTACGGCAGCGGTATCCGCGATTTCACCGTGCTGGCGGACGGTCTTACGGTCTCGTCGTTAAGGGCCGACGGACTAATATTTTCGACCCCGACGGGCGCCTCGGCCTATTCTCTTTCGGCAGGCGGTCCGCTCATCGAGCCCGCGCTTGACTGCATCGAATTCACGCAGATATGTCCCCATTCTCTTTTTGCGAGAACGATGCTTTTTTCGCCCGACAAGCTGATAGAAATAAAATTCAAGTCCGACGGCGGGGCTTCGGCGGCGCTCAGCGTTGACGGTCAGAAGCCGCTGAGGATATCGGAAAACGACCGGCTCAGGGTCTTTCGCTCGCCGCGAAGGCTCAAGCTGATAGACATAAACGGAGACGGATTTTTCCGGGCGGTCAACCGAAAGCTGATGGCGCCCGCGAAACAGCCGGACGACAGTGAAAACGGGAGTGAGGATTAAATGAAAAGCGACAGAAAAAAGGCAATTCTCGACATTGTGAGCCATTACGAGGTCGATACTCAGGAGACGCTTCAGGCGCTTTTGCTCGAGCGCGGATTTTCGGTCACGCAGGCGACGGTATCGAGAGACATCAAGCAGCTTTCGCTCGTCAAAACCATGAGCGAGAGCGGCAGCTATAAATATTCTCTGCCGAGAAGCGAATACGACGGCGGTTCGCGCTCGGGGCTGATAAGGTTTTTCTCCGACGCCGTCTATGCGGTCGACAGGGCCATGAACACGGTCGTGATACGCTGCCACTCTGGCATGGCCAACGCGGTCTGCGCAAGGCTCGACTCGGCGGGCTACGGCGACATTGTCGGCACTCTTGCGGGCGACGATACTATCTTTGTCCTCATGCGAACCGAGGAGGACGCCGCGGCCATGCTCAAAGAGCTTGAAAAGCTGCTGTAATTTCCGGCAAAGGGGAAGTTTTTATGCTTAAAGAACTTCACATTGAGAATCTCGCGGTGATAGAAAACGCGACGATAAAGCTCGGTCCGAGGCTGAATGTTTTCACCGGAGAGACCGGCGCGGGAAAATCCATTCTCATCGGCGGCATCAACGCCGTTTTGGGTCAAAGGGTCTCGCGAGATATCGTTCGTTCGGGTGCTGAAAAAGCCTATGTCAGCGCGGTTTTCGACGGCTTATCCGATACCGTGGTTGAAAAGCTCAATGAGATAGGGGTCGAGCCCGAGGACGGCGAGCTGATAATCTCGCGTGAGATAGGGGCCGACGGCAGAGGCACCGCAAGAATAAATTCCCGCGCCGTAAGCGTTTCCGCGATAAGAGAGCTCGGCGACCTTCTGATAAACATTCACGGCCAGCATGACAGTCAGGTGCTTCTCGACCCGACCCGCCACTTGGGAATTCTTGACAGTTTTTCTCAGAACGAAGCGGTGCTCGGCGATTATCAAACTTCTTTTCGCGAGCTTCAGGCGGTCGCGAGGGAGATATCTAAGCTCAGGCAGTCCGAGCGCGAAAAGGCCCAGCGGGTTCAGTATTTAAGATCCGTCGTAAACGACATCGGGCCGCTCGAAATAGAGCCCGACGAGGACGTTTCGGTCGAGGAGCGCTTTAAGATACTTGACAACTCGGTCGAGATACTTCAAGCCGTTCGCGCCGCGATAACGCTTCTCACCGGAGACGACGAATCGGGCGGGGCAAGCGCGCTATCGGCCGACGCTTATACCGAGCTATCCTCCTGCGAGGAGCTGCTTCCGTCCTTAAAGCCTCTTTGCGAGCGTTTAAGCTCCCTCGGCATCGAGATAGGCGACATTTCCGACGAGCTTTCGCGCGTCGAAAGCGACCTTGACATCGACGACGGCGAATATCAGCGCCTATCGGCACGACGAGACGAGCTCAACCGCATAAAGCGCCGCTTCGGGCCGTCTCTTTCCGACGTTATCGAGCTTTACGAGTCATCTTCCGCCGAGCTTGAAGCGCTTGAAAATTCCGAGAGTCTGCTTTTCGAGCTTTCCGAGAAAAAGAACGCGCTTTTGGCGACAGTCACAAAAAAGGCCGAAAAGCTGAGCGAATTGCGCAGGCAGGGGGCCGAGAGGTTCAAAAGCGCCGTCGAGGCCGAGCTCAAATTCCTCAATATGCCCGACGTTAAAATAGAGGTCTCGCTCGCAAAGGGCAAGCTGACCCAAAGCGGAATGGATTCCGCGGAATTTTTGATATCGGCAAACCGCGGCGAAGAGCCCAAGCCCATGGCTAAGATAGCCTCGGGCGGCGAGCTTTCAAGGATAATGCTCGCGCTGAAAAGCGTGCTTGCAGACCGCGACGACATTCCGACCCTAATCTTTGACGAGATAGATTCGGGCGTAAGCGGCAGGGCGGCGCAAAAAATCGGCGTCAAGTTAAAAGAGATATCCCGCAGGCGTCAGGTCATCTGCGTAACTCACTTAGCGCAGCTTGCGATAGTCGGAGACGACCACATACTTATAGAGAAGCAAAGCGGCGCCGAGCGCGCCGTCACCGAGATAAAAAGCCTTGATTTTGAGGGCAGAAAGCTCGAAATAGCACGGATAATCGGCGGTGACAATATCACCAAAACGGTTTTGAAGGACGCCGAAGAGCAGCTTCTTTCGGCGATGAGAAAGGAGTAGTTTTATGGTACTGGTATTTTTGGCAAACGGTTTTGAGGAAATCGAGGCGCTCACGCCGGTAGACTGCCTCAGAAGGTGCGAGATCGACGTTAAAACGGTCGGCGTCGATAACCGCGTGGTGACAGGTTCTCACGGCATAAAAACCGTCGCGGACCTCGACGATTTCGAGGTCACCTTCAACGATTCTCTTGAGATGATTATTTTGCCGGGAGGAATGCCCGGGACCTTAAACCTCGAGAAAAGCGAGACCGTTCAGAGCGCCATCGACTATTGCGCCGAAAACGGCGTTCCCATCGCGGCGATATGCGCCGCTCCGTCGATACTCGGCCACAAAGGGCTTCTTTCCGGCAAAAAAGCCACCTGCTATGTCGGCTTTGAAGATCAGCTTGCCGGGGCGGAGGTTCTGACCGACGTTCCCTGCGTTACCGACGGAAACATCATAACCGCCTGCGGAATGGGCGCCGCGCTCGAATTCAGCTGCGAGATAATCAAAAAGCTGAAATCCCCCGAGCGTGCCGCGCAGCTTTTGAAAGCGCTCAACAAGAAGTGATATACCGAAAGGAAAAACCTCATGAGAGACGAAATTTTTGACCAATATCTTGCCGATATCCTGAAAAAAACTCCCGAGCAGGAAAAGCCCGGGGCTTCGGCCGATGAAATTTTATCCGAGGGCGAAAAGATTTTGCCCGAGGCTGAAAAAAGCGCGCTTAGTGAGGATATCGGCGATTTTGCGGAAAAGACCATCAGGTTTTCAAACGGCGACGTAACGCGTATAGCCTCCGCAATCAAAAAAAGCGAGGAGATTTCGGAGGTTCCGCAGCCCGTTCGCAAAAAGAGGAAAAAACGCGTCAGAAAGGCGAATTATTCGGCCTACGGCGGCATAGTCCTTGCGACGTTCGTGGTCTGCTGCTCGATAGTCATTTCGCTTTTTGTGATAGTCGTCGGGCGAGACTTTTTGGGGATCGACACCAACAACAACAGCTTCACGCTTTACATTGAAAACGACTGGACTATCGGCGACATCGCAAATTATCTCAGCGAGAACGGAATAATCGAATACCCCGAGCTTTTTCGGCAGTTTGCAAAGCTGAGCCTCGGCGACAGTCCGGTTTATCCCGGAGATATCGACGTTAAGCCCTCGATGAGCTATCCCGAGCTTTGCGACCTTTTGTCCGAGGAGCGCGTTTCTCACGAGACCGAGACGGTGACCTTCACCGAGGGCATGACCTTAGACGCCGCCGCCGCGCTTTTGGAGGAAAGCGGGGTATGCGGCGCCGAGGAGTTTATCTTTGCATTCAACACCAACGTCTACGGCTTCGAGTTTGAAAACTATGTAAGCTCGTCGTCGCTGAAATTCTATAAATACGAGGGCTATCTGTTCCCCGACACCTATGAGTTTTACGTCGGAGATTCGGTCTATAACATCGTCAGAAAGATCAAAGAGCGCACCAACGAGATAATCAGCCCCGACCTTATCCGTCAGTGCGGAGAGAGGGGCTACACCCTCGAGCAGATAATGACGATGGCGTCGATAATCCAGCTCGAATCGGGAAGAGCGGAGGATATGGACGATATCGCGGCGGTGTTTTATAACCGTCTCAACGACCCCGCAAGGTTCCCTCGGCTTCAGACCGACACCACTACGAGATACATTGAAAACGTCATAAAGGCCGATTCCTCGATAGCCTATCAGGAGATGTACGACGCCTACGACACCTATGTTTGCAGCGGTCTGCCGGTCGGACCTATCTGCAACCCGGGGCTCGACGCTATAATCTGCGCGCTCAACCCCGCACAGAACGATTATTACTACTTCTGCTCCGACGTTGAAACAGGCGAGTTCTACTATGCCGAGACCTATGACGAGCACCTCGAAAACATCGAGCGCGCGGGGCTCGGCGTATGAGCGCGGCGATAAAAAAGCCCGAGGTCCTTGCGCCCGCGGGCGACTATGAGTGCTTCGGCGCTGCGATGATGTTCGGCGCCGACGCCGTTTACCTCGCAAAAAAGACCTTCGGAATGAGGGCCGCCCCCGCCAATTTTTCTCAGGAGCAGCTGATTTCGGCGTGCAGCCTTGCCCACAAAAAGGGCAAAAAGGTCTATCTCACCTGCAACACCCTTCCGCGAAACCGCGAGCTTGAAAGCCTTGAAGCCTTTGCAAACGAGGCTTCCGCTGCCGGTGTTGACGCCTTTATCGTAAGCGATATCGGCGTAATGTCGGAGCTCAAAAAATTCGCCCCGAATATAGACATTCATATTTCAACTCAGGCCGGAGTCGTCAATTACGCCTCGGCCCGCGAGTTTTACTCGATGGGCGCTTCTCGAGTAGTCCTTGCGCGTGAGCTTAGCCTCGACGAAATAAAGACGATTCGCGATAAAACCCCGCCCGAGCTTGAAATTGAGGCTTTCGTTCACGGAGCAATGTGCGTTTCGTTTTCGGGCAGATGCCTTTTGTCGCAATATCTCACCGGCCGCGACGCCAACAGGGGAGAGTGCGCCCAGCCCTGCCGCTGGAGCTACGCCCTCATGGAGAAGACCCGCGAGGGAACATATTTTCCGATATCCGAGGCCGACGGCGGAACTTACATTCTCAACGCAAAGGACCTTTGCATGATAGAGCATTTGCAGCTTTTAAAAGAGGCCGGCGTGAGCAGCTTCAAGATCGAGGGCAGGGCAAAATCGGCCTATTACGTCGCTACGGTGACAAACGCCTATCGCGCCGCGGTCGATTTTTACTCCGAGCACCCGGGCGAAAGTCTGCCGAAATGGATATCCGACGAGGTCGATAAGGTCTCGCACCGAGAATACTGCACCGGCTTTTTCTTCGGCGAAGACGGCGTTATGCAAAACACCCGCGACGGCGGCTATGTCCGAAACTACGACGTCGCGGCGATAGTTTTGGGCTCAAACGGCGAATATCTCGAGGTTTTGCAGCGAAACAGATTTTTTGCGGGCGACGTTCTCGAAATACTTATGCCCAACAGGCAGCCCGAGTCTTTTATCGCCGACGAGATATTTGATCAGAGCGGCGAAAGGGTAAATGCCGCAAACAAAGCCTCCGAGCGATATAAAATCAAATGCGGGCTTAAAGTGTGCGAGGGAGCAATTCTTCGCATGAAAAATAAAAGATAAAGGAGAACCGATATGTATCCCGTTTTGTTAAAAGCTCCTCTCAAGGATTACATCTGGGGAGGAACGCGGCTTAAAACCGAATACGGATTTGAGACCGACCTTAAAAAGGTCTCCGAGGCTTGGGTGCTTTCCTGCCATAAAGACGGCGAGTGCGTCATTGAAAACGGCGAGCTTTCCGGGAGAACTCTTTCCGAGGCGCTGAAAATTTGGGGCGATAGCGCCCTCGGCGAGAGAGCCGCCGAATTCCCCTATTTTCCGCTGCTTATAAAGCTGATCGACGCCAACGACAGGCTTTCCTTGCAGGTCCACCCCGACGACGAATACGCCATGCGCGTCGAGGGCGAATTCGGCAAGACCGAGATGTGGTACGTCGTTGACTGCGAGCCGGGCGCGCAGCTCATCTACGGCTTAAACAAAAAGACCGACCGCGCCGAATTCGAGCGCCGCATCAGAGATAACACCATCGAGGAGATATGCAACTTCGTGCCGGTCAAAAAAGGCGACGTTTTCTTCATTCCCGCCGGAACTCTTCACGCCATCGGCAAGGGAATACTCATCGCCGAGGTGCAGCAAAACTCCAACACCACCTATCGCGTATCCGATTACGGCCGTCTCGGAGCCGACGGCAAGCCGAGGGCGCTTCACATCGAAAAGGCGCTCGACGTCACAAAAACCGAGCCGCCGACTATGCCTTACGGAGCGGTCGGAAGCGTTCAAAAATGCGGAAGCTCCGAGGTCAGGCTTTTGGCCGAGTGCCGTCTTTTCACCGCCGAAGCCCTGAAGCTCGACGGCGAATTCACGGTCGAACACGACGGCTTCGTTTCTGCGGTAGTCTTATCGGGCGAGGCTAAGGCGCGCTGGAGCGGCGGAGAGGCCGATTTGAAAAAGGGTTCGAGCCTGTTTATTCCCGCCGGCATAAAAACCGTTTTTTCGGGAGCAGGGGAGCTTCTTCTGAGCAGGGTCTAAAAAATTTTGCGAAAAGTATTGATTTTTGTTTCACGTTATGATATAATCAACTTCGCTGTCCGGTCGGGCGGCGAATACGGTGGATATAGCGTAGTTGGTTAACGCGTCAGATTGTGGTTCTGAAGATCGTCGGTTCGAGTCCGACTATCCACCCCACCAAAAAACGGCGGATATTCTCCGCCGTTTATTTTTTACCTATGCCGCAATAATACTTTTCCGATTCGCTTTTGTGTTTTTAACGCCTTAATCCTTCTTTCTCACAAATGAAAGCACAACGTTAACGATAAGCAGCCCGAATGTGATCCATGCACTGATTTCAAAGGCTGACAAGAATCGTTCACAAGACCACAGGCTGTCGCCAAAGAAGTTGATAAATGTGCGAACGGTAATTCCGTCGTTCATGTCCGGAATAAGAGCCCACAGAAAATTGAAGCCGAGGTCTATTGACGCAAACAAAGAAACAATAAACAGCGCCATAAAAACTATCTTTATTTTTTTCATATTTTCAACTCCTATCGTCCGAACTTACCAGTCAATATTTTTTTTCGAAAGTTAAACCTTTGTTGCGGCAGAGCCTTTTATTCAATTCCCTTTCTGCGTTTTATCTGTCTGATGTCGTCGCCGATAAATCTTATCGTTTTGAACATTCCGTTCACCCTTGAAATTATCCTCGGGTCATAGCTTTTCGAGAAATCCTCAAAGCTGAGATTTGAGCTGACGATCGTCGGCTTCCCCTCGTTCAGGCGTGAATTTATGATGTTATAGATGACCGACGAATAGAAATTCGACTTGAATTCGCTTCCGAGGTCGTCCAAAATAACGAGGTCCGCGCCGAGAAGCGTTTCAAGCGTAGCACCCTCGGCCCTGCCGAAGTATTCGTTTTCGATATCTCTTAAATAGTTTTGCAGCGAATCGAACGCAACGTTCACTCCCTTTCCGAGAAGCTCCCTTGCTATGCAGCCCGAAAGGAAGGTCTTACCTGTCCCGACCCCTCCGTAAAAAAACAGGCTCGGAGAATTTTCGCTGAAATTCTTGGCGTATTCAATGCAGTATCTTAGGTTTTCCTCCATTTTTTCGCGTGCGTTAAGGGTGACCGAGCGGTGCTCATATTTTTCGGGGTAAAATCCGAGGTCGAACTCCGCAAAGCTCGCCAGCTTGATCTTGCACTGTTCGTTCAGCTTTTTGATGGCAAATTTGTCGAGCAGCGCGCTCACGCATTCGCAGCGGTTGCCGTTATATACTCCCGAATCGCGGCAGAGCGGGCAGGTATAGGGGATTTCGAGGTAATCCTCCGGCAGCGACGCGCTTTTAAGAAGCCGGCGCAGCTTTTTTTGATTTGAAAGGTTTTCCGAGCGAATTTTTTCGATCTCCTCTTTGAAATTCGCCCTGCCCGAGAGGATAACGTCGGAAAGCCTGTCCTTTGTCGAAATAATGTCGCCGTAAACGCCGAAGATATCGGGCCGCTTGACCCTTATCTCGTCGATACGCGCCTTATGCAGCGCCGAAGCGGTTTCGCGTCTTTTATCGAGCTCCGAATATGCAAGCTCGACGACCTCGTTTGAATAGTTCATTTTTTCTCCTTTTCGGTAAGCCCGAGAGTAAATTTGTCAAATTCATCCCAATCGAATCCGCCGTCGGTCTGTTTTTGGGGTTTAACGTCGGTCTCGGCGGCTTCGGGCGTAAAGTAGCCTTTTTCGTGCCACGATTTTAAAATTTTGTCGATGTATGCAAAAGCCAGTCCGTTTGTCGAATCGAGGCATTTTTCCCGCGCAAGCGAAATCATTTCCTCGCCAAAGCCCATTTCTTTCCACGAAGCTATGTAGCTCGACTGCCTTTTCGACAGCTTTACATTCAGCCCGAAATCCCGCTTGATCCTCGATTCAAAGCTGTTTTGCTCACGCAGCCGCTCAAACTCCGCCTCAATAGAGTGAAAATCGGTGTTCCCGCTTTCAAAAAGCGATTTCGCGACGGTCTCGTAATATTTCGCCGAGGTCTTTTCAAGGTCTGCGCAGTGCGAGAGTAACAAAACAATCGCCTGCTCCGAGAATCCGTAATAATCCCGAAGGCTTATCAACGTCTCAAAATCCGCATGCTTAAGGGTCCGCCCGAGGGTGCTTTCGGCCTCGGTAAAAAGCTCCTTTAAGTCCGAATCGGTCCCGAGCATATCGGCGATATCCTTCGGCGAAAACCGCGAATGCAAAACCTTTTTCGGGGTTTCGCCGCTCGGCTGCTCGGGCGAGGGGAGCGTGGGCTTCTCGGCAAGCTGCAAGGGCGCTTCTTGACCCGAATCAGTCATCACCCCGAGCTGCCTCCAAAACATCGCCGCTTCTTCAAGCTGTTCGGCGCTAAGTCCCGTCGCCGCGATGATCTTTTCGTCGTCGGGGCTGCCCTCGCACGAAAGAAGATATAAAAACAGCTTCAGCGCGGGTCCGTCCGCAAGTTTAAGATAGTTGTCAACAAGCGCGCAGGGCGCAGAAAAGAACCTTTTCCACAACGACTGATTCAACGAATAAGCCAAAACGATCACCACCGAATAAAACTGTAAAAATTATAGCACATATTCCCGAATTTTTCAACATTTTTATTTTTCCGAAGAAAAATCTGTCTTTTCCGCAATATTTAGAAAAATAGCTATTGAATTTTTCAACAAGTTGTGGTATAATGTGTCCATATAATGACTTTGCCAAGTTGGCATTTAAGTCGATTGGCAATGCAGATGAATAAAGGAGTGTGAATAAAGGAGTGTTATATATGAAAAAATTTTTATCAATCGCTGTCGCGGCAATCTGTCTTTTTACTATGGTAATATTTGTAAGCTGCGGCAAAGAAGCAGACAGCGAGGACGTCGCGGCCCTTTCAAACGAGATTTTTGACGGTCTTGAAGCCGATTTCAACACCGCCGTGTCTATTCTCACATATCAGATGTGCAAGCCCGTTGATTATTCCGACGGCGTAGACAAAAACGGCAATCTTCTTGTGCTCGACGGCGACTGGTATATCCCGCTTGTTGATGAATATGACACCGCCGACGAGATCAACGCCGTTTTAAAGAGGGTCTATACCGAGCAAAAATGCGCAGCTTTATCTTCGGAGCTTTTCGGCGAGGGCGGCACGTTCAAAGAAATTGACGGTGCGCTTTATTACGAAGCGGGCGACATAGTGTATCAGCCGTTCAACCTGCCTTTTGAAAGCGCAAGCAGGGTTAGCGATACCGAAATACTTGTAAAAACATCGGTGACTTATGATTCGGGCGATGTTTCGTTTGAAATCGTTTTCAAAAACGAGAACGACGACTGGAGAATAGATAAACTGACCGAGGACGGCCGAGAAGTTGACTATTGACCGCCGGCATACTTGACCCGCTCCCGCTCGGCAATATAACAGTTAATAAAATCCGCCGTATCATCGGCGATATAAAGAAAGGAAATGTTCAGATGGACGTTATCGAGATCACAAGAGAGCTTGGCAAAGCGATTCAGGCCGACCCGAGATATTGCAAATATCTCAGCGCGAGGTCAAAAAACGACGCCGACGAAGAGCTTCAGCAGCTCATCGGCGAGTTCAACATGGGCAGAATGCAGCTCAACCGCGAAATGTCTAAGCAGGATAAGGATCAGGACAAGATTTCCGAGATGAATCTTAAGATCCGCGATATCTACGGAAAAATTATGGAGAACCCGAACATGGCGGAATATAACGACGCCAAAGCCGAGTTTGACGACCTGATGATAAGGATAAACGGAATCCTTCAGCTTTGCGCAAACGGCGAAGACCCCGCCACCTGCGAGCCGTCAAACTGCACCGGAAGCTGCGCCACCTGCGGCGGCTGCCACTGAATTTTAACGATACGGAGTGAGCGAATTGGCGCTTTTGCTGAAAGATATTGATATCGACCGCCTTTCACAGGGCATGAGGCAGTATGTCGATTTCAAGCTCAAGAATCAGGATAAGATAGTTTTTTTCCGTCTCGGCGATTTTTATGAGATGTTCTTTGACGACGCGCTTGTCGCCTCAAAGGTATTAGACCTCACCCTGACCGGAAAAGACTGCGGGCTCGACGAGCGCGCGCCGATGTGCGGCGTGCCTTTTCACGCGTGCGACATCTATATCAAAAAGCTGATCGAAACCGGCTACAACGTCGTCATCTGCGAACAGATGGAGGATCCCGCGACCGCAAAGGGAATAGTCAAGCGCGACATCGTAAAGATAGTCACGCCCGGCACTCTTACCGACAGCTCGATGCTCGACGAAGGCTCAAACAACTGGCTTTGCGCCGTTTACCTCTCGGGGGCGAGCGCTTATATCTGCATGGCCGATATGTCAACGGGCTCGGCGCATCTTTTCAGAATTTCGGGAAAAGACCGCGAGCAGGAGATCATAAACTGTCTTTCAAGGTTCAGCCCGTCCGAGATTATCTGTCAGCCGGGCTTCAAAACGCTCGCCGCCGTCAACGATTTTATCGCCGGCAAATTAAAAGCGAGCCTGAGCGTTTTAGCCGAGAAGGAATTCGACCCGCTTTATCGTCACGAGGATATCTTAAAGCAGTTTTCCGCCGAAAATATCGAAAGCGTCGGCGTCTCCGAGGACGACCCCGCCCTTTGCGCAGTCGCCGCCCTCTGCGGATATATCTGCGACACTCAGCGAGTAGGCGTCGGCAGATTTTCAAAAATAGAGCTTCACGACGGCGAGCAGGTGATGAACCTCGGCTATACCGCCCGCACCAATCTTGAGATAACAAAGACCATGCGCGGCGGCGAAAAGCGCGGCTCGCTTCTTTGGGTGCTTGACAAAACCAAGACCTCAATGGGCAGGCGTATGCTCCGTTCGTTCATCGAGCAGCCGCTTTTAAGCCCTTATCGCATAATCCGCCGGCTCGACGCCGTTGAGCAGCTCTTAAAAAACGGCGCCGAGCTCGGCTTCATAACCGATTCGCTCGGCGGGGTATACGACCTCGAGCGCCTTATGACGAGGGTAATGTATAAAACCGCGTCGCCAAACGATCTTAACGCCCTTGCGGCGACCGCGCAGAAGCTGCCCGAGATAAAAAGCCGCCTTGAAAACTTCAAAGCTCCGCTTCTTGAAGAGCTTAATTCTCAGATATCGCCGCTCGGAGAGATAGCCGATCTCATCGGGCGCGCCGTCTCGGACGAGCCCCCCGCGACATATAAAGAGGGCGGAGTTATCCGCGACGGTTTCAGCGACGAGCTCGACAAGCTGAGAGAGATAAGAAACAACGGCGAGGGTATCATTCAGCAAATCGTTGAGAGCGAGCGTGAGAGGACCGGTATCCGCAACCTGAAGGTCGGCTATAACCGCGTTTTCGGATATTACATTGAGGTCACTCGGTCGTTTTACGATCTGATACCGAAGGATTACATAAGAAAGCAAACGCTTGCAAACTGCGAGCGCTTCGTCACCGAGCAGTTAAAAAACACCGAGGAGATGATACTCGGCGCGTCCGAAAAGATATCTTCTCTTGAAGCCGAGCTTTTCGCCGAGGTGAGAGATTTTTGCGCCGAACGCTTGGAGGAGGTCCAGCGCACTGCGGTCGCCATAGCCACGGTCGATGTTTTATGCTCGTTTGCAAACGTCGCGCTTTCAAACGGCTACACCAAGCCCGAAATAGCTATCGACGGCATAATCAACATCAAAAACGGGCGGCACCCCGTCGTCGAGCTCACCCTCAAAGACGAGGTTTTCGTCCCGAACGACACCTATCTCGATCTCGGCGGCAACAGAATGTCGATAATCACCGGTCCGAATATGTCGGGAAAATCCACCTATATGCGTCAGGTCGCGCTCATCGTTTTAATGGCGCAGATAGGCTCGTTCGTTCCCGCAGATTATGCAAAAATTTCCGTCGTAGATCAAATTTTCACCCGCGTCGGAGCCTCCGACGATCTCACGGCCGGCCAGTCCACCTTCATGGTCGAAATGGCCGAGGTCGCCGACATAGTAAAGCACGCGACTAAAAACAGCCTCGTTATTCTCGACGAGGTCGGGCGCGGCACCTCGACCTTTGACGGCATAAGCATTGCGCGCTCGGTCGCCGAATATATCGCCGACCCTAAGCTGATCGGCTGCAAGACCCTTTTTGCTACGCATTATCATGAGCTCATCGCACTCGAGGGCGAGGTTGACGGCGTTTTGAATTACAGCGTAGCCGTCAAGCGCCGCCCCGACGGCGTAAGGTTTTTGCGAAAGATAGTCCGCGGGGGAGTTGACGAAAGCTACGGCATCGAGGTCGCCAAGCTGGCGGGGCTTCCGCAAAAGCTGATAAACCGCGCAAGGGCTATCCTTGATACCCTCGAGCAAAAGCCCGCTCAGGCAGATCAAGTTAAAAGCGCTCAGCCCGACCAGATATCCTTTGAGGGCATAAGCGAAAACGAGGCCTTAAACAGGCTCAGAAAAACGAATATCGACGAGCTTTCCGACGAAGAGCTTCGCGAGCTTGTCGAGGACATAATCAGAAGCATTTGATTTTTTGTGAGGAGCAGCATGGCTGATATCGTTCTTCTTGAAAAAAGAGTTTACGAGCTCATCGCCGCCGGCGAGGTCATCGAGCGCCCCGCGAGCGTCGTCAAGGAGCTTTTGGAGAACTCGATAGACGCGAACGCAAAGAGCGTCTCTGTTGAGATAAAAAACGGCGGGCGCACTTATATCCGTGTGACCGACAACGGCGACGGTATGTCTCCGGGGAACATTTCGCGCGCTTTTTTGAGGCACGCCACCTCTAAGATCCGCAAAAAAGACGATCTCGAAGAAATCCGCACCCTCGGCTTTCGCGGAGAAGCGCTCGCTTCGATTTGCGCCGTCTCAAAGGTCGATACCATCTCCCGGACCGCGGACGACGAGCTCGGTATACACTATATAAACGAGGGCGGTACCGAGATCTTATATGAAGAATGCGGCTGCCCGATTGGAACGACGATAACTATCCGCGAGCTTTTTTATAACGTCCCCGCGAGGCTGAAATTTCTGAAAAAAGACGTCAGCGAGGGCAACGCCGTCGCGAACATGGTCTCAAAGATAGCCCTTTCGCGGCCCGATATCTCTTTCAAATTCATTCGCGACAATAAGTCCGAGCTCGTCACCCCGGGCGACGGCAATCTTCTTTCGGCGATATACGCGGTTTTGGGCCGAGCCTTCAGCGGCTCGGTGATACCGGTCGATTATTCCATGGGCGGCGTCGGCGTAAAGGGATACGTCACAAAGCCCTTGATGTCAAAGGCGAACCGCTCGTTTCAGAATTTCTTTGTGAACGGAAGATACGTCAAATCCGTCACCTGCATGGTCTCTCTTGAGGAAGCCTACCGCGACTCGATAATGACCGGAAAATTCCCGGGCTGCGTTCTTGCGCTCACAATCGACCCTTCCTGCATCGACGTAAACGTTCACCCCGCAAAGTTAGAGATTCGTTTCAGCGACGAAAAGCCGGTGTACGACGCCGTTTACTTCGCGGTCAAAAATGCGCTGATGACCCTTGACACGCCTATGGAGGCTCAGGCCGAGATAAAGATCGAGCCGCCAAAGATGAAAAGCCTCACCGTTTCCGAGATAATGCACAAGCTCCCCGAGCCCGAGAGTCAGCTCAGCTTTGCATTAAGCTCGGCCGAGCGCGCCGACGGTTTCAGATCGTCCGCCAAATCCTCCGTCGTTCCGACCGAGATATACATCAAAGAGAACGATTATAAAGGTCCGTTCGGCGGGGTATATTCTCCGCGCACGCCGTTTTTTGAAAAGAGCAGCGGCGCCGAGCCCGAAAAGCGCGAGGATATCAAAGACGAAAGCTCCTCTTTGAAAGCCCCGAGCGGAAAATTCAGCTATAAATTCATAACCAAGCCCGACATCAACGATGAAACGCCGCCCGAGGCCCTTTCCGAGGAGCCTCAGACCGCCGATATAACTCTTGTCGGCGAGGCTTTTAAGACCTATATCGTTGCTCAGCGCGGAGACGAGCTTTATTTTATCGACAAGCACGCCGCCCACGAGCGCTATAACTTCGACCGCCTAAGAAGCGGTTTAACGAGCGTTGACGTTCAGATGATATTAACTCCGATAGAAGTCGAGCTTTCCTATGAGGCCCACGCGGCGATATCCGGCGAATTCGACCTTTTGTGCCGTCTCGGCTTCAGAATAAACGTCAACGACGCCCCGAAAATAACCGTTTTCGGCGTTCCGATACTTCTTACCGACGAAGACCCCGTCGATCTTCTTACCGAGATAGCCGACAGTCTTGCCGAGGGCAAAAAAAGCGGCGGAAGCGACATCTACGACGAGCTTTTGCACTCGGTGGCCTGCAAAGCCTCAATAAAGGCGAATTCGCTTTCATCTCCCGAGGAGCTTTTAAAGCTCGCCGAGCTCGTTATCGATAATAAGATACGCTATTGCCCTCACGGCCGCCCGACTCTTATAAAATTCACCAAGCGCGAGCTTGAAAAGCTGTTCAAGAGGATAGTATGAGCAGGCAAAAAATAGTCGTCATCGCGGGCCCGACGGCCTCGGGCAAAACCGCGCTTTCGGTCGAGCTTGCCAAGCGCCTTGACGGAGAGATAATCTGCGCCGACTCGATGCAGATATATAAAGAGCTTAGCATTTCCACCGCAAAGCCCACTGCCGAGGAAATGGGCGGAATAAAGCACCGCCTTGTCGATTTCGTTTCGGTCAGCGAGGGTTTTTCGGTCGCCGATTACGTCAAGCTCGCAAAAGAGGCGATATGCGAGGTCGCTTCCGAAAAAAAGCTGCCGATAGTCTGCGGCGGCACAGGGCTTTATATAAGCTCGCTCACCGAAAATATTTCTTTCGGAGAATCGCGCCCCGCACCCGAGCTTAGGGAACAGCTCAAAGCGCTCGCCGCCGAGAAGGGCGGGGGATATCTTCTTGAGACGCTCCGCTCGTTCGACCCCGAGACCGCAGACAGGCTTCACGAAAACAACCTTAACCGCATAATCCGCGCGATAGAGATCTACCGTTCGACCGGCGTTACTATGACCGAGCATATAAAAAACAGCCGCGCCGAAAAAAGCCCCTATGACGCGCTGATATTTGTTTTGGATTACAAAAACCGGCAGACGCTTTACGACCGAATCGACAAAAGAGTTGACGATATGATGTCCCGCGGGCTGCTTGACGAAGCAAAGAGATTTCTCTCCGCCCCCGGACTTTTAACGGCCAAGCAAGCGATCGGCTGCAAAGAGTTTCTGCCCTATTTCAACAAAGAAGCCGAGCTTTCCGAGTGCGTTGAAAACCTCAAGCGCTCGACGAGGCGATATGCAAAGCGCCAGCTAACATGGTTTCGCCGCATAAAAAACGCCGTCGCGCTTTACCCCGACGAATACGGCTCGTTTTCCGAGCTTTCCGACGCCGCCGAAAAGATTATCCGCGATTTTATAAAGGAGGGAGACTAAATTGAAGCTGAAATACCGCCGAATCCGCGACGCGCTTTTAATGGCGCTGATAGTTCTCTGCGTTTTCTCCCTTTTGGCCTCTCAGATATATCTCAGCGTTCACGGCAGCGAGAACACTCAGGACGCCGTGCTTTACACCTGCAAAGAAAGCCTCGGCTTCACCGGCGTTTTCGTCCGTGACGAAACGGTCATCTATTCCGCTCATTCCGGCAGCGGAGTAATGGACTATGCCGTAAGCGACGGCTCGAAGCTGTCAAAAGATTCCACCGTCGCGAGAATTTTCGACTCCTACACTCAGATCTACAACCGCTACCGCATCGAGAGGCTGAACGAAGAGCTTGAAAACCTCGAGCGCGCTCAGGACCACGGCACCACCGACTATGCCCAGCCCGAGTTTATCGACAATCAGATCTCCGCGAGCTATAAAAATCTCCTTTTGAATCTCACCGAGGGCAGCCTCGACGATGTTTACGACGAAAGCCTCGAAATGCTCAAGCTGATGAATATATACAACATCGCCGCCAATATCGAAAGCGACTACAACGCAAGGATACAGTCGCTTTCTTCCGAGCGCGATCTTCTCAACGCCGCGCTCAAAGAGCCTATCGCTACCGTCACCTCGGTCGATACCGGCTATTTCACCTCCGAGGTCGACGGCTATGAATCCTCGCTCAGGCTCGAAAACATAGAAGAACTCACCGCCGAGGAAATAAAAGAGATAATCGCGAACCCCGACAAGCGCAACGAATCTCAGAAAAACGCTGTCGGAAAGGTCTTTAAAAGCTATGAGTGGAAGATGATAGGCGTTATCGACGTTGCCGACAGGTTCTTTGTTCACGAAACGCTGAAATTCTCGATAGATTCCTCCGAAAACGACCACACTGTAACCGTTGACAGCATCACCCCGACGGGAAACGGCAACGAGGCCATTATAATAATAAGCTGCGACGAGCTTGACAGCGAGCTTGCAAGCCGCCGCGTCGCCGACGTTGAGCTGACCTTTGTCGAGCAGACCGGCATCAGGGCTCCCCGAACCGCGATAAGGTTTTTAGACGGTGAAAAGGGCGTATACGTCATGGTCGGAGAGAGGCTCGAATTCAAAAAGCTGAAGGTCATTTACGAGGGCGACGACTATGTTCTCTCCGAAAACACTTCAGACGACGAGTATTTAAACCTCTACGACCGCATCGTTATCGACCCGATATCCTCGGTTGAGACTTAGTTTTTTCTAAAAATAGCTTGACAATCGCGCACAAATATAAGATAATAGTTATATCATGGATTTGCTGTACCCTTTAATTTTTGAGGGCGCAGCGCTGCGATTCACATCAGCATTTTTCAAATCAATATAAAAATTAAAATGGAGGATTATCATGAGCATTTTAGATTCCGTTAAAGGCTTCCTGCTGGGTGAGGAAGAAGAGGAGACCGAGTATCAGCCCATTTACGAGGATACCGCTCAGAACGTTGACGTTGCCGAGGAGCGCCGCAACCGCGAGGTAAAAATCGCTACCACCGCGACTGTTCAGATAGTTCTGGCGCGTCCGACCGATTTTTCCGAGGTCAAGTCGATAGGAGACGATCTCAACCATCAGAAGACCGTTCTTCTCAATCTTGAGCAGGTAAAGCCCGAGGACGCAAAGCGCATTATGGACTTCCTCTCGGGCGTCGCCTACGCCAACGACGCCACCATCAAGATGACCGCTCAGAAGACCTTTGTTATCATGCCTAAAAACGTCGGTTTCAGCGGCGTAGATCTCATGAGCGAGCTTGAAAACAACGGTTACAGCTTCTAAAGTGTCTGCCTTTGCACAGCCGCAAACCGATGAGGACAGGCTTCTTCTGCGCCATATCCTCGACCTTGCCAAGCGCAGTGAGCGCAGTTTCCGCCCCATTTATTCAGCTTTTTTGGACGACAGGCAGCTTGCTTTTTGCGAAGCTGCCTTGAAGTCGAAATGGGCGGGGAATTTCCTCACGCTCGGGGGATATGAAGCCGCCGAGCGCCGGGTCATCGCTTTCGGCGCGGAGAATGAGGCCGAGACCGAGCCGCCCTTTTCGGCAGTCGTTTTCAACTATCCCGAAAGCGCCGGGCTTTCTCACCGAGATTTTTTGGGAAGCCTCATGTCTCTCGGAATAAAGCGCGAGCTTTTGGGCGACATTCTCGTCGGAAAAGGCCGCGCGGCCGTTTTCGTGTCAAACGCCGCTTTAGGTCTCGTTTTCGAGATAAAAAAGGTCGGAAACACCGGCGTCAGAATAACCTCTGATTTTTCGCCCGCCGATATTCCCGAGCAGGAATTTTCCGAGATACGCTCGACCGTCGCTTCGCTTCGGCTCGACGCTGTCGTGTCCTCGGCACTGAAGATATCCCGCGAAAAAGCCTGCGAGCTGATAAAGCAAAAGGGCGTAATGCACAACCGAGTGATGACCTTCGAGCCTTCCGACAGGGTCTCGGAGGGGGACAGGTTTTCGGTTCGCGGCTTCGGAAAATTCGAGCTTAGCGAGGCCGGGGACCGCTCTAAAAAGGACAGAATTTTTATTTTAATAAAAATATACAGATAATCCCACAAACAGGAGGTCAAATCATGAATCCGCAGGACATTTCCAACAGAAAATTTGAAAAATCCACCTTCGGCTACAAGCCCGAGGAGGTTGACGAGTATCTTCGCGACATCGCCATCGCCTATGCCAAAGAGGTCAAGGACAAGGAAGAAAACGAGCTTAAGATCGTCAAGCTGGTTGAAAAGATAAACGAGTACAGAAGCGACGAGGACGCTATCCGCGACGCGCTTTTGGTAGCTCAGAAAGAGGGCAACCGAATCATCGCCGAAGCCAAGGCCGAGGCCGAAAGGATACTCTCCGACGCTCAGACGAAGCACGATTCGATGATAGCCGCCATTCAGGACGATTGCGACGCCAAAAAGCGCGAGGAGACCGAAAAAGTCGCCGCAGCGATAAAACTTGAGAACGAGAAGCTGGCGGCGGTTCGGGCCGCGGCAAAAACTCAGCGCGAACTTCAGGGCGAAAAGCTCCAGACGCTTCGCAAAGAGGTCAGCGATTTCAAGAAAAACCTCATCTCTATTCTTGACGATCAGGTAAGGCTTGCGATTTCTCTCCCCGAGCTTACCGACGAGCAGATTGAAAATATCCTCGCCTCCGAGCCCGACGTTTCGGAAGCCGAGGCTTTAGCAACTGAGCCCGCAAAGGAGATCGCAGAGGAACCCAAGCCCGAGGAAAAGCATGAAGAAAAGCACGAGCCTAAGCACGATCACGACCAAAACGGCTTCTCTTTCCAAGGCTTCAAGAGGCAGAACTACTCCGCCGACGAGCTTAAATTCGGACAGAACAATCATAATTGACATACATACACGCGAAAGGAGACTTGTGACAGATGCCACAGGATTACAATAAGACCCTTAATCTCCCCGAGACCGAATATCCCATGCGCGGAAATCTTCCGACAAAGGAGCCGGCCGCCGTCGAGGAGTGGGAAGCGAGCGGTCTTTACAACAAAATTTTGAAAAAGAACGAGGGCAAACCGACCTATATTCTTCACGACGGACCGCCTTATGCCAACGGCGATATCCACCTCGGCACGGCGCTGAACAAGATTTTAAAAGACATTATCATCAAGCAGAAAAATATGAGCGGCCGCCTCGCTCCTTATGTTCCGGGATGGGACACTCACGGGCTTCCGACCGAGCTTAAAGCCATGAAAGCGATAGGCGTTGAGAACGGCGCGATCCCTCCTCTTGAGCTCAGAAAGCATTGCCGCGAGTTTGCGCTTTCCTATGTTTCCTCACAAAGAGATCAGTTTAAGCGCCTCGGCGTTCTCGGCGATTTCAGCGACCCCTATCTCACCTTAAAGCCCGAATTCGAGGCAAGGCAGATCGAGGTCTTCGGTGAGATGGCGAAAAAAGGCTTCATCTATAAGGGCTTGAAGCCTGTCTATTGGTGCCCCGACTGCCAGACTGCGCTTGCCGAGGCCGAAATTGAGTATCAGGACGATCCCTGCTACTCGGTCTATGTAAAATTCAAGGTCGCCGACGACAGGGGAGTGCTTTCCGGCCTCGGTCTTGACCTTGACAAAACCTATTTCGTAATCTGGACCACTACTACATGGACTCTTCCAGGAAACCTTGCTATCTGCTTAGGCCCCGATTACGAATATACTGTTGTTCAGGCCAACGGCGAAAACTATATCATGGCGCGCGAGCTGATCGAGCCCACCATGAAAGCCGCCGGCATAGAAGAATTCACTACCGTCGGTTCGTTTACCGGCAAAGAGCTTGAATACTGCACCGCTCAGCACCCCTTTATGCCGAGGACTTCGCTCGTTATTGTCGGCGACCATGTAACGCTTGACAGCGGTACCGGCTGCGTTCACACCGCCCCCGGCTACGGCGTCGATGACTTCGAGATCGGCAACAAATACAATGTCGGCATAGTCGTCGGAGTTGACGGCAAGGGCGTTCTGACCGAAGAATCCGGAATGTTCGCGGGTCTTAAAACCGACGACGCCAACAAGGTCATAGCAAAGCATATGGCCGAGACCGGCGCGCTTTTCGCCACCGAAAAAATAACCCACCAATACCCTCACTGCTGGAGATGCAAGTCCCCGATACTTTTCCGAGCGACTGAGCAGTGGTTCTGCTCGGTTGACAGCATCAAAGAGCAGGCTGTAAAGGCCATCGAGAACGTCAAATGGATACCCGAGTGGGGCGAGGAGAGGATCAAAGGCATGGTCCGCGACCGTTCCGACTGGTGCATCTCCCGCCAGAGGACATGGGGAGTTCCGATTCCGATAGTTTACTGCAAAAAGTGCCGCAAGCCGATAATCAACGACTACACCATCAAGGCCATCTCCGACCTTTTCAGAAAAGAGGGCTCGGACGCTTGGTGGGCTCACGACATCTCCGAGATAGTTCCCAACCTCAAATGCGAGTGTGGCTGCACCGAGTTTGAAAAGGAAAAGGATATCTTGGACGTTTGGTTCGATTCGGGCGTAACTCACACCGCGGTCTTAGATCAGCGCGAGGGGCTTCATTCTCCCGCCGACCTCTATTTGGAGGGAGCCGATCAGTATCGCGGCTGGTTCCAAAGCTCGCTTTTAACGAGCGTCGCGCTCGGAAGAATGGCGCCTTACAAGGCTGTCTGCACTCACGGCTGGGTCGTAGACGGTCAGGGCAAGACCATGCACAAATCCCTCGGCAACGGAATCGAGCCGAAAGAAATTTACGACAAATACGGAGCCGACATTCTGAGGCTTTGGGTCGCTTCAAGCGATTACCACTCCGATATAAGAATTTCAAAAGAAATTCTCGGGCAGCTTTCCGAGGCCTACAAGAAGGTCAGAAACACCGCGAGATACATTTTGGGAAACATCTGCAATCAGGGCGGCTTCAACTATGATACCGACGCGATTCCGCTTGAAAAGCTGACAGAGCTCGACCGCTGGGCGATAATGAAGCTCGACGCGCTTATCGAGAAGACCGCCGAGGCTTATGAAGCGTTTGATTTCCACATCGTTTTCAAGTCGATACACAACTTCTGCGTTGTCGATATGTCAAACTTCTACCTTGATATCATCAAAGACCGCCTCTATTGCGAAGCGCCTGACAGCGAGGCGAGAAGAAGCGCTCAGACCGCGATGTATCTCATTCTTTCGGCGCTTGCAAGGCTCGTCGCCCCGATAATTCCGTTCACCGCCGACGAGATCTGGAAATATATTCCTCACCGTGCGAGCGACAATGCCGAAAGCGTTCTTTTAAACGATATGCCGTCCGTCTCGGGTCTTGAGTATTCGGAAGATTTTATCGGCAGGTGGAGCTTCATCGCTTCGCTTCGCGACGACGTCAAAAAAGCGCTCGAGCTCAAGCGCGCCGACAAGATAATCGGTTCTTCTCTTGAGGCCGAGGTCGCGCTGACTTCTACGAGCGATACCGAATCCAAGCTGAAAGCCGTTTATGATCTTTTGCCGACTGTGTTTATCGTCTCCGAGGTCACGCTCAATAGCGGCTCAGTGCCCGAATTCACCGGCGAAGCTACCGGCGTCGGCATCTCTGTCAAGCACGCCGAGGGCGAAAAGTGCGAGCGCTGCTGGACCTATTCAAAGTCGGTCGGAGAATGTGCCGAGCACCCGACGCTTTGCGCAAGGTGCGCGGATACGCTCAGCAAAATCAACAAATAAGGATTGACAATTTTGTTAATTTTATCACTGGTTCTGATAGCGTCGCTGGTCGTTGAAGATCAGCTCATCAAGCTGTACATCTCCTCAAATTTTGCTGAGTGCCGCGGCGCAATCAGAAACTACTTCACCTTCAGCGTCGGAGATTTCAGAATTTTCAGCATAACCCATATCCGCAACAACGGCGCCGGCTGGAGCATTCTCGGCGGAAAGACCGTCTTTCTGACGGTCGCGACGTCGGCGGTCATCATCGCGATATTCGTCTATGTTTTCCTGAAAAGGCGCGCTATCGGCAAATTTGAGCTTTTGTCGTGGAGCCTTGTCGTCGCTGGTGGCTTGGGAAACCTCATTGACCGCATAAGAATGCTCGTCGAGGGAACCGACGTTTTCTCCGGCGTAATCGACTATATCAAGCTCGATTTCATTGATTTTCCGGTCTTCAATTTCGCCGATTGCTGCGTAACTGCGGGCGCGCTGATGCTTTTGATATTCGCGTTCACTTCCGATTTTACCGATTCAAAGAAGAAAAAGGCTCAAAAAGCCCAAAATCAAAATGAACCGCTATAATTTCATCGTCGAGAAGTCCGACTCCGGCCTGAGAATAGACAAATGGCTGACCGAGCAGATCGAAATCGACCTCACGCGCTCGGCGGCGGCAAAGCTGATCGAAAGCGGCGCTGTAAAGGTAAATGACATTACAGTCTCAAAGAGCAGAACTCTTTCCGAGGGCGACGTTATATGCGTCGATATCCCCGAGCCGGTCGAGCTTGAAGCCAAGCCGCAGGACATTCCGATAGAGATAGTCTATGAAGATTCGGACCTTGTTATCGTCAACAAACCGCAGGGAATGGTGGTCCATCCCGCTGCCGGCAACCCCGACGGAACGCTCGTAAACGCACTGATGTATCGTTTAAAAGGCCAGCTCAGCAGCATAAACGGCGTAATTCGCCCGGGCATAGTTCATCGGATAGATAAGAACACGAGCGGGCTTTTGGTCGTCGCAAAAAACGATTTTACACATCTCGCCCTCGCCGAGCTTGTAAAGGAGCATAACTTTACACGCGAGTACGAGGCTATCTGCACCGGGCATTTCAAAGAGCCCTGCGGAACGGTGAACGCTCCCATCGGAAGAGACAAAAACGACCGCAAAAAAATGTGCGTCACGCCGATAAACTCAAAAGAAGCGATAACGCATTACAGCCTCATCGAGGAGTTAAAAGGCTGCTCGCACATGATGTTTCGGCTCGAAACTGGCAGGACTCACCAGATAAGAGTCCACTGCGCATACATCGGGCATCCGATCCTCGGCGACGATGTTTACGGCAAGCCATACAAGGGGTGTAAAGGTCAGTGCCTTCACGCCAAAAAGTTAGGCTTCGTTCATCCGAGGAACGGCGAGTACCTTGAATTTACCGCCGAGCGGCCGGAATATTTTGAAAAACTTCTTAAAACGCTGAGGTATTAAATGGATCTTTCCAAAACAGTTTTCGTATCGGATTTAGACGGCACGCTTCTGACGAGCGACAAAAGAATAAGCGCGCGCGACCTTGAAGCGATAAAGCGCTATAAAGCCTTGGGCGGGCGCTTTGTGATAGCCTCGGGCAGGCCGCTTCACACCGTTGTTGATTTTATCGCCGCGCTCGGCGATGATTCTCCGATGATCTTATGCAACGGCGGAATTATCTACGACCCCGCCCTCAAGAAGACCCTTTACGAGATCGATCTGCCCGATTCTGCGGCCGTGATAATTCGCGATATAAGCGAGAATTTCGTCGGCATTTCGCCCGAGATATATACCTTTTCAAAGCGCTATTATTTTCACATGAACACGGTCGAAAAGTGGCATCAACACATTCTCGGCATTGATTTTATAAAGGTCGATAAGCCCGGGGACATCAATGAGCCGTGGAACAAAATGCTTTTCGCCGACGAGGTCGAGGTCATCGATCGGTTGACGGAATACGTCAAAAAGTTCAGCGGCGAGGGCGTCAGGTTCGTCAGATCCTTCCCCAAGTTTTTAGAAGTTCTGCCCGAGGGCGTCTCAAAGGGCAGCGCGCTTTCCAAGCTCAAGGAAATATGCGGTCTTAAGGGCTGTTTTATCGCCGCGGCAGGGGATTACGACAACGACGTTGAGATGCTGAGGGCTTCGGATTACGGCTTCTGCCCGTCAAATTCCGAGCCCTGCGTGAAGTCCGCGGCCGACTGCGTTTTGAAAAACACCTGCGATACCGGCGCCGTAAGCGAGGCGCTTGAAATACTTGAAAAAATGTAAATAAGCGTGCAAGGCGGAGCAGGTCAGTGCCGCCGACGCGCGTATCATAAAATAACTGGAGGTTTTACTATGGACGAATTATTGAAAAAGCAGCTGCAAATTACTGCCTGCAAGGTCAGAATCGGCATTATTGAAGGGGTTTACAGCGCAAAGTGCGGTCACCCCGGAGGTTCTCTCTCGATAGCTGACACGCTGACTTATCTTTACTTTGCAAAAATGCACGTTTATCCCGACGATCCCAAGCTGCCCGACAGAGACCGTTTTGTTCTCTCAAAGGGCCACACCGCTCCCGCGCTTTACTCGGTGCTTGCTCACCGCGGATTCTTCCCGGTCGAGGAGCTTAAAACCCTCCGCCACATCGACTCGCGGCTTCAGGGCCACCCCGATATGAAGCATATCCCCGGCGTCGATATGTCCACCGGTTCATTGGGTCAGGGAATTTCCGCCGCCTGCGGAATGGCGCTTTCGGCAAAGCTGACCGGCGATACCTACAAGGTCTATGCTATTTTGGGCGACGGTGAAATTGAAGAGGGCGAGGTCTGGGAAGCCGCGATGTTCGCCGCTCACAACAAGCTGGACAATCTTCTTGCCGTCGTCGATAACAACAATCTTCAGATCGACGGCAAAATCAGCGACGTTTGCTCGCCCTATCCCATCGACGAAAAGTTCAAGGCGTTCGGCTGGCACGTCATAACCATGGACGCTCACGATTTCGATTCTATCGAGAAAGCGTTCAACGAGGCTGAGACCGTCGTAAATCAGCCCTGCGTTATAATTCAGAAGAGCGTCAAGGGCAAGGGCGTTTCTTACATGGAGAATCAGGTCTCATGGCACGGCGCCGCGCCCAACACCGAGCAGTATGAACAGGCTATGTCTGAGCTGAAAGCACAGCTCGCCGAGCTTGAAAAAGCCTGAAACTGCGCTTTAAGCTGATTATTTATACTGAAAGGACGATTTGTATATGGCAGATTTAGTTAAAAAGGCAACGCGCGAAAGCTATGGCGAAGCGCTTGCGGAACTCGGCGATAAATACGAGAACCTGTATGTTTTGGACGCCGACCTTGCCGGTGCCACAAAAACCGGCATTTTCAAGAAAAAATTCCCCGACCGTCACATCGACTGCGGCATTGCCGAGGCGAACATGATGGGCGTAGCGGCGGGTCTTGCCGCAACCGGAAAAATCCCCTTTGCTTCATCGTTTGCGATGTTTGCCGCCGGCAGAGCTTTTGAGATAGTCAGAAACTCGATAGGCTATCCTCATCTCAACGTAAAGATCGGCGCCACTCACGCCGGAATCTCGGTCGGAGAGGACGGAGCTTCTCACCAGTGCAACGAGGATATCGCCCTCATGCGCACCATTCCCGGAATGACCGTCATCAACCCCTCCGACGACGTTGAAGCCAAAGCCGCCGTCGAGGCAGCGATTTTGCACGACGGCCCGGTATATATCCGCTTCGGAAGACTTGCCGTGCCGGTCATCCACGATAAGGAGACCTATAAGTTTGAGATAGGCAAGGGCGAAGTCCTTGCCGACGGAAGCGACGTCACCATCATCGCCACCGGTCTTATGGTCTATGAGGCGGTAAAGGCTGCCGAGCAGCTTAAAAACGACGGTATCTCCGCAAGGGTCATCAACATTCACACGATAAAGCCTCTTGACAAAGAGCTTGTCGTCAAGGCGGCGAAAGAGACCGGTCTTATCGTCACCGCCGAGGAGCACAGCGTTATCGGCGGTCTCGGCTCGGCGGTCTGCGACGCTGTTTGCGGCGAAGCTCCCGTCAAGGTCGTCAAGATCGGCGTTCAGGACGTTTTCGGACATTCGGGACCCGCTGCCGACCTGCTCAAAGAATTCGGTCTTTGCAGCGAAAACATCGTTGCGACCGTCAAAAAGGCAGTAGCCGACAAATAATTGAAATTATTCACTTTTCCGCCCTGATGAACATAAAATATCATCAGGGCGGGGGTGATAGTTTGAGAAAATACAGATCGAACGCAAAAAATTACAGTCTCAAAAACGCAAGGTTTTTCGCACTCTGCGCAATGATCTGCGCCGCGCTGATATTTTGCTCGTCTTTAAACAAAAGGGTCGGACCAATCGTTTTCGACCTTGCAAAAAGCTACGGTTCAAGCGCTGTTCTTGACGTTATAAACGACGCGGTCTCCTCATATTTCGACTCCGAGGATATCGGTTATTCCGACCTTGTCAGGCTGAGCTATAACTCGGCGGGGTTTGTCACCTCTGCGGAATTTGACAGCCAAAAGATAAACGAAATGAAGACCGACTGTCTGAAAGTTCTCTCAAAGAGCCTTTCAAGGCTTAAAACCGCAAAGCTGAAGGTTCCGGTCGGAAGCCTTTTCGGAGATGTTTCGCTAAGCGGCAGGGGGCCCTCGTTAAAGTTGAGAGTAAGCGGTTCGGCGGTGCCTGACATTGAAATTTTGTCGGTTTTTGACTCTGTCGGAATGAATCAGTCGCGCCATGAGATCATAATGAGAGTATCGGCAAAGGTGAGCCTTTATCTTCCGCCGAAAAGCGATGAATTCACCGTCACGCAGGACTATGTTCTTGCGCAGACGCTTATAGTCGGCGAGGTGCCCTCGGGCTGCGCCTTTATAGAATGAAAGAGTATCAGGTATTATGGATATTATTTCCGCAAAAAAGCGGGTCGGCGAGCTGACCGAGCTTTTAAACTATCACAACAGAAAATATTACGTCGAAGACGACCCTGAGATCGAGGATTACGAATACGACGCGCTCATGCGTGAGCTGAGGGGGCTTGAAGCCGAATTCCCCGAGCTTTTAAGCCCGTCCTCTCCCTCTCAGAGGGTCGGCGGAGCGCCTGTTTCGGGCTTTAAAAAAGTGAACCACGCGGTCCAGATGGGCAGTCTTCAGGACGTTTTCAGTTTTTCCGAGGTCAGAGATTTCTTCGAGCGAATAAAGCAAAGCGTCGATGACCCGAGCTTTACCGTTGAGCCGAAGATCGACGGGCTTTCCTGCTCGCTTGAATATCGCGACGGCGTGCTGACCTGCGGCTCGACGCGCGGCGACGGTTTCGTCGGCGAGGACGTCACCCAGAATATAAAGACCATCGGTTCCGTGCCGCTCGAGCTTTCGGACAAGCTGCCGCTTCTTGAGGTCAGGGGCGAGGTATATATGCCGCGTTCGGTCTTTATGAAGCTGCAAGACGAAATGGAGCTCAATTCCGAAACGCCGTTCAAAAATCCGAGAAATGCCGCCGCCGGCTCGCTCCGCCAAAAGGATTCGCGAATAGCCGCAAAGCGCCGGCTCGACATTTTTTGTTTTAATGTTCAGCAGGTTCGCGGCAAAGAGTTTTCTTCGCACAAGCAAACGCTCGACTATCTCAAATCTCAGGGCTTCAAGGTCATACCGAAGTACACCCTCGTCTCGGAGTACGAGGATATCGAGCGTTGCATAAAAGAGATAGGCGAGTCGCGCTACGACCTGCCCTATGACATCGACGGCGTAGTTATCAAGCTGGACAGTCTTTCTGACCGCGAGCAGATAGGCTCGACCTCAAAGGTCCCGCGCTGGGCGGTAGCATATAAATTCCCGCCCGAGGAAAAGGTCACAAAGCTGAAAGAAATTGAGGTAAACGTCGGGCGAACCGGCGCAATAACCCCCGTCGCGGTGTTTGACACCGTTCTTCTTGCCGGAACCAGCGTTTCGCGGGCGACGCTTCACAATCAAGATTTCATCGACGAGCGCGGCATACGCGTCGGCGACATGATAACTGTCAGAAAGGCGGGCGACATTATTCCCGAGGTTTTGGGCGTAGCAGTTCCGTGCAACGAAGGCGAGCCCTTCAAGCTGCCAGATACCTGTCCCATATGCGGCGCAAAGGCTATAAGAGACGAGGGCGAAAGCGCGCTCAGGTGCTCGAACATCGACTGTCCGGCTCAGGTTTTAAGAAGAATTATCTACTTCGCCTCAAAGCCCGCCATGAACATCGACGGTTTGGGCCCCGAAAAGGCGAAAGCGCTTTACGAGAGCGGGCTTATTAAAAGCGTCGCGGATATTTACAGGCTGACCGAAAGCGATCTTCTCTCGCTCGATGGCTATAAGAAAAAATCTGCGGAAAACCTTATCAACGCCATTGAAAATTCAAAGAGCAATTCGCTTGACAGGCTGCTTTGCGGTCTCGGCATAAAAAATATCGGCTCGGCTTCGGCAAGGCTGCTTTGCGAGCGCTTCGGCGATATCGACAGCGTTATGAACGCCTCGGCCGAAGAAATAGCAAAAATCGACGGTTTCGGGACCTTGACCGCAAAAGCCGTAGCCGAGGCGCTTTGCGAGCCTCACATGAAAAAAACGATAGCCGCCTTGCGAGCCGCCGGCGTGAACACATCGTTCAGCCGCACCGCTTCTTCAGACAGCCTTTCGGGAAAGGTTTTCGTAATAACCGGAACGCTTCCGAGCATGAAGCGCGACGAGGCTCAGGCGCTAATCGAAAAGAACGGCGGAATTGTGAAATCAAGCGTTTCAAAGAAGACCGATTACGTTCTTGCGGGCGAAGACGCCGGCTCGAAGCTGACAAAAGCCAATCAGCTCGGTGTTGCGGTAATAGACGAATCGCAGCTCATGAGCATAATAAACCGGCAGACAAGCGCCGGATCACTGGAGGACAAGCACATGAATATTGACATCAGGCATATAGCTAAGCTGTCCCGCTTAAGGATCGCCGAGGAGGAGATCGCGGGATACGAAAAGGAAATGTCTGACATAATCGCCATGGTCGAGGCCATGCCGGACATAAGCGACGAGCTTACCTTAAACGCCGAAAACGCAATGACTCTTCGCGAGGACGTCGTCGGCGAGAACAAAATTTCGAGGGACGAGATGCTCAAAAACGCGCCGAAAACCGTTGCGGGCTGCGTCGTCGTTCCTAAGACCGTCGATTGAAAGGAGAGTTCGCTATGAAGCTGTATGAATACAACGCTTTTGAGCTGTCCGAAATGCTCAGAAAGCGCGAGATTTCCTCCGTCGAGCTCACCGCATCGGTTTTGGACCGCGCCGACGAGGTCGACGGAAAGGTGAACGCCTATTTAAAAACCGACCGCGAGCTTTCGCTGAAATCCGCCGAAAACGCCGATAAGCTGATAGCCTCGGGAGAAGCAAAGTCGCGCCTTGCTGGCATTCCCGTCGGAATCAAGGACAATATCTCGACCGCCGGCATTTTGACTACCTGCGCTTCAAAAATGCTCGAGAATTATGTTCCGGTCTTCAACGCAACGGTCATTGAAAAGCTGAACGCCGCGGGCGCCGTTATCACCGGCAAGCTGAACATGGACGAGTTTGCCATGGGCTCATCGACCGAAAATTCCTTCTTTAAAACGACGAAGAACCCCTTCGACCTCACCCGCGTTCCGGGCGGTTCTTCCGGCGGTTCTGCGGCGGCCGTTTCTTGCGGAGAAGCGGTCATCGCCCTCGGCTCGGACACCGGCGGCTCTATCCGTCAGCCGGCGTCTTTGTGCGGCGTCGTCGGTCTGAAGCCGACATACGGCAGCGTTTCAAGATACGGTCTTGTGGCGTTCGCCTCGTCTCTTGACCAAATCGGGCCTTTCGGACGCTGCGTAAAGGACGTTGCGCTTTTGCAGGATGAAATTCAGGGGCATGACAAAATGGACGCCACGAGCGCCGCAAGAAGCTATCCCTCGCTTTATGACAGCCTCAGCGGAGACGTCGCGGGTCTTAAAATCGGCATACCCTCCGAGTATTACGGCGAGGGCGTCAAGCCCGAGGTCGCGGAAGCCGTCATGAATTGCGTTTCCGAGCTTGAAAAGAGGGGAGCAAAGGCGGTGCCCATTTCGCTTCCGTCAACAAAATACGCCCTCTCGGCCTATTATATCATCGCCTGCGCCGAGGCTTCATCAAACCTTGCAAGGTTCGACGGCGTAAAATACGGCTACCGCGCAAAGGATTGCGACGGGCTCATAGATATGTACGAAAAGACCCGCAGCGAGGGCTTCGGACGAGAAGTCAAGCGCAGAATAATGCTCGGCACATTTGTTTTAAGCTCGGGATATTTCGACGCCTACTATAAAAAAGCGAAGCTGCTCCAAAAAAGAATTGCCAAAGAGTTTGAGGACGCTTTCAAAACCGTCGATGTCATCGTGACCCCGACCTCGCCGTCCGAGGCGTTCAAGATTGGCGACAAGGTCTCGGACCCCCTTGAAATGTATAAGGCCGACATCTGCACCGTCACCGTAAACATCGCGGGGCTTCCCGCAGTCAGCGTTCCCTGCGGATATTCCGAAGCCGGTCTGCCTTACGGAATGCAGATAATCGGCAGAAAATTCGACGAAAAGACGGTCTTGAACCTTGCATATGCCCACGAGACCGCGTTCGGCGGGTTCAGAAGACCTGAAATTTAAAGGGGGAGTCAAAAATGCTGCTAAAAGGCTATGAGGTCGTCGTCGGGCTTGAGGTCCACGCCGAGCTCAACACAAAAACCAAAATATACTGCAACTGCCGCAACTCTTTCGGCCTTGAGGTCAACACTCAGGTCTGCCCGATATGCCTCGGAATGCCGGGAACGCTGCCGACGCTCAACGAAAAGGTCGTCGAGTATGCGATAAAAATGGGTCACGCGCTTAACTGCTCGATAAACCGCGTCTGCAAGCAGGACCGCAAAAACTACTTCTACCCCGATCTTCCCAAATCCTACCAGATCTCGCAGGCGGATATCCCTCTTTGCCAAAACGGCTATCTCGACGTTATTTTGGAGAACGGCGAGGTCAAGCGCGTCGGCGTTGAGAGGATCCATATCGAGGAGGACGCCGGAAAACTGCTTCATTCCGACAAGTTCGACGGTTCGCTCGTTGATTTCAACCGCTGCGGAGTGCCGCTCATCGAGATAGTTTCAAAGCCCGATATGCGCGGCTCGGCCGAAGCGAAAGCCTATCTTGAGACTATCCGTTCTATACTCAAATATATCGACATCTCGGACTGCAAGATGCAGGAGGGTTCTATTCGCTGCGACGTCAACGTTTCCGTTCACAAGCCCGGCGAGCCTTTCGGCACGCGCTGCGAGATGAAAAACGTAAACAGCTTCTCGGCGGCGGTCAGAGGAATAGATTTTGAGGCCGAACGCCAGATAGAGATCCTCGAATCGGGCGGAACCGTGGTTCAGGAGACCCGCCGTTGGGACGACCAAAAGGGCGTAAGCGTTTCGATGAGAACGAAAGAGGACGCTCAGGATTACCGCTATTTCCCCGAGCCCGACCTTCTGACGATAGTCGTCCCCGAGGAAAAGGTCAAAGAGCTCAAGGACACGCTGCCCGAGCTTCCCAACGCAAAGATAATGCGCTACTCCTCCGATTACGGTCTCAGCCGCTATGACGCCGCGATGATAGTTGACGTTCCCGAAAAATCCGCGTTCTTTGAAAAGTGCATAGAAGCGGGCTGCAAAGCCCCTAAGCTGCTTGCAAACTGGGTACTCGGAGAGATATCTAAATTCATGAACGAGGGCACGGCTATTGAGGACACCAAGCTGACAGCAGAAAAAATGTCCGAGCTTGTCGGTCTCATATCCGACGGCAAAATTTCTACCGCCGCCGCAAAGACTATATTCGACGTCATCGTCAAGGAAGACCGCGATATAATCTCGATAATCGAGGAAAAGGGGCTAAGTCAGGTCTCAGACGAAGCCGCGCTCGAAGCCATCGCCGACGAGGTTTTAAAGGCCAACGAAAAGTCGGTCAGCGACTATCTCGGCGGAAAAACCAACGCGCTCGGCTACCTTGTCGGTCAGTGCATGAAAGCCTCGAAGGGCAAAGCAAATCCGGGCGTTATGAAAGAGATAATCCTCAAAAAAATCGGGGGCTAAGCCTTTCTACGGTCCTCCAAAACGGTTATAAAAACCATCGCCAAAACGCAAAATACGGGAATAAGGCTCGGGCTTCGGCTCAGCCTTATTTTTGTTGCGGCGGCGCTTGCAACTCCAAGGTGATAGAGCAGTTTTTCGGCCAAAATGGCATAAAATCCGCACAAGGGTATCGCGAAAAGCCTTGACAAGTAAAACCGCTTTACAGAAAAAGCGCCGTCAATAATTGCAAGCACCTGCGCCTGAACGCATATTCCGCCGAAGCAAAGAAGCATTGATGCGGTGACAAGCGAAATATCTTTACAGACTGAAATGTTCGATATTTCAAGCACCGGCGCGAGCAGCTTCGCACCGGCAAGCGTCGGCGCCAAAGATAGCAGCACCGCCTTTAACGCCGCAAAGAAAACTATCATCGTGCAAACGCCGTACATCGCGTCGGCGGCCGATCTCACGCTTTCGGTCATCAGCTTTGTCGAGAATCCCTCGCAGGCGAAGCTGCCCGGCGTCATTTCTTTATCGTTCAGCAAAAACAGAATGTAAAACGTAAGGTTTGTCAAAAACGCCGCTCCGAACGCCGCCAGCCCGAACCTTATGTCCCCGAATATCGCCGAGCCTGCCGCTCCCGCAGCAAAAGCCGGCCCGCACCCAAAGCAAAAAACCATTGCTTTCGCGGCTTTTTCCTCGCTAATTCTCCCATCTGCCGCCATTTCCGAAAGCAGCTTCACCCCGACCGGGTACCCTCCGATGTTTCCGAAAATAAACGCAGTCAAAACGTTTCCGTCTGCGTGAAGCCTCCCTGTGAGTTTTGAGATCACTCCGCTTTTTGATATCGCCGTCGATACCGCGGTCATAGCAAAAAGCGAGGGAATTATCACATAAACGCAGCTTTTAAGCGCTTCTGTGACGGCTTTTGACACCTCGTCGCGCCTGATGATAAAAAGCGCTCCCAAGGCGATAAGCGCCGAGAGGATAAAAATATCGGCAAAGTTTTTTCTTTTCATGTCAGTCTCCGCAAATAGTTTGTCTTGAAAATTCTATGCAGAAAAAAAGACGAGTATAATTTAACACGGAAATTTTCCATGGAAAGGAAATCGTTATGTCAGAGGTCATAGAAAAACTGCGCAAAAAAGCCCGCGCCGCGATATATACCGAGGCTTGCGTAACGGTTCTGGGAGGGCGCAGCGTTCTTATAGAAAACGTGACGAACGTTTATGAGTGCAACGAGATAATGGCGAGGGTCCGTACCCGCGACGGCGACGTGACGGTCTGGGGCGTCGGGCTTGAAATGTCGGGCTTCAAAGAGAGCGTAGTGCGAATAAGCGGCAAAATCAGCTCGGTCGAGCTTTCGGAGAGGTCGGGTGTGAAAAATGCTTAACTACCGTCTGATAGGCGAGGTCTCGTTTGAGATAAACGGCTTCGACGCGCTGAAGCTGTGCGAAAGGCTGAGAAAATCTTGTAAAGTTATATCGCTTTACAGCAAAAACGAGACGGTTTTTCTGACCACCTCCGCTTTTTTTGAGAAGCGCGTAAAAAGGCTGTGCGAAGAAAACGACTGCGTCTGCGAAACGGTCTCAAAGCGCGGCGCTTTGTATTTTATCGCGAAATATCTTCGCCGCTACGGAATTATTTTCGGGGCGGCGGCAGCGGCGGCGCTGATCTTTGTTCTCTCAAACACGGTGACGAAAATCGAGATTCGAGGCACCGATGATCCCGCGCTGATCTCGGAAATCAGAGAGGTTTTGGCGAGCGAGGGTTTAAGCGCGGGGAGCTATATCCCTTCGCTTAACTGCCTTGCGCTTTCCGACAGAATTTTCAGCGTCTTAGACGGCGTGGCGTGGGCTTCTATTGATTTCAAAGGCTCGGTGGTTTATGTCAGCGTCAGCGAGAGCACGCAAAAGGTCGAGGCCGAAAATATGCGAATGCCTGCAAATATCGTCTCGACGAAGGACGCGGTGATAGTTGACGCCGAGGTAAAGGCGGGGCAGCTCAGCGTTCTTTTGGGCGACGCCGTTCACAAGGGCGAGCTTTTGGTCAGCGGCATAGTTGACCGCGCCGACGGCGCAGCACTTTATTTTCACGCATATGCGAAGATAATCGGCCGCTACGAGGAGTCGCTGACATTTTCTCAGCCCTATAACGAAACCCGCCAAAGACCGGGCGACAAGACCTATCGCCGCTCGCTCGGTTTTTTCGAGCTCGAGATACCGCTTCCCGCGATGCCTTTAAAAAAGGGCGCAAATTATTCGGAGAAGCTGCAAGAAACGCCGCTCAGGTTTTTGGGGATGACTCTGCCGTTTTCGTTAAAGACCCGCGAGTATACCGAAATTTTGACCGAGGAAAAGGCGTTTTCGACCGCCGAGGCGCTTTCCGAGGCATACAAGCGGCTCGCCGTTTATGAGAAAAACTTTCTCGGCGAGGTCACGGTGATATCGCGAAGCGTTACCGAGAGCATAACCGATACCGGCGCCGAGGTAAGGGCTGATTATGTTTTAGAGGGTGAGATTGGCCGCAGCACGGAGATATTTATAAAATGAATTGCATAAATACAGAATTAAAAGTTTTCGCTCAAGCCTTTTACAAAAGGCTTGCATCGTTTTTTTCACCAATATCTATTGAATTATTTGAACGTTTCTGATATAATAAAACCATATAGACATCGGACTTTTTGTTTTAATTGAAAGGGAAGTTTAAATGGCTGAAAAATCGGTTGTCGTCACAAATATGGATTCAATGCTCAGCCTTTTCGGCAGCTATGATGAAAACATAAAAATAATACAGTCTGAGCTCGGGGTGGATATTCTTGCGAGGGGTAGCGATTTAAAGATCACCGGCGCCGACCGTGCGGTAGACAAGGCTTACACCTGCATCACCGCGCTTTTGAAGCTGGCCGATAGGGGAGAGACCATCTCAGAGCAGCAGGTGCGCTATTTCATTTCTATGTCGGACGAAAGCGACCCAGACGAAATAGCGGGGCTTTCCGACGGTGGGATATGCGTTACCTCGAGCGGAAAAATAATCAAACCGAAGACCCTCGGGCAGAAAAAATATATCGAGTCGATAAACTCTAACACCATATCCTTCGGGATAGGCCCTGCGGGCACCGGAAAGACCTTTCTTGCGGTCTCAATGGCTGTCAGAGCGTTCAAAGCGCACAACGTCAGCAAAATAATCCTTACCCGTCCGGCAGTTGAGGCCGGCGAAAAGCTCGGTTTTTTGCCGGGAGATCTTCAGAACAAGGTCGATCCTTATCTCAGGCCGCTTTACGACGCGCTTTATGAAATGCTCGGAGCGGAGACGTTTTCGAGGCTTCAGGAAAGAGGCTCGATAGAAGTCGCGCCGCTTGCATATATGCGCGGGCGAACGCTTGACGATTCGTTCATAATCCTTGACGAGGCGCAAAACACCTCGCCCGAGCAGATGAAAATGTTTTTAACGCGTCTCGGCTTCAACTCAAAAATGGTCATAACCGGAGATATCACACAAATCGACCTGCCTAACCCCAAAAATTCCGGGCTCGTCGAAGCGGTAAAGGTCTTAAAAAACGTAAAGGATATCGGCATAAACCGCTTCACCGAAAAGGACGTCGTTCGCCACCGCCTTGTGCAGGACATCGTAAAGGCTTATGAGCAGTATAACAGCGAAAAGGGGAGAAGAAAATGACCCCGCAGGTCGGAATTTACAACCGCCAGCGAAAATTTAAGGTGACGGAATCATTGCGCGGTCTCGTTAAAAAGTGCATAGAAGCGTCGCTTGAAAGCGAGGGCATGGACGAGCTTTGCACCGTTGACGTTACCTTTGTAAGCAACGCTAAAATCCGAGAATACAACCGCAAATTCCGAAATATCGACCGCGAGACCGACGTTTTGTCCTTTCCTCTCGGGGGCGAGCATTTCGACGTCGATCCCGACACCGGGGCAATACTTCTCGGAGACATTGTTATTTCCCTTGAAAAAGCCGCCGAGCAGGCGGGGGAATACGGTCACAGCTTTGAGCGCGAGGTCGGTTTTCTGACCGTTCACTCAACGCTTCATCTTCTCGGATACGACCACATCGACGAAGCCGAGGGCGACGTCATGAGGGCTCACGAAAAAACGATTCTCAAAAAACTTAAACTCACGAGGTAAATATGACTAAATCGGCTTTTATAACGATTCTCGGCCGGCCGAACGCCGGAAAATCCTCTCTTTTGAACGCTCTGATAGGCGAGAAGATCGCCGCGGTAAGCTCGAAGCCCCAGACCACGCGCACCAAGATAACCGGAGTTCTCACAAAGGGCGAAACTCAGCTCGTTTTTATCGACACTCCGGGCATTCTCAAAGAGAAGGACAGGCTTTCGGCGCACATGATCAAGGCGATAGACAGCTCGGTTGATTCGGTTGACGCCGCCATTTTGGTCGTTGACGCCGAAAAAAGGGCAGGGGAGCAGGAAAAAGCGCTTTTGCAAAAGATTTCAAAAAACACGCCGGTGATCTTAGCGCTCAATAAAATCGACCTCTTTGACGACAAGGAGCGGCTTATTCCCATCATCGCCGAGTATTCATCGCTTTGGGATTTCGCCGCGGTGATACCGATATCGGCGCTTGAAAAGGACGGTATAGACATCATCGTTTCACAGCTTATGGATTACGCCGTCAGCGGTCCGCACTATTTTCCCGACGACAGCTTCACCGACCAGCCCGAAAGGGTCATCGCCGCCGAGATCATCCGCGAAAAAATGCTCGAGCTTCTCTCCGACGAGGTGCCTCACGGCATAGCGGTCGGGATCGAGCAGATGGACGAGCACGACAGCCGAGCAGGCGAGACCGTACTTGACATCGACGCCGTTATCTACTGCGAAAAAGAATCGCACAAGGGAATAATCATCGGCAAAGGGGGAGCGATGCTCAAAAAAATCGGCACGCTTGCCCGCGAAGACATTGAAAAGTTCTTTATGATAAAGTCGAACGTCAGGCTGTGGGTCAAGGTGAAAGAGGGTTGGCGCAACCGAGAGGGGCTTATCAAGAACTTCGGGCTTTCCGGCGACTGAATTTTCCAAACATATTTTTTGAAGAACTGCTCAACATAAATTATGCGACATTTACATTTTTATATGAGAGCGGTGGCTAAATGGACAAGAACTGGGAAAAATTCACCGAAACCGGAGCGGTTTCCGATTATATCGCATACACAAAATTCAGACAAAACGGTGACGAAAATGCTGACGACGCTAAAAGGTCTGGTGCTTCGCGAAAGAAGCGTCGGAGAGAACGATAAATTTCTTGATATTCTGACCGACAGCGCCGGGATGATAGAGGTCTCGGCAAAGGGCGTTAAAAAGCAGAACTCTAAAAACGCCTCTGTTTCTCAGAGCTTCTGCTATGCGACTTTTTGCGTTTCTGATTCTCACGGAAGATACATTTTAAACAGCGCCGAGCCGATAAGGACCTTTTTCGAGCTTAGCCGCGACCTTGAAAGGTTCTCGTTGGCTAATTATTTCGCCGAGGCGACGATGTATGTCGCCACCGAGGAAAAGCCTAATAACGAGGTTTTAAGGCTGATTCTCAACTCGCTGCACTTTCTTTCGGCGAAAAACCGTGAGCTTTTGCTTTTAAAGGCGATATTTGAGCTCAGGCTGATGTCGGAAATAGGGCTTGTCCCGAACCTCATAGGCTGCTGCGAGTGCATGAAATACACCGCGCCGAGAATGCAGTTTGATCTTAAAGGCGGCAGGCTTTTTTGCGAGGATTGCTTCGGAGCGAGGGACCTTCACGACGTCGAGCTTTTAGACGATCGGCTGCTTCATTACATTCGCTTTATCGCGCTGACCGATATGCAGCGGCTTTTCAATTTAAGCGTATCAAAGGATTATCTTCAGCAGCTTTCCGCGATAACCGAGCGATACCTCGAGCTTCAGCTCGACAGACATTTTCAGACTCTTGACTTTTTCAAAACTGTAAACGGGTACAACTATGAATGAACATTACTCAACTCTTGAACTACATAAGATACTTGAAATGCTGGTGGGCGAGTGCTCAAACGACGCTTCGCGCAGCATAGCTTCACAGATCGAGCCCTGCCGCGACATTGATACCGTTCGCGCAGAGATCAAAAAAACCGCCGACGCTTTTGACGCCTCGGCAAAAATCGGCAGCCCGAGCTTTTTTGCCTTCTCCGACGCCGCCGCGATAGCAAACCGCGCTCAAAGCGGCTCGCAGCTAAGTCTCAGGGAGCTTCTTGACGTTTCAAAGATGCTCACGCAGACCGAAGCGCTGCTTTCGTGGCGCAGGCAGCTTGACGGCGAATTCAGCCTCGACGGCCTGTTTGAGTGCCTTTTTGACAACAAGCATCTCAACGACCGCATAACCAATGCGGTTTTAAGTGAGGAAGAGCTCAGCGACAATGCGAGCCCCGAGCTTGCCTCGATAAGAAAAAAGATAGCCAACGCCGGCGCTAAGATCCGCGACAGCCTTGACAAAATAATCAAATCCGCCGACGCTAAGGACTATCTTCAGGACAGTTTTATTTCCATGCGCGACGGAAGATATGTTCTGCCGGTTAAATCCGAGCACAAAAACGCCGTCGCGGGCCTTGTTCACGACACTTCGGCGAGCGGTCAGACCTATTTTATCGAGCCTTTGGCGGTCGTTGAAGCTAACAACGAGATAACCATTCTCAAAGGAAAAGAGCAGGAGGAGATCGAGAGGATAATCCGCGACCTGACCGCCGAGTGCGCAGGTTTTTCCGAGCAGCTTTCCTCAGACTTCACCGCCTGCGCGCAGCTCAACGTTTACTTTGCAAAGGCCGAACTCGGCGCTAAAATGGCGGCGACAGTCCCCGAAATAAGCGACGACGGCGAAATAATCCTCAACCGCGCAAGGCACCCGCTTATCGACAAAAACAAGGTCGTTCCGGTCGATTTTCGGCTCGGAAAAGACTATGACAGCCTCATCATCACGGGGCCTAACACCGGCGGAAAAACTGTTATTTTAAAGACCGTCGGGCTGCTCACACTGATGACCATGTGCGGACTGATGATACCCGCGTCGGACGGAAGCAAGATAACCGTTTTCGATAAAATCCTCGTCGATATCGGCGACCAGCAGTCTATCGAGCAGAGCCTTTCGACTTTTTCCTCGCACATGAACAAGGTGGTCGAGATATTAAACACCGTCGATCATCGCTCGCTCGTTTTAATAGACGAGCTCGGCTCGGGCACCGACCCGGTCGAGGGCGCCGCGCTCGCCGTTGCGATAATCGAGAGGATAAAGGCGCTTGGCGCAAAGCTGGTGACGACGACGCACTATCAGGAGTTAAAAATGTACGCGCTTGAGACCGACGGCGTTGAAAACGCCTCCTGCGAGTTTGACGTCAAGACCCTGATGCCGACGTATCGGCTTATAATCGGCTCGCCCGGAAAATCAAACGCATTTGCGATATCGGCGCGCCTCGGGCTTGATAAGGACATCATCAAGGCCGCCGAGGATATGCTGACAGGGGAGTCGCGCCGCTTTGAAAAGATACTCGACAACCTTGAAGCAACGCGCAAGCAGCTTGAAATAAATTCAAATCTTGCGGAGCAGTATCGCCGCGAGACCGAGCAGTTAAGAAACGAGATCTCGGAGGAGCGCAGAAAGCTCATTGAAACGAAAGATAAAGAGGTCGAGCAGGCAAAGCGCGAGGCGAGATCGATAATCGAGCGCGTCAGCAGGCAATCGGCGCAGCTTATGGACGAGCTTGAAGATATCAGAAAGGCAAAGGATAAGGAAGAATTTTCCAAGCGCGTTTCCGATGAAAAAATGCAGTATAAGCGCCGAATAAACGACCTCTACGACGAAGCGGCAAAGCTGAGTTCCAATGATAGCACATATGTTCTGCCGAGGCCGTTGAAAAAAGGCGACGACGTTACGGTCGTTGACGGCAACAAGCGCGGAATAGTCATTTCACCGCCGGACCAGAGCGGCTATGCGATGGTTCAGGTGGGGATTATGAAAACTAAGGTCCATGTTTCAAAGCTGAGGCTTATAGAAAAAGAGGTAACCTTCAACAACAAAAAGCTGCCTCCGAAAGGCAGCGTGAGCAAAAACGTTGAGAGCCGTGCTACGCGAAAAGCAGAGCTTGAACTCGATATTCGAGGGTATACGGTCGACGAGGGGCTTTATGAGCTTGATTCGTTCATCGACCGTGCACTGATGAGCGGAAACAAAATAGTGATGATAATTCACGGCAAAGGCACCGGCGCGCTTAAAGAGGCTGTCAGAAACCGCTTAAGGAAGCATCCGGCGGTCGCTTCTCAGCGAAAAGGCGTTTACGGTGAGGGCGAAGACGGCGTTACCGTCGTCGAGCTGAAATAGTATCCATCCCGAGGGGAGAACGCAAAGATATATACAGCAATGTGCGCATAATAAAAATTATGCGCACATTAGGGGATAGAAATATAGTCAAAACCCTCGCTTTTGCCGCAGGCGCGCTTTCAAGGAGGCTTTATATATGAAGGAACAATATCGAAAAGATTGCCCGCAGTATCTTCGGGACTATCTTACATATGTGCGCGTCGTTCGCAATCATACCGAGCGGACCGAGGAAAATTATTATATTGACCTGCGCACTTTTTTGAGATATCTCAAAATGATCCACGGCGACGTTCCCGACGGCACTCCTTTTGATGAGATCACGATTTCCGACGTTCCGCTGTCTTACCTTGAATCATTCACGCTCATGGGCGCCTATGAGTTCATGAACTATCTGATGAACGAGCGCGGCAACGCAAATTCGTCGCGGTCAAGAATGACCTCGGCGCTTAGGCAGTTTTATGAATATCTTTCCTCAAAAGCCATGCTCATCTCTAAAAACCCCATCGAGCAGCTTGAGCACCCGAAGTCGATTCAGAAGCTGCCGAAATTCCTCGAGCTTGAACAGAGCCAGCAGCTTTTGTCGGAAATCGACAGCAGAAATCAAAAGCGCGACTATTGCATAATAACGCTGTTTTTGAACTGCGGCATGAGGCTTTCGGAGCTCGTCGGGCTGAATATCGGCGATTACAGCGAGTCTGCGCGGACGCTTAGGGTGTTCGGCAAGGGCCAGAAAGAACGCATAATCTATATAAACGACGCCTGCATAAGCGCGATAAACGACTATCTTGCCGTGAGACCGAAATCTCCGATCGAGCCGGACGCAATGTTCATTTCGAGCCATGCAAACAACCTTAAAAGGCTTTCAAACCGCCGCGTTCAGCGCATTGTTGAGGATCAGCTAAAGCGCGCGGGTCTCGGCAATTTAGGGATATCGACCCATAAGCTGCGCCATACCGCGGCCACGCTTATGTATGAATACGGCGGAGTTGACCCGATGGTGCTCAAAGAGGTTTTGGGGCATAAAAGCGTCGCTACGACGCAGATTTATACTCACCTTTCGGACAGCGACCGAAGAAATGCCGCCGAGAGCTCCCCTCTTGCTAACTTTAAAGCGTCAAAGCGCGGCGAAGCTGCTAAAGACAAAAAAGATGACGACAGCGCAGATGATTGACGCCCGAGCTGAAAATTACTATTATTTGGAAATTTTTTGGGCGTGAGGCTTTGCAGACGGCAAAGCGATTAAAACCGGTTTCACTAATACCCCCGAAAACGCAAAAAGTTGTACGCTTTCGTACAACTTTTTTAAAAATTTTTTCAAAATCGGCTCCGGAGTACAAAAAATTGTACTCGTTTATAAATTCTGAAGCCATTTGTGCCCCTGCGGATAAAGACTTTTCAGAGAAAACCGCCGCGAGCTATCGGGCTGCGGCGGTTTGGCGCGTCTTACTGGACTCGAACCAGTGGCCTACTGCTTAGAAGGCAGTTGCTCTATCCAACTGAGCTAAAGACGCATGATTTAAAAAAATGGAGCGGGTGATGGGAATCGAACCCACGCGACCAGCTTGGAAGGCTGGAGTTCTACCATTGAACTACACCCGCAATTCGCCCTTTCATGAGCGCGAGATTTATTATATCATTCGATTTTGATGTTGTCAAGTGTTTTTGAAAATTTAATATAAAATAATTTTTTTGCTTTCGACAAATTACGATTGACAACGCCCGATTTTGCCGTAAAATTTTAATTAAACGCAAATTAAAAACGGTTAAATCGGGGCGATAATATGATAAAATACAAAACCTTCAGCGAAATGAGAAAAATCGACGGAGCCGACTGCGAGGTATACGGAATATCGGCTTTCAGCGAGCAGGGAAGACTGCTTGCTTCGGTCTGCGACATTACATCTGACCGGCAAAAAGCCGAGCGCCTCGCCACGCTATGCGAGGGCCTCGGTCTGTCGCCTCTGCACCTTAAAGACGTCGCCGAGGACTACATAATTTCAGACGGATATTGACCTTTTCGCCGCGAAATGCTAAAATAAAACAATCGGATACTTATGTAAAGGAATGATGTTTATGGAGATCAAAACGCTGACCCTTAACGAAGAAAGAAACGTCACCCTGACGGCATATTTGCAGCCTGTCGGCGGAGAATTTTGGGGTATGACAAAGCGCCCTGCACTTATAATCCTGCCCGGCGGAGGATATAGGTTCTGCTCGGACCGAGAAGCCGACCCCGTGGCATTCCCCTATCTTCAGGCGGGTTATCAGGTGTTTATTCTGAGGTATTCCTTGAACGAGAACGCCGTTTGGGATAACCCCTTGAAGGACTATGACCTTGCCGCCGAAACTATCATCAAAAACGCCGAGGAATGGTTTGTTGACGATAAAAGGATCGCCGTCATCGGCTTTTCGGCGGGAGGACACCTTGCTGCCTGCGCGGCGACCCTCGCCAAAAATAAGCCCTGCGCCGCGATACTCGGATATCCGGTCATTTCAAGCGTTAAGGTCTGGAACGAGCGCAACGCGCCAGACCCCTCGGAGGCAGTCGATGAAAACACCTGCCCGTGCTTTGTTTTTGCCTCAAGAAACGACGGCACAGTGCCGATAAGAGACTCGCTTAATTTCCTCTGCGCGCTTGAAGCTGCCGGAGTGCCGTTTGAAACGCACATTTATTCCTCCGCTAACCACGGCTTCTCGACCTGCGAGCCGCAGCTTAACAACCGCGAATGGTGCTGCAACCGAACCCCGAACTGGGTAAAAGACAGCATTGAATGGCTGCGCGAAACGGTCGGAGATTTCACCGACGGCGTTCTCGGAGAGAAAAAACGCTGGTGACAAAAAGCCCCTCATCAAGAGGGGCTGAACCGCTGCCTTTTTCGGGCGGCGGTTTTTATTTTGAGAATTTGTAGATCCTTACGCCGTGCTTCGGAACAGCCGCCGAGACGGTGTTTTCGGAAATTTTGCAGTCCCCTGCTCCCCAAAGCTCGGTTCCATCGCCTTTGGCGTTTTCGGAAAGCTCAGCAGAAATTTCAGCGTCCTCGTCCGAAAGGTTGAAAAGCGCTACCCTTATGCAGTCTTTTCCCTCGGAGAGCCAGACGGCCTCTTTGTCGCTTCTTCTGAGCTGCTTCGCTTTGCCGTCAAACTCCATCTTCAAAATCTGAGGATTTGTCAATAAGGCAAAGTCGCGCTCGCTGAGCGTCGGCAGGTCTGTGCCTATCATCAGCGGCGAGCGGCAGACGCACCAAAGGGTCATCATTGTTTTAAGCTCGTCTTCCGAAAAGTTCGAGGTCCACTCGTGACCGTGACCCTTGCCTAACTTGCCTATCGGCAGCATATCGCAGTCGGGCCAGCAGCCGGGGCGTGTGTGGTCCTGCCACTGCTCGCAACGCCAGAACATATTTTTGAGAAGATCCCACCTGTCCCAAAAATCGTCGGTGATGCGCCACATATTGGCGTTTTCGGTGTAGTGGTAAGCGTTCTCGACGTGAGCGGGACCCGGGGATAAACTTAAAACGATAGGCCGCCCGCATTTGTCGATAGCGCGGCGAAGCATTCGGGTCTCCTCCCAGCCGGAGAACCTCTGAACGGGGTACATCCAGCTGTCGCAGATGTCGTCGCACTTGATGAAGTCAACTCCCCAGTCGGCGTACATCTGAATTATTGAATCGTAGTAAGCCTGACCGTCTGCGTTGTGCTTCACGCCGTACATATCGGGGTTCCAGCCGCAGATCGAACCCGCGTCGGCGATATCCGACGCGCTTGCGCTTGTGCCCAAAACCTTCATATGCTTGTGCGCCGCCATTCTCGGTATTCCGCGCATGATATGTATTCCGAATTTGAGCCCGAGGCTGTGAATATGATCCGCAAGCGGCTTGAAGCCTTTGCCGCCCACGGAGCTCGGAAATCTTAAGTGAGACGGCTGAAGACGTGAGTATTCATCAATCTCAAAGTCCTCAAACGGGATATACTGATATTCTTTTCGCTTCGACCCAGCGGCGTTTGAATACCACTCGATGTCGATGACGACGTACTCGTAGCCGAACTTTTTGAGGTTTTTTGCGAGATATTCGGCGTTTTTTCTGACGTCCTCCTCGGTGACGGTGGTGTCATAGTAGTCGTAGCTGTTCCAGCCCATCGGCGGGAAAGGCGCAAAACTGTTTTTATCCATAATTTTCTCCGTTCATGATTTGCGCCGGCGAAAAACCGGCGCTTTTTTCAGCTTACGGTAGATTCCGTCTCTCGCGGATATCTGAATCTGCCGATAGTGTAGTTTACGTTTGAGACGTTTGCAAAGGTCCCCGGGTATTTTGCGAGGATCTGCTTGAGCTGAACGATTTGGTGCTTGTTGATAACGCAGATGAGCATATTCTTTTTGTTGTGGGTATAGCAGCCCTCGGCGTTGATGAGCGTTGCGGAATGCCCGAGCTTCTCGATGACCTCGTTGGCGATATCCTCTGGATTGTCGGTTATGATCTCAAAGCGGACGGCTTCTTTGGTGCCTTTGAGCATCTTGTCGCTCACAACGCTTTGAGAATAGCAGTAAAGCACGCAGAGGATAACCGGCTCGAAGCTGAACTCAAAGACGAAGAACGAAAGGACCGCTACAAGAGAGTTGAGAACAAAAGTCACCCAGACGAAATCGTATGCGGGCTTGAATTTGTGAATGAGCGCTGCGACAAGCTCGGTGCCGCCCGAGCAGCAGTTGAGCATGAACGCTATGCCGAGGATCCCTCCGCCTAAAATACCTGCTACAAGAGGACCTAAAATTGTGCTGGTGCCGGTATCGGTCTGATACATTATCGCGCTGAGATCGACGCGCTCGAGCAGAATGAGCATACCCGAGAAGGTGAGAATATAGATCAGCGTGTTTACGGCGAACTCCTTGTTGACAAGAATGTAGACCGCAATTATGAGAGGTACGTTGAAAATCAGCGAAAGGTATCCGACGTTTATTCCGAAAAGGTGCTGTATCATCGTTGCGATACCGTTAAAACCGGCCGGCGCAAAGCTGTTCGGAAAGATAAAAAGCTGATAAGACAGCGCGCTTAAAGAAGCAAGCAGGATAAACGTCAGATATCTGACTATTCTTTTCATCTCAAAAGCCTCCGAAAAGTTTTATTATCCGCGAGCTATACCGTTTGCGTCAAGCGCGGCCTCGGTCTCTCTTTTAAGCCGGTCGCACGCGTTGGCATAGTCTGCACTGTGAGTAAAAGCGATCAGCTTTATAGTGGCTTTGCCCTCGACATGGCTTGAAACGGTCGCCGAGACGGTATCTGACGAGAGAACGAGCGGGTTTTTGGAGGCAGTCTCAACGACAAGATTCTTAGCGGCCTCAACGTCGGCGTCAAAGGGAAGCGAATATTCGAGGCAAACTCTGCGGGCGTCCTCTAACGAGGTGTTTACGATAGGCGCGTTGGTAAGCGTGCCGTTGGGAAGCGTTACGACGGTGTTATCGTCGGCAAGAATGGTAGTGTAGAAGATAGAAATGCTCTGAACGACGCCGCTCTGACCGCTGACAGTCACATGGTCGCCGACCTTAAACGGACGGAACACAACAAGGAGAATGCCTCCGGCGAAGTTTGAAAGCGCGCCCTGCATTGCAAGACCGACGGCAAGTCCGACGGAACCGAGGACGGTGACGAACGACGCCGCGGGAACTCCGAGGGCGAAAAGCGCGGATATAACCGCGAGGACCTTTATCGCCAAGGAAACAAAGCTGGCGAGAAAGCTGCGAACGCTTACGTCCATTTTCTGCCTCTTTCTGATGAATCCGGAGATGCTGGAAGCCGCGATAAAGCCGATCACAACGATTGCTACCGCGCCCAAAAGTTTTGCTCCGATCGATGTGGCGAGCTGGATCAGATAATCAATGTTCATTTAGTTTTCCTCACTTTGCAAAAATTATTATTTTTGAAGCGCAAACGCGCATATCAAACTAATAAAGCGATATTCCCCTCTTCTCGGCGACCGACTTGTCGATAAAAGTCACCCACTTCACGACCGTGCGCTTATCCTTCGGCTGGAGATATAAAAGCCGCTTTTTATAATAGATATCGAATTCCTTGTTCGGAGTGTAGGGCGTGCCGCCGAGCGATAAAAGATCGGCGCTGTAATCTATCTCTTCTCCGAAAAAGCTGCCTTTAAGGGTAATTTTGTCACGGTCGAGCCTTAAACGCCCCTCGCCCGCCGAAAGATCCATTTTGTGATCCTTGCCGACGGCGCCTATCTTTATGTCCTCCTCCATGACGGCGCTGAGGTCGAGCATATCTATCTGCCAATAGAACCACTCGTTGACGGTCTTCATTCTGCCGGACGTGAAACGGTAATCGTCGGTAAGCTCGGTCTCAAATCCGCAGCTTTCGCACCGAACACGGCAATTTTCGGCTCGAATGTTAAACTCGCTTCCGCACTCGGGGCATTTGTAAATTATTCCGTCGAGACCCTTTACGGTGTCCTTAGCGGGGTATCTGTGCCCCGCCATGGCCTTTTCGTCGTCGTGAAGTATCGCCGCATCGAGCCTTTTTGAGATTTCTTCTATGCCGAGGCTTTTGAGCTCGTCGGCGCTGAAAACCTTTGAGGTCTTGACGTCAACGAGACCTTTTCTGAAGCCCTTGTACCACTTCGGGTCGGCAAGGGCGGCGCCGTTACCGGTTACGCAGTAGACCGGAATCTCAAGGCGCTTGATAAGCTCGGCGGTGCCTTGGGTGACCGGATATGTATGCGCGACGGCGTTCATTCTGCCCTCGGGGAACAAAACGATGACGTTTCCCTCGGCCTTTGCCCGCATGATACCCATGATAGTCCCAGCGTCGACCGAGAACATTCTCTTTGAAACGACGTGCCCGAAGTTTGTGAGAATGAATCTTATAAGCGGCTTCGCGAAAAGATGCTCGCTTAAAACAAAGGTGGGGCGGTATTTTTTGCAGGCGACGCCGACGGTGATGTGATCTATCCCCGAAATGTGCGGAGCGATTATCAGCGCGGGGCCGCGCTTTAAATCGGAAAGACCGCTTCTGTCAAAGCGAAAGCGAGTGCCGACAAAAATGCGGAAATAAAGCCTTAAGACGCCGAAGCCGAGAAAATATAACAGCCGATTGGGTCTTCCGATCTTCTTTTTTCCGCCCGCCATTTTTCTGCCCCCGATAGATTTTTTCGTATACATTTTAACATAACGCGGGTAAAATAGCAATATATCTTTGTAAATTTTTGCAGGAAATCTTTCAAAAAAAGCAGGGTCTCCCCTGCTTTTTCGGCGTTATACCTTTAATTTGCTGCCGACCTCGGCGGAATCGTCAACGTTGAGCGTTTCGGAATACTCAACCGATTCTATTTTGCAGCCCCGGCCGATTCGGACGTTTTTGCCGCGAACCGTTTTACATTCGGTGTATTCAAGGGTGATATCGTCGCCCTCGATAACGCGGCAGGATAATTTCTTTTCACCGCCCCCAAAGCCGCGCGTTCTGACGGTCAAGGCAGTGCAGCCAATCTCGCCGATTTTTATGCTTCCGGGCTCGATAACGATGTTCTCGGCGTTCAAAAGACCGCCGATGGAGGACAAGCCCGAGATATGGGCTTCCTCGCAAACAGCGTCGCCGTCGATTTTGCCGACGCCGCTCATCTCGAGCTTATGGGCTTTGACGCTCTTTGCAACGCTTACGGAACCCGACATACTCATCAAGCTGCAGGCAACGGAGCCGCCGATATCGCCGGAGCCGCTCATCAATACGTCGCCCTCGCATTTGATTTCGCCGCTGATATCGCCCGAGCCCGAGATTTTGAGCGAGCCGCAGGTCAATGGACCGTTAATGTCTCCCGAGCCGCTTAAGGAAACGTCGCCCTCACAGTTGACGAAGCCGTTGATATCGCCCGAGCCCGAGATTTTGAGAGATTTGCAGGTGAGTGGGCCGATGATATCTCCCGAGCCGAAGATAGATACGCCGCCCTCGCACCTGACAGGGCCCAAAACGTCGCCCGAGCCGGAGATTTTAAGCGAATTACAGTTGAGCGGGCCGGTGATGTCTCCCGAGCCGGCTATCGTGACGCTGTCGTATAATGAGCCGTCGGGCGTGAAATCGTTGCCGCCGTAAATATTTATGTTTGACATTTTTATTCCTCCTCTGAATTTTCGTTTGCTTTTTTGCCGATCTCTTCTATTAGACTTATGCTTTTGCCGCCGATGTGAAGTATTACGTCGCGAACATCGGAAAGATAAAACAGCTTGTCGCCCGCCGCGGTCACTATTCTCAGCTTCGGAAGCCCGTCGGTTTTTTTGCCGAGCTCCTTTTGAATGTCTCCGAGCGACGAAACTTCTTTTTTCGAGAGTATCTCCTCTACCCTCTTGCAGATGAGCTCTCGGTTGAAAAAGGTCTCCTGCCCCGTAAACGTCGACATTTTTACGAGCCAGTCCTCCGGAATCAGCCCCATGCGCTTCCAGCGGTAAAGCGTTCCGTAGGAGATACCGTACTTTTCCAAAAGCTCTTTTTTGGATATCAGGTCTGACATTTTGCACCTCCGTTCCGTTAAGCGTAACAATGTTACTGTCATCAGTGTAACATAACATTGTTACGTTGTCAATAGGAAATTCAAAAAAATTTTTAAAGGCATAAAAAATCGGCGAAGTCATTCAACCTCGCCGAAATCGCCTGTTAAATATCTGTTCACTCGGTAAATATAGCTTCTGCCGTCTCTGCCGCCTCGCTCGACGGTTTTTAAATAGTTCAGAATGTTAAGCGCCATGCTCGCCAAAGAAATTGAAATGCCGGCGCGGGCCGCAAAATCGGAAGACGTGAATTCTTTCGGAAGACCCTCGGGCAAAAAAACGAGGTAATCCGCGGGATTGTCAAGAATAACCGAGTCGCCTATCGCAAATGGTATTCTCTCGACCCGCGACGAGCGGCGCTTTTTTCGCTTTCCGCTCGGCGATACTCCCCCGCCGGAAAGCTCGCGGTATTCCTCGACGTCGAAAAATATCAGCCTGACCGTCAGCTTGTCCCAATCGAGGAAATATTTGATCTTGTAAAGCTCGGGGATCGCGTCGTAGATGTTTCCGACGTGGCGATAGCGCTGCTTTCTGACTATCTCGCCGCTCTCGCCGTCCAAAAAGATCATTTTTCTTATCTTCGCGATCGGGTGGACGACGGTGACGTCGTAACCCTCGAGCATATAATACTCGAGCTTTTCGCGCAGGGCGTTCATGTTTCGAGTTTGTATCTCGGTTATGTGGGTGCCGTTGCAGATGTCGGCTGTAAAGCGACCTACCTTTACTTCGTGGCACTCCTTCATCGGCTCGAAATAGTTTTTCAGAAAGATGTGAAGATACTTCTCGGAAAGCGTGCCGACGCCGTTGTCCTCGTGAAGCTCGCCCAAAGATTTGGACGTGAGCTCGTCAAAGCGCTGATAATCAGTCATTTTTCTGCTCCGCGATGTAATCGTCAAGGATTCCTGCGGCGAGCGCTACAAGCCCAAGGCAGGGGCGGGTCTCGTAAAATTCCTTAGTTCTTTTCGGAGATTTCGGCTCGGAGGGGCCTTTTAGCCCCAAAAGCTCGGCGCAGCGCATTGAACCCGCCTCGTCGCAAAACCGCTTGCAAAGCCGCTGTATGAGGCGGTAATGCTCGGATTTTAACGACGGGTCGGAAACGTCGGAATAGCCGTATATCGCGCTTGCGGCCATCACCATGCCGCTCATCGCTCCGCAGGTTTCTCGAAGCCGAGATATCCCTCCGCCGAGACCGCTCGAAATTTTCAGCGCGGTCTCACGCTCGAGCCCGGTGAGGTCGCAAAAGGCGCAGAATACCGCCTGAGAACAGTTGCAGCCCTCTAAAAAAAGTTTCTTCGCAAGCTGTCTGTGGTCCACTTTGTCATCTCCCAAGCGTCAAGTATTTTTACTTTACATAGTAGCTCTCGGGCGCGCCGAGGTAGGTTTTCTCCGGCTCATGCCCGACGGGGTAAATAACTATCTTTTCGAGCAGAATGTTGGGGTCGCCGCCGAGGACTTTAAGCCGGTTGAGACCGCTTTGAGCGCTTATTCTCGCCCTGACCTTTCTTACCTTTTCGAGCACCTCGCTCCCCCACTCGCGGCTGCCGTGCATTCCGGGCTTATAACCCTTGGGCACGGTGTGAATTATCTCGGTTTTTCCGCCGTTCACCGAAAGCCCGAAGCGAAGATCGGCATAGATCGCGACCGGATTTCTTGTTCCGAGATAGAACTCCGCCTCGTATTCTCCGGCTTTTTGAAGCGCAAAGGCATATTCGACCGACGGAACGCTTTCGCAAAGATATCTGTCCTCGCCGTCGGCAAGATATTTTGAGGTCAAGGGCAGAACCTTGAGCGACGGAGTATCGAGCCTTGAAAGGTGATCTATTTCAAGCCACTCAGCGCCGCCCGCAGCGGTCTTTTTGCAGTAATTCTTCGCCTCAATTGAGACGTAGCCCTCGGTATCGACATAGGTCATCGGCGGGTAGTTGTAGTTGCCGCCGGCGTAAATTTTCAGCTTCGCAAAGGTCTTTCCGAGGGGCTTGTCAAACATCTCCTCGTCGGGGTCGTAGACCTTCTCGCCCTTGAAGGTGCAGTTTACCGCAACGTCGGCGCAATCGTCGCCGCTCAGCTTGCTTCTGTCGATCTTAACGCCGATTCTGACGATGCCCTCGTCGGGGGTGAGCGTACCGGAAAGCCTCTCAAAGCTGAGCCAAGGCTTTGAGCACTTTATTTCGTATTCAAGCTCGGCCGAGCTTCCGGTCTCGATGTTAATGGCGACGCTGTCAACGTCGGGGCGCATGAATTCGCGGTTTTCGAGAACCGGCGACGACACCCAGAACGTTCCTATCGAATATTTTGCGCTTCCGGCGAACGAAACGTAGGATTTCGGCATCGACACCGGAACGACCTCGCTGACTGTCGGATAGCGCCAGTCCTCGTTGTTCCAGCTTCTGAAACCGTGGTGCGCCGAGTCGGCCATATGCACCCATTTTCCGTCGAGCATTTCATCAAACTGCTTTTTAAGCTCGGCGTCGAGCTTTGTGCGCTTTTTAACGCAGTCGAGATATCGGTTCGCGGCAAGACTTCCGCGAGAGGCGTAAAACGTGTTCCAACCCGCCTCGATAGACATTAAAACGAAGTTTAACGAGGCGACCGCGGGATAATAGACCTCATAGAAGATCGAGGGCTTTATCTCCTTGGGGGCTTCGCTGTAAAGCCTTTCGGCAAGCGAGATTATCTGCTCGCACTCGGAATAGACCCTCTCACCCTCTCTGAAGCTCACAGGAGAATAGATGTTTTGGTTCATAGATTCGGGCGTGCGCGCGTTGTTGAACTTGGTGTAGCCGTTTAAAACGTCGTAAACGTCGCTTAGCTGCCGCTCGCTGAGCCAGTCGCCGTATTGCTGCCTGACCCAGTTTTTGACAAACTTCTCGACGCTGTTTATTGCGGTCGAGCCGTATTTTTCAAAGTCATAGGCGAGCGCCATGAAGTAGCAAAGCGGATATTCGAGACCCTTGATGTCGCCTAAATTGACTATCCAGAGGTAGCGGATACCGAAATCATATGCCATCGTCATCTGCTCCCATGTTTTTGAGAGGCGGTTGGTGTTCATCCACTCATAGGAGATCGAGGGGCCGTGGAAGTCGTAGTGATAATACATTCCGAAGCCGCCGTTGTGTTCGCGGTCGGTCTCGTCGGGGAGAAAACGCAGGTTGCCGTAGGTGTCGTCGCAAAGCATCAGGGTAACGCCGTCGAGCGCGTCCCAGTTTTTGAGGCCCTTGGTGTTTTTGTCGCCGTGATAGAAGTCCTCGACCTCATAGTAAAGCGCGAGCATACGCGGGATATTTGAAAGCTCGGGGTCAACGACCTCTTTCATAAGCTCGTTCTGAGTGAGGATAACGTTTCTCAGAACGTTGATGTTATCCTCAAGGGTGGCGTTTTCGCCGAGAAGCAGCGAATCATTTTCGCCCCTCATGCCTATTGTGATGAGGTTTTCAAAATTCTTGCTGCGCTTTAAGCCGTCGCGCCAGAATTCGGTGATGGCGTCTTTGTTTGAAATGAAGCTCCAAGTGTTGTCGTCGCCGTATTTTTTATAGATGTGCTGCCACTCGGCGCCGGCTCGGCACATCGGCTCGTGGTGCGAAGCGCCGATGATTATGCCGTATGTATCGGCGAGCTCGGCGTTGAGAAGCCCCGGGCCGTCGTCCCAGAACTGACCGGTCCACATTGCGGGCCAGAGATAGTTGCCTTTTAGCCTTAAAATCAGCTTGAAAACGTGGTCGTAGGCTTTGGCGTTATAGCCTCCGAAGCGCTTTTTGCTCCAGCCGCCGAACGCCGGCCAATCGTCGTTGATAAAGAGGCCGCGATATCTGACCGAGGGCTCTTTCGAGACGAATTTGCCCTCTAATTCGACTTTGACCTCGGACTTTTTGCGAGGCAGAACGTCTCCCCAATAGACAAGGGGCGAAACGCCGACGCGCTCGGAAAGCTCGAATATGCCGTAAATAGTTCCGCGCTTGTCGCTTCCGACTATCAAAAGCGCTTTTTCAACGTCGGGGCGCTCGTCAAACGGCTTTTCGAGTATTTCAAGCGAATATACCTCGCGCTTTCCCCTTACGCCGTCAAGGTTTATTCTTCCGCTTTTTTCAAGCCGCTCAAGAAGCTCCGAGCAACCTATCGTTGCCGCGACGACGACATTTTTTGATTTTACGTCGCCGACGCTTTCAACGACGGCGGGCTTTTTTCCGCAGACAAGCTCTACGTCTTCGGCGTGGGTATCGGCTATCATCTTTACGCCTTTGAACGCGGATTTTTCAACCAAAATGTCAGTAGTTCCGAATTTTCCGAAAATTGCGAATTCGCTCATATTTTTCTCTCCGTTCCGATAGATGTTAAATAAATTATATCACAGTTTTTTGCGCTTTTCCATAGTTTTTGCGAAAAATATCTTTCCCGCAAGAAAGTTTCCAAAAAAACAGACTTTCGCCGAATTAAGCGGCAAAAGCCCGGTTTTACGCTTGTTTTAAATCCTTTTGTCCGAACGGGATTTCCTTGCGTTCTTAAAGAAGCCGATTATTCGGTCTTTATAAAGTATTCCGAAAACTCCGGCGACGGCGACGATCGCAAACATCAGCACCGCGATGAAAACGTTGCCGTTTCCGAGGCTTGAGCCGAAAACTATCGAAACTATCATCGAGGGCGCTCGCGCAACTATTGAAAGAACAAAAAAGGTCGTCGGTTTTATTCTCGTTAAAGGGGCGATGTATGTCAGCGCGTCTTTCGGCATGACCGGTATTAAATAGAGAATGAACACCGCGAGCTCGACCTTTTTTGTATCCTGCAAAAAGCTCAGCTTTTTTATGCCCTTGGGGTCAAACAGCGCCTCGACTATCGGCATACCCAGCTTTTTGACGGCGTAAAAAACTATCATTTCGCCTAAAAGCGTTCCGACTATGCATAAAACGCTCCCCCAGAAGCCGCCGAACAAAACTCCGCTTAAAATCTGGACCACCGCGCCGGGTATCAGCGCGACGACTATCTGAAGCACCTGAAGAAACATGAATACCACAACGCCGAGCATCAGATTGTCGTTCACAAGCGCTTCGAGCCTATCTCGTCCCTCGCTGCTCGTCAGCATTGAGACTATCGGCCAGCAAAGCGCCGTCAGACCGACGATAACCGCTATGAATATCAAAACGGCGGCGACCTTGACCGCGTTTTTTTGCTTATTGTTCATCTTATCACCTTTTGAGAGGTCACTTCCTTTTGAAGATGACCTTCCGCAGCTTTTTAACATAAAGATTTGAAACGTTTCTCAGCGCTAAATCATAGACGATGACCGTCAAGTTTCCGAGCGCAAGAAGTATCGGCGCGGTCCATTTTCCGAAATCGTCAAGAGTTACCGCCGTGAAAATTCTCGACAGCACAAAATAGCTTGCTATCATCGCGGCGTTGAAGATCAAAAGCCTCGATAGCCACCTTAAAACGGCGCTTTTCAGCCTGTCGATATATTTGCAGAGGATAGGATAATAGCCGAAAAAGGATAAAAACAGCAGCGCCGATTCCTTATCGGGCGAAAGGATCAGCGAAAGAAGCGATACGCTTGCATATGAAACGACGGCGGTTTTTGTACCGCATTCATATGAAAGCATCGAAATAAGTATGCTCGAAAGCATCGGAAAAACGTAAACAAGCACCGGAAACAGCCCGACCGAAAACATCAAAATTATGCACAGCGCCGTGACTATTCCGCCGAAAGCTATCTGAAAACTCAGCTTTTTCATTCAACGCCCGCCTTAGATTATACAGTCATGTCGATTAAGAATCAATAGAAAAAACATTAAGATTTGATTAAGTTATTGCATTTGCTTTGCAGCTTTCGCAGCCGCCGAAAATGTCGGATATCGGCTCGAGGATATTGCCCGACTTTATCAGCCCGAGCTTTTTGGCAATATCGGGAGAGTCGTTCTCAAAGACCGCTTTCTCAACGCCTCTTGATGCCGCAAGAAAAAGTATGCTGCGAAGTATTCCGTCGGCGAGCATAAGATCGTTATTATCGGATATCTTATATACCGTGATGAGATCGGGCTCTAACTTGTATATCCCGAAGCCGTCGGCTTTTCCGCCGTTCAAAGCCTCAGAAACGCTGACGCTTTCGTCGTTTTCAAGGCAAAGCTCGCGGAGGATATTTTCATATCCTTTAACGCCGTCTTTTTTTATTATCTGAAGCATTCAAAACATCGCCTTTCTTAATGCTTCCGCGAATCGCGGAGAGTTCTTTCGGGGTGAGGCTTCGGTATTCGCCGGGCTTGAGCATCCCGAGCTTTAATGGGCCTATTGATATCCTTTTTAAGCGTGCGACTTCAAGCCCGACGGCTTCGCACATTTTTCTTATCTGACGGTTTCTGCCCTCGCGTATCGTAACCTGAAGCACTACCCTGCCCTCTTCCTTGACGAGCACCGAAACCGAGGCGGGAAGCGTTTTTTCACCGTCGATTATCACACCGCCGCTTAGCTGCGAAAGCTGCTCTTCGGTTATATCGGGCCTAACCGTAACGCGATAGGTCTTTGAAACGTGGCCCGACGGGTGGGTTATGCTGTTTGCAAAATCGCCGTCGTTTGTAAAAAGAAGCAGCCCCTCGGAGTTTCTGTCAAGCCTTCCGACAGGAAAAACGCGCTCGGAAACGCCCTGCATGAGATCCATTACGCAGCGCCTTTCAAGCTCGTCCGAGGTCGTGGTGACATAGCCGCGGGGCTTGTTGAGCATATAATAAACGAGCTCGCGCTTTGCGCTTGTTTCAAGGTTCTCGCCGTCGATACTGATGACGTCGCGTGAAGCGTCAGCCTTGTCGCCCGGCGTGCAGACCCGCCCGTTTACGCGCACTCTGCCCGCGGCGATAAGCTGTTCAGCCTTTCTCCGCGAGCAGTAACCGCTTTCGCTGATGATCTTCTGAATTCTTGATTCCATTATGTCACACCGTTTCGTCATTCGGCGGGCAAACGTTCTCCCAAAACAGTCAGCGGAGAAACGCGGATAACGCCGCCGTCAAGATAATATACGATCTGTCCGCAGACGTCTCCGACGTTTATCGGAGAGTATAAAAACTGCGGAAGAATAACCTTTTTCTCGATCCTTTCCGAACTGCCTTTTTCAAGGGTCAGGCTGAATTTTTCGGCAGAAAGCTCAACGCAGCCGCCGGCCGACGCCGTTGCGACCTTATAGCTCTCGCCGCCGAGATCGACCCTCTCAAGCGAGGCGAAGCCGTATTCATATAGGGCTTTGTGGTCGATCCAGTCGGTTGAATCGCCGAGGGTAACGCAGATGAGATCGACTCCGCCGCGACGGCAGGCCGTGACAAGACATCTGCCCGCCTTGTCGGTAAAGCCGGTCTTAACTCCGTAAACGCCGTCGCACTCTTTCAAAAGCCGGTTGGTGTTGTTGAGCCAAACGCTTCTGCCGCCAAGATCGAGGCTGATCGAAGTAGTCGAGCATATTTCGCGAAAGACCTCGTTTTTAAGGGCGTAAGCCGTCAGCTTTGCCATGTCGAGCGCGGTGGAATAGTGACCGTCGGTGAAGTCGTCAAGCCCCGAGGGGGTCACGAAATGAGTTGATGAAAGCCCTAACTCGGCGGCCTTTTTGTTCATAAGCTCAACGAACGAATCTATGCTACCCGAAACGGCGACGGCAGCGGCGTTGGCGGCGTCGTTTCCGCTCGGAAGAAGCATACCGTAGCAAAGAGTGCGCTTTGTAACGGTATCGCCTTTAAGAAGCCCCATAGACGAGCCCTCGACCATTATGGCGTTTTCATCGACGGTAAAAGGTTCGTCAATGCCGCCCGATTCAAGGGTAAGAACCGCGGTCATTATTTTTGTGGTGCTCGCCATTTGCAGCTTAACGTCCATGTTCTTTGAGTGAACTATTCTGCCGCTCTCCGGCTCGAAAAGAACTGCCGCTTTGGCGTTTGTGACAACGTCGCCGGCTCGTAAATTTATGCAGATAACGGTCGCTATCGCAGCAAGGCATATCAGACAGACGACCATTCTTTTTATATATTCCATAAACAATCCTCCGAAATGAGTATCGGAAGATAGTTTATGCCGTGTTGCGAAAAAAATACGTTATCAGTCGGCGGCAGTCTCCTGCGGGGCGCCGTCGCTCTTGCCCTTTGAAACGATGCCGCTTATTTTGTCAACGATATCAGGCAAAATCGCAAGCGCGGCGTTTTCCTTTGCGGCGTTGATAGTCATCTGAAGCAGCTTGACATTGCCGTCGGGCATAATGGTGATGAACGCTAACGGCTGAATGGAAACTCCTCCGCCCGCGCCGCCGCCAAAGAGGTCCTTTGCCTGCTTTGTCGGAAGATCGGAGCCTCCGGAACCGAAGCCGACCGAGACCCTCGACACGGGGATTATGGTCGTGCCGTTGCCGGTGACGATGGATTTTCCGATAATAGTGTCGGTATCCACCATTTCCCTGATCTTTTCGATAGCGGTTTTGACTAAGACTTCAAGGTTTGTGCTTTTTTCACTCATCGCTTTGTTTCTCCTTTGCAATTTTATCAAGTTTTTTCATGCTTTTTCTGATTTTTAAGTAGTAGACCCCGACATATGCCGCCAGCGCCACTACTGCGCTCGGACGGACAAAAACGGCGGTCTCAAAATAAAAATCGAGGGCTTTCTTTTCAAAGTCGCATTTTATGCTCGTGCCTTTTATCGTGACCGTGAAAATGCAGCATAAAAGCGCCAAAAGATTGTAGAACACGGCGTTTATTCTTCCGAAATTCAGCCCGGCTTTATAAGGGTCGTCGTTTCCGACGGTGAGGTCTAATTCAAGATCGTAAAACCTTATCAGCTTGAGCAGCTTTCGGAACGCCTTTTTTCCGGCGGGAATGTATTTTTTATACTCGTTGAACTGATCTATAAGCGGCGCGGAGGGCTTTTTCTCCTCGTCCTTTTCTTCCTCGGGAGCATCGCCGTCGGCTGTTTGCTCGGACTTGTTTTCGTCGGGAGCGTTGTCTGAGCTTTCGAGCTCAGGCGCGTCGTCGGTGGGCTCGGAGGGCTCGTCGCCAGCCTCGGGAATCTCGCTTAAAGAGATATCGTCGGCCGAAAGCTCGGAGGGCTCGGAGGGCTCGGGAGCTTTTTCCTCTTTTTGCGGAAGATCCAGCTTATATACTGTAAAGCCCAGATACTTTACAACTAAATCAAGACCCTTTTTGTCGGCCTTTACATAGGCTTTGACCGAAAAGTGCAGCAAAACGACTATGACCGCGATAAGCGCCGCCAAAACGCCGAGGATTATCCATAAAGCAGTCATATCATTCCCCCTTTTTAAGGTCGCCGCGCTTTAAACGTCTTCGCGCACGTCGTCGAAGGTTATCTGAGAGTTGTCGCTCGGAAGCGGCGGCAGGTCGTCTATCGAGGCGAGGCCGAAGCATCTGAGAAAATTGGCGGTCGTTTTGAATGTGACCGGCCGCCCGGGTACGTCAAGCCGTCCGGCCTCCTCGATGAGCTCTTTTTCAAGCAGGCTCGAGATAACTCCGCTTGAATCAACGCCCCTGACGTCCTCAACGAAGCCGCGCGTTACCGGCTGATTATAGGCGATTATCGTAAGCGATTCCATAGCGGCGGGTGAAAGCGTCGCCGTTCTTTTCGATTCGAGCGCCGAGCGGATATAAGGCGCAAATTGCTCTTTTGTCGCAAGCTGATACGAATCTCCGAGCTTTAAGACCGTAAGCGACGAACCGCGCTCGGAATAATTTGAGTTCAAAAGCGAAATCAGCCTGTGCAGATCGGTGGTTTCAACGCCCGCGCCGAGCGAAAGCCTCTCAAAATCGACCGGCTCTCCGGCTGCAAAAAGTATCGCTTCGATTATCGAAATTTTTTCTTCTAACTGCATTTTACGCCTCGCTGTTTCTTACCGGTTTTCTTTCGCGGTCAAAGGTTATCTCGGTATTGTCGTCGTTAAGGGTGATCCTGCCGGATTTTGTCAGCTCGAGTATCGCAAGGAAAGTGGCGATCTTCTCGGAGCGGTCGGTCATTCCGTCGTAAAGCTCGGTCATTCGGCAGCTTCCGGTCTTGTAAAGCCTTCTCAGAACAAAAAGTATCTTTGAAGCGACCGAAACTATCCGCTTTGAAACGATGGGCTTGAACACCGAAGCCTGGACCGGCGCGTTGCGAAAACGCTGGCTCGATATTCCGAAGAACGCCGCGATGAGATCGTCGGGGCTGTGGGTCTGAGAATAGGTCTTTACCAGCTTCAGCTCGGAGGGCTTTTTGACGAATATCACGTCGCCCTTGTAAAGCTCTTTGAGACGCGCAGCCGCCTGTTTGCATAAAGAATACTCGATAAGCCTGCCCTGAAGCTCGCGCTTAAGCTCGCTCGCCTCCTCGTGCTTCGGCAGAAGCGAAAGGGTCTTTATCAGAATGAGCCGCGCCGCCATTTCAAGGAACTCGCCAGCATATTCAAAATCCTGCTCGTCGAGACCGTCGATGTATTCGAGATACTGCTCTAAAAGCAGAGAAATTTTTATGTCGTTGATGTTCAGCTTGTGCTTTGAAATCAGATAAAGCAAAAGGTCGAGGGGGCCCTCAAAGCTGTCAAGTCGATAGGAAACCGTGCTCATTTTTACCTCGTCATCACTATCTGAAAGATTTTATCTACCCAGAAGAACATCAGGTTGAAGAGGGAATACAGCTTGTTTATCGCCCACGAAAGAGGCCCCGAGAGAAGCCCTAAAAAGACCGCAAGAAGCAGACCTATCCTTATATATCGGCTGTATTTATACATAAACGCGTTGGCTTTTGGCGGAAGAATATAGCTTAATATCCTTGAACCGTCGAGCGGCTCGATGGGTATTAGGTTGAAGACCGCGAGCGAGAGGTTTATTATCGCGAAATACTGAAGCGCGATGAAGGTGTAGTAAAGTCCCATGTAAAGCGACTCGCTCATGACTATCCATGAGGAAAAGCCGATGAGGATCCTGTTCACGAAGATAGCGGCTATTGCGCACAAAAGGTTTGAAAGCGGGCCGGCAGAGGCGGTTATCGCCATGTCGCGGCGGTAGTTTTTGAAATTTCTCGCGTTGACGGGAACGGGCTTCGCCCAACCGAACCCGAAAAGTATCAAGAGCACCGCACCGATTGGATCGACGTGCGCCAAGGGGTTCAAGGTGAGCCTTCCGGCGATGAGCGCCGTATTGTCTCCGAGCTTGCGGGCGGCAAAGCCGTGAGCATATTCGTGGATAGGCAGTATCGTGAAAACGATAAGAAGCCTTATGCAAAGCATTATTACAAGGTCAACGCCTCGATTTGATAAAAGAAACGACATTAAATTACCCTCCGAAATATTTCGGTCCAGATTTTAGATGAAAATACATTTTTATTATAATACATTTCTCAGAAAATAGCAAGTCATTGAGGAAAGATTTGAAAAATCAAAAACTTTTTTGCGAAAACACTTGCATTTCTTAAAATAATTTGCTAAGATATACCTTGTGAATCCATGAAAGTTTAAAAAGGAGGTGCAGCCTCATGGCCAAATGCGAAGTCTGCGGAAAGGGCGTTACTTTCGGAATTAAGGTCTCTCACTCTCATAGGAGAACAAATAGAACATGGAAGCCGAACGTAAAGAGAGTAAAGGTTATCAAAAACGGTACCCCCTGCCACGTTTACGTTTGCTCGAGATGCCTCAGATCCGGCAAGGTTACAAGAGCATGATTTTTGCCCGACATAAGACATAAAGAAAGCCCGCAGCGGGCTTTTTTTATTTTTCAGAACATCTTCGCGTTTTCAAAATATACCGCCCCCGAAAACGGGTCGAGAAGTATGCCCTCTGCGTCGTCGTCGACGCAAAGAACCGTCGGCGCCTGCCATATCGGAATAAAGTGAAATTCGGATAAAATAACATTTTCAGCCTCGGAGCAGGCGTGGTTGAGCGAAGCGGCCGTCGCCCCGCTGCCAAAAAGCTGCTCGGCCGAGACGACCTCGGAGACCGAAAAGCCGAAACGCTTTTCGCTTCCGAACGGACTGAGATAGTCTATCGGCGCGGCGGAGGAGGAATCGAGCATTGCAAGCGCTATATCGTAGTCCCCTTCTTTTATACGACGCTGATAGTCGCTCGGGTTCACGATGTCGATATTAAAATGAATGCCGAAAGCCTTGTACCAACTGTCGGTCAGCCCAGAAAGCGCGTCGGAATATTCAAAGTCGGACGGCACCATTACCGTTGAGCCGATGAGGTCGGACTTTTCGCTTTCGCTAAGGGTGAAGCTCCATTTATATTCGGCGAGCTGAAGATTTGAAACTCCGACATCGCCCGAGGCGCGGAAAGAATAGCCACGAGAGGTTATCCTTTTGTCATCTGGAACAGCGGACGAAGCCCTTTTTAAGGTATCGCCGGCCGAGGAATCAAGCGCGTCTCTATCGACGGCGAGAGAGAAAAGCCCGCGGACCTCGGCGCTTGAAAAAACAGCGTTATCCTCGTTGAAAACAAGCCCGACGGTCGAAGCGTAGCCGAGAACGCGGTTCGAGGCGGCTTCGGGCTTTTGACCGCAGGAGAAAAGCATCGCGTCGGTCGAACCGTCTGTAAAGTCTTTTCGCCTTACAGAGTAATCCTCGGTGATGAGATAGTTTATGCCGGCGGGGCTGACATAGGAGACCTCGCTGTAACCCGGGTTGCGGCGAAGTCTGACATGGTTCTCCTTGCCGTAGGGGTCGTGGAGCCAATAGCGAAGATAAAAGGGTCCGTTCGAGCAGGTCGCTTCGGCCTCAAGGCCGTATTTTCCGCCCGAGGTCTCAAAAAACTCTCGGCAGCAGGGCGCCGCCGGAAGCTCGGCAAGAAGATATAAAAAATCCGCCTCGGGATATTCAAGGGTGAATTCAAGGGTAAGATCGTCGAGCGCCTTGACGCCGATTGAGTCAGGCTCGGTCTCTCCGAGGCGCGCCTGCCTCGCCCCAAAAATGCAAAAATATTTTTCGGAGTGCGAAGAAGCGGTTTTGGGGTCCATCAACCTCTGAAAGCCGAAAACAAAATCGTCGGCAACGACCGGCGCTTCAAAATCGCCGACGGCGTGCCAAGAGTAGCCCTCTTTTAAATAAAAGGTGTAGGTCAGCCCGTCGGAGGATATCACATAGTCGCTTGCGATTCGGCAGACTATCTTTCCGTTTTCGTCATATCCGACAAGCCCCGCAAAAAGATTTTTTGCCACCGAGATCGAATTTTTATCCTCGGCGAGCTGAGGGTCAAGGCATTTCGGGTCGGAATCAAGCGCGAATTTAAATATATGTCCCGTGCCGTCGTCGGCGAAGAAGCCGATAACGGCGTCAACCGGCGCGCATGAGACAAAAACCGTCAGCAGGCATATTATAAAAACGAAAAGCGCGGCAAAGCGCAGTTTTGTCCCCCTCATGGCTTGAAAGCGGCGTCAATGTCCGCCTGAGCCTTTGAAATATCCGGAACTACCGCCAAAAGCACATATCTGCCGTAGGTCATGACTTTTCCGTTTTCGAGCTTTTCGGCCTCAAAAGGCGCATAGCCCTTGAAATCTTCATAGCGCGAAGCCTTGTAGTCGGAAAGCATGGCGGAAAAATCCTCGGCGCTGTCGGCGCTTTCGAGCTTGAACACCGCGATTATATCGGCATAGCCTCCCCTGCCGCTGTAAGTCACCGCGCAGTCTTCGACCTCGCTTGGATCAAAATCAAAGATGACGGCGATATCTTCGTCGCTCGCTTCGGTCGGAAGCTCGATCGACTGCTCGGAAACTATCGAGGCGACAAGCTGATGAACGTCGGGCTCGGCGTATTCTGAGCAGCCGCTAAGAAGCAGCGAAACCGCCAGCAGAAAGGAAAGGATAAGTTTTTTCATCGTCTCACCCCTTGACTGCAACATGGGTCAGGATATAATCGGTAAAAATCGAATAGGTAGAGAATTTGAAGTGCATACCGTCGTTTTCGGCATAGTTGTCGGGCATACAGCCGGTATCGTCCTTGAGCGCGGAGTTGAGGTCGAGATATCTGACGCCGTTTGCGTCGGCATAGCCGAGCAGCTTTGAATTCAGCTCGTCTAAATCGGCGTTTTTGATTGGCGATTCGGCGGAATTCTCCTTATTCTTTGTAACCGGCGGAGCGGAAATGATGTAAAGCTCGGAATCGGGGCAGGCGGTCCTTATTTTGTTGAGAAACGCCTGATAATTCTGATACATATCGGCGGGAGAAGTGTAAGCCGCTCCGTTTGAGCCGAGCATTATATAGATGTTTTTTGGGTTTATCTCGCCGAGGGCTTCGAGAACGGTCATAGAACCGAACGAGGTGTCTATCTTTTCGGTCTCGGCCCGAGCGATGCTCATTGAAACGCTCGCGAGGACGTTTGAGGAGGGTATCACGCCGTATGAGCTTAAACCGTAGGTTATCGAGTCGCCGATGAAAACGCAGTCGTCAAAATAGCTGTCGTCCTGCCTCTCGCCCTCGGGAACGGGGTTGACGACCGGAGCGCTTTCAACGCCGCCGTCGGAGCTTTCGCCGCTGCTTTGATCATCGCCGCCGTTTTGACCCTCTTGATCGCTTCCGTGATTGAAAAAGGTTATGCTTCTGTCCTGCGAAAGCACGTCCTCAAGAGTCACGCTTTTCATGTAGCTGTAAAAAATCAGACCGAAAATAAGTACCGTTCCGAAAAAAACGACGCTTAAACGATATCTTGCCCTCAGCTTTTTCTTTCTGCCGTACTGCCCGTTCATCATACTTCTCCTGACTTGTCGCTTGTTAGAGGATACACTGCTTTAGGATATATTATATAGCAATTTACGGCATTTTTCAAGGCTAACGGAGAATTTTAATAAATTGTAACCGCTCTGTAACCATATTCGGAGGTTGTCTATTGAAATTTCGGAAAAAATGTGTTAAAATAAGACAGTTATCGCAGAAAAACCGAACTTAACTTTACATATAAGGAGATTTTGCCATGTGCGGAATTGTAGGCTTTACAAATAAGATAGGCGACGACGGCACTGTCATTGAAAAAATGATGGACGCGATACGTCACCGCGGGCCCGATTCGGAGGGAAAATATATCGACGACGGCATTGCTATGGGCTTTCGCCGGCTCTCAATCATCGACCTCTCGACAGGTTCGCAGCCCATTTTCAACGAGGATCGCTCGCTCGTTCTGACCTTTAACGGAGAGATCTATAACTATCAGTCTCTTCGCGAGGAGCTTATCAAAGAGGGGCACTGCTTCTCGACGAACACCGATTCGGAGGTGCTTTTGCACGGCTATGAGCAGTGGGGAAAGGAGATGCTGCCGAAGCTGCGCGGAATGTTTGCTTTCGTCATCTGGAACGTAAACACTCATGAACTTTTCGGCGCGAGGGATTTCTTCGGGATAAAGCCGCTTTATTATTCCGAGACCGACGGAACCTTTATGTACGGCTCGGAGATAAAGAGCTTTCTTCTTCACCCGTCGTTTAAAAAGGAGCTAAACGAGACCGCGCTCGAAAACTATCTGACTTTTCAATACTCCCCCTGCGAGGAGACCTTCTTTAAGGGCGTTTTCAGGCTTCTGCCCGCCCACTGGTTCACATATTGCGAGGGAAAATTCGAGACCGGAAGATATTGGTCGATAAACTTTGAAGCCGACGAAAAACCGAGCCTTGAGGACTGGGTGGATAAAATCTCGGAGGTGTTCAAAGACTCGGTAGAGGCGCATAAGATAGCGGACGTCGAGGTCGGCAGCTTTCTTTCAAGCGGCGTGGATTCAAGCTATGTCGCAGCGGTCGCAAACGTTGACAAGACCTTTACCGTAGGCTTCGGCGAGGACGAAAAATATAACGAGATAGGCTATGCCAAGGACTTTTCTAAATATATCGGCAAGGAAAATATTTCCAAGGTAATAACCCCCGAGGAATATTGGGAGGCTTTCCCGAAGATTCAGTATCATATGGACGAACCGCTTGCCGACCCCGCCGCAGTCGCGCTTTATTTCGTCTGCAAGCTGGCCTCGGAGAGGGTAAAGGTCGTTTTGTCGGGAGAGGGAGCAGACGAGATATTCGGCGGCTATAACATCTATAAAGAACCCGACGACGTTGCGCTCTATAACCTTATCCCCCGCCCTATCCGCCGCTGCATAGGAAAATGCGCCGAGATGCTGCCGGCGCACAGAGGTCTCAACTTCCTTATTCGCCGAGGAAAAGACCTTGAGGAGAGATTCATCGGAAACGCCTATATCTTCTCGGAAAAGGAACGTAAGGCGCTTTTGAAGATAAAAACCGACGCCGACGACGCAAAAGACATCACAAAGCCGTTTTACGACAAGGTACAAGGTAAGGATTCTGTGACGAAAATGCAGTATTTGGACCTGAATATGTGGCTCACCGGCGATATTTTGCTGAAAGCCGACAAAATGTCGATGGCAAATTCGCTCGAGCTGAGAGTGCCTTTTTTGGACAGATATGTGATGTCGATGGCGGAGAGGATTCCGAAAAAATACAGGGTCACCAAGGAAAACACTAAGTTTGCGATGAGAAAAGCGGCGCTCGCCGCCTGCCCGCCCGTGACCGCAAACAAAAAGAAACTCGGCTTCCCGGTGCCGATAAGAGTTTGGCTTAGGGAAGACGAGTATTACAACAAGGTCCGCGCGGCTTTTGAAAGCGAACGCGCCGCAAAATTCTTCAACACCGAAAGGCTGATAACGCTGCTCGACCAGCACCGAGAGGGAAAATATGACAACTCGAGAAAAATCTGGACCGTCTATACCTTCCTCGTCTGGCACGAGGTCTATTTCGGCTGATCAGTCGGCGATAAACTGCTTGATGCTTTCAAGAAAACCTCCGCACTCGTCGGTATGTATTACAACGTCCACCGGCTGAGAGAGGTCGAGGCTGAAAATGCCCATTATCGACTTTGCGTCGATAGCATATCTCCCCGAAACGAGATCGACGTCAAAATCGCAAAGGGTCACCGCGTTGACGAATTCCTTAACGTCATTTATTGTGCTGAGCTTTACTTTAACACTTGTCATGTTTGTATCCTCCAAAAAAATTTCTTTTTATTCAGTATAGCAGTCTGAAAAAGCGGTGTCAAGCAATTTTTCACAGATTTTGCAAATTCGGCGTTCTATCAAAATTCAAACGGAAAGAAAAGGAAAGGTCATGCCTGTTGCATATTACACCTTCGGCTGCAAGGTAAATCAATACGAGACCGAGCTTATCAGAGAGTCGTTTGAAAAAAACGGCTTCAAAACCGCCGAGCAGGGCTCAAACGCCGATATCATCGTTATTAACACCTGCACGGTCACGGCGCAGTCGGATCTTAAGCTGAGAAAGCTGCTGCACCGGCTTCGCCGCGAAAATAAAAGCGCGGTGATAGCGGTTTGCGGCTGCTATGCCGAGGTGGTCTCAGACCCTTTGAGCGAGCTTCCCGAGGCAGATATCGTCGTCGGAAACGCCGACAAAAACCGCCTGCCGGAGCTTGTAGCGAGATTTTTTGAGCAGAAAGCGCCGATATTTGAAAAAACGCCGGAGAATCGGGACTACCCCGAGGAGGAGGTAACGGCTTTTTCAAAAAAGACCCGCGGGATAATCAAGATTCAGGACGGCTGCGACCGCTTTTGCTCGTACTGCATAATCCCCTATGCCAGAGGGCGCTCGCGCTTTAAGCCGCTTGAAAAGATAAAAGAGGAGGCCGAAGCGCTCGTAAGATCGGGACATAAGGAGCTTGTGGTAGTCGGGATAAACCTCTCGGACTATGGAAAGGGCGGCGATTCGGATCTTTCGGACGCCGTTAAGGCGGTCTGCGAAAGCGGCGCCGAGCGCGTTCGCCTCGGTTCGCTTGAGCCCGAGCTTTTGAGCCGGGATATCATCGAAAGGCTTGCGAAAAATAAAAATCTCTGCCCGCATTTTCACCTTGCGCTTCAAAGCGGCTGCGACAAGACCCTCAAAGAGATGAGAAGAAAGTATGACAAGGCGGAATACTTTACAATAGTTTCGTCTCTGAGGAAGCATTTCCCCGGCTGCGCGATAACGACCGATATCATGGTGGGCTTTCCCGGCGAAAGCGAGGAGGGCTTTAAGGAGTCGCTCGAGTTTGTAAAGCAAATTGCCTTTGCAGACGCGCACATATTCCCCTATTCGCCGAGAAAGGGCACCCCCGCCGCCCTGCGCTCGGATCAGGTTCCGGGCAGCATAAAGGAACGGCGCGCAAAAGCGATGTCGGAGGCGGTATCGGAAAGCAGAAAAAGCTATCTTTCTGGGCTTGTTGGTAGCACCGTCGAGGTTTTGTTCGAGAAAGAAAAATCCCCCGAATTTCATCAGGGGCATTCAAGGAATTACTGCGTTGTAAAGGTTAAAAGGTTTACAGATACTCTGTTTCGCCAAACCGAGAACGTCGTCATCACCGGCAGCGACGGCGAAAGCCTTTTCGGCGAAATTATTCAAAGATAGTACATATAAAGCTGGCATTTAAGCATTCCGTTGTAGAGTTTTCGCTTTTTGTCGGCTTTTTTGCCGAAGAAGGTCTCGAACTCCTCGTGCGGGGAGATTATATAGCAGGGGTTGCTTTTTGAGGGGCGCAGCTTTTGACCCATCAGCCTGTAAAGCTCCTCGGCTTGTCGCACTTCGAGCATTCGCTCGCCGTAGGGCGGGTTGCAGATAGTTATCGCGCCGTCGATCGGAACGTGGTCTTTGATGTCGCGCTGCATAACCGATATGCGCTCAGAGACCCCCGCCGCTTTGCTGTTTGATCTGCTCAGCGAGACCGCAAATGGGTCAACGTCGAACCCGAACGCTTTGAAAACGCTCTCTCTTTCGGCGGCTGCGGCGGCCTCGCGCTCGGCTTGAAAAACGCCGCTCGGTATGCAGCTCCACTTTTCGGCCGAAAATGAGCGTTTAAGCCCCGGGGCTATGCCCAAAGCCTTGTAAGCCGACTCGATAAGAAGCGTGCCGCTGCCGCACATAGGATCGACTACGACGCTGTCGCCTCTGACATGGGCAAGATCGACGATGCCCGCCGCAAGCGTCTCTTTTATCGGCGCGTCGTTCGAGGTTTTTCTGTAACCCCGCTTGTGAAGCCCCTCGCCCGAGGCGTCAAGATATACCGTCGCCTCGTCTTTTAAAATCGTGAACTGTATCTGGTGCTTCGGACCCGTCTCCTCGAAGCGGGATATGCCGTAAACGCTTTTGAGCCGCTCTACCGCGGCTTTTTTTATTATCGCCTGGCAGTCGGGAACGCTGTGCAGCTTTGATTTTAAGCTGTGACCCTTGACCGGAAATGCGTCGGTTTTTCCGATGAATTCCTCAAAGGGAAGGCGCCTGACGTTCTCGAAAAGCTCGTCGAAGCTGTCGGCGTGAAAGCTGCCGAGCTCGATAAGAACCCTCTCGGCGGTCGCAAGGCGGATATTAGCCCTTGCAAGAAGCGAAATATCGCCGTCGAAGCCTATTCTTCCGTCGCTGACTTTAAGGTTTTCACCGCCTATTTTTTTGATCTTGAATGAAAGCGTGCTTTCAAGCCCGAAATGGCAGGGGCAGCAAAGTCTCATAATTCTTCCTTTCACCAAAAAACCGCCGCCGAAACGGCAACGGCTTTGGTTTTTTAATAGCTTCCGTCGCTTAAAATATTGAAGACGTAGGTATAGTGGTTGCCGGTGAGCTCCTCGTATTCGTTGGTGTCAACGCCGTCGGTAACGATGACGATTCGCTTGGAGGTGTCAAGCTCGGGCTTGATGTGGTTGCCCGAACAGACGCCCGGGATATTCGTTCTCTTATAGAACCCCGTCGAGGTGGAGGTGCAGTTCGGCCCGGCGACGAGGCCGGTTTCGGTGCAATACTGGCGCTGCACAACGTCGCCCGATTCCTTGAAGGTTTTGAGCTCCTCGGCCTCGGCAATGTCTCCGAAGACGTTTTTCCAGATGACCGCCGAGCTGATGTCGGTTCCGATGTCGGCCGGAATGTCATATCCGACCCAAAGACCGGTGACATATTCGGGGGTGCAGCCGATAAACCAAACGTCCTTCCAATCGTTTGTGGTGCCGGTCTTTGCGATAAGCTCAACGCCGTCGAGGCGCGCTGCTCGACCCGTTCCTCTCGAGCTTGAAACAACGGTCTCCATCATGCGGTTCATGACATAAGCCGAGCTTTCGGAGATGACCATTTCGCCGATGAAGTTGTGGGTATATACTGCCTCGCCGCTGTTGTCAAGAATTCTTGAAACAAAGGTAGAATCGTAATACTGACCGCCGTTTCCGAAGATCTGATATGCGGTGACGATGTCTTTAAGAATAACGCCGTTGGTTAAGGCTCCGACAGACATCGGAGAACGGGCAACGTCGGTGCTGCCGTTCTGATAAAGCGCAAGGGTGTTTAAATGCAGCTTGTAATAAAGCTGGTCGAAGCACGCCGAGGGCGTCAGCATTTCGACTATCTGCGCGGCGGTGGTGTTCAAAGACCGCTGGAGACACTGATAGGTAAAGTTGTATTCATAGGTCCAGCCGGTGCGGGTGTTCGAGGTGGAATAGTTTACCGGCCAGACGAGATATCCGTTTTCGGCCGAGGCGTCCTCAAAGAGGAGCGGCGCGTCTAAAAACTGAGACGACCAAGTTATCAGATCGTTTTCTATTGCGAGAGAATATGAAGCGAGGGGCTTTATCGACGAACCGGGCTGGCGGGTCGATTGAGTTGCGCGATTTAGGCAAAGCGGGCTTTCCTTTTCGCCGATTCCGCCGACCACCCCGAGCACTCTGCCCTGATAATCCATGCATATAAACGCGCTCTGAGGAATATCGGTGTCGCCGTCCTCGTCGAAGGTGTAATAATCGAGGTATTTTTCTTCGAGCTGCTTCTGAATGTCAAGATCGACGCAGGTGTAAATAGTATAGCCGCCCGAACGCAGCTTTTGATAGGCTTCCTGCCAAGTGATGCCGTATTTGTTCATGAAGATCTCGACGCACTGATTTATTACGGCGTCAACGTAATAAGAGGAAACGTTGTTGAAATTGTCATACGCCGAAAGCTCGGAGGTGTCGTCCTCCTCGCTGCCGTCGGATATATATACCATGCTGCCCTTGAGGTCCATTTCCTCGACGAGCGCGGCTTCGTATTCTTCGGATGATATCGCGCCGTTCTCGAGCATTTTGCCGAGGATATACTGTTTGCGCTCGAAGTTCTTTTCGGCGTGCTTTATGGGGTCGTTCGCGGTGGGGCTTCTCGTTATCGCGGCGATGCAGGCAGCCTCGCTGATGCTGAGCTGCGAAACGTCTTTGTTGAAATAATAGTTTGCCGCCGCCTGAACGCCGTAGATGTTGTTGTTAAGCGAAACGAGGTTGAGATAGGTCTCGAGGATATCGTCCTTGGTGTAGTTTTTTTCAAGCTGCACCGCGCGGTAAATTTCTCTGAGCTTTCTTGCTACGCCCTCGTAACCGTCAACATCGTCGTCGCCGGTGACGTTTTTTATAGTCTGCTGGGTGATGGTCGAAGCGCCGCGCTTGTCGCCTTTGATTATATCCCTTACCGCAGCCAGTATTCCCTGAAAATCAACGCCGTCGTGATCGTAAAAGCGCTCGTCCTCGGAATATACGAAAGCGTCCTGAACATACTGCGGGATATTTTCAAGGCTGCACCAAGTTCTTTTTTCGCCCTCGTTGGTCAAAATATCATAAGTCCGCCACTCGCCGTCTTCGCCCTGAGCGAGGATATAAGTAGCGTAGCTCGAGGACATATTGTCAAGAGATATCTCGGAGGTGCCCTCCATGAGATTGACGACATAAACGGTAAACGCCGAACCGATTATCATTAGCGAAATAACGGCGATGAGAAAAATGCACAGCATCGCGGTTCCGAAAACACCTAAAACCTTTTTGACCGGACGCATTATGACGCCGGAGATCTTCTTCGCCTTTTTCAGAAAGTGCGCGAACTTTTCCAAAAACGTCTCTCCTTTCGCAGAGATCTTACACTTCTTTTTGCCGAAAAACCGGCTCAATTCGGATTATAGCAGATTTTTTCAGAAATGTTAATAGAAAACAAAAAACTGTAACCCAATTTTAATATTTTTAAAAGAACCGCGGCAGGAGAGATATTCCCCTGCCGCACAGATTTGAAATGAATTACTCGGCGGGCTCAGCCTCGGGGGCTTCTTCACCTGCGGTCTCGGAAACTTCTTCCGTTTCTGGGGCCTCGGTCTCCTCGGCAGAGGGCAGAAGCGCTCTGATTGAAAGGCTTACGCGCTTTTTCTCGAAGTCGCACTCGGTGATCTTCGCCGTAACTACATCGCCTACGGTGAGGAAATCAGCGACGTTATTGACTCTCTGATCGGCGATCTGCGAAATGTGGATAAGACCGTCGATGCCGGGAATGATCTGAGCGAAGGCGCCGAAGCTGGTTATCGAAACGATCTTGGCCTCAACGACCTGCCCGAGCTCGAAGTTGTTGCGGAAGATATCCCACGGATAGTCGGCCTGCTTTTTGTAAACGAGAGAAACCTTGCCGGTCTCATGGTCGATGTCCTTGATAGTGACCTCGATCCTGTCGCCTACCGAGACGACCTCGGACGGGTGCTTGATCCTCGCCCAAGTGAGATCGGATTTTCTTACAAGGCCGTCAACGCCGCCGACGTCAACGAATACTCCGTAATCGGTTATGGACTTTACCTCGCCCTCAACGGTCGAGCCGATGACGGCGTTCTCAAAGAATGCTGCGCGCTTTGCCGCTCTCTCCTCTGCGGCGACCTTGCGGATTGAACCCACAGCGCGTTTGCGCTGCTCGTTCAGCTCGATTATCTTGAGGTTCACCGTTTGCTTGAGAAGCGAGTCGAGGCTGGCGTCGGCTCTTACGCCGGTCTGAGAAGCGGGAACGAAAACTCTCATTCCCGAGACGACGACTATTACGCCGCCCTTGATAACGTTTGTGACGACTCCGCTGACGGTCGAACCGTCATCTGCGGCTTTTTTAACGTCGTCATAGCCTTTCTGAGCGTCGACCTGCTTTTTGGACAGATAGACGATCCCCTCGACGTCGTTGATCTTGGTGACGATTACGTCAATCTCATCGCCAACGGAAACAACGTCGGAAGGCTTTACATTGGGGTCGGAAGAAAGCTCGGACTGAGGAATATATCCGGTGTGCTTGGTTCCGATATCTACGATAACTTCTGTTGGGTTGACCGCAGTGACGATGCCGCTTACTCTCTTTCCGGTATATATTTTCTTGAAGGTCTGTTCAATAGCTTCCTCGAAGTTGAACTCTTCTTCCTTTGTCAGAATTTCAGTCATGGTTTTTTGTACCTCCTTAATAATATACGCCGGAGTTGACGCGCCGGCCGAGATCCCCGCGGACCTCACGCGGGAAAAATCGATCTTTTTAAGCTCCTCGGCATTTTCGATGAGATAACATTCGGAGTTTTCGCTGCAAACGTCATACAGCTTTTTGGTGTTCGAGCTGTTGCACCCGCCGACAATTATCATCACGTCGTTTTCTTTGGAAAGCGTCTGAGCCTCGGATTGCCTTTTGCCTGTCGCCGCGCACACGGTGTCATATACCGTTATGTTCGGAAACTGCTCGGCTAAAGATCTGCAATTTTCCCACTTAGTAATATTATAAGTTGTTTGTGAGAGAATTGCAACACTTTTTTGAGAATTTTCATATTTTTTTCTTATAAGTTTCATCAAGTCATCAGCGTTTTCAAAAACAAAGCAGTTTTCGCCCGCATATCCGACTATTCCCTTGACCTCGGGATGGTCGGAATCGCCTGCGATGAGGATATCGTCCCCCGCCGCGGAACGCTCTGCGACTATCTGATGGATCTTTTTGACGTAAGGGCAGGTAGCGTCTACCACCCGAGCGCCTATCTCGAGCAGCTTTTCATATACGTCGGGTCCGACGCCGTGAGAGCGGATTATCACCGTGTCTTCGGCGGTGATACCGTCAAGGCTGTCGATAGCTTTAACGCCCTTCGCCTCAAGGTCTTTGACGACGTCGGGGTTGTGGATTATCGGGCCGAGGGTGTATACCCTGTCGTATCTCTCTGCCGTTTCATAGGCGAGCTTGACCGCCCTGTCAACTCCGAAGCAGAAGCCCGCGGTCTTTGCAACCGTAACTTTACGCATCCTGTTCAACCAACTTCGCTATTCTTTCCATTATCCTCTCGCCCGCGCCTCTTAGCTCGGTCTTTGTGACGGAGGCGATATTAAGATCCTCGGGCATGATGGGCTTTCCGAACCTGACGGTTATCTTTCTTCTGAAGCAAAGATGACCTTTATAGGATATCCCGACCGGATATACCGGCACGCCGCAGGTCGAGGCGATATATGCGACGCCGCTTTTCGCCCTGCCTATCTTTCCGTCCTTCGAGCGGGTACCCTCGGGGAAAATAGTGAGGTTATATCCGTTGCGGATATATTTTTCGGCAAGACCGAGCGCCGAAACATCGGCGCTGTTGCGCCTTGTGGGGAAGCCGTGGACCGCCATTATCACATATTTGAGCAGGAAATTATCGAAAAGCTCCGACTTCGCCATATAAGACGAAATGTATTTTACCTTGATCGCAATGAGAATCGGGTCGAACCATGTCCTGTGATTTCCGGCAAGTATCACCGAGCCGTGCTCGGGGCGGTTTTCAAGACCCTCATACCTGATATTGAACGCGATGTAAAACGGTATCGCCGCGATAAAGCGCACTATTGCATAAAACCACCTGCGAAACGCGGGGATAGTTTTGAAGCCGCGATCTTCCTCCGCTTTTGCCGAAACTATCAGATTTTCTATCTTTTCAACGACCTCGTCTATGCTCATGCTCGTGGTGTCGAGCTCGACAGCGTCAACGGCCTTGAGGAGCGGCGCGGTCTCGCGGTGAGAATCGTTATAGTCGCGCTGATTGATGTCCTTCAAAATCTCGCCGTAATCGACGTCCTGACCCTTTGCTTTCAGCTCCTCAAACCTGCGGCGGGCGCGTTCCTCGGCCGAGGCGGTCATGAATATCTTGACCTCGGCGTTGGGCAAAATCACCGTTCCGATGTCCCTGCCGTCCATGATGATGTCGTTTTTCGCAGCGATATCCCTTTGCAGGTCGAGCAGGAAATCGCGCACGGCGGGTATCGCGGAAACGTTTGAAGCAGCCATTGATATCTCGGGCGTTCTGATTAAGTCCGAGACGTCCTCGCCGTTTAAGATAACCCGCTGAGCGCCGTCAACATAGCGAAGCTCGACCTTGATGTCTTTTAAAAGCGGGGTCACCTCGTCGGCGGATTTTGTATCGCAGCCGAGCCGCGAAACGTAAAGCCCAATCGAACGGTAAAGCGCGCCGGTGTCAACATAAACGAATCCGAGCTTTTTTGCGAGAGTTTTTGCGATAGTTGATTTTCCGGCTCCGCTCGGGCCGTCGATAGCACAGTTAAGTCCCATTTTCTTACCTCTTACTTGTTTAAAATAATGTCCTGCGCCGCCGCATAAGCCTCGCAAAAGGCGGCAGTGAGGTTGTATCCGCCGGTAAAACCGTCACAGTCGATGATCTCGCCTGCAAAGTATAATCCCTTTACAAGCCTTGATTCCATGCTCTGCGGATATATCTCTGCGACGCTTATTCCCCCTCGGGTGACGATAGCCTCGTCGAAGGGTCTGAGCGCCGTTGGAGTCAGTGAAAAGTTCTTTAAAAGGCGCGCCGCTTCAAGCCTTTTTTCACGGCTTAAATCGCCTGATTGCGCGGCTTTGTCGATTTCAAGAAGTTCGAGTACCGTCGCTGCCGCAGCCTCGGGCAAAAGCCCTAGCATAAGCTGATACATAGAAGCCCGAGGCGACGATTTTATGTCTCGCTGAAGTCTTAGATCAAGCTGCTCGGGCGTGAGCCCCGGTTTGAAATCTATGACAAGTTTATAGCCTTTACAGCGTAATTTTTCTTCGTCTATAAGACATGAGGCAGAAATGCCGAGCGGACCGGCTATCGAGCCGCCCGAAAATGTCATCTCTCCGAGCTCGCTCCATATCGGCTTTTTGGGCTTTGAGAGGTCAAAAAGGCTGAGGACGACGTTTTTCAGCTCAAGGCACGAAAGCGAGGCGCAAAAGCTCTCGCCTATTTCAATCGGAACGAGCGACGGCTGAGGGCGAACGAGCGTGTGCCCGAGGCTTTCGGCAAGGCGATAGCCGTTTCCGTCCGAGCCGGTTTTGGGATAAGCCATGCCGCCGGCCGAAAGTATCACGCTGCCCGAAAAATACTCGCCGCCGACCGTTTTTACCCCGACCGCCGCGCCGTTTTCGACGATTATCTCGCTCGCTTTCTCGCGAACGAAGCATTCGCCGCCGCTTTCGCAGACCTTTTGCATGGCGTCGGCAACGTCGGAAGCCCGGTCGCTTTGAGGAAAAACGCGCCTGCCGCGCTCGGTCTTCAAGGGCACGCCGTGAGCCTCAAACCAAGCCATTATGCGCTCGGGCGGCATTTTTGAAAGCGAGCTGTAAAGAAACTTCGGGTTCCTTAAAATGTTTTTCATGACCTCTTCGGCCGAGCAGTTGTTTGTGAGGTTGCAGCGCCCCTTGCCGGTGATGCGCAGCTTTCGGCCGAGCGTTCGGTTAGGCTCGAAAACTATGACTGTCTTTCCCGCCTCTGCTAAAACCGACGAGGCGAAAAGCCCTGCCGCGCCGCCCCCGATGACGGCAACGTCGCGGCGCTTCACCGCTCGCCGCCGTTCTTTTCGTAAACGTCGTACTCCTCCCAGATGCGGTCGAGGCGTTCAAAGTTCTTGGAAACAAGGTCTTTGTTCTGTATCGAGACCGCGACGATCAGCGCGTTTATCAGGCTTAACGGAGCGACGAGAGAATCGACGAAGGAAACCATGTCGCTTTTTGCCAAAAGCGCATTGTCGGCCTTTGAGGCTATCGGAGAATCCTGACTGTCGGTTATCGCGATGGTCTGCGCGCCGATATCGTGAGCATAATTGAACGCGGCGACGGTCTGGCGCGAATATCTCGGGAAGGATATGCCGATGAGAACGTCCTTTGAGGTCATGTGCATGAGCTGCTCGTAAAGCTCGCTGCGGCTGCCGGTTTGAATAACGGTGACGTTCGGCAGCATCAGCTTGAAATAATAGCCCATAAACGAGGCGAGCGCCGCCGAACTTCTTATGCCCATGATGTAAATAGTCTCGGCCGAGATTATCTGCTCGATCGCCGAACCGAAACGATTTGGGTCGGTTTCGTCAAGAGTGCGGCGAATGCGGTCTATATCGTGCAAAAGTACGCTTTTGAAGACCTCATCACGTCCGAAGCGGTCAAAGCTGACCTCTATTCGCTGAACGGCGGTGAGGCGCGTGCGCATCTCCTCCTGAAGGGCTTTTTGAAGCTCGGGGTAGCCGTCGAAGCCGAGCTCGGAGGCAAACCTGACGACCGTGGATTCGCTGACGCCGACGCTCTCGCCCAGCCTTGAAGCCGTCATGAACGCGGCTTTGTCATAGTGCGAAAGGATAAAATCGGCTATCCTGCGATGGCCCTTTGAAAACTCTGGTATGCGTGAGCTTAAATTTGCAAAAAGATCGCCGTTCAAACTCGTCACTCCTTCATCAGTTCTTTCAAAACAGCCGAAAGTCTTTTTCTGCGGGCTTGGGTCTTGCTCTTTAAAAGAACGTAGACCCCGCCGCACTCGGTTATCATTTCTCCCTCGCGGATATCTTCGGAGAGTTTTTCGCGGGGTATCTCGATATGTCCGCCGTCCTCGGTCTCGCAGACGGCGATATCTCCCTCAAATCTGTCAACCGTAAGATCCATTTCAAGCCGCCCTTTCGGTTTTGTATGAAATGCTGTCGCCGTCGGTGGTGAAAACAACCGTGCCGTTTATATCGGTCCTCAGAATAATGTCGGTATAATCGCGGAGGCGGGTTATCGTTTCGCCGTGAGGGTGGCCGTAAGAGTTGCCCTTTCCGCACTGGATAACGCAGTAATCGGGCTTTATCGCCGCAAGCCACAATGCGCTCGACGAGGTTGAGCTTCCGTGATGAGCGACCTTATATACGTCGGCGCGAAGCGAAACGCCGTCTTCAAGAAGCGCCGCCTCGACTTCCTCCTCGGCGTCTCCGGAAAACAAAAACGCTCGCTCGCCGAATACAAATCTTATTATAACAGAGTAGTTGTTGAGATTTTCTCCCGAATAGTCGGGAAAGGTGAATTCGAGCCGCCCCGAACCGAAATCAACGGTTTTGTTATCGGTATCCGCAACCTCGCAGCCTTTATCGGCAACAGCGTCCAAAAGTCGCTCATAGGCAAGCGTTACCGGAACGTAGTCCTCGGGAATATAAGGCATTACGAGGCAGCCGATTTCGATTTTTGAGGATACAATGTCGGCCATTCCGCCCATGTGGTCTGAGTGCGGGTGGGTTGCGACTACATAATCGAGGCGGGTTATTCCGAGCCTTTTTAGCTGCCTTAAGACCCGCGAGCTGTATTCGGCCTCGCCGGAATCTATAAGCATGGTCTCGCCGTCGTCTGAGATTATCAGCGAGCAGTCGCCCTGTCCGACGTCTAAAAATCTGACCTGAGCGCAGCCATCGGGCAGCGAAAGCTCTTCGCTTTTATTAAACGGCAGCTCGGGAAGCTCTATCACTCCCCTTGCGTTCAGCCAAAGAAGCACAGCCGAGGCGATAAACACAAGAATAAGCAGCCTGCGCAGCTTTTTCAGATAGCCGCCGCGGTTTCCGTTTTTTCGTGACATTATTCTTCGGAGCTTGCGGGAATCTCGGGCTGATCGCCCATCGAGGCTCTGCGCTCGAGCCACTGCTCTTTAGACATTCTTATCTCGCGGGGCTTCGCGCCGTCGGCGGGACCGACAACGCCCATCTGCTCAAGCTCGTCCATTACCCTTGCCGCCCTTGCGTAGCCGAGCTTTAAGCGGCGCTGCAAAAACGTCGTCGAAGCTACGTTCTCGCGGACGATGCACTCTATCGCGCGTTCGATCATGTCGCCCTGTCCGCCGTCCTGCGGGGCGTCGTCGGTCGAAGCCGAACCGCCCTTTTCGCCCTTCGGGACCGGAATGTGCTTCTCAATCTCGCTTGCAACGTCGTCGTCATACTGCGAAGCGGTCTGGGCTTTGAGATAATCTACGACCCGGCGTATCTCCTCGGTGGCGACAAAGCTGCCCTGGATTCTGACCGGCTTTCCGACGCCGACAGGCTTATAGAGAAGGTCGCCGTTGCCCAAAAGTTTTTCTGCTCCGCCCTCGTCAAGGATAACGCGGGAATCTATCTGATTCGAGACTTTGAGCGCTACGCGGCTCGGTATATTGGCCTTGATAAGACCGGTAACGATGTCGGCTCGGGGGCTTTGAGTTGCAATAACAAGGTGCATACCCGCAGCGCGGGCAAGCTGAGCTATGCGACAGATGGATTCCTCGACCTCTTTGGGAGCGGCCATCATCAGGTCGGCAAGCTCGTCCACCACAATAACTATCTTCGGCAGAGGGCTGAGACCCTCTTTATCTTTGACGTACTCGTTATAGTCGCCGAGGTCGCGAACGCCGTTGTCGGAGAAGATCTTATAGCGCTTCATCATTTCGGTGACCGCCCAGCCGAGCGCGCCGGCGGCCTTTCTCGCCTCGGTTACGACCGGTATCAAAAGGTGCGGAATTCCGTTATAGACCGGGAATTCGACCTGCTTGGGGTCAACGAGTATCAGCTTCACCTCGTCGGGCGAAGCGTTGTAAAGTATGCTCATTATAATCGAATTCGTAAACACCGATTTGCCCGAGCCGGTGGTTCCGGCAATTAGAAGGTGCGGCATTTTTGCGATATCGCCGGTGACGATTTTGCCCTCGATGTTCTTTCCGACCGGGAAACCGAGCTTTGATTTTTGGTTTCTGAACTCGTCGGAGTCGATGAGCTCTCTTATATAAACGGTCTCCCTGATCTTGTTTGCAAGCTCGATGCCGACTGCGGCTTTGCCGGGGATAGGCGCTTCTATCCTCACGCCGTCGGCGGCAAGATTGAGCGCGATATCGTCGGCAAGGCTGGTGATTTTTGAGACCTTGACCCCCGCCGCAGGCTGAAGCTCATACCTCGTGACCGAGGGGCCTCGGTGAGTGTCGATTATCCTTGTGGTGACCCCGAAGCTGCGAAGCGTTTCGACGAGCGTTTCGGAATTCTGCTGAATCTCAAAGCGGGTGTCCTCGGCCGAAACGGCGTTTTTGGGAACGTTGAGAAGGTCTATCGGCGGAACGTCGTATTGCGACTTTACGCTCTCCTCGTTTTGAATCAAAGAGGTCTGACCGTCTTCGTCAACATATATCGGGTTAATCTGATCGCCCTGCTCGGAAATGACGCCGCTCTTAGGCTCGGCGCTCTCGGCAGCCTCTTTCGGCTCCTCGGGCTTGAACGCGGGACTATCAAAGATGGATTTTTTCTTTTTCTCTTTTTTGGAAGCGTTTTGAGAAGGCTCGTCCGCCTTGTCGCTCAATGCGGGCTGCTCGTTATTTTCGGCCGGCAGGGGCTCGTCGGTGATGAATTTTGCGATGTCGATCCTTTTTTCGTTTCTGCGCTTCTCCTCGGCGGCTTTCTTTTCTTCGGCGGCCTTCTTTTCGACCTCGGCGGCGCGCTGAGCCTCGATTACGTCGCGCTCCTCGCCGCTTTCGCGGATAGCGTCTTTAGCCTTGCGGAACTGCTTTGCCAAAAAGCGCCAGATATCAACAACGGTGATGTTCGTTATCAGCATCGCGAAAAGAATTATCAGAAGAATTATTATTATAAGCGAGCCGACGGTCCCCGCGACGAAATTGAGCGGCAGACCGAGTATCATGCTGAGCGCTCCACCGCCCTTTCGGTCAACTCCGCGCTCGAAAAGCAGCTTTATGACCGCGCCGAATTTGAACTCGCCGCCGTCGGAAACGTTGAACACAGGCAGCTTGTTCACAAGGCAGTAGATTATCTCGAACATCGGGCTTACAAGAAGCACCAAGACGCTTCCCTGAATGACCTTGACGACGACGGCGCTTTTTGAGCGATCCATGGCGAGCATCACCGCGATGTAGATCATCGTGGGCGCAAAAATCACCACCGAAAGCCCGAAAAGCCCCCAAAGACCGGAATTCAGCTTCTCCCAAAACGAATCGGTCTCGCCTCTTATATATGTAAGAAACAGGAAAAGCACGCCGAGAATGAAAAGCACCGAGCTCCACATTCTGTTGCGGCGAAGTCTTGCGGCTTCGCTTAGCTCTTTCTTTTGTTTTGCAGAGGTTTTACCCGCTGACTTTTTTGTTTTAGCCGCCATTTAAACGTCCTCCGTCGGTTTATTTGCCGAAAGTTATCGGCTTGCCCATGATGAGCTCTATTATCGAAATTATTATCACTGCCGCCCCGAGAATAGCGGTGTAGATGTAAAATATCTTGAAGCGGTCGGTTTTCATCAGCCATTGGACCAGCTTTATCGCTCCGAAGCCGACCGCTGCGGCGACGATAACGCCGATTATGCAGGGCAAAACGCCTGCGCCCGAGCCCTGCTCAATGCCGTCTTTGAGCTCGACAAGACCCCCGCCCAAAATCGCGGGGATTCCGAGGATAAAGCTGTAACTGACGGCCTCCTCGCGCTTTAAGCCCGAGAAGATCCCGGCCGAAATGGTCGAGCCAGAACGGCTTACGCCCGGCAAAAGCGCGACCGCTTGGAAAAATCCTATCCTCAAAGCGTCGCGGGTCTTAAGGTCGGTCATGCGCTTGCTTCCCTTTTCGGTCATATCGGCCATGAAAAGTATCGCGGCGGTATAGAGGAAGCATATCCCCTCGGCGAAGATCGAAGCGTCCTCGGCAAAGCTCTCGAAAAAGCCCTTGAATATGTAAAAGGGTATCAGAACGGCGGTCGAGATTATGAACATGAAGATGACCCGGCGCTCGGGTTCGGCGTTTTTTATCGAGAATCTGCCTGTGAAAATGTCCTTTATCATCGCGAAAAATTCTGCGACAAGAACCACTATCTGCTTCCAAAAAACTGCTATGACCGCGGCAAGAGTTCCGAGGTGCAAAAGCGCCGAGAACATCAGCGCGCCCTCGCCGCTGTTGCCGCTGAAGTGCTGATAAAGCGAAAGATGCCCCGATGATGAAACCGGCAAAAATTCGGTCAGCCCCTGAATTATCGCCTGCCAGATCGCGTCTAAAACCGTCATGATGTCTTCCTCCCATTTTGTCTGATTATCCGCCCAGGGCGGTAGTTTTTGTTTAAATACATCGCGGGGTCGGTCGAAAACAAGCCCACTATCTTTTTATTCCCGCCGCATACGGTATATTCGAGCTTTCCGCCCTTTATATCGAGATATTTTCTCTCCGCAAAGCGTGAGCAAAAAACGTCGTATTCGCTGACTATCGTGTAAAGCATATTATTTTCCCTCTATCATCTGATAAAGACACTCGATAGCCTCGGAAAGCCCGCCGACGCAGTCGATAAGCCCCTCTTTGACGGCGTCCTCGCCTGTAAGAACGCTTCCGACGTCCATGACGAGCTCGCCGGTTTTGAGCATGAGCTCTTTAAAGCGCTCGGGAGACATTTTTGAATTGTCCGCCACGAATCTTACGATGCGCTCCTGCATTTTTTCAAAATACGAAAGCGTTTGCGGAACGCCGAGAACAAGCCCGGTCAGCCGAACGGGGTGAATCGTCATCGTAGCGGATTTTACTATGAACGAACGCTTGGCGCTTACGGCAAGAGGAACGCCTATCGAATGTCCCCCTCCGACGACGATGGATACGGTCGGCGTTTTCATCGAAGATATAAGCTCGGCGAGCGCAAGACCCGCCTCGACGTCGCCTCCGACGGTGTTTATTATGATGATGAGACCCTCGATCGACTCGTCCTGCTCAATGGCGACGAGCGCCGGCATTATATGCTCGTACTTTGTGGTCTTATTTTGCGGCGGGAGGATATAATGCCCCTCGATCTGGCCTATCACCGAAAGACAGTGGATCAAATGCTTCGAGCCCGAGATCGCTATATCGCGAAATCTTTCCGACTCCTCGCTTTGCTCCTGAGTGACCTCGTCCGCCGTCTCGGAAAAATCCTGAGTTTCCATAAAAAGCTCCTCGAAAAGTTTTTTATATTATTTGCACGGACGAGCTTAATATTCTTTATCAGCAGACTTTATTATTATATAACAAATCTTTTGATACGTCAAGAACGAATGTCGTTATTTTGCAGGAAAATATTCAAAAAATTTCATTTTTTATGGCGGAATTCGGAAGCATTCCTTCTTTATCGCCTAAACCCTTGACAATTTTATCGCGTTATAATACTATATATGGTAACACTCGTGTTGAATAAGCGTTAAATTTGGGAGGAAACTTAAATGGGTTTGACTTTGGCTGAAAAAATACTTAAAGCGCATCTTGTCGGCGGAGAATTCAAAAAAGGCGAGCAAATTGCAATACGCATGGATCAGACTCTTACTCAGGACGCCACCGGAACAATGGCGTATATCGAATACGAGGCGATGGGCGTTCCGAGGGTAAAGACCGAAAAAAGCGTGGCTTATATCGACCACAACACCTTGCAGTCGGGTTTTGAAAACGCCGACGATCACAGGTTCATCGGCTCGGCAGCAAAAAAGCACGGGATCAGCTTTTCACGGCCCGGAAACGGAATCTGCCATCAGGTGCACCTTGAGCGCTTCGGAGCTCCCGGAAAGACCCTTATCGGCTCGGATTCGCACACTCCGACCGGCGGCGGTCTCGGAATGATAGCCATCGGAGCGGGAGGACTTGACGTTGCGGTAGCTATGGGCGGCGGAGCTTATTATATCACCTACCCCAAAATCATAAAAATTGAGCTTAAAGGCAGGCTGTCGCCCTGGGTCTCGGCAAAAGACGTTATCCTCGAGGTGCTTCGCAGGCTGAGCGTTAAGGGCGGGGTCGGATATATCGTCGAATACTGCGGCGAGGGCGTAAAAACACTCTCGGTACCCGAAAGGGCGACGATAACAAACATGGGCGCCGAGCTTGGAGCGACGACCTCGATTTTCCCGAGCGATGAGCGCACCCTTGAATTTTTGAAGGCTCAGGGCAGAGAGGACGTTTATACTCCCCTCTCGGCCGACGAGGACGCGGTTTATGACAAGCAGCTTACCATCGACCTCTCCGAGCTTGAACCGCTCGCGGCCTGCCCTCATTCGCCCGACAACGTTAAGCCCGTTCGCGAGCTTGCCGGAATGAAGATAGATCAGTGCTGCATCGGCTCGTGCACGAACTCGTCGTTTACAGATATGATGAAGGTCGCGTATATCCTTGACGGAAAGACCGTTGACCCCGCAGTTTCTCTTTCGATAGCCCCCGGCTCGAAACAGGTGCTCTCGATGATATCGCAAAACGGCGCTCTGACAAAAATGATCGACGCCGGCGCGAGGATCCTTGAATCTGCCTGCGGGCCCTGCATAGGAATGGGGCAGTCGCCGAACTCAAAGGGCATATCGCTTCGCACCTTTAACCGCAACTTTGAGGGCAGAAGCGGCACCCGCGACGCCGGAGTTTATCTCGTTTCGCCCGAGACCGCGGCGGCTTCGGCGCTCAGAGGCGTTATGACCGACCCGCGCACCCTCGGGGATATGCCGGAATTTAAGCTGCCCGAAAAATTCTCGGTGAACGACAATATGATAGAGCTGCCCGCGCCCGAAGCGGAAATGGATTCGGTCGAAATTTTAAGAGGTCCGAACATAGCGGGATATCCCGAGACTTCGCCGCTTTCGGATTCTCTTGACATTAAATGCTCGCTAAAGGTGGGCGACAACATCACCACAGACCACATTATGCCCGCGGGCGCGAAGATACTCCCCCTGCGCTCGAATATCCCCGCGATTTCTCAGCACTGCTTCACCGTCTGCGACGAGAAATTCCCCGAGAGGGCCAAAAAGCTCGGCAAAAGCGTTATCGTCGGCGGAGAGAACTACGGTCAGGGCTCGAGCCGCGAACACGCCGCCCTTGCGCCGCTCTATCTCGGCGTTAAAGCGGTCATCGTTAAGTCGTTTGCGCGAATTCACAAGGCAAACCTCATCAACGCGGGAATTCTGCCGCTGACATTCAAAAACCCCGACGACTATGATAAAATTTCTCAAGGCGATGAGCTTGAATTCAAGGGGCTTCGCGAGGCGGTCAAAAACGGCGGAGATATCGTTGCAAAGCTCGGCGGAAAGGATATTTTGCTCGAACTCGATATTTCGGACAGAGACCGCGAGATACTTCTTGCGGGCGGGCTTTTGGACTTTACCCGCGAGGCGCTTAAAAAGTGAAAAGGGCGCTTTACGGCGTTCTCACCGCCCTGCCGACGCTGATAACCGCTCTCGCGCTTTCGATATGGTACTTCGGAATATCGGCCGTTATGCCGTTTGTTCTCATAGCGGCAGCGGTGTGGTTTTTCGCGATATTTCGCCCGTATGAAATGCTCCAAAGGGGCGGAAGAATATTTCTTATCGCGGCGCTTTGGATAGTCGCCGCCGCGGCTTGGGCATCGCCTTACGCGGTGATATGGCTTGCGTTTCAGGGAGGACATCATATATGAACAGAAATCAGCTTAAATATTTTGCAATCGTCTGCATGACGCTCGACCATATCGCGTGGCTTTTCGTGGACGGATTAAACCCGCTTATCGGCGGAATCATGCACCTCTTCGGGCGGCTTACCGCGCCAATCATGGCGTTCTTTGTCGCCGAGGGCTATGAGCACACCCGCGACGTCAAAAAATACACCGAGCGTCTTGCGATTTTCGCGCTGATATCATGGCCCGCCTATTCGCTGGCTCAGCACGGGACGCTGCCGATTATTTGGTTCTCGGACGGCGGGCTTGTATTCCGATACAATCAGAGCATGATCTTCACGCTGCTTATGGCGCTTATTGCATTGAGGGTTTATGACTGCGGGCTGAAAAAGTGGGCGAAGGTGCTGATAATCGCCGCTTTGTGCGTTATATCCTGCATCGGCGACTGGTTTGTATTCCCAATCGGGGCGTGCCTTTTGCTTCACGCATTCAAGGACAGCAAGAAAAAACGCTTTATCGCCTTTGAGATATGGAGCTTTCTTGTCGCGCTGTCGTCGGTATTTTCGCAGTGGTTCCAGATCGGCGTTGTGTTCGCCCCGATAATCATATACTTTCTGTATAACGGCGAATCGGGCTCGAAAAAACCGTTTCACAAATGGTTTTTCTACATATATTACCCCGCGCATCTGCTTATTCTCGGTATTATTAACCTAATCGTTTGAAAGGATGATAAAAATGTCTAAAATCATTATGAAAACCCCGCTCGTTGAAATGGACGGCGACGAGATGACAAGAGTTATCTGGAAGATGATAAAGGAGCAGCTCATTGAGCCTTATGTCGAGCTTAAAACCGAATATTACGACCTCGGGCTGGTTCACAGAAACGCAACCGACGACCGCGTGACTGTAGATTCCGCCGAGGCGACAAAAAAATACGGAGTTGCTGTAAAGTGCGCGACCATCACCCCAAACGCCGCGAGGGTCGAGGAATATAAGCTCAAAGAGATGTGGAAGTCGCCGAACGGCACTATCAGGGCGATTTTGGACGGCACCGTTTTTCGCAAGCCTATAATCGTTAAAGGCATAACTCCGTTTATTCCGACGTGGACAAAGCCGATAACTATCGCCCGTCACGCTTACGGAGACATCTACAAAAACACCGAGATGAGAGTTCCAGAGGGCTCAAAGGCCGAGCTTGTAGTTACAGACAAAGACGGAAACGAGACGCGGGCGCTCATTCACGATTTTTCCTCCGGCGCGGGAATTATTCAGGGAGTTCATAACATTGACGCCTCTATCGCCAGCTTTGCGCGCTCATGCTTTGAATTTGCGCTTTCAGAGCGTGAAAGCATTTGGTTTGCCTCGAAAGACACCATTTCAAAGACCTATGACCACCGCTTCAAGGACATTTTTGCGGAGATATTTGAAAGCGAATACAAAGAGAAGTTCGACGAGGCCGGAATCGAGTATTTCTATACGCTTATAGACGACGCAGTTGCGAGAATTATCCGCTCGGAGGGCGGGGTGATTTGGGCGTGCAAAAACTATGACGGCGACGTTATGTCGGACATGGTCGCGACCGCCTACGGAAGCCTCGGACTGATGACCTCGGTGCTCGTCTCGCCGGACGGCGTTTATGAATACGAGGCCGCGCACGGCACCGTTCAGCGCCACTACTATAAATGGCTCAAGGGCGAAAAGACCTCGACAAACCCCGTTGCGACGATTTTTGCATGGAGCGGCGCTTTAAGAAAACGCGGCGAGCTCGATGATATACCCGAGCTGACCTCTTATGCCGACAAGCTCGAAAAAGCGACGATAGACACCATTGAAAGCGGCGTTATGACCGGAGATATGGCGGCGCTTTCAAAGCTGGAAAACAAGCGCTCGGTTTATAGCGAGGAGTTTTTGGGAGCGATAGCGGAACGGCTCGAAAAGCTGATGAGGTGAAACCGTGGCGTTTGATTTCAAAAAGGAATACAAAGAGTTTTATATGCCGAAAAACAAGCCGTCTGTTGTCACCATTCCGAAAATGAATTATATCGCGGTGCGCGGCAAGGGCGACCCTAACGCCGAAAACGGCTTTGAACCCGATTTGAACGAAACAAGGCTCCATCACGAGATATATCTCAGCGACCCGCGAAAATGTGCGCCCGAAAGGCTTAAAACCGTTATAAGACACCCGATAAAATGATATGCAAAAGGTCTTTGACGCCGCTTATATCGGCGATGTCAAAGACTTTTGATTTACATTCTCCGAAAGGTTTGATAGAGTTAAAGCGCAGGGAGGCGTTTTGAATGGAAATTGCAAATCAGATTAAAAGGCTGAGAATCGAAAAGGGGCTGTCTCAGGATCAGCTTGCGGAAAAAATTTTTGTCTCGCGGCAGACGGTCTCAAATTGGGAGAACGAAAAGACATACCCCGATATAAAAAGCCTGATACTTCTGAGCGAGGTCTTTGAAACGTCCCTTGACGCTTTGATTAAAGGAGACCTAAACGAGATGAAAAGACAAATAGACGGACAGGAGTATGCAAAATTTTTGCGAAACAGCTGGATACTGACAATAATGTTTATCATTATGCTGGTAACGCCGATTCCCCTCGCGCACTTTTTGGGATGGTGGGGTTTGGCGGTTTATATCGCGATAGTTGCGGTAACGATGTATTTCGCCGTAAAAATCGAGAAGTACAAGAAAAAGTACGACATTCAGACATTCAAGGAGATATCGGCTTTTATGGACGGCAAAAGCCTTTCGGACATCGAAAAGGCCCGCGAGGAGGGAAAGAGACCGTATCAAAAAGTTCTTTTGGCGGTCTGCTCCGCGCTTATCGCTTTAGCTGCCTGCGCGGGAATGATCCTGCTTTTCAAAGCGGTATCAGGGCGATAGAACCGTCAGAAGAAAGCAGAAAAAATCGGGATTTAATGTTTTTGATGTGTTACCATGTAACCGAGGTGATAAAAATGAATTGGATAGACGGAATGTCAAAGGCGCTCGACTATATCGAGGAAAACCTTGACGGCGAAATAAGCTATGCCGAGGCTGCAAAACTCTGCTTCTGCTCGGAGTATCACTTTCAGCGCGCGTTCTCGATCCTCTGCGGCTATACCCTTGGCGAATATATACGCGAAAGACGGCTTACGCTTGCGGGTATCGAGCTTCAGACCGAAAAAGCAAAGGTCATAGACGTTGCGCTGAAATACGGCTATGACAGCCCCGACAGCTTCGCCAAAGCATTCCGCGCTTTCCACGGGATACTCCCCTCTCAGGCGCGCGACGGAGGGACGCTCAAATCATTTTCACGCCTCAGAATAAAACTTATTTTGGAGGGTAACACCATGAATTACAAAATCGTTGAAAGACCCGAAACGGTTATGACCGGAACTATGAGGCGACTCTCGGGAAGCCCCGCCGAGCGCCGCGAACAGGAGGCGGACTTCTATATCTCGACCCGCGAGCAGCAGTATGCCTTGCAGTGGCTCTCACGAGATTACGAGACGAGCGTTTTGGCGGCGGATAACTGCTCGGACGACGGCTTTGACTGCTATATCGGCTCGTTTTTGTCAAAGAAGACCCGCGAGCATCTTATCGACGACTTCGGCGAGGAGGGCATTAAAAAGTATAAGAACCTCACCGTCCCCGCGGGAACATATATCGTCTGCGAGACCGAAAGAATGAAATTTCCGACCGAGGTTTTCCTCGACCTGAGAAAAGATATGGTATCTGAGCTTCTGCCGTCGCTCGGCTATCAGCTTCGCAAAGCGCCCGAGCTTGAGATAACCCACTGGTATTGGTCAGACGACGAAAAGGAACACGAGGACGTCAGAAACAAAAGATACATCGAGCTCTGGCTGCCGATTGAGAAGCTCTGAACAAATTCGCTTTTCGGGAGAATCATTATGACACAAAATATTAAATTTAAAAGGCGCTCTGAAAACAGATTTGTTCCGACCGCCGACTGCTTTACGGCTCAAGACCCGCGAAAATTTCAACCCGCGTTAGAAAAATGCTCAAACAACAGGTTATTTACATTGCACGACGGTGTGATATACTTAAAATATCACCGGTGAAATATAAATAACGAGGTAATAATATGACAAATTTAGGTTCTAAGATCAGAGAACTGCGCAAACGCAAGGACATCTCTCAGGAGATACTTGCCGAGGCTTTGAGCGTCAGCTTTCAGGCGGTATCAAAGTGGGAGACGGGCGCGGCTCTGCCCGACGTGACGATGATACCCGCGCTCGCCTCTTTCTTCGGGGTATCGACAGACGAGCTGTTTGATTACGACCGTCTCAAAACTCAGCAAAAAATCGAAGAGATCGTTTGCCGCGCGGCTTCGCTTCGAAGCGAAAATCCCCAAGAGGCTGAAAAAGTGATTCGCGAGGGTCTAAAGCAGTTTCCGGGAAACGACATTCTTCTCAACAACCTGCTTTATACCATTCAAGCGCCCGAGCGCCGCGATGAAGCGGCGGCTATTTGCAGAAGCCTCATCGAGGTGACTTCGGACGACGCCGTGAAATATGACGCTCTGCGAATACTTGCGGAAATATACGCGGGCAAGGGCGAGCTGTCTCTTTGCGAGGAAACGCTTGAAAAAATTCCTGAGATATATTTCACAAAGCTGGAGCTCGTCGCGGAACTGCTAAATGGCGATAAGTCGCTTGAAGCCGCAAGATCGCAGTTTGCGCTCGATTTCGATTCAGCAATAGAGATGCTCTCGATAATGCGAAACAGGGCTAGCGAAAGCGGCGACGCTTCAAGTGCGGAGGTTTACCGCAAATCGGCGCTGGGACTGATTTCCGCGCTTAAAGAGACCATGCCGGACTATTTTGAGCGCGGATATCGCCCTGAGGAATATGAAAACTACGAAAAGGAGTTTTCCGAACAGTAATCATGCAAGCGCGGATTTCACCGCCGAGCGAAATAGTAAAAAGCAGACTTTTGCGGTCTGCTTTTTCTTTTGTACGGTTTATTACATTTTGTGAAGCACAAAATTCGTGAGGCGGTATATCTCGGCAAAAAGGCGCGGAGAGATGTGCTCGCAGACGAACGCCGAGACCTTGACCGACAGCTTTTCGTTGTTCGGCTCGGGCTTTTTGTCGCTCCAAGGCGACATTTTCAGCGCCCTTTCATAAAGCTCACGCTTCGGGTGGCGGCAGCCCTCCTGCCATGGCCGGCCCAAGATTCCCGCGGTGAAGTGAAGCACTGTCGGGCTTTGGCGGGCTTCGTCTATTTCGGCCTGAGAGTAATACTCGCCCCTGATGTCGTGCATTCGGCGGATAACCTTCTCGGAAAACGAAAAAATGTTCGCGGTAACGTTGAATTTAAGCGGCAGAATGAGCCTGCGCACGCCGCTCACATGGTTTATGACGCCCTGATCGTGGTGCGGAACGTTGCCGCCCTTCTCCTTGATATAGTCCAAAAATTTGGACTGCATATCCTCCTCGCGCCAGACCCTGAGATTTAAAAGAAGTATCCCCGCGTTGACATATCTTGTGTCCTCGGGCAGGCCGACCGCGTTCAAAAAGAATCTGTCAACCGTGTCCTGAACTCCGGCGACGATGTTGTCGTCAAGAGGCGCGCGCCACATCGGAAGCATATCGCCGTTGATTATCGTGTCGCAGTCAAGATATATCACCCGATCGTATTCCTCGGGGATTATCGACGCCAAAAACAGCCTCGCGTATGAGACGATTGATATCTTTCGCGGACCCATGTTGAGGTCGAGCGAGGAGATGTATTTCTCGACCGGGCAGAAGATCAGCTTTCGGCCGTAATCCTCGGCGATCTTTTCGAGCTTTTTGACGTTTTCCGCGCTTATGCCGTAGTCGAGAATGAACACCGTTATCCCCTCGGCGCGCTTGTTGCTCTCAAAAAGAGAAAGCATAGAAATTCCCATGAACGCCGCATAGTTGTCGTCGGACGCATAAGACACGCAGATGTTGTTTTCGTTAAACATTGTTTTCCCCCGTTTCTTCTGTGGTTTTAGGATATTCAAGCGTCGAGCGGTAGTCGATCTTCAGGCTGAACGGATAGTTTGTGTTCTGCTTTAAAAGATATACCGCCAAAATATCGTTTTCAAAATAGACAGTGAAATTGTTCGGGTAAAGCGACAGCATCATCTGCGCCCAATAATATGCCTTGCTCTCGATAACGAGGCGCTGGTAGTAATAATCCTGCGACGAGGCACGGTAAAGCATATCCTTGTCGGCCTGCTCGGCGCTGACCAAAACGCTGCCGTAGGTGTAATCCTGCAGGACCTTTTTCTCGACGAAGAAGAAGGAATACTCGGACGGTATTACGAACTCTTTTTCGCCGCCGTCTATCATGTGCATAAGCTGTGATATCTCGGTGTGGAAGCCCTCGTCTACCGTTGCGTAAAGGTCGTCGGTCGGAGAGATGACGTTGAAGGATTTGTCGGGAAAGCTCTCGCGGATATGCTTTAAAACATAGTCGCAGTCGTTGTAATACTGGGCGTTTAAATCGAAATAGTTGTGAAGATATCCGTTATCGACGCACCAATAGCCCGAGAATGCCGCAGCTGCGACCGCAAGCACCGATACCGCCCGCTTGACGATTTTTAACGGCACAAGGCAAAGCGTTCTGAGAACGATATCGACCGGAATGGTGTAAATTATTACCAAGAACGGCTGGATAAAGACGCTTGCGCGGGCATTGTCGAAAAGCTCGATGATGTCAAGAAGCTCGGCCTGACCCAAAAGCATTATCGCGACGCCGTATATCGAAAGCGTGATATAGCTCATGGCGGGCTCGCGGAAAGGCTTTATTATTAGGCTTAAAACCGCAAACGCCGCGCTGACTGCTATGCAGAGTATCATCAGTCTTCCCGAACCCTCGCCGAACATTAAAACGTCGGAATTGTCTACCGCTTGGCCGAGAAGCGCGACCCTGTCAGCCATCGACTTTTTCGGAGCGTCTTCGGGCTCGGTCTCGGCATGGACCTCCTCGGCGGGCTGCTCGGAGCCGTCGGTGTTTCCGGTGAAATCGTCGAACATATCCTTATAAGAGGACTCCTCGTCGTTTACCCAAGTTTCGCCGGTGATAACGCTCGTCGCCCAAGCCATAGATTCCTGAAAAGGTATTCCCTTTGCAAGGCAGGCAGCAAAAGGCAGCACCGCAAGCACCGCGCCGATTATTCCGGCGGTCAGAAGCGGCACCCAGCGCTCTTTGCGCCAGAGTTTAGGAAGATATGCAACGCCGAAGCCTATTACAAGGAATATCGTCGCGATGGCGGTGTAAAAGTGATAGCCAATGACAAGCGTGACGCTTAGCGCGACGAGCAGAAGATCGGTAGTGATGTGATAGCGATAGAGATACTGCCCTATTCTGAAAAATCGCTTGCGCTTTGAATCGTTTTTGACGTTGTGCGGCTTGCGCTCGGACTGCATATACTCCAAAATGAAGTAAGCGACGCACATCGCCGCAAACATTCCGCACTCCTGCGGAAGTGAAGCGCCGTATCTGCCCTGCCTTAAAAGGATAGAGAACAAAACCGTCGGCATAAGCGCAAGGTATTTGTTGCAAAAGAGTTTTCGCGAGAAGCAATAAGACGTGAGCAGCAAAAGAAGCGTCTGAAATCCGCCGTAATAGAGTATGCACTCGCGGATATGTATTCCCGAAAGCACGCGGATAAGATATATCATGCAGTGCATATAAAACGGATAGATTCCGTCGATGAAAAGCGTGCCGTGCTCGAGACCGTATACCCAAGAGAGGTGGACGGGTATATCAGAAAACTGATAGCTGTGCCCGACCGAGAGAACGTTGTGGTTTATGAACGCGGCGTTATATACGAGCGCAGCCCCTAAAACCAAAAGCGAGAACCAGTTTCTGAAGCACCAGCCCCATATCGACCACCTGCGAAAGCCTTTAAGACCCATATAAGCGTCGAGCAGCTTTCGGCGAAGCCAGCCGATGAGCTCTTTTAAGCCGCGAACGCTGAATCTTTGCTTCACCGTTTTAAACGTCACGGGGTTCCTTGCGGGCTGAAATTTTCCGTAGGTTTTCCAGCGAATGATAAGATATTCGACAATTATACCCGCGATAACGGTGTATCGGTTTGCGATGTTGAAGAAGCCGAGCAGCAAAACAAGGTTTGTCAGATAGCAGGTCTGGGTGATTATGCAGAACAAAAAGCGATAGATCATTCCCTTGCCGCGAAGATATCTCCGCCACATGAAAAGAGGAAGAATGAGTATCAGAAAGATTATAACGGCGTAAACCGACAGCATTGACAAAAGATAAAACCTGCTGTCAATAAGCAAAGAGGCGCCTTTTTCACCCATTGAAGCTACCCCCTTTTTAGTCGTTTTTATCCGCCTCCGCGCTGCCCATGTCGCTGAGCATACGCGAGATCGGGTCGATATAGCTGCGGTCCAGCTTTTTTCTGATAAGATAGTATATTACGCACAAAATCACATAGGCTCCGCCCGCGGCGGCTATCTGCAAAACCAAAAGAACGGGTCTTGAGAAGCCGAGGCGAGATATCAAAAGCGCTACGGCGGCCTCGCATAAGCCTATGACTATGTAAGGGAGTATCGACTCGGCGAACTCCCGCGCTCCCAAAAACGAGCGGATATGACGGAATAAATATACAAAAACGATAGTCCCCGCGCCGAGGGTTGCGATGACCGCTCCCGAGGTGCCGAAAAACGGTATCAGCGCGGAGTTGAAAATTATGTTGACGACAGCTCCAATGCTGACCGATATCATGTTTATTTTGTCTTTTTTGAACGGCACCAGATAGGCGTTCTGAATGAGGTCGGAAAGGCTCATCGGAATGACGACGACCGCGAGCTCCATGGCTAAAATCACAGACTGCATATACTTTTCACCGAGAAAAAGCGGCACAAAAACCGACGCTACGCCGAGTATGCCGAAGCACATTCCGCAGCTTAAAAGGCTTATTATCTCGATGGAATCCTTAAGCATAACCCTGCACTTTTCCTTGACGTTCATCGCGGCAAGATATGCTATTCTCGGCATTAAAACCGCGCCCAAAGCCTGCAAAATACCCTTTGGCAGAGAAATAATGCTCTCGGCGTAGTTGTAATAGGCGACGTCCTCTTTTTGACAGATTATTCCGAGCATCAGCTTATCGACCCAGTGATAGATGTTGAACGCCAAGATCGGCACAAAAAGCGTCAGGTTCGGCTTTAAATGCGCAAAAACATCGGAAAGGCTTATTTTTGTGAGCTTTACATACTTTGGCAAAAACGCAAAAAGTATTAACTGCTCGAGCAAAAAACAGGCGGACATCACAAGGGTATAGGGCAGAACGTCCTCGGCCTTTTTGACGAAAACAAATATTCCGGCAACGATCAGCCCACGCGAAAGAAGGCTTCTTATCGTCGTCAGCCGAAACTTCTCCATGCCGTAGAAAAACCAGCTTACATCAAAAAGCCCGGTTAAGATATATAAAAACTGTATCCAGTATATTGTCTTTGACTCATTGACGAAAAATAATACGAAAATTATGTACGAGCCGATGGATATTGCCGAGGAAATGAGCTGCAAGCCAAAGATCGACAAAAACTCTTTGCTGCGCTTTTCGGGGTCGTCCCGGCAGACGGCTATGCACCGGTTTCCGTAGCTTTCAAGCCCGAGCTTGCAAAACATTATGAAAAAACAGGCGACCGTGCTCGTGAAAACATATAAGCCGTTGTTTTCTTCGCTTAAAACCCGGGTGAGATATGGCGTGACTATCAGAGGGAGCAGACAGATCGACGCGCGGTAGATCAAGCTGTAAATATAGTTGCTCGAAAGTTTTTCGGTCTTCATCCGTCCGCCCCCTTTTTATCGGTAAATGCTCAGCCGCGATCCTTGCGGTTGAAATATTCCAAAACGTCCTCGACGCTCATGCCGCTTTTCTTGAACGCTTCAAGAATTCTGTTGTCGTTGATGTGCTCCTTGTGCTTCTGAATGGCGTCAAGGTATTCCTGCATTCTTGCGATGCGGTTTCTTAAACGCGCTATCTCGTCTCTAATTGAGTCCATTTTCAAAATGACGCTCTTTTCGATGCAGACGACGCTTTCGATATCGTCGGGCAGGACTACCTCAAACGGCGCGCTGCCGAGGTCTTCGGAGGTGCCGCCGTTTACGCCGAAAACGTCGAACATATCCGAGCGCTTCTCGGGTTCGGACATCGTGACGACGGAACGGTTAGGCTCGTCAGGCTCGGGTTCAGAGACTTCTGCGATAGGCTCGGCCGGTTCGGCTGCCTCGGGAACGGCCTCTGGAGTGGGCTCGGGCTCGGAAACTTCCGAGATAGGTTCAACAGGTTCAACTGCCTCGGGAGCGGGCTCGGAAGCGGGTTCTACAACCTCTGCAACAGGTTCAACCGGCTCGACCGCCTCGGAAACGACTTCGGGGGTGGGTTCGACGGTCTCGGGAGAGGGTTCGACTGCCTCGGGAGCGGGTTCGACTGCCTCGGAAATGGGCTCAGGCTCGGAGACCTCAGCGATAGGCTCTGCCGGCTCGGTTGCCTCGGGTGTAGGCTCGGGAGCGGGTTCGATTACCTCGGGCGTAGGCTCGGGCTCGGAGACCTCTGCGATGGGTTCGGGTTCGGAGACTTCGGGTGTAGGCTCTAACGGCTCGACTGCCTCGGGAATGGGCTCGGGAGTGGAGACTTCCGCGGCAGGCTTGGTCGGCTCGACCGCTTCGGGAATGATTTCCGGAGCGGATTCTACAACCTCTGCGACAGGTTCAACCGGCTCGACTGACTCGGGAACGGGTTCGGGAGCAGATTCAGGTTCGGAGACCTCTGGCGTAGGCTCGGTCGGCTCGACTGATTCGGGAGTAGGCTCGGGAGCGGAGACTTCTGCGATAGGCTCGGACGGCTCGATTACTTCGGGCGCGGGCTCGGATTCGGAGACCTCTGCGACAGGCTCGGGCTCGGTGACTTCCGCGATAGGCTCGGGCGCAGGTGTGAACGCGGGTTCTGCGGCATTTTCGGCCTTTATGGCCTCCTCGACCGGAACGATCGGCGGCATATCCTTTCTGCGCAGGACCGAGGCGTTGTTCTGGCGAAGCATTCGCTTTATTTCCGCGATCTGCTGCTTCAAAACCTTGTTTTCGTCCTGAAGAACGCCGAGCATCACATTTGTTTCGCGGACGGAATACCCTCCGAAAAGCTGTCTTTTCATTTTGGATCACTTCTCTTTCTGTTATGCGTCGAGAATGTCTTTATCAAGATCTTTGCTGCTCTTGAATTCTACTTTTGTATATTTGCTGAACGCCTTTGAGCTTACCTTTGCCTCGGGATTCTCCACGACGCAGGAAAGCATACTCCGGCAATTAACAAACGCGTCTTTTTTGACCTTTACCACCCTCTGCGGAAGCGTGATGCCCTGAAGGTTTGAGCAGCCGATGAACGCTCCCCGAGGGATAACGGCGACCGCGGGCGGCATCGCGAAGTGATAAATTTTTTCGCACCCCGCAAAAACATAATCGCCCAGCTTCTTTATGCTCTCGCTCTTTGACATTACTATCTCGGCGAGGCTTGTACAACCCTCAAAAGCGTGCTCGGACAGGACCTCGACCGCAGCCTCGACCCACAAAAGCCGAAGCTCGCGGCAGTCGAAGAAGGAGTATCTTCCGAACTCGCGCAAAAGGCTTCCCTTGCCGACGCGCAGCTTATCGAGCGAGCGGCAGCCCGCAAAACATTCGTCGGATATCCTGATTATGTGCTCGGCGAGCATATCGTTTTCGCGCTCGGAGTTTGCAAGCGAGATGAAAACGAGGTTTTCAAGGCTTTGGCAGCCCATGAACGCTCCCCTGCCCACCGTGGAAATGCTGTTCGGCAGGCTTACGGTGACAAGCCCGGTGCAGCCCGCAAAGGCGTAATCGTCTATCGCGGAAAGATGGCTGTTGTTGTTGAAAACGACCGTTTCAAGCCCTTTGCAGTCCATAAAAGCCTCGGCGCCGATTTTTCTGACGCTTCCCGCAAAAACGATCTCGCGAACCGATTGGCAGCCCGCAAAAGCTCCCTCAGCGATCTCGGTAACGCCGTCGGGGATTATCAGAACGCCGTTATAGGCGCTCCCCATGAAGCTGAACCTTTTGGATACAAGGTCGGAAAGCTCGTCGGGGTCGGGTGAGGTCGAAGCCGCCGCTTTTTTTCTCGTTTTATAGGAATGAGCGGCGAGCTCTTCCTTTGAAAGCACCCTGCGGCGAATGTCCCTCAAATGCTTTTTGCAGAGTTTTCGCTTCGAGCGGGTGTCTATTACCCCGACAAGGAGCGCAAAAAGCGTTCCGAAAACGTATTTCGCAGTCAGAAGCGGCGCTCTTAACGCGGTCATAAAGGAATACTGCACGACCTCTATCGGCATATTCGCCCTGACGGCAAGCCGCACAAGGCTTAAATAAAACTCAAAGCAGACCTTTTTGCCGCTGAGAAGCATATCTATATAGCGCTCGTAATCGAGCAGGCTCTCTTGGTCGAGAAACTCTTTTTTTCGGCGGTCGGCGCTGCTGCTCACATGGTATTCAAGAAGTATCTCGTCGGTTTTGGCAACGCTGCCGACGTCGCTTAGACGAAATATCGCGTCCATGTCGCTGAGCTCAGTCAGCCTCGGGTCGAAGCCGCCGATGGTTTTGAGCGATTCCGTTCGGTAAAGTATCTGCCCCGGGGCTTTTATCGGGTGATTTGTCACCCAGCCCGCCATGTTGCTCTCCTCGTTTGAGAAGCACTTTTCGGCTCGTACGCCGCCCTTTTCGCTGTAATACATTCTGCCGTTGCAGTATACCGCCGAAATCCCTTGGGACGATCGAATTATCTCAAGCTGGTTCGCCGTCTTCTCGGGCTTCCAGACCTCGCCGGCGTCCATGAAGGATACGAACTCGGTGTCTATCACCGAAAGCAGCGCGTCTTTGAACGAGAGACCGGCATACCCGGGGCGGTTTACCATGAAGGACACCCGGCTGTCGTTTGCAAAATCTTCCTGCAAGCGAACGCCGGTGCCGTATTCGGAAGAATCGGTATCGGAAATGATTATCTTCGGGGCGCCGACAGTCTGATCGAAGACGCTTTCAAGCGCCCGCATGACGATATGACGCGGCTGGCCGCTTATCATCAGAACAACGCTGACGCTCGGAATATCCACATCACATCGCTCCTCTCACCAAAAAAATTTAGTTGGGCCTCGGCGTGAACGCTCCCAAAAGGCAGTTGCCGTAAGCGTCTGCTCCAAAGAAAGTATTTGAAAACTGAACGCACTCGCCGCTTATCGGGTCTTCGGCGCGAATCGCAAGGCGCATGGTTTTGTTATACCACTGCGAGACATCAATCTTCCCGACGATATTTACGGGAATGTTGGGCTGCCAAGCCCTGCTGTCGGTCATTACCTCGGTCTCGTACTGCTCGACGGCGCCCGCTTCGTTATCAGTCTCGCCGTATACGACGAAGCAGACCCTCAGCCTGCGGTAGCATATCGAAAAGCCGATGTTTTTGATGTTGACCTCAACGAGAATCTCGCTGCGGCGGTTTTTGTCGGGAGTTATCTTTACCTTCTCGATGCAGTAGCGATAGCCGAGATGCCCCGCGATATAGTCGTAGCCGGTCTTTCCGGTCCACTGACCCCAGCTTCTGTTGAGAACGGTATTCTTCCACTTGTCAAGGACCTCGGTGTCGTACTCGCTGTTGATATATGAGACGTGGAGCGTTTGCATCGTTTCGACCGCCGCCTCGAAGTCGTTGAAGCTGTTTTTGTGAACGACCTCGCCGCCGTTCGGAACGAACCTGCAAAGGCTGTTCTGGAACTTGATCTCATACTCGCGGCGCATTTTGTCCTCGAAATTCTTGACCTCGGCGCGATGAAGAGTGCCGTAGGTGCCGTAGTCGTCCTCCGATGCGGTCATACCGTCGTTATAAAGCCCTAACTTTAAAAGCCAAGCGTCGTTCCAGCTTGATGGCGGATCGAAGGATTTTAACAAAAGCCGCCAAAGCGCCGGACTTCTCACAGCGATATAGGTGCTCTCTCCGACGCAGCTTTTCAGCTTTGCGTTCAGCCTGTAAAGCGAGTTGTTCTTTATATATCTGCTGCCGTGCATTTCTCCCCAGTTGCCGATAAAAAGCCCCTGAACGATATAAATGTCACGCTCGTAGTCTTTAAGAAGCGGAGAGATCTGCTCCATGTGGGTTAAAATGGTCTCGATCGACTTCGGCTCGGTCTGAATGTTCACGCCGTCCCAGTCGTATAAAAAGCGAAGTATCATCTGAACGCCATAGCTCTCAAAGGTCAGAAAGACCCGCTCGATGATGTTTAACGCGCTTTCGGGAAGCGGGCAGGAATTATAGGTTTTAAGGTTTATCTCGACCAGCGCCAGCGACATATCGGGGTCGGGGCGGCAGTCCTCGATGAGCACCTTCTCATGATTTTGCGTCCATTCGCTCGAAGCGTCGAAGCGATATATCCTGTAAAGCCCGCAGAACGGATTTTTTAAAACCTCGCCTTTTTCGACCCGTGGAAGCTCAATCCACTCTACTCTTTCGATGCCTTCGCTCATACCGCGATCTGCTCAGCCTCGGTCTGAACTCTCCTTTTCTCGACTTTCTTTGAGCTGCCGCTTCTTAACCTCATATAGACCGCAAAGATGTTCAGCGGCATCATGAGCATATAAATGAGCGGCTTGATGAATCCCGAGTGCATACTCGTTCCGGTGACGCGCAGGTGCATGACCGACGGCACCTCGACTATCTCATAGCCCATCATGAGCATCTGGATTATCATGTTCGCGTCGGGATAATCGTTGTCAAAATTGAGATATCCCGCGTAATACTCGAACGCGCTGCGGTCCAAAGCCTGCAAGCCCGAGGTCGGGTCGAGTATCTTTCTTTTGGTGGTGAGCTTTATTAACATTCTGAAAAACGATATAGACAGCTTTTTGACAAGGGATATCTTAAAGGATTCGCTGCTCTCTTCAAAGCGCGAGCCTATCACAATGTCGGGCAGAACGCCGTTTTCATCGGGCTTTGCAAGCGCGTCCATCAAAATGTCGATATTGCAGACGTCATGCTGACCGTCGGCGTCCATCTGCAAGACATACTTATAGTCGTGCTTGACCGCGAAACGGTAGCCGGTCTGAAGCGCGGAACCGTAGCCGAGGTTGAATACATGGGAAATAAGGTGAATCTCGGGGTAGTTTGCGACAACTGCGGCGGTATTGTCGGACGAGCAGTCGTTTACGACCAAAACGTCGAGCCTGTCGGTATAGCCTCCCTCGATGATTTTTTCAAGAACGCCGCCTATCGCCTTTTCTTCGTTATAGGCGGGAATGACCAAAAGATAATCTTTCATAAGATGTCCTCCTCTGTCAGTTATCAGAAACTTCAACGAGCGACAGCAGCTTTTTGAGGTCGCCGTTGTGGTCAAGGTCTTTTTTCAGAACGTTTTGCTTCAGCTTTTCCCTGAGCTCGGCGTCGTCGAGCACCCGCTCGATCTGTGCCGCGAGATTCTCGGCGCTCAAAGAAAGCAAAATTCCGTCGTATTCGGGGATTATCTGCTCGGTGTTGCCGGTGCAGTCGGAAGCGACGATGACCTTTCCGAGTATCTGCGCCTCCTCGACGGCTATGCTCTTGCCCTCAAAGCGGGTCGCGTGAACATAGATATCGGCCTGCTTGACATAGGGATAGGTGCAGGGCTTGGCACCCATGAGAATGAAGCTGTCGGAAAGCCCGCAGTCGTCGATCTGCTTTTGAAGCGAAGCCTTTTCGGGACCGTCGCCCAAAACATACCAGCGGATATCTCTGCCCTTGTCGCGAAGTATCTTAAGCGCGTTTATCGCGATGTCGTAGCCCTTCTGATAGTGCAGCCGCCCGACGGTTACGAGCCTTGTTCCGGTATAGCCGTCGGTGAAGCCCTCGCCCTTTTGGGCTTTTTCACGGATCCCGTTTACGTCCAAAAGATTGTAAAATAGCATTACCTTGTCTTCATACTGAGGATATGTCAAAAGAAATTTGCGCTCGACTTCCTTTGAAACGCCGAATATCCTGTCTATCCTGTCATAACAGCCTTGGTCCTGAACCGCGGTATAGCCCGCCCGCTCATAGTCGATATGAACGAACGCCGCCTTTTTCGCGGCTTTGACGTGGTCGGCAACATAATAAGTCGAAGCTCCCTCGATATATGCCACCGCAAGGTCAAATTGCTGTTTCAGCTCGGGAGTGCCCTCGGAAATAAGCCTCCAAAGCAGCTTGTCGGGCTGAAAACGGCCGGTCTTTTTCTGGTCTTTCAGGTTGCGGAAGAAATAGCCTATAAGCCTGAAGCCCGCAAGCCTATGCCAAAAAGCCTTGAAAACGAGCCAAGCTATTCGCAGTCTGCCTTTTTTTGAGAGGACCGACTCGCTGCTGTGCTTTTTATTAAGAAGCGTTACGCCCTCGGGGATGTTTTCAAAAAGCTCGCCCTGCGGCAGAAGAACAAACAGCGAAACATCGTATTCGCCGTCGAGCGAAAGCCTTCTCAAAAGCTCGATAAGCGCCATTTCGGCCCCAGCTCTGCCGAGCGTGTTTATCACAAAAAGCAGCTTTTTCATTGCTCTTTACCGATTTCCTCCGCCTGCTTCTCGGCCTCGGGAAGCTGCTTGTTTCCCTGAATCTCTTCAAGCATCTGTTTATAAAGCGAGGCGCTTATTGCGAGGTCTCTTACCTGCCTTGACAGCTTTGCCAGCTTTTGGAAGCAATAGAACAGCCCGAAGACCAAAAGTCCTATCGCTACCATGAAGATGATGGTCGGGGCGTACTCGACGCCGAAGTAATCGGCTATACCCCATGTGATCCACGGAAAAGCGCAGCCGACGGCTATTATAAGCCCGGAGAATATCCAGAAAAGGCTCTGCCTTTCGGTTATGACCCTTTTGACGATCGCTCGGATAGCTATTATGATTAGCGCAAGTCCGAACATAACGCCGATAAATCTCAGTGAATACATAAAAATCCTCCTTTATTTAATGACTGAGCGCGTTTTCATCTTCTTCAATTCCGTTGGCTTTGTTATATACCTGCGGGTCGGGCCGCTCGCCGGTTTTGTAAGGCAAAATCGAGCCGACGCAGAACATATGGTGGTAAAGCGTTTTATCGACCCACCTAAGCCGCAGGAACGAATAAATATATGCGCAAAGCGAGGCAAACGTGAACCCCGCGCCATACCATATCTCGGGGAGAAACGTTGAGATAAATGCTCCCGCCAAAGACAGCCCCGCATATATCAGACCGGTAAAGACCGCACCCGAATAGTCGGTGAAATATTGCAGGAACAAGAGGTTTGAATACATCAAAAACGAAATGAAATATCCGACCGCCATAAGCGGGTATATATCCATGACAAGACCGCCGAAGCCCATTATCGGCAAAAGAAGCTCGGCAAGAAGGAATATCGCGACGGATATCGCAAACTGAGCGTATATAAGGTCCATGAGCTCTTTTGTCAGCGAGCGAAACATTAAGCTGCGGTATTTTTCCATCTGCTCGAAGCTGCCGCCGACTATCGCAGTGTTGAAGTCGCTGTAATTGCGGAAAAAGTGCATCTCTATTTTGGTGACGAAGATGACCGTAGCCGAAAGGCTTGTGAACATCGCAAGGCAGGTAGCCATGTCATAGGGCTGGTTGCAGACATAGGTGTTCGCGATCACCATGTGCCACGGAACCGTCCAAAAGACGAAGTTGTGGGCGAAAAGCCCGAAAATGTAAAGAAAGTCCCCTATTATCAGCCGCCAGTATTGCTTGACATAGCCGAGCACAGGCTTATATCTGTGAGAGGATACCGGAAAACGGCGCTCGATCATGAAAAACATCATTGTCGCCGTCACCCAGAAGCCGATAGCAAGCGCCAAAAGCATACTGTAAGTTATTTCCATATGGAGAAGATAGCGGAATATAAGCGACGTCAGAACCGAGGTCAGCGCGCCGACGATAAAGAACAGCGAAACCTGCATGAACTCTTTTATGACGACGCCGTAAAGCATTACCGCAAAAACAAGCGTCAGCGCCATATACGCCATATAGCTCGTGAAGACGTAATAGACCGGCACCTTGCCGACAAAAATCTCCCACAGATAAAACGGAACCGAAACAAGCGAAGATATTCCGAGCTTTAATATTACGCCGACGATTATGCAGGGCGGAATGTCCTCGAACGCCTTTTCAAAGTTTCGGTCGGCGATGTATTTTGAAAGCGTCGAGTTGAACGAGGTAGAAAACAGCAGCGAGAAGATGAAAATATAAAGCACCGAGCAGGAAAAAAGCTCTCGGTCGTAATATTTCACGCTCTCAAAGCCGAGCAGCTTATACATCGCAAGAAGGCTTCCCATGACGACAAGCATCGGAGCGATTGTATATATAATGCTGAGCCCCATGCCGTAAAGCGACGCGGTGACCGTTCGTTTTTCATAGATACGGTTCAGCTTGATGCCTATGCCCGCCACGGTTTTTTCCTCCTTTTTAAGAATTTAGCCTGCGTTTGCGTTTAAAAGCTCGTGATAAAGGTCGCTGTAAGTTCGCTTCATGTCCTCGATCTTATAGCGGTCGAGCACCCTGCGCTTGCCTATCTCGCCCATTTCGCGGCAGCGGTCGTCGTCCTTTGATATCTCCAAAATAGCGTTCACAATGTCGGGAATGCTCATTACCGGGCAGACGATGCCCGCGGCGCCGTAGCTGTCAGCCTCGCCGTAGATAAGACCCGCGCAGTTTCCTACGTTGGTCGCGATGCTCGGCTTTCCGGCGGCAAAGCCCTCAAGGATCGTGAGCGGCTGCCCCTCGGAAATGCTGGTGAGGATAAGCGCGTCCATTTTTCCGATATATTCGACCGTCTTGATAGGGCCGGTGAAGACGATATCTTCGGCGCCGAGCGATTCGACAAGGTCCTGACATTCTTTGAAATACTCCGGCTCCTCGTCGCTCGGACCCATTATCCAGAGCTTTAATCTTTCGCACTGCTTGTGAGCATAGTGAAACGCCGTTATCATCGTTTTTACGTCTTTTATCGGCGTTACGCGCAAAATTGCGCCGAGGTTGAAATGCGTGTCGTCCGGGTCTTTTTGAGGAATGTTCTGGAAATTCTCGGTCTTAACGCCGTTGGGGGTGACGAGGGTCTTCTCTTTGTCGCAGCCGAGCTCGATCTGAAGCTCGCGGGCGTGCTCGAACAAAGAGGTCACCTTGTCGGCATAGTGATATGCGCACATACTCATTTTGCGGAACTGATTTATCCAGATGTCCTTGAAAATTCCCTGTACCCACTTTGCACGGATTATCTCCTCCTCGCGCTCGCGGGTGTATATGCCGTGCTCGGATATCATCAGCTTTGAATTCGGGTTCATGACCTTTTGCATCGAGCCGATGACACCGGCATAGCCGGTCGCGACGCAGTGAAAGATATCGGCTTCGATTTTTGGCGTTCTCAACGCCAAAAACAGCGTCAGATATATCGAACGCATGGTCCACAGAAAATCGGTGAACGGCAGCGAGGGGTAGTTTTCTTTATAATAGTTTATGACGACGTCGAGAAAATCCCAACCCATCAGCAGTTTATCGACCGAGAGGTTTTTGCGCGAGAAAAGCTCGAAGATAGTCTCCCACTTGACGTCGTTGCCCGAAACGAGGCTTTGAAGCGCCTCTTTTTCCTCGGCGGAAATTTTCAGCTTGCGCTCGCGGTTTTTAAGGTTCGGGCTGACCCACTCGGTGTCGGTCAGATAGACCTCGTAGACCGAAACGAGGTTATTGGGCAGGGTGTATTTGAATTTCTTGCTGTTGTCGCGGCTGGCGACGATGCCGATAAGAGAAAAATCAATGTCGGGGAAGGTGTTGATTATGCTGTGTATCCAGCTTGAAACGCCGCCGATCTCATAGGGATAGCAGCCCTCGGCTATCATGCAGACCTTCGGGCGGCGCTTTTTTCCGTAGTTGTCGCTCACATGATCACCCCTTTCGCGCGTAATCCTTTCACTCGGGACCTTCGAGCCGATAAAGCGGCTCTTGCAAAATCGTCACAACGTCCGCATCGGCTTTTAAAAGATAGCTCGAATCGGTAAGCTGAGTAAGCTCGCCGCCTTCGACGCCGACCGGCTTTGTCGTGAACATTCTCACGATGAAATAAACCGAGGAATCCTTGGGCTTGTCAACGCTCAAAACGATCTTATCGTCGCCGGTCTTATATTCGCAGTCGGTAAGAAGCAGGTTTCGCACCCTGTCTTCAAGCTCGGTCGCAAGGACGAAATCAAACTTGCTAAAATCGTTGTAATAGGTCGCCGCCGAGGACCAGTCGATGCTTAAATTGTTCCAGTAGTCGTCGGCGCTCTCGGGATACATAACCCTGTTCATATCGACGTACTGATTGTCAAACGCGAGCGCGGTCTCGTTCGCCAAAAGCGCGATATCGTCTAAAGCCTCATGAGCGAAGCTGTAACTCGTCAGCCCGAGAACGACAACGTCGCCGTCTGTCGTTGAGATGATAGGGTCGCCCGACTTTCGGTCGGTCAGAACCATCGAAACGTCGCCCAAAAAGCCGTCCTTATCTTCAAGATAGGGCTTAAGCTCGTCTATTGTGAAATTTCCCGCATATACGCTTGAAAAACGCCAAGACGGAACGATACGCTCGAAATATTCCTTGTTTGTGCTTATGACGTCTTCAATAGGAGCGCTTGAACGCTGCTTAAGCGAAAGACCGAGAGTTCCGAGGGTTTTGTGCACCTGACGGATAGAATAGTTCGCCATTCTGTCGTCCTTTGAAACGGTCTCGCTGAGATAATCGGTGTGAGCCGAAACATAAAAGTCGGCGGTCTGGTGATAGACGTAAAGCGTCTGCACTACGCCGGGCCACAGAACGCTTCTTGAAAGAGTGTCGGACTCGTGGCCGTAGATGTAATAAAGCTGCTCGTCGTTTTCTTTCTGGAGCCAAGGATAGCCCATGATGCTGTTTGCCTGAGCGTTGACGACTGGATAGATGTAAACGCCGTCGCGCGAGGTCCTTGAAGCGAACGCGGTGAGAGTTCCCATAAGCGCGTCGCCCGCAAATACCTGACTGTTTATTACGCAGACCTGAGAATTTTCGCAGGTGGTCTTCCAAAGAAGCGGCGGCAGCTTTTCGTTTTCGATTTCAAGCGCGTCCTGATCGTCAAGGACCGCCGCGGCGTAGACCTCATAACCCGCGCTGAGCGTGAAATAAGGAATCGTTAAGCGCATATCGTCCTCTTCGCCGTAATAGTCGTCGTCGATATAAAGTCTGTCCGAGCTGAGGTAAAAATCCTTGTAAAGATGAACGCCGTCGATCTCATAGGCTTCGTCTTCGACCGTCGCTATGCCGAGGATCTCTCGCAGCTTTTGGCTTTGAGATATCTCGTGCGCGTCGCAAAGCCGGCAGAATATCAAAACCGCGCCGCTCTCGCAGAGTTTTTCAAGCTCGGCTATATCGCCCGGCTCTGACGGGCAGCTATCAAAGATGACAAAATCGCAGGTTGAAAGCTGTGCTGCTCCCGAAAAGCCGTTGAACACCCTGTATGAAAACTTGCTGTAAACGCTCCACTGCTTTGCCGATTCGCAAGCGGCGCCGTCGTCAAGGGTCTTAACTATGGCGACGGTCTTTTGAGCGGCCGAGGAAAGCTCCTCGGGCGAAGATTCGGAATTTTTCAGGCTTTCGGCGCTCATTATCTCGGATAGCGCGGAGATGTCTTTTGCAGGGTCGCGAAGCGCGCCGTCGTTTTGAAAATTGTCTCCGGTGAGAATCGTTCCGTAGATCGTCAGCGACATGAAAAGCACGAATATAACGGCGAAAAGAGTGAGAATCGTGACGAGCGTTCGCAAAGAGAGTTTCATTCCGTCAGTTTCCTCCGTTCAACATTCTGATGAGATCCAAAATCTCCTTGTCTATGACGATGTCGGAGCTTTTCAGCTCGTCGAGCGTTGAAAAAAGCTCCTCGCTGCTGTTGATGTTGTAAAAAAGATGTATCGCGCACTTATAAGTGTCGAGCTCGTTGGGGCGGCACTCCTTTGCGCGGACGACCCATTTTCTCGCAAGCGTATATTCGCCCGCGTCGATAAGAAGGTCGGTGATGTTAAGATAGTGCTCCGAGGTGAGATACCAGCGGTTTCCGGAATAGGTCTCGTCCATGAGGCCCTCAAGGATATAAAGATATGAGCGCTGCTCGATATCGTCCATTATCTTGGATTTTAAAACGGGATATATGTAGCCGATAGCGTCAAGAGTCGCGGAGACGTTGTTTGAAAGCCTTTTGACGTTATAGAGTTTAGCCTGAGCGGTCGCCCTGAATTCGGAAAGAAAGCTGGTGATAGCGGTCGCGGCATAGTGCGAAGCCTCGACGTCGTCGCTCGTTATCGCGTGGGCGATGTTTGGCGCGTCAAGTATCGAGCGGGTCTTTAAAAGGTCCAAAAGCATTCTTCTTAACGACGTCGCACTGTCAAGGTCGAGCGCGTCGCGGATAGAGATATAGTTCATCTCGGTGCTCTCGTCGGGCGGAAGGACAGAGTTTGTTCTCTTCGTTGAAAAGCTGAGCGCCGAGGAATCGTAGCTGTGAGTTCTTAAAACAAATCTGAGCAGCCAATAAACAAGCATCATCGAGACGCCGACGACCGGACAAACGAAGAAAAATATTCCGTAAAGACAGGTGGCGGCGCGTTTGCCCTTGGGCATGAAAAAGCCGAGAATGAACACGACCAAAGATACGATCAGGTTCAGCGCTAAAAGAATTATAACGACCCATGTACTCGCGCTCATCAGGCTCACTTCCCTTTTCGTATCAGTTTTCGGCGGGCTTGAAACGGTCTGTCACTCGTCCTCGTCGGTTTTGACGATGCTCGATTCGAGCGACTTGCTCTTCAACCTGTTGATGACGAACTGCGCGTCAAGGCGGTTTGTGTTGGTGAGCAAAACATAGAGGTTTCCGTCCTCGGCGACGCCCATGGGGTCGGTCAGGCGGACGAGACCTTTCATCGCGGCGTTCATCTGCAAGGGAGTCATGCCCGAAGTCTCGACCCGTAAAACGCATATCTCGGTCAGATGCTCGCGGCTCGCGGTGATATAAAGTTTCAGTATCTCCTCAAACGACTGCGTGGTCAGAATGTTCGTGCCTTCGATGGTCCTGACGTTTCGGGTTATGTCGAGAAAATCGGCCGCCCTTAAAACGGCGCTGCTTATCAGCTTGCAGATGACGTTCATGAGATTGCGGTGATAAAGCGTCATGTGGGTATATTTAACGTCCCACAGCATGACGATGAACTCTACGACATTGTCGGCGTTTATAAGGCTTCCGACCATGCTGGGCAGGCGCGCGTCGAGCTGGCGGTTGACATACATATGATTAGTCTCGATCTGATCCATGATATAGGGGATATTTTCCTTTTTGATGGATTTGCCGAGAGAACGCGAGCGGTCGCTCGTTGAGGTTATGACGCGGAAATAGCCGTTGTCATAAATTCTGTAAATCGCAATGTCGTTCGTTTCCATGAGCTGCATGATGATCTTAGTCGCCTCGAACATGACATAGTTCGGGTTTGCAGTGTCGAGCATCGAGATTATGTTGTATATGTAACCGACGCTCTCGTTGCTGTCGAGCACACGCTCCTCGTAAAAGTCCTTGATACGGACGTTCGAGTTGTTTATCTTTGAAAGATCGTCGAGGCGCTCTTTATAGTAATCGTCGCGAAGTTTTGAGTCGGCTCGCTCTTTGAGAAGGGTGTCGCGGACATATCCGACGGCGAGCGCGACGATGAATATCTGAGCTATCCAGATATAGACCTTTATATCGACAAGGACTTCGAGCCCCGATCGCTGCCTTGTTTCTTCAAGGAAATAGAAAAACGTGCTGAGGACCGCGGACAGAACGCCGTGCTTGCTGCCGTAATAAGCGCCGAACATCAGCGTTACCAAAAGATAGAGGTCAATGCTGCTCAAAAGCCCGCCGGCTACCAAAGAGGTTTTGACGATGAAGCACAAAAGCACGAGGATAACGACCTCGGCGACCGAAAGAACGGTGTGCCAAAAGCTGCTCTTTTTGGATTTTGAGCTGCCGTCATCGACATAGCGCGCAAGATTCGACTGCATGGTGCTGACAATCTCGGGCACCGCCTGACGGTAATCTATTCGATAGCTGAAGTTGAATTCGCGGTTGAACGCAGAGGCGTCAAGAACGCGGCGGCTTGAAAGGTTGTTGGTCGTGTCGCTTACGCTGATGCCGTTGACGAAGCCCGACTGAATTACCCGGACGAGCTCGTTATCGGTCAGGGTTATCGGCGAGGCGATGTGATATACCGAATGACGGCGCTTTTCGGCGACCGCCAATATGTAGACCGCTTCGACGGCGTCTCTGCCGTGAAGAAGAGAATACTCGCGCTTGGTGTTTATGACGACCGGCTCGTTTCGGGCGGCTTTTAGGCACTTTGAGGTTACGGTGTCGGTGCAGTCGGTGGCGTCATAGGGCGTGCAGTAAAGGTTTGCAAGCCTTAAAACCGTGACCTCCATCGTCGCGATGGTGTTATATTCGAGGGCGACCATCTCGCCCTGCCGCAAAAGCAAACCGTGCTCGGTCTCGGGCCTCGCCTGCATCTCCTCGGTGAGCTCGACGATGCTCGAATTGTCAAATACCTGCTCGGAGGAAAGATAGATAAAGTGCTTGACACCGTTCTCGGAAGCGTAAAGAAGCAGGCTGCAAACGGTGTTTATGTACTGCTTTTTCAGTTCTTCCTTTTTGCCGCGATAGGCGTTGTCATAGGCTCCGAGATAGATTATAAGGCTCGGGCGGCAACTGTTGATTATTCTGACAAGGTCCTCGGAGGTGTATTTATATTTGTAATGCTCAAAGACCTTGTGCGACGGGCTGTCGGTCTCGGAAAGAGTTGAAACGCGCCAGCCCTCCTTGGTGAAGCGATCGATGAGCAAACCGACAAAAGCGCTGTACTGACCTACTATAAGACAGGTTTTCATATCTCTCGCCTCCCGAAAAAATCATCGCCGCGCCGAAACTGCGCACTGACCCGATGTTAAGATAGTTTCTTTTATTATACAAAAAACCAATTAAAAAGTCAATGGATTTGTTCAATTTTATACAAAATGCACTAAACTTTTTGTTAATCGCTTTTTCGCTTCAAATTATTGCTATCATAGTATTTATCAAGCTGCCGCTGATTTTTTATGACCGTTACCTTTTCGGGGTATTTTTCCGCTATTTTCTTAAATTGCTGACGCTTTTTGCGGTCTCTGCCCTCCCAAAGCACCCATTTCAGGAAATTTAAATCTATTTTTTCTTCGCAGCCCGCGCCCATGTCGGGGCGGGTGCGTCCGCTATACTCAACGCGGCGCTTTATCACCCTCAAAATGCAGGAAAAGCGGTTAAAAAGCATGAGGATTATCTCGTCCGAGCTCTCTAATCTGCGCTCTAAAAAATATTTCGTATAGTTGCCGTCGATGACCCACGAATCGTGAGAATTCAAAAACTCCTCGGTAAGGCGCAGCTTCTCCTCGCTTGTGTTCATCTGCCAGCCGGGAAGCCAGTGAATTGCGTCGAAGTGCAAAACGTCGGCCGAGTATTTTTCACCGAGCGTCCGCGAAAGAGTTGACTTTCCCGAGCCGCTGTAACCGAGAACGGATATCCTCATTTTAAACTCCCCTCTTTTTGGCGACGATTATCGGCGTGCCGTTTATCTGTTCGACAAGCGCCGCTTCGTCAAAGCCTCCCGAGCGCATCGCCGAAAGCTCGTGCTCGAGAGTGAGCGGCGTGTCAAAATGAATATAGCGGTCGTCGGGGATACCGTCGCGCTCGCGGCGCCTGCGGCACTCTTTGAACGTCAGCTCCTCGATCTCGGGTATGCTCGCAATGTAGTCGCATTCGATGTAAATTCCGCCGGGCTTTAAGGCGCGGTAGATTTTTGCAAAAAGCCCCGCTTTCTTCTCTGCGGTGAAGTGGTGGAACGATTCGACCGAAACGGCGGCGTCAAAGCGGTTCTCTCCAAGATCGTAAAGAAAATAGTCGTCCAAAATAACTTCAAGATCGCGGCTGCCGTGCTTTTTTATAAGCTGGGCGGTCATGCTCTCGGAAAGATCTATCGCGGTCACCCGAAGATCAGGCATACGCTCAAAAATTCGGTCGAGCTCAAGGCCGGTGCCGCAGCCGAGGTCTAAAAGCGTTTGGGTGCTTTGGGGCAAAAGCTCGGCTACGCGGACGTAATGCTCGGTCCAAGGGCTCATGTGGTCTTCGTAGCCGGATATTCTTCGGTCAAAAAATGCGCCCATGTCCTCGCAGCGCTCGTCGGCGGTGTCTTCGAGCCAGCGTTTAAGCTCTGAATATTCTTTGTTTTCTATCATAATTTTTTCCTTTCTCATTTTTGCGGCGGGCGAAAAAAAGCCCCCGAAGCGATTGCCTCGGGAGCTATGGAGCTGATACCCGGATTCGGACCGGGGACCTCATCCTTACCAA